>SHWP01000063.1 GCA_009693785.1 Rhodospirillaceae bacterium
CCCGGCGAATGTCCTTGAGTACCCGCTCAGCTGGGGCCTTCGTATTCATGGGTTTTGATCTCATCTTCGTTCCTCCGTCTCTGCGATGAGACCAAAACCCTCCCTAACTCACCACCCCAATTCGGTCCCATAGGCGCTGACGCCGCACACGCTACCCAAGATTCAGCGGCCGTCGAACTTGGCAGTCGGTGAAGTCGCCCTTGCATTGCATACCGACGATATCGAGACAGTCATCAAGCGGCTGAAAGAGATTGGCGCCACATTCGCGGTGGAGCCCGTGCGCACTCCCGATGGCCTGATTGAAATGGCGGTACTCGACCCCGATGGGGTGCGCATGCAGATCAATCAACATGCGGATCGTCCGGCTCCTGCCGCAGCCCCAAAACCTTGACGGGTTGCGCTCAGGCCAGAAGTAGACTAAGTTAGCTAAGTCTACTTCTGGGAGGCCCACCATGGCCGTGATCAATGTACATGAAGCCAAAACACATCTTTCGCGGCTGCTTGAGCGCGTAAGGGCTGGCGAGGAAATTATCTTAGGCAAGTCGGGTAAGCCGATTGCTAAGATTGTTCCCTACACCCCTCAGGCAGAGCCACGCAAGCCGGGCATAGCCAAGGGTAAGATTTGGATAGCTGATAATTTTGATGATCCCTTACCCGAGGACATCATGAAGGTGTTTCGCGGCGAAGGAAAATGAAGCTGCTTCTTGATAGCCACATCTTGTTGTGGTGGCTAAACGATGATCGAAAACTCTTGAAAACCGAGCGCGAAGCTATCGCGAATGCGGGTAGCGTCACTCACGTAAGCGCAGCCACGCTTTGGGAATTGTCGATCAAACGAGCGTCCGGTCGGCTTCGTGCGCCCGACAATCTTGAAGAACTCGTTATCAATTCAAGACTGGTACCGTTGCCAATCTTATTGAAGCACGCCGAGGCTGCTGGGCGTTTGCCCCTCAAGCACACCGACCCATTTGACCGGATGCTAATCGCACAGGCGCAGATTGAAGGGCTGACAATTGTGACGCGGGATCGCGAGATCGCGAAGTATGACGTCGCAATCCTCAAAACCTAGTCCACCACCTTGCCAGGGTTCATAAGGTTGGCGGGGTCGAGCGCACGCTTCAGCTTGCGCATCAGGTCAAGTTCCACGGGGTCTTTGTAGTGTTTCATCTCATCGACCTTGAGCAGGCCAATGCCATGCTCGGCTGAGATGGATCCATTCATGGCCACGACCATATCGTGTACCACACGGTTCATGGCTTCCCATTGACCTAGATAGGCGACCTTATCCTGGCCGATGGGTTGCGAGACGTTGAAGTGCACGTTGCCATCGCCCACATGACCAAAAGGCACGGGGCGGCAGCCGGGGAATTGTGCAGTCATAGCTTTGGCTGCATCAGCGATGAATTTTGGCACCAGCGATACGGGCACCGACACATCATGTTTGATGCTGCCGCCTTCGTGTTTTTGGGCTTCGGGCAAGGACTCGCGGATACGCCAGAGACTTTTCGCTTGGTCCAGGCTTTCGGCTATCACCGCATCGGTGACAATACCGCTTTCGAACGACGTTTCTAAGAGCTTGTCAAATGTGGTTCGCAAGCCAGAATCGGGGCGCGAAGTCGAGAACTCGATCAGCACATACCAATCATGCCTCGCGCCGAAGGGGTCGCTCACGCCTGCAATATGACGCATGCACATCTCAAGGCCGATGCGTGGAATGAGTTCGAAGGCGGTCACGCTGTCACCCGATATCGCGCGGGCTTGGCTGAGAAGCTGTGTGACTGAGTTCAAATCGCGCAGGGCGCAAAGCGCCGTGGCGGTTTCCTTCGGGCGCGGGAAAAGTTTCAGCACCGCGCCTGTGATGATGCCCAACGTACCCTCTGCCCCTACGAAAAGGTGGCGCAACGCATAGCCTGTATTGTCTTTGCCCAGCGCACGCAGGCCATTCCAGATGCGCCCGTCTGGCAGCACCACTTCAAGGCCTAGTACCAAATCGCGTGTGTTGCCATAACGCAGCACATTAATGCCACCGGCGTTGGTCGCAAGGTTCCCACCGATTTGGCAGCTGCCTTCGGCGGCGAGGCTGAGGGGAAAAATGCAGTCGTGCTCAAGCGCGGCTTTTTGGATGTCGGCCAGTACGCACCCTGCATCCACTGTGATGGTGAAGTTCACGGGGTCGAGGCCGCGCACCTTGTTCATGCGCCCCATACTGACAATAACTTCCGAAGCATCCTCATGCGGTGATGCGCCACCGCATAGTCCTGTGTTGCCGCCTTGCGGCACGATGGGCACCTTGGCCGCCGCACAGGCCGAAACAATGCGCGCGACTTCTTCCGTGCTGCCCGGCCGCAATACCAGCGCCGCCTTGCCGTGATAGAGCCCGCGCTCTTCGTGCAGGTAGGGCGCCATGTCGGCGAGGTCGGAAATCGCAGCCTTCGTTCCGACGATATCGCGTAACTTGTTATGCAGGGCTTGATTGAGGGGCACGGGCGGTCCCGGGGTTGAGCGTCTTATGACCCGGTGTTACGCGGCGCGGCCGCACGGCGCAAGCGGTCGTTGATGGCCAAACCAATGCCTTGCTCGGGAACTGGGGCCACCGCGATACACTTATATAGAGTGGCGTTATCCGCCTGACGCAACAGCGCGAAAAGGTTGGCCGCGGCCTCGGCCAAATCCCCACGGGGGCTGAGGTTGAGCGTGCCCTGAGCAGGCCCAAACCCAATCAAAATCTCGTCCGTTTTGGCCTCGGCCGCATTGAGCCGTACCGGCAGCCCCGGCGCATAGTGGCTAGCCAACTGACCCGGCGACTTGGGTGCGTGTGGCGTATCGGTGCCTATGGTTACGGGCCCGATGACCGCTTCGATCTGTTCGCGCGTGATGGCGCCAGGCCGCAGAATAACTGGTGTCAGTGTGGTCAAATCCAACACGGTCGATTCAACACCCACCCGGCATTTACCCCCGTCGATGATCAGTGCGGGTGGACGTGCAAGCGAGTCTAAAACATGCCGCGCTTCGGTGGGGCTGATCGAGCCAGATTTATTGGCGCTGGGTGCAGCCAGCGGCCGGCCCACGGCCAGCAAAAGACTGGCGGCGACCGGATGGTCGGGCATGCGCACCGCCACGCTGTCTAAACCAGCAGAGACAAGCTTTGAAACACTCGAAGTGGTGTGCCGCTTCATCACCAGCGTGAGCGGGCCTGGCCAGAAAGCGCGCGTGAGCGTGCCGAACCGCGCGTCGGCTTGCGCGATGCTGGCCACCCAGTCTGGCGCACCCACATGAACAATCAGAGGGTTAAAGGATGGGCGGCCCTTGGCGGCGTAGATTTTTTCAACCGCCGCATCATTCGTGGCATCGCCGCCCAGGCCATAGACGGTCTCGGTGGGAAAGGCGACCAGCCCGCCGCTGCGTAAAATATCGGCGGCCTGGGCGATGGTCTCGGGCGTGGCGGGCGCGATGCTCAAGCGCAACCTTCGACCAAAAAGCGCCCATTACGAAAATCGGGCTTCTTATAACGTAGTTCATTGCCAGCTTGATCGTGCACACGACCGCCTGCCGCGCGCACGATGGCGTGCCCAGCGGCGATGTCCCATTCGCTGGTGGGGCCAAAGCGGGGGTAAAGGTCGACCTTGCCCTCGGCCACCAAACAGAACTTCAGCGATGAACTGAGTTTGGTGCGCTCGGCCACATCGTGCCGGGCTAAGAAGGCTTTCATATTGTCGCTCATCTCATGCGACTTGCTGCCCGCGACGATAACTTGCTTGGGCCGGGGGCGGCAATGAATGGCGGCCCTCACACCACCGCGCCACACCTCGGCCCGGCGTTGGCGGGTATTGCCAGTGACACCAACATACAGCGCATCGTGAACGGGGGCATAAATCACGCCCAGCACAGGTATACCTTTTTGCACGAAAGCAATGTTCACCGTGAAGTCCTGTCCTTTTTTGACGAACTCTTTGGTGCCGTCCAGCGCATCGATCAGCCAAAAACTCTCGCCCTCGAATTTCGGTAAGCCTTCGGCCGCTACACGTTCTTCGGCGACGATGGGGAAGGCGGGCGCCAGTGCTTCGACATCAGCCAAAATCACGCGCTCGGCGGCGCGGTCGGCCTCGGTCACGGGGGAGTCATCAGCTTTTTCGCTCACCACGAAATCGCTGTTGTAGATGCCCATGATCACCGTGCCCGCGTGCCGCGCGGTCTCGGTCAACCGGTCAGCCCAAGCGTTCAGTCCCGCGAAATCGATGCTGGCCTGCGTCACGCGGCCTTCTTCGCCTTGGCTGCCTGGATTGCTTGCCAAATCCTCAGCGCCGACATGGGCATGTCGATGGCGGTGATTCCCAACGGCGACAATGCATCGATCACCGCATTGGCCACGGCGGGCGTGGCGCCCACCGTGCCGGCCTCGCCCGCGCCCTTGATGCCCAGAATATTGTGCGGCGTGGGAACTTCGGTATAGGCGTAACTAAAGCGCGGCGTGTTGTCGGCGCGCGGCATGGTGTAATCCATGAACGATCCGGTCACGAGTTGGCCAGAGTCTTTGTCATAAACCGCGTGCTCGAACAAGCATTGGCCCAAGCCCTGAACCGCACCGCCGATGATTTGGCCTTCCATCAACAGCGGGTTCATCGCATAGCCTAAGTCGTCTTGAATGGTGTAGTTGACGAAATTCAACACGCCCGTTTCTTCGTCGATCTCGACTTCGCAGATGTGACACCCATTCGGAAACGTGGCGCCAGCGGGGCTGTAGGCCTCGGCGGCATAGAGGCCGGGTTTTTGTTCGGCTGGGCGCTTGGCCTCGTCGTAGGACGCGGCGATCACGTCTTTCAGCGCCACCTTGCGATCCGTGCCAGCAATCTTGAACGCACCGTCCTCGAACTCGATGTCTTGGGGCGCGGCTTCCAGCAAGTTCGAGGCGATCGCCTTGCCTTGTTCGATCATCTTGATGACGGTTTTCTTGATCGCGCTGCCGCCAATGGGAACCGAGCGCGAACCGCCCGTTCCCACGCCGGTGGGCACTTCGTCGGTGTCGCCTTGCTTGACGATGACATTCTCGATTGGAATGCCAAAAGCATCGGCGGCCAACTGGCCGTAAGCCGTATGATGGCCTTGGCCGTTATCTTGCGTGCCGATGATGATGGTGAGCTTGCCGTCCTTGCCAAACGTCAGGTGCGGCTGCTCGCCCTGGCCGCCCGCGCAGGCCTCGACGTAGTACGAAATCCCAAGCCCGCGCAGCTTGCCTTGCTTTTTTGAAGCTGCTCGCCGTGCCTCAAAGCCCGCCATATCGGCGCGCTTGATGGCTGCGTCCATCAGCTCGGCGTAGCGGCCGGAATCGTATTTTTGGCCCAGCGCGGTCTTGAATGGGAAATCTTCGGGGCGGATAAAATTCTTGCGGCGTAATTCGGTGGCCGGAATATTCATCTCGCGTGCCGCTTTATCCACCAGCCGTTCCATCAAATACAATGCCTCGGGCCGCCCAGCACCACGGTAAGCATCAAGCGGTGCGGTGTTGGTGACCATCACTTTCACATCAACATAGGCGGCTTGCGTGCGGTAAGCGCCAATCAGCATGGCGCCCCCGGCCATGGTCGGAATCATCGGGCCGAACTGCGAAAAGTACGCCCCCACGTTGCCCAGAGAAGACACACGCAAGCCTAAGAACACGCCGTCTTTATCGAGCGCCAGCTCGGCATGGTTGACCTGGTCGCGGCCATGGGCGTCGTTCAAGAAACTGCCCGAGCGGTCGGCCACCCATTTCACGGGCTTGCCGTACAGCTTGGCCGCCACCGTGCACACCACCGGCTCGTTAAACAAAAAGTTTTTCATGCCGAACGCCCCGCCCACATCGGGGCTGATGACGCGCACTTTTTCCATGGGAATTTTCAGAATAATTTTGGCCATCCAGTCGCGTATTTTGTGCGAGCCCTGGCTGCCTTGAATCAGCGTGTAGCGTTCGGTCTTGGCGTCGTATTCGGCAATTGCGGCGCGCGGCTCCATGGCCGTGGGCGCGATGCGGTTATTGACCAAGTCAATTTTCACAACCTTATGCGCTTTGGCGAAGGCCGCTTGCGTCGCGGCTTCATCGCCCAAGTGCCAATGCGACCACAGGTTGCCCGCCGCTTCCTTGGCATGAACCTGGGGTGCGCCGGGCTTAACGGCGTCGGTAATATCCACCACGGCAGGCAGTTCTTTGTAGTCCACCTCAATCAAGTCAGCGGCGTCTTTGGCGTTGGCAAGTGTGTCGGCGATCACGGCGGCCACGGGTTCGCCCACGTATCTCACCCGGCCGCGCGCCAAGGCGGGGCGGGCAGGGGTGACCAAAGTCTTTCCGCCTTTATCGGGCGGCATGGCCAGGTTGGGAATATCGCCAATACCCAGCTTGTCCAAATCCGCGCAGGTCAGAACACCCACCACGCCGGGCACTGCCTTGGCCGCGGCCGTGTCGATGCCGGCGATGTCGGCGTGTGCATGGGTCGAGTGCAGAATGTGCAGATACAATTGGCCTGGCTTGTTGATGTCGTCGGTGTATTGGCCCGCGCCCGTGAGAAAGCGCTTGTCTTCTACCCGTCGAATGGCCTGGCCGACGCCGAAATTGCCCATAGTACAATCCTCAAATTCGCGCGGTTTATGTGTGTGTGGGCCCCAAAATAGCGTCCTGCGAACGGATGTCCACTGGTGAGCAGCCAAATACCACAGTCATGCCCCAGCCCCTGTTGATTTGGGCTGCCCCGCTGCCTACCCTGGCCCCAACACAAACCACGTCCTCATAAGGTTCTCCGCCCCATGAAAATTTCATTCGCCAAACTTGCCCTGCCCAACACCGGAACCGCGGTGGTGGCGCTGCCTGAGGGCGCCAAGCTGGGCCGCGTTGGCCTGATGCTCGACCGCCGCGCCAAGTCAGCCCTCAGCCGTGCCATGGCCGCAGCCGAGTTCAAGGGCAAGAAAGACTCAACCGTTATTATCCCGGCCCCGCCTGGTGGGCGTTTAAAACGCGTGATCGTTTTGGGATTGGGGCCAGCCAAAGCCTTCGATGCCGCCACGGCGGAGAAAACCGGTGCGTCGCTGTATAGCCAAGTCAGCGGCGATGAAACCGTGAGCGTGGTGTTGGAAGGCTTGCCCGACCCTGCCACGTCGGCCGCTCGCATTGCCTCGGGCGCGCAACTTAAATCCTACCGCTTCGATAAATACCGCACCAAGGAAGAGAAAAGCGCTAAGCCCAAAATTAAATCGCTCAACATTCAAACCGATGACCCGGCGGCCGCGAAGAAAAAGCACGCGCCGCTGGCGGCCATTGCGGATGGCGTGTTCTTCACGCGCGATTTGGTGTCCGAGCCGCCCAATGTGATTTACCCCGAAAGCTTCGCCGCCAAGGCGCGCGAGTTGGCCGCCGACGGCGTGAAGATCGAAGTGCTGGGCGTGAAGGAGATGACCAAGCTTGGCATGGGCGCGTTGCTGGGCGTGGGGCAGGGCAGCTTGCGCGAGTCCAAATTGCTGGTGATGCACTGGAACGGCAGCGCGGATAAAAACTCAAAGCCGCTGGCCATCATCGGCAAGGGTGTGTGTTTTGATTCAGGCGGCATCAGCCTCAAGCCCGGGGCCGGCATGTGGGACATGAAGTGGGATATGGCCGGTGCCGGTGCGGTGACGGGCCTGATGCGCGCGCTGGCCCGGCGTAAATCCACCGCGCACGTGATTGGCCTATGCGGCTTGGTGGAAAACATGCCCGATGCAGGCGCACAGCGCCCCGGCGATGTGGTGACCTCTATGTCGGGTCAAACCATCGAAGTGCAAAACACCGACGCCGAGGGCCGCTTGGTGTTGTGCGATGTGATCACTTACGCCCAGCAGAAGTACCAGCCCCGCGCGATTGTTGACCTGGCCACGCTGACGGGTGCGATCATCGCGGCCCTATCGGAATTCTATGCGGGCATTTTCTCCAATAACGATGAACTGGCCGGAAAGCTCATCGATGCGGGCCAAGCGGTGGGCGAACGGCTGTGGCGCTTTCCCATGGGCGATGAATACGACAAAGATTTAAAGTCGCTGATTGCCGACATGAAAAATATCGGCGGCGGCAAGGCGGGCTCTATCACCGCCGCGCAATTCTTGCAACGCTTCGTGAAAGACACGCCCTGGGCGCACTTGGATATCGCGGGCGTGGTGTGGAACGAGAAGGGCACCGCCTTGGCCCAAGGCGGTGCTACTGGCTATGGCGTGAGGCTGTTGGATAGGTTCGTGGCAGAGAATTATGAGTAGCGAGTGGTCTGAACGCTTAGCGAAGGGCCGAAGGCCATAAGCTTAGGGTTCAGCCGCGAGCCCCCCGGAGGGAAGGCAGTTAAACGTGGATAGCCTTAGCCGCAGCCCGCGCAATCCGAAGGAAGGCGGCTAAGCGCCGTTGAGATGGGCATAATCCCGAAGGCCATAAGCTTAGGGTTTAACCGCGAGCCCCCGGAGGGAAGGCAGCCTAACACTTATATCGCTTACACTAGTTAGCATGATCATGTGAAAAATTTATATGTCGATTTACAAATTCTTTAGCGCAACATTACCAAGCGATCATGCTGGAATTGCTAAGTATGGATTTGAGGAGATTGAGGCTTTACCCAATCTTCAAAACTGGAAACCAGCAACTTCCGATCATGATGAGGCGAGCCGCTTATTGTCAATCGGCGTTCCGCTTTATCTTGTGTCAGGGCAATCATCATTTGATCCAATAAGGCGCAATCTAAGTGATGCGTTGCGCAAAAATGTGAGGCCAATATTGGATGAAATTTCTGAGCTACGCTGCGCAGGTATAGTCCGAGCACTTGGAGCTATTTCAGTAGATAAAATCTCAAGGTCTAACGAAGTTCGCAAACCCGATTTAAAAGTTTACTGTGCTAATAATACCTCTTTTGAGATTGAAGTGGTTACTCCAGCGGCAAAACCTGAGTATAAATCGGCACGTAGCTGGCTTGATAAACTTGTTGCTGAGGTGTTTGCTTTCAAAATCCCATTTGATTTGCGGCTCGGTGTCGTTGAGATTTTAAGGGATGATGAACGCTTGGCGCTGCTAGAAGCGGCTCGCACTGTTTCTCCAAATGAATCCCATAGCTCCAGAGGTCGATGGATTGTGTCGGCAGAAGAAATCAATAGGAGCATCGGAGAAGTATGGGTGACAGGCAAGGACTATATTCCCCGCCCAAATTGGTGGCCGTCGCACCTATCGCAAATCTTTAGAGTTTCTATGATGGCAGACACTTCGGATCAGCAGCGATCTAACCCCAGTGTAATTGGCGCAATAGGTTATCCAACGCTGCGATATATGAATCCAATCCTTCGTAAGGCAGATCGACCACAGGGCGATGCAACATTGCCTTATATAATTGCCGCTGACATCGAAAATATCCCAAATGCGTTACATTATTTTAGAGAAGAGCTACCAAAGTGGTTTCATTCTTGGGACCATGTTTCCGGGGTACTCGGATTCCATCACTTCATGGAAGGAGTTTCAAAGTATATTGTTAGGTGCCAATTCTTTTCTAACCCAAATTCAACAATTTCGCCGCCTGAGTTGTTGCAAGAAAGGCAAGAAGAATTCGGTTGTTCATCATGGGAGCTTACTACCCAGTTGCGCCATTACGCGGATGATGCAGCTTGATCCCTGTATGACTGGTTCTGATGTAACATTGCTACTCCGTACAGCAGGTTAGTTCACTCAAACAAATCCGCATGTGTGCCGCAGCCCATTAGAACAATCTCAGTATCTTGATCATCCCAGATCAACAGCCAGTCCGGCTCCACATGGCACTCCCAGTATCCATCAAACTCACCCCGTAACTTATGTGTGCGAAATTTTGGGTCGAGTTTTGCGCCATTAGCGATTAACGCAACAATCGCTTCGAGTTTGGCCAGGTCTTTTCCACGCTTTCTTGCTCGTTTTAAATCGCGCAGAAACTTGTTGGTCGCTCGTGTCGCCTTCACTCGTCAGCCGTCCGCATGAGAGCACGGATACTTTTGAAAGTAGTTAGGTTCTTGCGTGCTCGGGTGTCGGCGATGGCTTCGCGCATCTCGGCATTCGGAATGCGCAGTTCA
Source organism: Rhodospirillaceae bacterium (assembly GCA_009693785.1). GTDB lineage: Bacteria > Pseudomonadota > Alphaproteobacteria > Rhodospirillales > Rhodospirillaceae. The sequence goes on from SHWP01000063.1 coordinate 10,066, forward strand.
AACGGAAGCCCACGATGCACCGTAACCTGGCGGTAAAACAGGCGAATGGCCTCGGTCGGGGATATCCCGATGTGCTTCATCACGCGTTCGGCGTCTTTTTTCAGTCCGGGCTCCATGCGGGCGCGGACCATGGCGGTTTTGGTCATGGGATTTCTCCTTTAGGAAATATGTAGCACATTTGGGCTACACGCGTGAGCCGGATTTGCCGCCCGAGCCCCCGGCCTTCGCCGGGGTGACAGCCTAGCTTTGCGTCAGGATTGGCGCGCTTTTGACAAAATAGCCATTTGATGGCTATATTCATTCAATGAGCAAGCACAGCGTGGCGGACGCCAAAAACAATCTACCGAAACTGATCAACCGCGCCTTAAAGGGTGAGCCGGTTGTTATCACCCGTCATGGCGAGGATGTTGTGCGCTTGATGCCTGTGTCGAAAGCTCCCCGGCCCATCAGCCAGGCCGGGATCGAGTGGCTCGAAAAGCATAGCATCGTCCCTCACGGTAAGGCGGTAGGCAAATTGCCTTGGCCTAATGCCGGTGAACTTATTAGGGCGATGCGCGACGAAGACTGGCGCTGATATTTTGGCGGCAAAACGCATCTACCTCGACAGCAGCGTCCTGGTCGCGTTGTTCACGCCCGATCCGTTTCGCGACCGCGCCAATGCTTTCATCCGCGCCGAGGCGCCAATTCTGTTCACCGCAGGTTTTGCGCTGGTAGAGTTTTCCTCTGCCATCTCACGCTTGTTTCGTATGAAACTTTTTACCAGTGCCGACACACAAGCGGTGTTCACGAATTTTGATGATTGGAGTGCGCGTGAGGTGCACCTCGTTGCGCTCGATCCCAGTGATCTCGTTTCAGCCAATGCTTCTGTACGCCAGCTCAAGCTTGGCTTGCGCGCGCCTGACGCCATTCACCTTGCCATCGCGCAACGGCTCGGCCTCGAGCTTGCGACCTTCGACGAGCGGATGACAAGCGCCGCCAAAGCACTGCGGATAACAACGGCAAGACTATAGGGCGGCGATTATGCCTGCGCGCCTCACACCTGAAATCTATCGCATGTCCAAATTCAAGCGCGGGGTTGGCTTACGGCTTCAACCGGCACAACTGAGTCATGTTCAGCGTCGGCGGCGCACTAAACGCCGTATTCAGCACGAGGTGGCTAATCAGGGCCGTCAGGTTCAACTCAGAGCCCGCATCGCCCAATTTAACATTCACGTGAAACTGCGTTGGGCTGGGCGTGAAGTTAAGGGTTTGTTCGATTTGCGTGCTGGTCAGGCGCACGGTGGTGTTGGCGCCCGCAATAACAGGGACATTGCCAAGGAATTTACCGTCGAGGGAATCAAACACGCTGGCCACGTACGAACGCAAGGCATTGGTGTAATTGTGGATCGCGATCTCCGACGGATAGCCTGACAGGCGTGAGGTGTGCATGTTGGCCACCAGCGGCACAACCCGATTATGCTGCGCGCCCGAGAAAAATTGGCAAACGGTGACGTCTTCGAAAAATCCGTTGATGTTGTTGTAAATCACGTGTTGGAACGCCGCGCCGCCATCGGAGTTGCGCACATACACCGAATAGTTGGTGTCACCGCCGGTCAGTGGGCCTGAATTGGTGAGCGTCAATATTTCGGTGAGTGAGCGCTGAAACGAGGCATTGGCGGGCACTTGCAGCGTGCCGGTGCCATAGGTGTTGGAGGAGGGCGAGCCAACCACTGTGATCGAGAAGGTGGAGGAATTGCCGGTGCTGGAATTAAAGAAGCGGATGAACGACGTGTTGCCGCCAGCCCCATTATATGTGGGCGCGATAATGGTGTGCAGGTTCCCATTCACGGCCTGGGTGCGGTCGGGCTCCTCGGCACTGGCTGTTTGAAAACAGAATGCGCAGGCAAGGGCGGTGATCAGGGTTCGGGTTGGCGATGGCAAAAACATGTCGTTCCTCAAGGCTTAAGTTGGTTCGCCCATTTGGGTGGGCCGAATGTAGCTCAGATTATAACGCTTC
>SHWP01000064.1 GCA_009693785.1 Rhodospirillaceae bacterium
GTCGTCCTTGCGAACCTGCTGCCCCAACGCATAATTCGGCATCAACGCCTCAACAATCGCCGTGGCGGATAGACCCCCGATTGCGAAACGCTTCACCCCATCGAGAAAGGCACGGCGACCGATCTCGCCATGAATAAACTGCGTGTACAGATCTACAGCTTCCGCGGGTATTTTCTTCCGTTCGTTCGTCAGTTCCATGGCTGGCTCCCTCCCCGATGTGTGCCGCCGATTATGTACGGTCTACAAAGCACTGTCACATTGACGAAGAATTGGCAGTTCTAGAGCCGATCCATCGGGTCAGCGAGCGCCTTAAGCCATTGATATTTCGTCAAACAGATTGTGAGCATTCGTCGCGGCATTGTCACATTGACGATGAATTGGCAATTCTAGAGCCGATGTATCGTGTCAGGGAGAGCCTTAAGCCATTGAAATGTCGTCAAATAGCTTGTGAGCATTCGTCGCAGTTAACAAGCAAAACTGGTTAACCCGACATTCCCCGGATGAACCCCGGCTTCAGGCAACATGGTAGGCGTAAGGGCCGCCTATTACAACTTCGGGGGTTGTCCCTCCCATTTACCCGGTCCTGGCGTATTCGTGATGGAGGCCGGCGAGGTGAGGGTGGGCGATGATGTTGCCTTGTCGTTGAACAGGCCGATGGACTGGTGAATCTTTGGCAAGAGACAGGTGCGTCCGCGCGCGATTGTAGTAATTGGCATACGATTTCAGTGTCCGGCGTAAGTGGGCCTCGCCGAAGAAAATAGTGTGATCCAAACATTCTCTGCGGATTGAGCCTATGATCCGTTCTGCGTAACCGTTTTGCCAGGGCGAGCGTGGCGCGGTTGGGTGGTCGCGGATACCCAAGCTGTTTAAGCGCCGCTTAAATGCTGCGCCAAAACTGGCGTCGCGATCTCGGATGAGATGGCTTGGGGCCCGTTCCCATAGGAAGGCCTCGGTGATCTGCTGAGCTATCCATTCCGCAGTGGGGTGGGGGATGGCGTTCGTCCAAACCAGCTCCCGGCGTTTCAGGTGAACGATGACGATGCCATACATCAGTTTGAAACCAATCGTAGGCACAACAAACAGATCAGTCGCAGCGATGGCATCTCGATGGTTATCGATGAAGGTTCTCCGTGTCTGACCCCGTGGCCGCGGATGCCGGCGAATGTAGTTGCTGACCGTCGCCTGCGAGAGCTCGAAGCCGAGTTTCAGCAATTCACCGTGGATGCGTGGTGCGCCCCATAACGGGTTCTCAGCAGCCATTCGCAGAATCAGAGCTCTAAGTTCCTTATCAACTGGTGGCCGTCCACCAACGGAGCCTGACTTCCAGCGCCAGAACGCCTGGAAACCAAGCCGATGCCAGCGTACCAAGGTCTTGGGCTTCACGATGATAATGGCATCGGCGACGGTAGGCCCCATCCGCGCTAACCAGCCCAAGATAACCCGATCAAGGCCGCGCAACTTAATACGTCCGCGATGCTTTCGCTTGAGCACCAAGATCTGATGCCGCAGTGCAACATTCTCAGCCGCCAGCCGCTGCGGCGACTTGAAAACCGAAGTCAAAATATAGAGCAGAATGTGGAAATACGCGCTCATCCCCTTCCGGATTACCCGCGATCCATATGCGTTTCAAGCGGGATGAAGTTTTTGGAAGGCACAACGGTGCGAATGTAGAGCCTGTCTGTGTAATCTGGCCGCTTCAGCAGAAGCCTATCAACTGTCAGCGGTACCCGTATGGTACCCGCTACTAAATCACCAAATTTATAAATCGCGTAACTCTTTGAGAAGAATGGTGCCCAGGGCCGGAATTGAACCAGCGACACACGGATTTTCAGTCCGTTGCTCTACCAACTGAGCTACCTGGGCATTGGGGCATGGCTGGCCGGAGAGGGGCGCTTTATAGACGCCCGCCCCGGCCCTGTCCAGACGCGCTGCCTGCAGCCTAACAGCTTGGTGCTGCATGGTTTTTGCACCCTGATTTGGGTGAATAAAGGCCCCGATTCCCGGCTTGGAACTCACCTCAAGACAAAGCGGGGCCCGCGAGTAAGCGGCTAACCTTTCGCAGCGGCGTCACGCTCTTGAGGTGATTGAGCATCATCAACTTCAGTCGGCGCCTCTTCGGTCGCCACCCGGTATGCACCAGTAACCCAAGCGCCTAAGTCAATGTCGGCGCAACGCTGCGAGCAGAAGGGCCGGAAGCGCGCTTCTACCGGCTTGCCGCAACGCACGCACTTGGGCGCACTCACGCGAACACCCAAGGGGCGCGGGGTGGCATCGGGGTCCGGCGGCGGGCTGCTCATGGGTGATATCATCGCCCGGGTAAAAAAAACGTCAAGCCACCTCGATACGCTCACGCGGAAAATCAGCGCGCCGAATGATGACGATCTCACCCATGGTGCGGGCTTCGTCCAAGGCTGGGCGCAAGCGTTCATTGAGAAGCATTGCTACCGCAGGCATGAGGCTCAAAGTCGCTCGCGCCATGCGGCGCACAGCCATATCGCGGCAGACCTGGCGCAAGGCACGATAGGCCACGGTTTCGATACTCAACATCGGCGGCATGGGATCGCACAACGTTTCGGCCAATGACGGGCAGGCGCGGCGGCGGATCACATCGATCATGCCCGAGGGTGTGAGACCCATGACATCGGTTTGAATGGGATTGGCCGCACAAGAATCCTTGAGCGCTTTAACAAACCTCTGCCGCGCGCGGCAGGCAATTAAATCAATGACGATGTGCCCGGCCAAATTGCGCAGCCGGATTTGACGGGCGATCTCGATCATGGCTTGCGCGTTGGCCGCCTCAATCGACGACGAGCCTGCGTCGATATCGATAGACACAAGGGCCGAGGTTTGCTCGATGATCAACCGCCCGCCACCCGGCAACGACACAGTCGGCTGCAAGGCTTGCTCAATCTGCTCGTCAACTTCGTCAAACGCGGACCCCGCGCCTTGATAGTGCATCACGCGAGGATCGCTACTCAGAAAGCGAGTGATCCGCGTCGCCTCAGAACGTGGCTCAGCGACGATCTGGTCTATTGCATCGCTATAGTGCGTTAACCACTCAACCACAGGGTCAGGAGCAGGCTTGAGCAAACTGGGCGCTGGCCTATCTGCTGGAATGCGCACACTGGAGCGCGCCAACTTGGGGCCCTTGTCCGCGCGGGCAGGTGTGCGCACTTCTACCGCGACGGACTGGCCCGAATTTAGCCGCGCGCCCTTGGTCTCCATTACACCGTGAGGAGGAATACCGATGTCGATAAAGACATCGTTTGAGCCCGTCACGCGTTCGCCCACGCGCCCGATATAAATTGCGCCAGGTTGAGCCTCGGCGTCGCGCAAATGGATAACCTCAACCAGCCGATCACCCGCGAGCAACGCCGCGCGGGTTTCGCCCGGGCCTCGCGACACCACGATGCAATCGGGCGCAGCAGTCATGGTTGCGACAACGCCGCGGCGATAAGTTTGTCAGCCGTGTACGCGCATAAGCCAACGACGTTCGTATACGAGCCGTTGATGGCCGCCACGAAGGCTGCCGCATGGCCCTGAATGGCGTAGCCGCCGGCCTTGCCGCGCCATTCATCGGTGGCAATATAAGCGTCGACTTCGGCTGCAGTCAGACGCTTGAAGCGAACGATGGTTTCGACATGCCGTTGCCAAATTTTTCCGCGCGCGATGACAACAATCCCGCCATGAACGCGATGCCGCCGCCCAGACAACAAAGCCAAACAATCACGCGCCTCGCTTTCGGTCTCGGCCTTGGGCAACACACGCCGCCCGCAGGCTACCACCGTATCGGCAGCTAAAATCACCGAATCTTTATGCAACGCCGCGACGGCCTCGGCCTTGGCCAAGGCCAAGCGGTCAGCCAGTTGACGCGGCTGTTCGGCCTTATGGGGTGTCTCGTCGACATCGGCATGCGCGACCACATCAGGCGTGCGGCCGATTTGGCTGAGCAATGCGAGGCGGCGCGGTGAGGATGACGCGAGCACAAATTTCATCGCGTCAAAACCTCGGGTCGTTGGCAAAGGGAAAGAGATCGAGAATTTTTTGGCGCAGCTGGTCGCGCACTTGGCGATAAGCCGCAAGCCGGGTATCGCGGCTGCCTTCAATCAGCGAGGGGTCAAAAATATTCCAGAACTTCACGTCGCAATGCATGTAGCGGGTCAAATCAACAGCCTTGTGTTGGGCATGAGGCGATAGCGAAATTACAGTATCAAAAGAGTCCGCCACGAGATTTTCGAATGTTTTTGGCTTGTGATGTGTCATATCCACGCCCATCTCGGCCATGACATCCACCATGAAGTGATCGAGCTTGCCCATGTGCACGCCCGCCGAGTCCACGAACACGCGCTTGCCATGGTAGCGTTTCATTAGGCCCTCGGCCATGGGCGAGCGCACCTCGTTCATGGTGCAACAGAACAAAACCGCCGAGGGCAGAATGTTGACCATGGCGCGCCCTAACCACGCATGTGAAGGACACAGAGTAGCGTGAACAACCGCCGCGCCGTCGTATGATCAAGGTAGGCATCGGCCAACAAACGCTCGAGCAACATTTGCGCGCCCTCGTTGTGCAGTGCGCGGCGGCCCATATCAATGGCTTCGATTTGCATCGGCGATGAGGTTTTGATGGCGTCGTAATAGTTTTCGCAAACGATGAAATAGTCCTTGATCACCATGCGAAAGGGTTTGACGGCCAGCGCCACTTCGCGCACCGCCGTTTCGGCCGTATCGCGAATATCGAAATGCAGCCGGTCTTCGGCCAGTTTAAGCCAGACGTGATAAGGCCCGGGGTGAACGCCGTCGCCATTCAAGCGAAATGTGTTTTCTTCGAGCAAATCGAAGATCGCAACCTCACGCTCGTGCTCGACTTCGGGGCGACGGCGCAGGAAAGTTTTCTCATCGAGCACCAATTTCACGATGGAGCGCGGCTTGGCCTCGGGCCCATCGCTTGACTCTGGGCCGCCCGATGACATTAGTCCCTGCCGACATTCAGCCGGATCGCCACCGACAAGGCATGGGCATCTAAGCCCTCGGCCCGAGCCATCGCGAGCGCGCTGGGTCCGATGGCAGCCAACCCCCCGGCCGGGCAATCGACAATAGATGTGCGCTTGAGGAAGTCGAACACGCCCAAGCCCGATGAGAACCGGGCGGTGCCAGAGGTCGGCAACACATGGCTTGGGCCTGCGATGTAATCGCCCAAGGCTTCTGGCGTGTGCCGCCCGATGAAGATAGCGCCGGCGTGACGAATCGCTGCCAGCAAAGGCTTTGCATCGTTGACCGCCAGCTCCAGATGTTCGGGCGCGATACGGTTCACCAGCGCGGCGGCATCCATCAGCGTGCCGACGATAATTACTGCGCCATGCTTTTGCCAACTGGCGCGGGCGATCTCGGCCCGCGGCAGAGTTTTAAGATGGCCGTCAACGGCGGCAAGAACACGCTTCGCAAAGCCCTCGCTATCGGTGATGAGAATCGACTGCGACGATGGATCGTGCTCAGCTTGCGATAATAAATCAGCCGCAATCCAAGCCGGATCATTACTGGCGTCGGCCACCACAAGAATCTCGGAGGGCCCCGCGATCATGTCGATACCGACCGTGCCGAACACCTGCTTCTTAGCCGAGGCGACGTAAGCATTGCCAGGGCCAACGATTTTATCGACAGGGCTGATAGTCGCCGTGCCGTAAGCTAGGGCGCCAATCGCTTGCGCTCCGCCGATCCGATAGACCTCATCCACCCCGACGATGGCACACGCCGCCAGCATCAATGGATTTGTTTTGCCATCGGGTGTGGGCAAGGTGACGACCAGCCGGGGCACGCCAGCTACCTTGGCCGGAATGGCATTCATCAATACGGATGAGAACAATGCCGCAGTGCCGCCAGGTACATATAACCCAGCAGAAGAAACCGGCGTCCAGCGCCAACCCAATTTGATTCCATGAGCGCCCGTGTACAACTTATCTTTGGGAATCTGCCGGCGGTGATAGTCGGTAATGCGTTCGGCAGCCGTGTGCAGAGCATCTAATGTTGCTACGTCGCATAGTTTTGATGCGCCTTGAATCTCAGCCTTACTGAACGCTAATTGTGCCGGTGTAAGTGTCTGACGGTCCCAGCGCGCAGTATAGTCCAATACCGCTGCATCGCCGCGGGTCTTCACATCGGCTAAAATTGCGGCCACTGCGCCATCAACATCGTTCTTTTCTTCCCGCGTAGCGCTTATGAGCGCTGCGAAGGCATTTTCAAAAGTAGTTTCTTTGGCGAAGAGCAAGCGCGACATGACATCCCCGCCGCTTAGACCGCCACGGCAGCGCGGAAACGCTCGACCCAGCCGCTGATTTCTTCCGAGCGTACTTTCAATGCCGTGCGATTGACGATGAGTCGCGAAGATACTTGCGCAATGGTCGCGGTTTCCTTCAAGCCGTTGGCTTTCAACGTCGCCCCTGTCGAAACCAGATCGACAATGCGCGGACACAACCCTAACGCTGGCGCCAGCTCCATGGCCCCATTCAACTTCACGCACTCGGCTTGGATGCCATGCTCGGCAAACCACTTCGAAGTGATGTTGGGATACTTAGTGGCGATGCGCACGTGACTGAGCCGCGCGAGGTCAAGTCCCTCGGCCATGTCGGTGCGTTGGGCGATCGACAGGCGGCATTTCCCGATACCTAAGTCGAGCGGCGCATAAATCTCGGAGTAATCAAATTCCATCAGCACATCGTTACCGGCGACACCCAGTTGTGCGGCACCAAAGGCGACGAAGGTTGCCACATCAAAGCTGCGCACACGGATGATGCTGACGTGTGGAAGGTTGGTTGCAAACTGCAATGCGCGCGAGCTGTCATCAGCCAGCGCGGCCTCAGGCTCGATACCCGCGCGGCGCACGATGGGCAGCGCTTCGTCGAGAATGCGGCCCTTGGGCAAGGCAATAATAAGCGATTGGGCTGACATAGGACCGTGTTTCTAACATGAGCGAGGGCCCCGCCTGAGGCCCCAAAAGCGCGGCGGTTTTACACGGTTTTGGCCGGTGTCACCACACCCGATCAAGGTGCTATACCAAGGGCTTAGCCCCCGCCGACCCGCTCAATCCTCGCTCCGCAGGCCTGTAGCTTCTGTTCTAGCCGCTCATAGCCGCGGTCGAGATGGTAGACGCGGTTGACCAGTGTCTCTCCACTGGCAGCTAAACCAGCCAATACTAATGAGACTGACGCACGTAAATCCGTGGCCATGACCGGCGCGCCCGAGAGCTTGGCTGTGCCGCGCACGATGGCCGAGGCACCGTGAACATTCACATCGGCCCCAAAGCGCGTGAGTTCGGGCACGTGCATGAAACGGTTTTCGAAAATCGTCTCGGTGATCATGGAGGCCCCGTCGGCGGTGGCCATTAACGCCATCCATTGGGCTTGCATGTCGGTCGGAAAGCCAGGATATGGCTCGGTCATCATATCAACGCCCCGAAGTCCGTTTTTTGCTGCCACGATGATGCTATCGCCCTGTTGGGTGATCTCCACGCCCGCACTCGCCATGGAATCGAATACTGATTTCAGCAAATCGTAGCGCGTACCTTTTAGCGTGAGCGAACCGCGCGTGATGGCGGCGGCCACGGCATAGGTGCCTGTCTCGATGCGGTCGGGAATTACGGGCACGCGTGCACCATGCAAACGCTCCACGCCCTTCACGCGCAAAGTGCCTGAACCGATACCAGTAATGTTGGCACCCATGGCGTTCAAGCAATCGGCCAAATTACCAATCTCGGGCTCGCGTGCGGCGTTCTCGATGATGGTTTCGCCCTCGGCCAAAGACGCAGCCATAAGCGTATTCTCAGTGCCGCCGACGGTGACCTTGGGGAAAATAATCTGCGCGCCCTTCAGCCGCTTGGCCACCGTGGCGTGCACATAACCTTGCTTGAGTTCAATCTTTGCGCCCAAGGCTTCGAGCGCCTTCAAGTGCAAATCCACCGGCCGCGTACCAATAGCACAGCCACCCGGCAGCGAGACCTTTGCCTCGCCATGCCTCGCAACTAACGGACCTAGCACCAACACCGACGCTCGCATGCGCCGCACGAGATCATAAGGTGCGGTGATCGATGCAATCTTCTCGGTGCGCAACGTCATGGTACGCCCCGTGGCCCCCGCTTCGCCGCTGGCATCGCCCGCCCCTAAAGCTGACTGATCGATACGAACGCCCAGTTGGCGCAGCAAGTTTCCCATGGTGGCGATGTCGGCCAACTCAGGCATGTTGGTGAGCGTGAGCGGTTCGTCCGTCAACATGGCCGCGGCCATGAGCGGCAGAGCTGCGTTTTTCGCGCCGCCAATGACGATCGTTCCGTTCAGCGGCACGCCGCCTTGTATGCGAATAGCATCCACTCTTGTTAATTCCTATTTGGTCGAAGTTAGAGTTTTAATGCAGCTTTATGGCGTTGGTTTGTTCTTAAAGCCGCGGCAATGTGACACCCTTTTGGCCCTGATACTTTCCCTTACGGTCGCGGTACGACACCGCGCACGTACTATCGGCCTTGAGGAAAATGAACTGGCATGCACCCTCATTAGCATAAATGCGTGCGGGCATCGGCGTCGTATTCGAGAACTCCAAGGTCACATGACCTTCCCATTCAGGTTCCAAAGGTGTGACGTTGACGATAATGCCGCAGCGCGCATAAGTTGATTTGCCCAGGCAAATCACCAGCACATCGCGCGGAATCCGGAAATATTCCACCGTACGAGCTAGAGCAAAACTATTTGGCGGTATAACGCACACATCGGTTTTACGGTCGACAAAGCCCTTATCGGAAAATTGCTTGGGGTCCACCACGGCGGAGTCAAGGTTTGTAAAAATCTTGAACTCGTCGGCTACGCGCGCATCGTAACCATACGACGACACCCCATAAGAAATCACGTTCTCGCGCTTTAGGTTCTCTGTGAACGGCTCGATCATGGCATGCTCGGTCGCCATTTTGCGGATCCAGGTATCGGGCATCACGGACATGAAGGAAAACCTTTGGGTAGGGCGATAGGGCGCGGTTGTAGCGCGCCGCTGCAAGGGCCTCAAGCTTAGGTGGATGGGCCGCTTTTTGACGGGCCCGAGGACCGTTCGGGAGCCGGGCCACGCGCACGGGCCTGCGCCTTGCGTTTGAGCAAATTCTCCCGTAGGGCCTCGGCCAAGCGAGCTTGGGCGTCGCGGGACTTTGGCTTAGGTACTTTCGGTGGTTTGGGTGTTGGGGTCATGCTGTTGAAGCCGCTTAACCTTGGCGCCGGGCCGCCGTACACTATCTGCAATCAAGAAAAAAGGGGATGGTGATGGCGCCTGCCGAGATCGTCGTGCCGGCCAATAGCGACAATACTACTAACGGCGATGAGGCCCAAAACGATAAGACCGTAGGGGGCCTGGTCGATAGCCTACCTGCATCCTCCCCCAGCCCAAGGTCCGTACCGAGACAATCAAGGGCGACCTGGCTGGGGGACTAGTGGCGGCCGTGGTCAGCGTGTCGGAGTCTATCCCATACGGATTGCTAGTATTTGCTTCGCTTGGCGCGACCGCTGCGGCTGAGGGCGTTATGGCCGGGCTCTATGCATCGATTTTTGCTGCCTTCGTGGCGGCAATCCTGGGCGGTACCCAGAATCTGATCAGCGGGCCACGCGCATCGACCTCAGTCATCATGGCGGTCATGGTGACTACACTGGCCGCCGCGCCCGATCTCGACTCCCACGGCGGCGTGCCAATGGCCATGGCTCTCGCGTTCCTGGGGTGTTCCTGGCGGGGACCATTCAGATTGCCTTCGGGCTCGCCAAATTGGGCCACATCATTAAGTTCACACCTTACCCCGTCATTGCGGGCTTCATGAATGGCGTGGCCGTGCTGCTGTTGATGGGACAAGTGAAGTTCCTGTTGGGCTTGCCTGAACATTTTTCATGGGCAAGTTGGCGCGACATACCACACCTGTTGCAGCCCTGGACGATTTTGGTAGCCGCCATTTCCCTTGCTGCTATTTCCCTTGGCCCGCGCATCACCCGTCATGTGCCCTCGCTGTTGGTCGGCGTGGCTGCAGGCATCGCCAGCTACTATGTCATCGCCGCTCAGGTGGGCCTTGAGGCACTTAGGCCCATCATTGGTGATATCCCTGCCGCCGCGCCCACCGTAAAAGCTTTGTCCCCCGTGATGGCAGAGGGGTTCACGGATTGGGTAATCGCGCGCCTCATCGATATCGCGCCATCTATCGCCGTGCTGGCGGTGATTGCCTCCATCGACTCACTCATGGGTGCGGCCGCGCTCGACTCCCTTACCCACCGCCGCCACGACAGCAACCGCGAACTAATCGCACAAGGGTTGTCAAATATTACTTCGGGCATTGTCGGTGGCTTGGCTTGTTCAGGGGCCGTGGCTCGCAGTGCCGCCAGCTACCATAGCGGCGCACGCACGCGGTTTGCCGGCATCGCCCACGCGATGATCGTGTTGATCACGACACTGGTGGCCGGTCCCTGGGTTGGCACCATCCCGCGCGTGGTGCTGGCAGCGGTCCTAACCGTGGTGGCCTTTGGCATGATGGACGCCTGGAGCCGCGACTTGGTCTCGCGCCTCAAGGCCTCGGGCGGGTACCGCCGCGAAATCGCCGCCAACTTGGCCATCGTCATCGCCGTGGCAGCCGTGACGGTGATGGTCAACCTGATCGCCGCCGTCGCCGTGGGCATCGCGGTGGCCATGGCGCTGTTCGTGACGCAAATGAGCAAATCCATCGTGCGGCGCGTTTATGATGGCCGGGCGCGCCGGTCATTGAAAGTGCGCGAGCGTCACGATGCTGAACTGCTGACTGAACGTGGCAACGAGGTGGCCGTCATCGAGTTAGACGGCCCATTGTTCTTCGGCACTGCCGATGCGCTATTGACCGAAGCCGAGCGCAGTGTCGACACGGCGCGCGTGGTGATACTCGATTTCCGCCGCGTGTCGGAGATGGATGCCACTGGCGTGCGGCTGTTGCAGGTGTTGGCCCGTACACTCACCACTCGCGGCCTACAACTTCTTCTCGCGCATGTCACACCTGAAACCGATCACGGCCGCTTTATCGCCGCCATTGGCGGGCAGCATTTATTCTCCTCTGCCATGTGCAGCCCCGATACCGATGCAGCATTAGAATGGGCAGAGGATAAGTTGGTGGAATGGTACGCGCCGGGCAATCACACCGAACGTGAACTCAGCTTGGCAGAGTTATGTTTGGCCGATGGCTTTGCCCCCGCCGACGTCGATATTATCACCGGCTATGTACACCGCCGTGAATTTAATGCCGGAGATAAATTGTTCACTGAGGGTACGCCCGGCGATGCCATGTACCTGCTTGCGCGTGGCACGGTGACCATCCGGCTCGCACGCGGAGATGGCGGAGCCATCAGGCTAGCCACGCTGATTCCTGGGGTGATGTTCGGTGAGATGGCGCTACTGGAAAGCCAACCGCGCTCGGCCGATGCCATCGCCACCACGGACTTGGTCGTCCATGAAATGAACAAGGCGGGGTTCGCGCGCATCCTCACCGACCACCCGGCGCTGGCGGCACGGTTGATGACCAACATGGCGCGCGCCATCGCGGCACGATTACGCGTCACCAGCGACCACCTGCGCGCGGTCAGTTAGGCCGAAACATCATATTTCACTAGGGTTTGCGTGGCTTGCTTGGGGTGGGGGCTTGTGGCATGTTCCCGCGCCTTCAACCGGGCCCGCTTGGAATCTAAGACCTTTCGTGGCCCCGATGCTGCCGTAGCTCAGTGGTAGAGCACCCCCTTGGTAAGGGGGAGGTCC
>SHWP01000021.1 GCA_009693785.1 Rhodospirillaceae bacterium
CGCTTGCGATTTGACTAAGCGCAAACTTTCGGAACTGAAATTAGTGGTCAATGGCGCGGGGGCCTCGGCCACGGCGTGTGTCGAGTTGGTGAAAGCCTTGGGTGTGCGGCCTGAGAACGTGATCATGTGCGATTCCAAGGGCGTGATTTACAAGGGCCGCGCCGAGGGCATGAACCAATGGAAGTCGGCTCATGCCGTTGACACCAAGGCGCGCACGTTGGCCGACGCATTGAAGGGTGCGGATGCCTTCTTGGGCCTGAGCGTGAAAGGGGCAATGACCAAAGAGATGGTGGCAAGCATGGGCAAGAAGCCCATCATCTTTGCCATGGCCAACCCGGACCCCGAGATCACGCCCGAGGATGTGGCCAGCGTGCGCAAAGACGCGATCATGGCCACGGGGCGTTCGGACTATCCTAACCAAGTCAACAATGTGCTGGGCTTTCCATTCATCTTTCGCGGCGCCTTGGATGTGTGCGCGCGCACCATCAACGACGAAATGAAAGTGGCTGCCGCCAAAGCCTTGGCGGAATTGGCGCGCCAGGATGTGCCCGATGAAGTGGCTGCGGCCTATGCCGGGCGGAAACTAAAATATGGCCGCGAGTACATCATTCCCGTGCCGTTCGATCCGCGCTTGATCGCTACCGTGCCGCCCGCCGTCGCCCAAGCGGCCATGGATTCGGGCGTGGCGCGCAAACCCATCGCCGACATGAAGGCTTATCGCAAGGAACTGGCCGCACGGCTTGACCCGACCGTGGCCAGTTTGCAGGCCATCGCAGCCGAGGTGACGCGCAGGCCACAGACTGTTGTGTTTGCCGAGGGCGAGGAAGAGCGTTCGGTCCGTGCGGCCGTTGCCTACTGCAATTCTGGTTACGGCAAGGCCATTTTGGTGGGGCGGAGGCGCAAGCTGGAAGAAAAGCTGGGCGAGCTGGGCATCAAGGCCGATGAGCTAAAATCGCTGGGCATCAGCGTGACCAACGCACGCGAGTCCAACCACAACGAAGCCTACACCGCGCATTTGTACCGCCGTTTGCAGCGCCAAGGCCATTTGCTGCGCGACTGTCAGCGCATGGTCAACATCGATCGCAATATCTTTGCCTCATGCATGGTCGCCTTTGGACACGCCGACTGCATGGTGACGGGCCTGACGCGCAATTATCACAGCGCGCTCACCGAAATTCGCCGCGTCATCGATACCCGCCCTGGCGGATTGGTGTTCGCGGTCAACATTATGGTGGTGCGCGGACGCACGTTGTTTATCGCCGATACGGCAGTGATCGAGCGCCCAACGCCGCAAGAAATGAAAACCATCGCTATCGAGAGTGCCGCCATGGCCCGGCGCATGGGTCACGACCCGCGCGTGGCGCTGGTGTCGTATTCCAATTTTGGCAACCCGCCGGGAGCCGTGGCCGAAACCATGTCCGAGGCTGTGAAGCTGCTGGGTGCCGCGAAGGTTGATTTTGAATTCGATGGCGAGATGGGCGTTGACGTGGCGTTGAACCCCGAACGCAGCGAGATCTGCCCCTTCTGCCGCCTCACGGGCCCCGCCAATGTGCTGGTCATGCCCGGCCTGGATGCCGCCAACATTTCCACAAAACTGGTTCAGCGCTTTGGTGCTGCGACCACCATCGGACCCGTGCTGATAGGGCTGGAGAAGCAGGTGCAGATTGTGTCGATGGACGCAGGCGTTTCGGACTTGGTGCAGATGGCCCTAATGGCCGCCCATAGCGGCGTGGGGCGATTGATTTGAGCGTTACGTTCTTTGCGTGCGCCGCGCGACAATCAGTGTGAGTAAGATTCCGCTTAAGCCCGCGACAAAAGTATAAACGAAAAACACGGCATAGCCCGCCCCAAGGGCTTGGGCCGAAACGCCAAGCTTAGACGCACCCTGAACGAGGGAGCCTGCAGGCAGTTTATCGAAAAGGGTCATCACCGGTGCGAACAGGCCGCCGGAATCGATTGAGCGCGCGGCAGCCTCAACCACCCGGCCTGACTGCGAACCCGCCAGCTTTCCTGGAATTGCGTAAATCGATGAAAATAATGCGTACTGCGTGGCAGTGAACGCATCGCCCGTGAGGCTCGACATATAGGCGATCAGGCAGGTGCCCGAGAATCCTTCGGAGACATTGTCGACACTTATGGCAATTGTCAGGGCTGCCATGTCAGGGCCCTGAGTTGCCAGCCACGCAAAAACAAGATTGCTAAAGGGGCCGATCAGCGCGCCCACCAACAGCGGGCCCATCAATCCCCACCGGGCGATGGCATAACCGCCAGCGAATACGCCGATCATCGACATGGCGGTGCCGAATATTTTCCGCACGCCAGCAATCTCGGTGAGGGTGAACCCGAGGTCGATATAGAACGGATTCATGATGTTAAGCGTAAAGTCGGCAAGCCGGTAAAAACAAATCAGCGCCAGGATCAGGCCCGCGGTGCCGCGATAGCGTCCAAAAAAATCCGCCAATGGGTCACCGAATGCATGCGAGAGGAACACCCCAGGGCGGGTTTTGTTTCCGGGCATGGGCCAAGCGGCAAGACCGATGAAAAACGCACCGGCAATAACACCGAGCAATTGAAACCACACGCCGCTGCCAGGTGCGGCCCATGCGGTCATCAATGCAGTGCCAGTTGCCTCGGGAAGAATTGCCGCGAATACATTCGCCTTGCCCGAAAGGCCAGAGCCCAACAGCAAAGCCCCTACCACAATGACAGAAAGCCGCACCAACCATTCGGCCCATTCGGCCAAGGGCTGCGCCGTGAGGCCATTGGTAGGAATCGGCCGTAACACATGGGCGCGCTCGCGCGGGGCCAGCAGCACGGCCAGCATGCCAACGATCATCAACGCTGCCATGACCGCATAGGACACTGACCAACTGTAAGATTGAGCAAGGATTAGCGGTGCCGCACCTGCCACAACGCGAGCCGTGCGATAGCCCCAGGTATAGGCCGCCACCATGGCGCCCTGCTGGGCCTCGCCCGTGGCTTCGATACGCCAAGCATCGATGACGATATCTTGGGTGGCAGACGAAAATCCGGTGAGCACCGCGAACAGGGCAACAAGGCCCAAATTCGATGCGGGGTCGGTGAATGAAATCAGAAACAGGCCCGCAATGACGGCGGCTTGGGCCACCAACATCCACGCACGCCTGTGACCCAGTAGTTTCGTCAGCACTGGAATTGCGGCGCGATCCACCAGCGGCGCCCACAAAAACTTGAAGGCATAGGCAAGTGTGGCCAGGCTAAAAAAGCCGATGACTTCCAGCGACAATCCGGATTCGCGCAGCCAGGCCGAAAGGGTGTCGAAGATGAGAAGGAACGGTAACCCGGCTGAGAAACCCAGGGCCAGCATAACGAGTGTTCGCCGCTCAAGGAAAACACCCAGAGCAGCAAACCAGCCGTTCATTTTATCGCTGGCGGCGGTCTCACCCATGCGCGCTTTGTCGCATGTGCAGGTGATTCTGTGAATCCCCAACCGGGGAGCAAAGCCTACTCGGCGGCCTGTTTGGAAGCGCGTTTGCGGGTGTTGGGGTCGAGGTGGCGTTTGCGCAGGCGGATGAACTTGGGCGTAACTTCCACCAGCTCGTCGTCTTGGATGTAGGCAATCGCGTCTTCCAGGGTCATCTTGCGCGGCGGGGGAAGGAATTGCTTGTCGTCCTTCATCACGGTGCGGAAGTTGGTGAGTTGCTTGGCCTTGAGCGGGTTCACATCCAAATCGTTGTCGCGGGTGTGTTCGCCCACGATCATGCCGCCATAGACCCTATCGCCGGGCGCCACAAACTGCGGGCCACGGTCGATCAAGTTGTGTAGGCCGTAGGTGTTGGCCTCGCCGGAAGCGGTTGAGATCAGCACGCCCACGCGCCGGGCGGCGATGGGGCCCTTGTGGGGCGCGTAGCCATGATAGAGCCGGTTCATGATGCCCGTACCACGCGTGTCGGTGAGAAACTCACCGTGATAGCCAATCAGCCCGCGCGCCGGGCCGTGAAATACGATGCGGGTCTTGCCGCCGCCCGAGGGCTTCATCTCGCGCATCTCAGCTTTGCGCTGCGACATTTTATCGACGACGATGCCGGTATAGGCCTCGTCCACGTCGATGACCACTTCCTCGATCGGCTCGGTCTTCTTGCCGTTCTCGTCTTCGCGGAACAACACGCGCGGGCGCGAAATCGACAGCTCGAAACCTTCGCGGCGCATGTTCTCGATCAACACGCCCAATTGCAATTCGCCACGTCCGGCGACTTCGTAGGCGTCTTTTTCGTCTGACTCGCTGACCTTAATGGCCACGTTGCCCTCGGCTTCGCGCATCAGGCGTGCGCCAATCATGCGGGTGGTGAGCTTATCGCCGTCCAGGCCCGCGAGCGGTGAATCATTGACCGAGAAGGTCATGGCCATGGTTGGCGGGTCAATCGGGCGGGCTTGAATGGCTTCGGTGACTTCCGGAGCGCAAATGGTATCGGCGACGTTGGCGTTTTCGAGACCTGCGATGGCGACGATATCGCCGGCTTCGACGCTCTCAACTGGAACGCGCTCGAGCCCGCGGAATGTTAGCAGCTTCGTGGCGCGGCCTTGTTCTAAGATCTTGCCATCGCGCGAGAGTGCCTTGATGGGCATGTTGACGCGGCCGATGCCGGTTTGAACGCGGCCGGTAAGAACGCGGCCCAAATACGAATCATATTCCAGCGTCGTGCACAGCATGGTGAATGGCGCGTCGATATCGCGCTTGGGGGCGGGCACGCGCGCAACAATGGTTTCGAACAGCGGGGTAAGGTCGGTTGGTTTGTCTTTTTCTAAGTCGCGCACCGCCCAGCCATCGCGGCCCACGGCGAACAACGTGGGAAAATCGAGCTGTTCATCGTTAGCGCCCAGCACGGCGAACAGATCGAACACTTCGGTGTGAACTTCGTGGGGCCGGGCGTCGCTGCGATCGACCTTATTGATGATCACGATGGGCTTGAGGCCGATGTCGAGCGCCTTGGAGAGAACAAACTTGGTTTGCGGCAGCGGGCCTTCGGCGCAGTCGACCAACAGCACAACACCGTCGACCATGGAGAGAATGCGTTCCACTTCGCCGCCGAAATCGGCGTGGCCGGGGGTGTCGACGATATTGATCTTGTAGCCGTTCCACTCCACCGCCGTGCATTTGGCGAGAATGGTAATGCCGCGCTCGCGCTCGAGATCATTGGAATCCATCGCACAGTCCTGCATGCGCGAGTTGGCGCGCACCGCACCCGATTGGCGCAAGAACGCATCGACCAGGGTGGTCTTGCCATGGTCAACGTGGGCGATGATGGCGATATTGCGCAGTTCCATAGGGGTGCTCTGCGTGGTCCTAAGTCGTTGATTTCAGATAATAAAATTGGGCGCCAGCGGTTCCGCGGGTCGCCCGTTCTGCGCGCGCGCGGTTATATACTTGCGCAGGCGCCAGAAAGCAAGGTGCGCGGAGTTTTGGTTAAGGTCGTTAAAGCCCGCCTTTCACCAGCAGCTCGCGCAACGAAACCTCGGGCCGCGCACCCATGTGGCCGATGATCTCGGCTGCCGCCAGGCCGCCGATTTTGGCCGAGCGCACTAGATCGCGCCCATTGGTGTAGCCGTACAAAAACCCAGCGGCAAAAAGATCACCCGCGCCCGTGGTGTCGATCACTTTGCTGACAGGAGCAGCAGGAACCGTGGCGGTACTCATCATATCAACCACCAGTGCACCGCGCGCGCCCAACGTCATGCAGGCGAGTGTATTGGACTGGCGGAGTTTTTTTACCGCCGTATCAAAATCATTCGTGCGGTAAAGCCGGAACACTTCTTCTTCGTTGCCAAACAACAAATCGACGTAATCGAAAATCAGTTGCAACAGTTCATCGCGGTGGCGGTCAACGACAAAGGGATCCGACAACGATAGCGCCACTTTGCGCCCAGCACCCTTGGCCGCCACGCACGCCTTGCGGATCGCGGCCTTAGCTTGCGGTGTGTCCCACTGATAACCTTCGATATACGTGACGTCGGCGGCCGCGATGATTTCCTCATCGATGTCGGCGGGGCCAAGCTCGGTGCATGCGCCAAGAAAAGTATTCATAGTGCGTTGGGCATCGGGTGTGACCAAAATCAAGCATTGCGCCGTGGGCAGCTTGGTTGAGTTCTTCACGCCCGCATAAAAATCAACCCCCACGGCCCGAATGTCGTGACTGAACGATTCGCCCAACTGATCGGCCCCAACCTTACCGATAAACGCTGGCTTGCCGCCAAGCGAGGCAATGCCCGCCATGGAGTTGGCGACCGAGCCCCCGGACATATTGGTGGTGACGCCCATGGCGGTATAAAGCAGCTTGGCACGGTTAGAATCGATCAGCGCCATGGTGCCCTTGACCATGCCCTTGTCGGCTAACCAGCTTTCATCGGTGCGCGAGAGAACATCGACAATCGCGCTGCCAATGCCGACAACATCGTAACGGGAATCAGACATGATCAACCTATATAGGGGATGACTTCGAACAGGATGCGCCGGAGTATAACGGTGGCAACAATGCTCACAAGCGCCGCACAGCCATGATTGATAACTTTAGCCGGGCTTTTCTTCAGTTGAAGGACCCCAAGGTTCTGCGCTTGGTGGTTTTGAGTATCGCCTGCACGCTTGCCGTATACATTAGTCTGTTCCTGGGTCTGACGTGGATCTTGCGCTCAACGGCTATTTCATCCGTCCCGCTGATCGACACTTTGGTCGACGCCGGGGCGGGGGTGGCCGCCGGTGTACTGGCGTGGTTTTTGTTTCCCGGCGTGGTCACAGGCATTGTCGGTATTTTTTTGGATGACGTGGCCAAGACGGTTGAGGCCCAGCACTACCCCCAACTTGCCCCTGCCCGCTCTGTAGCGCTGATGGAGGTGGTTGGATCATCGGTGCGGCTGATCGCGACAACCGTCGGGCTTAACTTGGTTCTACTGCCGATTTATTTGCTGTTGGTGTTCTTGCCGCCATTCAATTTAGTGCTGTTTTATGCCGTGAATGGGCGGCTTTTGGGCCGCGAATACTTCGAGACTGTGGCTCTGCGGCGGCTTGATCCAAAGGCCGTAACAACCCTACGTCAGCGCCATAGCTGGCAGATTTGGGCAGCCGGGACCATCACCGCAGGCCTGTTGACTATACCCGGCCTGAACCTGGTGGCCCCTGTGATCGGCACCGCCGCCATGGTACATCTTTTCCATAAATTAACCGGTCGAACCTAGAGTTTGCCGGTTCAGGGCCCCTCCTTAAGAGGGGGCCAATAATATGAATTTTGAGTCGGGGACCTATGGCGGAACCAACCGATCTTTCGGCCGTTAAGGACGAGCACACCAAACCTTCCGTAGGGCAGTTGCCACATTTTGCGCTGCGCTCCAACTCATTGCGTCCACCGGTCAAACCGTTTTTCAAGACCACCGCCTCCGCCGAAAAAACCATGCGCGACAAGGCTGCCCTGGAACGCTAAGGCGGCGACCGCAGCTTTATCGAGCGCATGGGCGTGATGGCGCCCACCACCAGCTACACACCGCCGCCGCAGCGGCGCGTCACCGAAATTCCCAATCTCAATACCGTCCGCGCGAGCGAAGCCGAAAACAACGGCAAGCGCCTGTCGATTGGCAAGCACATTAAAGTCAGCGGTGAGGTTTCCGGTTGCGAGCGTTTGGTGGTGGAAGGCGAGATCAACGCCACCATGCACGACGTCAATACGCTGGAGATTGCGTCCTGTGGCCGGGTCGGCGGAAAGGCCGATGTGGACAGCGCTGTGGTGGCTGGCTCGTTCGATGGTACGCTGATCGTGCGTGGCCATTTGGAAATTCCGCAAGGCGGCAGTGTCTGCGGAACAATTTCCTATAAAAGCGTCACGGTCGCCAATGGCGGAAAACTCTCAGGCACGATTACGATCCTCGATTAGACTCTTTTTTGGTCGCATTTTCACCGATTTATTTCTTGGGGCCAACCGGAAGGCCACTTCTCGGGAAAATGGTCAAGTTTTCTTTTTTCGCCGGCGTTGATTTTAATTTCTTGTTGTTCTTCGCCTTTGCTTCGGCGGGATCGGGGGCTGGCGTTTTTGGCTTAAACGTACAGAACTCGGCCACCACACAACGCCAGCAATCGGGCGAGCGCGCCTTGCAGATATAGCGCCCATGTAAAATCAGCCAGTGATGGGCGTGACGCTTGAATTCAGGTGGCGTCACCTTCTCAAGTTTTTCTTCCACATGCAGCGGTGTTTTGCCTGGCGCAAGTCCGGTGCGATTACCAACGCGGAAGATGTGTGTATCAACCGCAATCGTGTGTTCGCCGAAGGCAACGTTCAACACCACATTGGCAGTCTTGCGGCCAACACCGGGAAGTTTCTCGAGCGCCTCGCGCGTGCGGGGAACTTGACTGCCATGTTGTTCCACCAGAATCTTCGACAGCGTGATGACGTTCTTGGCCTTGGCATTAAACAGGCCGATGGTTTTGATATAGTTTTTTAGGCCCGCTTCGCCGAGTGCGATCATTTTCTCGGGCGTGTCGACAATCTTGAATAACGGCGCGGTGGCTTTGTTGACACTCACATCCGTGGCTTGGGCTGATAAAACAACCGCAACCAACAATGTATAGACGTTGACGGATTTCAGTTCCGTGGTTGGCTCGGGGTTGAGCTCACGTAGCCGTCGATAAAATTCATGAACCGCGGCGGGTTTCATGCAAGGGCTTTCATTTAAAGCCCGAGCACATCGCCCATGGAGTAAAGCCCTGGGCCACGGCCACGCGCCCACAGCGCTGCGCGCACCGCGCCCTTGGCGAAGTTCACTCGCGAGGTTGCCCTGTGGGTAAGCTCAATGCGTTCACCATCGGCGGCAAACATCACCGTGTGATCGCCCGCCACATCGCCACCGCGTAACGTGGCAAAGCCAATTTCGCCTCGCGGCCTGGCCCCCACCTGTCCGTCGCGCGACTTGCGCCACACGTCAGCGAGCTTGACCTTGCGGCCACGTGCGGCCGCCTCGCCCAAACCAAGCGCGGTGCCCGAGGGGGCGTCGACCTTGTGACGATGGTGCATTTCGAGAATGTCGATGTCGTAATCTGGCCCCAAGGTGGCTGCGACCTGTTCGGTGAGCGCGAAAAGAATATTCATGCCCACGCTGAAATTGGGCGCATATACGATAGGGGCGGATGCCGCTGCTTTACGCAAGCTATCGACGGCCGACGCATCAAGGCCCGTAGTGCCAGCGATCAACACCTTGCCCGTCTTGGCGGCAAGCGATGCGTGATAAAGGGTGGCCGCCGGAACCGTGAAGTCGATGACCGCATCGGTGGCCTGGAACAGCGCCGCAGCATCTGTTGTGACTGTCAGACCAACGCCAGTGGCGCCAACCAAAAAACCGAGATCGGTGCCCACGGCGGGCCCGGTTGGTTCGGTGCCACCGGCCAGTGCACAGCCCGGCGTGGCGAGGACTTCTTGAATCAGCATGCGGCCCATGCGCCCGGCGCAGCCAACAATGCCGATTCGGTACGGTGTGGTGTTCATGACATCACTGCGTTCATTTTACGGGCCGGAGAATACGTTGCCGCGCGGCGGAACAACACCGAAAAGTGTCAATTCTGCGCGCCCATCAATAGCTTCAGAAAAATGATTGGAATGCAGCGACTACACGATGGATGTCGTTTGTCGTTACATCTAGGTGCGTCACCAAGCGTGTTTGCGGACCAATCGCCACCAGAATTCCTTGAGCATTTAGGTATGAGGATAACTCTTGGCAGCGGTTCCCGGGGACTTCGACGAAGACCATATTGGTATGTGGGCCATCGATACTCAGCGTTGGTATCTGCCTCAAGCCCGCCGCCAGTGTTGTAGCATTGGCATGGTCGTCAGCTAGACGGTCAACATGATGTTCAAGAGCATGCAGGCACGCGGCAGCGAGAATACCCACCTGGCGCATACCGCCCCCCAAAACCTTGCGCCAACGGGCCGCGCGTTCAATTAAATCCCTCTGGCCGACAAGGAGCGTGCCAGCCGGCGCGCCGAGCCCTTTTGAAAAGCAAATCGACACAGTATCGAATGGCGCGCAGATATCAGACACGGTGAGCCGCGCGCCAACCGCCGCGTTAAATAGACGCGCACCATCGAGATGTGTTCCAAGCCCGCGAGAACGAGCCAGCGTAGTCGCCGAAGAAAGATAATCGATGGGTAATATTTTTCCGTCAATTGTGTTCTCCAGGGCCAGTAGGCGTGTGCGCGCAAAGTGAATATCTGCTGGTTTGATGACCGCGGCGATTTTATCAAGCGACAGTGTTCCGTCGGCCGCATTCTCGATAGGCTGTAGCTGTACGCTACCCAGAACGGCCGCACCGCCGCCCTCGTACATATAGGAGTGTGCATCTTGACCGACGATCATCGCATCGCCGCGCCCGCAATGAGCCATGATCGCCGCGAGATTGCTTTGTGTGCCAGATGGGAAAAACAGGGCGGTTTCTTTTCCCGTGCGTTCGGCGATAGCAGAAATAAGGCGGTTCATGGTTGGATCATCGCCCCAAACATCATCGCCAACCTCAGCTGACAGCATTACGGCACGCATGGCTGGTGTCGGACGCGTGACAGTGTCTGAACGCAGATCGATCATATGGGGCCTGTCGTGGTTAAGGTGTTTTCTAAAATTTTGTCGAGGACAACATCAAGATCACTCATTGGCAATCGACGGTAACCAATGCCCATCCGTCCAGACTGCAGCAAGCGCACAGACTGGGTTGGAGAATTGCGAAAAGCCATCGCCTGACAATACCTGTTTGGCCAAAGAATCTGCTGAATCAAAAATTAGCCCGTCAGCAAGAAATAAGCCGGTCGGTTTTGTTAGATGTTGAGTTGCTGCGATATGGAATTTTTTCTCGGCCAATTGAATCGTCTCGATGTGAAGAGTCTTTGAAGTAACAACTCCGAGGAATCCCAGGCCTGACGATATGTCAACAATCGCAGCGATTCGCGGCGTCTCCTGACCGTCGCCCTCTACCCCCATGACAGAAAGGACGAAGCTTAATGCGTCTTTTGGGTGATGTCCTGCGTTTAGGCGCGAGAGCAGGAGGTCGGTATGAGAGCCATTTGAGACTACGGCCTGCATTCCATGTAGACCGTAAGCTCGATACAAAATGAAAGTATTATGCTGCGTATCGGCCTCGAATCCCGGGGTTGGCAGAACAAACGCGCCCTGTTCTGAATGTCTTATCTGCCGGTTCGGAAAACTACGGCTGGCAACCCGATAAAAGATCAATGGCTTGCCGCTGTTTGTCAGGCCAAGACCAACCAGCCGTCCAACATATTGGGTCATGGCTGCGCCCCAATCTCAGGCCATGACTGCAATACATTGTGATTATCGATAAATCTGAATGCGATAATTTGAGACAATGGGCACCTCCAGTTTTCGGATGTGCCCAGGCGAGCGGCTGTGTCTAAACTGCGCTTCCCGGTGGTGGCCCACCTTGATGATTCGCCAGTCGCGCAGGGATTAAAAATATCACTGCTGAATGCGCCACGCAAGCAACGCACTCGACCTATTCGTTGAGCGCTACTTCGCCAGTTCGTCGAGGAATTCTTTGACCCGGTCGAAGAAGCCTTGGGTTTCGGGGCTATAGGTCTTGCGGTCGCTGTCTTTCTCGAAGTCTTGTAGCAACTTCTTTTGTTTGTCGGTGAGGTTGATGGGCACCTCGATGGCCGCTTCGAGGAAAAAATCTCCGCGCGCAGTTGAGCGCAGCACCGTCATGCCCTTGCCCTTGAGGCGGAAGCGGTGGCCATGCTGGCAGCCCTTGGGGATGCTCACTTTAACGCGTGAGCCGTCGATAGAGGGCACCTCGACCTCGCCACCGAGCGCGGCCGTAGTCATGGCCACGGGCATGCGCATGTAAAGGTTGGCGCCATCGCGCTGGAACATGCGATGGGGCTGAAGGGCGAGAAAAATATATAAATCCCCCGGCGGTGCTCCCGCCAAACCTGCTTCGCCCTCAGAGGCCAAGCGAATGCGCGTGCCTTCTTCCACGCCCGGAGGAATGGTGACTTCGAGCGATTTGTCTTTGCGGGTGCGGCCTTGGCCACGGCAGGTGGGACAGGGATCGGAAATCACCTGGCCCGCACCCTGACACATGGGGCACGTGCGCTCGACCGTGAAAAATCCTTGCTGGCTGCGCACCTTGCCTGCTCCGCGGCAGGTGGGGCAGGCCTTGGGCGCCGAGCCGTCTTTGCCGCCCGATCCCTTGCACGAATCGCAGCTCACCGAGGATGGCACGGTGATCTTGGCCTTCTTACCGTGGAAGGCTTCTTCCACCGTGATTTCCATGTTGTAGCGCAGGTCTTGGCCGCGCGCCGCGCCGCGCCCGCCCCCCCGGCGCGCGCCGCCGCCCATGATGTCGCCAAACATCTCGTCGAAAATATCGGCGAAGCCACCAAAGCCGAAACCGCCACCGCCGCCGCTCCCATGCTCGAAGGCCGCGTGGCCATACCGGTCGTAAGCGGCGCGTTTCTGTTCGTCTTTCAGAACATCGTAGGCCTGGGTGATGTCTTTGAATCTAGTCTCGGCCGCCTTGTCGCCCGGATTCTTGTCGGGGTGATGCTGCATGGCGAGCTTGCGATAGGCTTTTTTCACGTCATCGAGCGACGCGCCTTTCGCAACACCGAGCAGTTCGTATAAATCCTGCTTCGCCATGACCGCTCTTCAAAAAGCGACAAAACAAAACTTGTCATCGCCCGGTTTACCCGGGCGATCCATCGCGCCGCACGCGCTGGCATGACGGGATAAAACATGGATGGCCCGAATAAATCGGGCCATGACATGGCGGCTCATTGTCTCTTGTTTGCGCCGCATCGGCGGGAACCGATGTGGTTATTTCTTGTCCTTATCGACTTCCTCGAAATCGGCGTCGACTACGTCGTCCTTCTTCTCGGCGCCGGGCGTATCGCCACCGCCCGCTTCGCCCGCGGCCGCAGCACCCGGGTCTTGCTTGTACATGGCCTCGCCCATTTTCATGGAGGCTTGCATCAAGGCGCTGGTCGCCTCTTTGATTTTGTCGGCGTCGCCCGAATCAAGCACATCGCGCACCGCCTTGAGCTTGGCTTCGATCTCGGCCTTATCGGCGGGCGGAATTTTATCGCCATGCTCTTTCAGGTTCTTCTCGGTCGAGTGCGCAAGGCTATCGGCCTGGTTACGCGCATCCACCGCCGCGCGGCGCTTCTTATCTTCGTCGGCGTGGGCTTCGGCGTCCTTGACCATCTTCTTGATGTCGTCATCCGACAGGCCGCCCGAAGCTTGAATGCGGATTTGCTGTTCTTTGTTAGTGGCCTTGTCCTTGGCCGAGACATTCACAATGCCGTTGGCGTCGATGTCGAAGGTCACTTCCACTTGCGGCACGCCACGCGGGGCTGAGGGAATGCCAACCAAATCGAACTGGCCAAGTAACTTATTATCTGCGGCCATCTCGCGTTCGCCTTGGAATACGCGAATGGTCACTGCGGTTTGATTGTCTTCCGCGGTGGAGAACACCTGGCTTTTACGCGTGGGTATGGTGGTGTTGCGTTCGATCAAGCGCGTGAACACGCCGCCTAGCGTTTCGATGCCCAGCGACAGTGGCGTGACGTCGAGAAGCAGAACGTCCTTCACTTCGCCCTTGAGCACGCCCGCCTGAATAGCCGCGCCTACGGCCACCACTTCGTCGGGGTTCACGCCCTTGTGCGGTTCGCGGCCGAAGAATTGTTTGACGACCTCTTGCACCTTGGGCATGCGGATCATGCCGCCCACCAGCACGACTTCGTCGATCTCGCTGGCCTTGAGGCCTGCGTCTTTCAACGCCTGCTTGCAAGGCTCGATGGTTTTTTGAATCAGGTCGTCGACCAAGGCTTCGAGCTTGGCGCGCGTGAGTTTGATGTTGAGGTGCTTGGGTCCGTTTTGATCGGCGGTGATAAACGGCAGGTTCACTTCCGTTTGAGTCGTGCTGGAGAGTTCGATTTTGGCCTTCTCGGCCGCTTCCTTCAGGCGTTGAAGAGCCAATCGATCCTTGCGCAGGTCGATGGTGTTTTCTTTTTTGAATTCGTCGGCAAGGTAATCAATGATGCGCGCATCGAAATCTTCACCGCCCAAGAACGTATCGCCGTTGGTGGATTTAACTTCAAACACGCCATCGCCGATTTCCAGCACGGAGACGTCGAACGTGCCGCCGCCGAGATCGTAAACCGCGATGGTGCCGTTTTTCTTTTTATCCAAACCATAGGCAAGAGCGGCCGCCGTGGGCTCGTTGATGATGCGCAGCACATTGAGGCCGGCAATTTTGCCAGCATCTTTCGTGGCTTGGCGCTGGCTGTCGTTAAAGTAGGCAGGAACGGTGATAACCGCTTCGGTGACTTTTTCGCCGAGGTAGGCTTCGGCGGTTTCTTTCATTTTAATTAGCGTCTGCGCCGAGACCTGGCTGGGCGCATGCTTTTCGCCGCGCACTTCAACCCAAGCGTCGCCGTTGTCGGCTTTGACGATCTTGTAGGGAACAAGCTTCTTGCTCTTCTCGATCATCGGGTCTTCATAGCGGCGACCCATGAGGCGCTTGATGGCGAACAATGTCGCTTCCGGATTCGTGACCGCTTGGCGCTTGGCGGGTTGTCCGACGAGGCGTTCGCCCGAGTCCGAAAACGCGACGATGGACGGCGTGGTGCGCGCACCCTCGGCGTTCTCGATCACCTTAGGGTTCTTGCCCTCCATGATGGCGACGCACGAATTGGTGGTGCCGAGGTCGATACCGATAACTTTGCCCATGACTTATCCTTTTCTGTGGCGGACATCCGAAACCCGGTTAGGCATCGCGGGCGTCCCCTAGGGTTTAAGGTTCATTCCGAGGGGTGGGACAGGCGGGCCTGGAATAGCTGAATGCTGGGCCAATCCGCCCCGGCAATTCCGCCCACCCCCGACCAAACTGTCGCACCCCTGAAGTTCGGGGGTTATATAGGGGGGGCTTTCACCCCCGCAACAGCCGAACCAGGATTGCAAGCCAGGAACCGCCTCTTTTTTGGGGGGTGAGGGCGACTCGTAGCGGCCTGAACGGACCCTTTTTGAGCCTTATGACCCCAAACCGGGCTGCCATAGCCGATCTTTTCCCCTCAAAACTGCCCGATGGGTGTGTTTTTAGGCCCGGATTGCTGGATTTGAGCTGCCAAAAAGCCCTTTTGGCGGCGGTTCGAGAGGTCGAGACCACGGCCCCAACGGCAAGGGTTCTGACTAAAACAGGGGGTTATACGTCGGCAGCCATCACCAATTGCGGTCAGGCCGGGTGGTGGAGCGATGCCAAGGGCTACCGCTACGAGACGATGAACCCCTTAACCCACCAGCCTTGGCCAGCACTGCCGGATGTTTTTCGCAAAGCTGTGGCCGATGCAGTGCGCGGCACGCCTTGGTCCGGCTTTACGCCAGATGCGTGCTTGATCAATTTCTATGAGCCCGGCGCCAAGATGGGCCTGCATCAAGACAAAGACGAAAGGGATTTTTCACAGCCCATCGTGACGGTGTGTTTGGGCGACGATGCGGAGTTCATGATTGGTGGTCTGAAGCGCAATGAAAAAACGGACGTGATTATCGTGCGAAGTGGCGATGTACTGATCATGGGTGGGCAAAGCCGCTTGCGATTCCACGGCGTGCGCAAAATTTATCCGGGCACGGGATCGCTGCCGTTAGTGATCGGACGCTATGGTCTGACGTTCAGAAAAGCACTGTAGAGTTTGCACCGAGTATCAGTCGACGTACATCATCGAGCCAGTCGTCCGCCGCATGGCTTCCACCTGCGATATACCAGCAGTGGCCTCCAGTCTTCGGTTAGGGTTTCCCGTAAAGCAGCTCGAATGTTTCTACCCAGACCGGCATGTCGTCCGACACACTGAGGCCAAGGGGCTTGAGCAAGTTGTTCCAATAAACCGTGTGCATGGGTTTCCAGATCGCGAGATCGCGCACCGGTGAGCCATCAATCGCGATGTCCTTGGCGCTCACCGCACCGAACGCAACTTGATATACGTCCGTCAGACGCACCAACAACGTTGGTGTGCCATCAAAGCCGATGAGAATGATATTGTCGCCAACCTGCGGCACAGGCTGATCCGTGCGCGCGACAATCCAAGGCAACGTGAACGTTCCGGTTTTGTCCTTGGCTTTAATTAAATCGATGATCTGTTGCGTCGTGGGCGCATCAAGCCCGATCCAGCGCACTTGAAAATCCGCGCCAAGTTTCCCGGTAGCCAGGGCCGTTTTCGCTTTTTGAAAAAAAGCGGCGAGCGCGGCGGAACTCGGCCGGATTGGGCCTTCAGGCAGATACATCACGCAGCCTAAGCCACCGTTGAGGGAATCTTAGGGTACGCCACCCGGAAGCGTTCGACACAAACAGGCATGTCGTCGACGGCCTGCATACCAACTTCGGCCAATTGACCGCTCCACAGTTTCCAATGCACCTCGCGCCAGGCCGAAACCTCGCGCATGGCCGGACCATCAAGTGCAGTGTGCTGCGGGCCGATATCGCGCCACGCCGTGAGTTCAAGGCCCGTGGTTTGCAGCAAGATTTTGGGTTGGCCGTCGTACGTGCACAGCGCCACTTGCTCGGCGATAAAGGGACGGGTCTCGGGTTTTTTCTCGTGCAGCCAAACCAGAGAGAATGTGCCGGTTTTATTGCCGCTCGCGACAATGTTGAGAATTTTATTCACCGACTCGTGACCAAATCCGATACAGCGCGGCCGCACCTGACTGCCAATGCGTTCGTTCGGCAAAGCGGTGCGGCATGTGTCAAGAAATGCCGAAAGTGCTGCGGGGTTGGCCGGTGTGGGCTTGGGAACGTTGGACACGAATGTTGCTCCTATTTACCAGTGTAGCTCACGCGCCAAACGACATCGCCGACATCATCGGCAATCAGCAAGCTTCCGTCGTTGGCCATGGTAACGCCCGAAGGCCGCCCCCACACTTCGGCTTTTTCGTCACCCTTGCCCCAAAAGCCCGCCACAAAAACGATATAATGATCGGCCGGTTTTCCATTCACCCAGGGCACATAAGCCACGTTGTAGCCACGCGGTTGGGCCGCGTTCCACGAGCCATGCAACCCGACAAACGCGCCACCTTGGAATTCTTTAGGAAATTTTGTGCCAGTGGAAAATGTAAGTCCGACAGGCGCGGAGTGTGAGCGGATCGGCGTATCGGGCACGATCGCCTTGGCCACGATATCTGGGCGCCTATCGCCGAAGCGGGGTTGTAAATTCTTTCCCATATAGCTGTAAGGCCAGCCATAGAAACCGCCATCGGCGACCTTGGTAAAATAGTCAGGCACCAGCTCATTGCCCAAACCATCGCGCTCGTTCACAACCGTGTAGATATCGGTGGTGCCGGGATAGAACGCCGTGCCCACCGGATTGCGCAAACCCCTAGCAAACGTGCGCTGGCCCGTACCATCGATGTTGAATTCTTGAATGCCCGCGCGCGGGTCGGGCTCTTCGTTGATGTTGCCACGCGAGCCAATCGATACATAAAACTTTGAGCCATCCGGATGCAACGTGACTGTGCGCGTGGAATGCCCGCTGCCATCGGATATCGCGCCGTCCTTGGTGACTTGTTGCGGCTTGGCGCTGGCTGTCATGTCGCCTGATTTATAAGGCAAACGCCAAACAGCAGCCGTATCACCGATCAGAATAAAATCTTTCCCAATCGCGATACCAAACGGCCCGCGAAACCCCTCAGCGAAGGTGGACACCCCTTCGGCCTTGCCGTCGCCATTGGCATCGCGCAGCACCAAAATCTTCCCTGCCCCTTGGGCTGCGACAAAAATATCGCCATTGGGTGCGAGCGCCAGATTGCGTGCATCATCCAATTTCTCGGCGAACAGGTTGACCGCAAAGCCATTCATGACCTTTGGAACCGTGCCTTCGGGGCGCGGAATACTGTGCGACGGGTTGGCGGGGCTTGGCGGCTGATACGGTACGGGCAAGGCCGCCAAATCGATCTTCACTTTATCGCCTGGTGTTTGATCGGACATTTGGCCCGCCGCGGGCAATGCGGCAGCCATACCCAAGCCGAGAACAAGGACGCCAGTGGTCTGTCTGATCATCGTGCGGGCTCCAATCATGCAGGCAAAATTCGCGTGCGATGTTGCCTGCATGAGCGTTCGCCCTCAAGCAGACTTTTAGGCTGTTGTATTAACGCCCGGCGCCGCTGCGTCGGGTTTGGCCGCCTCGCGCTTGGGCCCGCCCTTGGAGACAATCACCATGGCCGGACGTAATAATCGCTCCTGCATGGTGTAGCCTTCGATCAGCACCTGAACGATGGTGCCTGCGGGGATAGTGGCGTTTTCCATTTCTTGCACGGCGTTATGAAGGTGCGCGTCGAAAGGTTGATTGAGCGCAGGAACCTTTCGCACGCCCTGGTCATCAAGAACTTTCATGAGTTCTTTTTCGGTCAGTTCAACGCCGATGGCGAGATTTTTCAGCGCATCGTTGGACGCGCGCTGATCGACCGGAGCGGCCAAAAGCGCGCGGCCCAAATTGTCGGCCACTTGCAGCAATGTCTTACAAATGTTGGAAGTGGCGAACTTCGCGTTTTCGGAAATGCGCCGGTCGGCGCGCTTGGCGGCGTTTTCGGCTTCGGCCAGCGCCAGCAAGCGATCCGCCTTGAGTTGTTCGACCTGTTTTTCGAGATCGTTGATGCGCGCCTCAAGCCCTTCGATGGTGGGGGCCATGAGGTCGTGATGGGCATTGGATGGCGCCGCCGGATCAAACGGCGTTTCATCGGTTTCTGGGTTTTGGGCTTGGGCAGGGTCGGTCATGAGGTGTGTTCGCGTTGAAATCTTATGAGGAATAGAAAGAGAAATTACTTGCCCAGCATGCGGGTGACCAGCTTGGCGGTGTAGTCAACCATGGGAATGATGCGGGCATAATTGATTCTGGTCGGGCCGACAATGCCAATAGCGCCCACGATTTGCTCGCGCGAGTTCAAGAAAGGGGCCACGACCATGGAGCAACCAGCCATGCCGAACAATTCATTCTGCGCGCCGATGAAAATTTGCACGCCCTCGCCCTGGCCAACCAGGTCGACGATTCGCAGCATTTGCTCGCGTGTTTCCATGGCCGCGAACAATTGGCGAATCCGCGCTAAGTCATCGAGCGCGGTGATATTGTTCAACAGGTGCGCTTGGCCCCTGATAATCAAAGCGCCGTCGTTGGCCGCGCCGCCCGAGCGAATCGCCAATCCAGCCTGCACGACCCGGGTGGTGAGTTCGTCAAGCTGCGCGCGGCGGCTATCGAGCTCGGCCAAAATGCCCGAGCGAGCCTCAACCAGGGTTTTGCCCGCGAGCCGCGCCGACAAGAAATTCCCCGCCTCGACCAGGGCCGAGACGGGCAGATCTGGCGGCACTTCGAGCAGGCGATTTTCAACAACCCCGCTTTCTCCCACCATCACCACCAAGGCGAGGCCGGGTTTTAAGCTGACGAACTCAATATGCTTGAGTGGCGCTTCCAGTTTTGGGGCCATCACCAGGCTCGCGCATTGCGACAACCCCGACAGCGTGGTGGTGGCCTGATTCAACACTTCTTCGATGGAACGACCGGCGGCCTGACAATGCGCCTCGATGGCTTGGCGCTCATCGGAATCGAGCCCGCCCAGTTGCAACAGCCCGCTGACAAACATGCGCAGGCCTTCTTCCGTGGGCAGGCGTCCCGCCGAGGTGTGGGGCGCATAGAGCAACCCCGAGACCTCCAGATCCGACATGACGTTGCGGATGGTGGCGGGCGACAAGGATCCATTAAGTTTACGGGCAATGGTGCGCGAGCCCACGGGCTCGCCCGTGTCCATGTAGGCATCGACGATCTGCCGGAAAACCTCGCGGCTGCGCTCGTTGAGCGCAACGACACTATGAACATCGGGCGTGAGCGGCCGCATGGGATGGTGCTTGCTCCTGGGGCATTTTCAGCAAAAGTGTGAAGCGGTTTTGCGGTCGAAAATGCCCCCTTTATAGAGTCGGCGCGTTTTCCGAGCGGCGAACCGGAAGTCCACTTCGCCTGAAAACGCGCCAGGGGCTATGTAAGCGTGGGGGGCCGTGGCGTCAATGTGGCGGAACTCACGATAGTATTGGATTACAAGGCTTTCTGGCCCTCAGCGCTTGCCCAATGATGGCGGGCGGTGTTAGAGGGCGCGGACTATTTACCTGCTTTTCCTCATTTAAGGACCGTTCCCCATGCCACCCTCACGCCCATCCGGCCGCGCGCCCGACGCCCTTCGCGCCATCGCGTTAGAGTTGGGCTATGCCAAACACGCCGAGGGATCGTGCCTGGTCAAGTTTGGCGATACGCACGTTTTATGCACGGCCAGTGTGGAAGAGGGTGTGCCGCCCTTTTTGAAAAACACCGGCAAGGGTTGGGTGACGGCGGAATACGGGATGTTGCCGCGTTCGACCCACACGCGCACACAACGCGAGGCCGCCAAGGGCGGGCAATCGGGCCGCACCCAAGAAATTCAGCGCCTGATCGGCCGAGCCTTGCGCGCGGTTACCAACATGACGGGCTTTGGCGAAGTGCAAGTGCGCTTGGATTGTGATGTGCTGCAAGCCGATGGCGGCACCCGCACCGCCAGCGTGACGGGCAGTTACGTGGCGCTGTATCAGGCGTTTCATAAAATGAAAACCATGGGCGTGATTGGTAAAATCCCCTTGCGCGAAAATGTCGCGGCTGTGAGTTGCGGTTTGTACAAGGGCGTTGCGGTTCTCGATCTTGATTACGCCGAAGATTCCAACGCCCAGGCCGACGCCAATTTTGTGCTCACGGCCTCGGGTAAGATTGTCGAAGTGCAGGGCACGGCCGAGCATCACCCGTTTGAAGATGCTGAGTTCACCGCGCTGATGACCTTGGCTAAAAAAGGCGTGGCCGATTTGGTGATCATGCAAAACTTAGCCCTTGCAAAACTGTCTGCCTAATCATGGCGCGGGCCTTCACCGCTGGGCGCTTGGTTTTGGCCACCCACAATCCCGGCAAGGTTCGGGAAATCGCCGAGTTGCTAGCGCCATTCAAAGTCGATGTTGTTTCGGCCGGAGAGTTAAATCTTCCCGAGCCAGAGGAAACTGAAACCACCTTCATTGGCAACGCAAAACTCAAGGCGATCGCGGCAGCAAAAGCCAGCGGCCTGCCTGCACTTTCAGATGATTCCGGGTTAAGCGTGACGGCGCTGAATGGTGCGCCCGGCATTTATTCGGCGCGCTGGGCGGGGCCTTCGAAAGATTTCAACCTCGCCATGACGCGCGTGGAAAAAGAGTTGGGGGGGAACCCCAACCGCACTGCCAAATTCGTATGTGCGTTGGCGTTATGTTGGCCCGATGGCCATTGCGAAACGTTTGAGGGTGAAGTGCACGGCACGCTAAGCTTTCCGCAGCGCGGACAAAAGGGTTTTGGCTACGACCCGATCTTTATGGCGAAGGGCCAAACCATCACGTTTGCTGAGATGGAGCCCGCCGCCAAACACGCCATGAGCCACCGCGTCAACGCCTTTCGTCAGCTTGTGGCGGCGTGCTTTAAAACGAATCAATAACGCTCCGCGCCCTCATAAAATGTGGCGTGTTTCTTGAACGCGGGCGGCAATACCGGTTTGTAGGGCGCATCATAGGTGTAGGGCACTTGGTCGGGCCCCCACACATTCACATGGGGCCCATGACGGAAGCGGATGATCGACATGCCGCCATCGCGTGTGCCGAACGGACCGTGGGCGATTTCAGCCGGACGCCAAAAATACGCACCAGGTGTCATGACGCCGTGAGGCCCGATCATATCGCCCGATAGCATGAACGATTCTTCCACGCACGGGTGAGTAAGTGTCGGGCAGGCCCAGCTTTCAGGAAAAATGTGCGGCGGCATGGAAATGATAAATGTCGCCTTTTGTTTATAGACCGGGTCGGTGCGCAAAATTTTACGGCGAATGCCCATCCATTCGAGCGTGGGATCGGCCGTCTTGGTATCCCAACGCTTCTCATAGACATTGAGCCCTTCGATCAGCGGAGCTGCTAGGTCGTGGGTTGCGCCGGGTTTGGATTCTGCCGCCGGCGCATCGAAGAATGACAACGTCACACAACCATGGCGGCTTTCCGCAGAGCTGCGGCGATAATGCTTGGGCAAACACGCATAGCTATCGCGGCCATAGGTGTGGCCATTGATGGTGATGTCGCCATAAAGCACGTATATTTCCTCTTCAGCCGCGAGCGATTCTGCTTCGGGCCGCGACCAGCCTGCCGGATAACGCACAATGGCGGTGAACTCGCCCGGTGGGGAATCCTGACTGAGAATTTTCGCGTCCACATCGTCCCGTGCGCCGCCGGGTAATCCGTGGGTCCACGGCAAGTGTTGGGCGAAAACGAATTCAATAAGCGGACGGGCCATGGTCATTCTCCGGCTGGGCCGACAGCATTTCGCGATGGGCCCTGAGATTCAAGCGCCATCATGGTCACATTCGAATGCCGGACTGATATAGAGTGGGCCAATGACCCCGTTCACCAAGCCCCCCGACCATACCACTGACCCTCACGACGAGGGGTTTGGCCTCTATGTGCATTGGCCCTTTTGTGTGTCGAAATGCCCCTATTGCGATTTCAACAGCCATGTCGCAGAGCGTATTGAGCAACGCGCCTGGCATGACGCTTACCTGCGCGAGCTCGCGCACTTTGCCGCCCAAACACAAGGCCGCACGCTAACCAGTGTCTTCTTTGGCGGTGGCACGCCTTCGTTGATGGACCCCGCGACCACTGCAGCCGTGATCGAGGCTGCACGCAGTCATTGGGCCGCCGCAGCCGACCTTGAGATCACGCTTGAGGCCAACCCAGGCACTGTGGATGCACAGAAATTCGCAGAGTTCCGGACTGCGGGTGTGAATCGTCTGTCTATGGGCGTGCAGTCGCTGAACGAGAACGACTTGCGGTTTTTAGGGCGCAAACACTCCGTAGATGAAGCACGTACAGCCTGGCGGTCGGCGGCGAGGGTTTTTGATCGTGTATCGTTCGATTTGATTTATGCGCGCCCCAATCAAGACTTGGCGGACTGGCGTAGCGAATTGAACACCGCCTTGAATGAAGTTCGCGATAGCGGCATTTCGCACCTCTCGCTCTATCAACTGACCATGGAAGACGGCACGCCCATGGCGGCAGATTATGCCCAAAAGAAATTTGCGTTACCCGATGAAGATACAGGCGGCGACATGTTCGAGGCCACGCAAGACCTGTGCACGGCCGCAGGATTTCCGGCGTATGAAATCTCTAACCATGCCGCGCCCGGCCAAGCCTGTCGGCATAACCTAACGTATTGGCGGGGCGGTGATTATGTGGGCATCGGTCCCGGCGCCCATGGACGGTTGAGTCTGGGAAACGGCGCGGTGGCCACGCGCCAGATCAAAGCCCCGGCCCTGTGGCTCAAGCGCGTTGCAACCGACAGCCACGGCACACAAGAGCGCGAAGCCTTGCGCCATGAGGCGCGCGCGGAAGAATTGATCATGATGGGTCTGCGCCTCAACGAAGGTGTGCATGCTGCTCGCTTCGAGCGACTCACAGGCCAGTCGCTGGAGAGCGTTATAAATACCAAGGCGACGGAGCGTTTAATCAGTCAGGGCTTTTTGCAAAAACAAAACGGCCGCCTGATTGCGACATCCGGCGGCCGTTTGGCACTCAATGAAATTTTGCGGCAACTTCTTGCGAACTAAATTTACTTCGTGCCCGAGACCATGAACCACGAGGCATGAACGCCCTTCGATTTATCGAAGAAGCCCTTCACGCCCCTCTTGGCTTCTTTAGTGGCATCTTGATAACCCGACTGGACATCTTTGAAGCCTGCTTCTTGCACGAGCTTTTTGAAGTCGGTCGTCAGCGCGCCGCGCCAAAACGGCTCGTTATTATAGAAGATCTCATAGTCGCCGCGAATCCGGCCCCAGGTATCAAGGGCTGCGTAGTGGGCGGGAACTTCAAGGTGAATCACCACCCCGCCCGGTTTCAAAACGCGCAAACACTCCGCCATGATGCGCGGCAGCGCTGCGTGTGATGTTTCATGAAGAACAGCGGATGAATAAACCAAGTCAAAGTGGTTATCGGGGAAGTTCGTTTTCTCGGCGTTCTGTTGCGAGAAATGAACGCCGGTGCCCACATGTTCCGCGCGCGCCCACGCATAACGTAACAGCCCAGCACCAACATCGATGCCATGCATTTCAGCCTGCGGAAAATAATCGGCCACCGCCACGGTCGAGTGCCCCACCGTACAGCCGATATCCAAAATGCGTGAAGGCGTGGCATTCGGCCAGCGTTCGAAATAGTGCGAGGCCACCGTATGTCCGCGAATATCGTTCATAAAACCGCCGTTGCGGCCCATGTGATAAATCGCGGCGGCACGGTCAAACACCGCGCCTTGGCGCACGTCGTTGGGGCGCGTCACGGCATGGTAATTGCCCGGCATGCAATGAATATCGAACGCATCAATATAACGCGGCACCACGAAATTCGGATCGAGCGTTAGCGAGCCCTTGGGGGCCTTGACGTCGCTTTTGGTCACCAAGTCATCGAGCTGGCGGTCGACGCACGTGGCCACGCTATCCCACATCATTTCCTGCGCGGTACGCGTCAACACGGCCCAGGCCTGATAGTCGATTTCTTTTTCCATTTCGCCACGCACTTCGATGTGGTTGGCGGGCGCCTTACCTTTTGATTTGGTCATCTCGGGGATGACTTTATTATTCATTAGCTTCGCCTGACCGGGTTCTAAATCGCGGCCGATGAAGGTTTTCAAATCCGAGACGAACATCTGTTCGGCGATTTCATCGTGGTTGACCTTGGGCATCATCGGATGCGGTTCGGCCAAATTGTTGTTGGCTATGCTCATGACTGTGTCCTTACGCTTCGTTGATTTCTTGGGCGAGGCGATCAAGTGCCGCTTCGTCGGCGGGGGATTCGTAGCGCGCCAGGTCTTCCTTCAGCACACGAAAGACTTTGCGCAACAGGCGTTGACGTTGGGCCGAACGCTCGGCCATGACCGGCGTATCGGGGATGTAGCCATCAACTTCATCGCGGCCAAACAGTTTGCGTTTTTCAGCGATGCGTTCGTGGGTATCTACCCGGTCACGCAGGATCGACACTTCCGCCGTCAACGCCGTGACCATGGCCATGAGTTGATCGATAGCGCGGTCGTTGTGAAATTGGGGTTGCTTCCCCTTCGCCACCCAGACGCGCTCTTTGGGCGCGCCCAGGCCCGGTGCGGCCACCATTCTGAATCTCCATCAATTTAAGTACCCAAGCCGCTGCATCATGCCTCATTAAAGACATGCATAATAATGCAATAAATGTGTATAGTCATGCCATTACAGCATGGATACATACGATGGATATCGAGCTTTTGCGCTATTTTTCAGCTGTTGCAGGCCGTGGGTCCATTGGGTTGGCGGCCTTGGATCTCAACATGACCCAACCAGCGCTGACCCGCAGCGTGCAGCGGCTCGAAAAAGCCTTGGCGGGAAAATTATTCGAGCGCGGGCCCAAGGGTGTGGTGCTCACCGCCTTTGGTGAAACCTACTTGCCCTATGCCAAAGCGATTTTGAATGAATCCGCCCGGGCTGCCGATGAGCTGCGTGCGTTTCGCGGGTTGGAGAAGGCGAAGGTGCGTGTGGGCATCTCGCCTAATTTTGTGTCTTACATTGTGCCCGAGGCGGTGCGCCGACTGTTCGCCGAGTATCCTGGCGTGACTGTGAGTCTGGCCACCGAGACGTACGAAAATCTCACACGCATGTTGCGCGGTTACGAAATTGATTTTGTTTTCTCGCAATTTCTCGACAACCCCGCAAATTTGGATGTGGCGCCGGGCGAGCACTTGCGCCGCGAGACATTATTCGAGAGTCATTCGCGCGCTTATGTGCGCGCCGATCATCCGTTGGCTCAAGCCCATAAAATTGATCTGGGCAAACTAGTGAATCACGAGTGGGCAATCCCACTGCAGATGTCACTGGTCTATCGCTTCGAGCATGCGTTTCGCACCGCTGGTTTTTCTGGCCCGGTACAAAAAATCAACACCTCCTCGATGACATTCATGAAGGCTGCCGTGTTGGATTTTGGATTGCCCGCCGTGGTGCCCGACCACGTGCTTGAAGAAGACGTGCGAGCAAAACGAGTGGTGGCGTTGAACGTACCCGAGCTGGTATTCGATTATCAGGTTGGGTTGTCGTGGCGCGCACGTGGTACGCATACCCCTGCAATGACAGCCTTTGCCCGCATTCTGCGCGAGACGTCCGCGGCCGTTGAGGGGGCCCGGAAACCGCAGAAAACCTAGGCTAAATAGGAGATCTGCAAACCCTTACCGATCGTTGTGGCCTCACTCATGGCGCGCAAACATTCTGCCGCCACATCGGCACGATTGACTTGCCACTTGAGTTTTTTCCTTTTGGCGCATCGCGGCCCGTCCACGTGATGTAATCACCGCGTTTAGGTCCATGCATCAAGCGTGGCGGGCGAATGAACGTCCAATCTAGGTTTGCATCTTGAATAGCTTTTTCTTGAAGCGTTTTGTCGGCCAGGGTGTTTTTCAACACAAAGTGTTGAAGGGCCCTGACCCACCATGGACCTACTCCTTTGGTCTCACCCGCACCAATCGACGACACCACAATAATCCGCTTGAGCCGATGTGCTGTCATGGCGGTGATGATGTTCTTCGTGCCGTCCGACAACGCGGTGCCCGGTTCTTTTAAAAAGACACCCAAGGCTGAGATCACTGCGTCATAAGGCTTATCAAATGCGTTCGTGATGCTCGCTGCGTCAGTGATATCGGCCGAAACAACCCGCAAGTTGGCGTGGGCTGTTGTAATTTTCGCCGGTGTGCGTGCGGCCGCCGTGACGTGGTGTCCGGCTTCAAGGGCTTGTTTGAGAATTTCAGCGCCGGTGCCGCCCGTAGCGCCAAACAACAGAATTGATTTTTGCGCCATGCCTTCAAAGCCTTCTGATTGCCCGTGCCGGGCAGGGAACATACGGGCTTAGTGGGCTGCGCCAAGGCGATTTTCTAGCCATTGATGGCTTTGCTCAAAGACTCAAGAAAGTGCTCGATATGACTGAAAAATAGTCATTTTTTTCCATTTGTTTACTTTTCGTTTAGATTCGCCAGTCAAGATTCGGCATCGGCGGGCGACTCGGGGCACCGCCAAAAGCAAATCGCGCGGCAGGGGCATGCACAATACCCGATTGGACGGGCTGACGGAGTATCCGTTCCAGCGCTTGAACGCGCTTCTGGGGGGCGTGACCTCAGAGGTGGCTGTAAGCGAACAGATCGCCATGTCCATTGGCGAGCCGCAGCACGCCCCGCCGGCCATTCTGCACACCGCGCTGGCACAACATCCATTGGACTGGGGCAAGTACCCGCCTACACCCGGCACTCCTGAGTTTCGCCGCGCTGTGGCGGGCTGGATCACGCGCCGCTACAAACTGCCCGCCAGCATGATCGATGCTGAGAAAAACGTGCTGCCGGTGGCGGGAAGCCGGGAAGCATTGTTCATGGCCGCCCAGCTGTGTGTGCCACCGCAAAAAAACGGGCGCACGCCAACGGTGTTGATGCCTAATCCATTTTATCAAGTGTACTTTGGTGCTGCGGTGATGAACGGCGCAGAGCCGGTGTTTGTTCCGGCCACCAAAGCCACTGGCTTTCAACCCAACTACACGACCACCCCAGCCGATGCGCTTGATCGCGTGGCCATGGCTTATTTGTGCACACCGGCCAATCCGCAGGGCACTGTGGCCACCTTGGATCGTCTCAAGCAAACCATCCCGCTCGCGCGCAAGCATGATTTTGTGTTGGTCTCGGACGAATGCTACTCGGAAATTTATGGCGACACACCGCCTGCTGGCGCGTTGGAAGCTTGCGCCGCCCTAGGTGGTGATTTGAAAAACGTTCTGGTTTTTAATTCCCTCTCCAAGCGCTCAAGCGTGCCCGGCTTGCGCTCAGGGTTTGTCGCCGGTGATCCTGACCTCATCGCCAAATTCAACAAGCTGCGTTCGCATGGCGGGGCGGTACAGCCCGTGCCGGTATTGAACGCCTCAATCGCGCTGTGGAACGACGAAGCACATGTGAACGACAACCGCGCGCTTTATCGCGGCAAGTTTGACGATGCCGCGCAAATTCTCAGCGGGCGGTTTGGGTTCTATCGTCCCGAAGGCGGTTTCTTTTTGTGGCTGGATGTGAGCGACGGCGAGAAGGCCGCGCGCGCACTGTGGTCGAAGGGCGGCATCAAAGTGTTGCCCGGCGGCTATTTGGCGCGCCCCGATGCTTCAGGCACCAACCCCGGCCAGTCCTACATTCGCGTTGCCTTGGTTCACGACCGCGTCCACACCGCCGATGCTTTGCAAAAGCTTCGGCGTGTGTTGGACAGCGGCTTTTAGAGTTTTGATTTTTGTTCGTATGAGGATGTCATGAGCGCAGCCAGCCGCACCCAACACGTTCCATTTTTGCCGCCCGCATGGGAAGCCATGCTCAAACGCGCGGCATGGACCACAAGCGGTATTGTGGTGCTGATTGTGGCCACCTTGATTGTGGTGGCACTGGCCAGCTACGCGCCCACCGACCCCTCGCTAAACACGGCCTCCAACGCCACTGTGCAAAACACACTGGGTTACCCTGGCGCGGTCATCGCCGATGTCATGCTGCAGGTGGCGGGCTTGGGTGTGGCGGCGGTGATCTTCGCGGTGGTGTCGTGGGGTTTGTGTTTGGTGCGCGGCGAAGCGGTGGAATGGCTTTGGTTGCGCACGCTCGCGGCTTTGGGTGCAATGATTTTAACCGCGACAGGCTTGGCCGCCATTCCTTCGCCCAGCGCTTGGCCGATTGATGCGGGCCTGGGCGGTTCGGTCGGACATGTGATGATTGGTCTTGCGACTTTTAAAACGAGTTTGCCGGGGTTGGCACAAAGCCAAAAGTTTATTGCTGCTGGTTTAGGCGGATTGCTGGGTGTGTGGCTGATGTTCATGGCCGCCACAGTGAGTTTTAGCGCCACAGCCAGGGCAATATTAGCCGTAGTGCGTGCCTGCTGGGGCGGATTGGTCACGTTTGTGGCCATGCTTCGTGTGCGGCCAACCACTGAGACACCATCTGCAAAACGCGAGCGCACAGAACCTTCCATCGAGCGTTCGCCGTCAATTACGACGGAGGCTTCAACTGATAGCGATGAACCGGAGTTCGAAGCCGCCATCGAAAAGACCAAAGAGCCCGTGGTGGTACAGCGCGCCAAAACGCCCAAAATGACCA
The DNA here is from genome assembly GCA_009693785.1 of Rhodospirillaceae bacterium. Taxonomy (GTDB): domain Bacteria; phylum Pseudomonadota; class Alphaproteobacteria; order Rhodospirillales; family Rhodospirillaceae. The sequence goes on from SHWP01000021.1 coordinate 29,232, forward strand.
AGCGTGATATGGCCTCGCGTCAGGGCAGTTTGCTGCCTGCTGCCGCGGCTAAGGGCTTTTCGCTGCCACCGCTTGATATTTTGGCGCTTCCTTTAGTCGAGCATCGCGCCAAGGGCCCCAGCACCGAGGCCTTGGAAAGCAATGCGCGCATGCTGGAATCGGTGTTGGAAGATTTCGGCGTCAAAGGGCAGATCACCAAGGTGCGCCCGGGCCCCGTGGTGACATTGTATGAGCTAGAGCCAGCGCCGGGCACAAAAACCAGCCGCGTGGTTGCCTTGGCCGATGACATTGCCCGTTCCATGAGTGCGGTGGCCGTGCGCATTGCCGTGGTGCCCGGTCGTAGCGTGATTGGCATTGAGTTGCCCAACGCAACACGCGAGACGGTTTACTTCCGCGAGATGCTGGCCAACGACGAGTTTGAAAAATCTGACGGTAAGCTGGTGCTGGCCCTGGGCAAAGATATCGGCGGTACGCCGGTCATGGCCGACTTGTCGCGCATGCCGCACTTGCTGATCGCGGGCACCACCGGCTCGGGTAAATCCGTGGCCGTCAACACCATGATCATGTCGCTGCTGTACCGCAACACTCCGGCTGACGTGCGCTTCATCATGATCGATCCGAAGATGCTGGAATTGAGCGCGTATGACGGCATTCCGCATTTGCTCTCGCCCGTGGTCACCGAGCCCGGCAAGGCCGTGGTGGCCTTGAAGTGGGTGGTGCGCGAAATGGAAAACCGCTACCGCGCCATGAGCCAATTATCGGTGCGCAATGTGGCGGGTTATAATCAGCGCCTGATCGACGCCGCCAAGAAGGGCCAGGTGATCAAGAAGACCGTGCAGACGGGCTTTGACCCGACCACCGGCAAGCCAACATACGAAGAACAAGACCTCGACCTCACACCGCTGCCTTACATTGTCGTGATCATCGACGAGATGGCCGACCTGATGCTGGTGGCAGGCAAAGATGTTGAGGCCGCTGTTCAACGACTAGCGCAGATGGCGCGCGCGGCGGGCATTCACGTGATCATGGCCACGCAACGCCCCAGCGTGGATGTGATCACCGGCACCATCAAGGCTAACTTCCCCACGCGCATTTCGTTCCAAGTCACCAGCAGGATCGACAGCCGCACAATTTTGAGCGAGCAGGGTGCTGAGCAGCTGCTGGGCCAAGGCGACATGTTGTACATGGCGGCAGGCGGGCGCATCACGCGCGTGCACGGGCCCTTCGTGAGCGACAAGGAAGTTGAAAAAGTCACCGCTCATCTGCGCGAGCAAGCCAAACCCGATTATTTAGAAGAAGTCACCGAGGAATCTGACCTCAGCGACGTGCCGGGCTTCACCGGCGTGGCGGGCGGCAACACCAGCGGCGAGGACACGCTGTTCGACCAAGCCGTCGCCGTGGTGGCGCGCGAGCGCAAGGCCTCCACCAGTTTCATCCAGCGCTATTTGCAGATTGGCTACAACCGGGCTGCGCGCATTATCGAGGACATGGAAGCGCAAGGGATGGTTGGTAAACCCAACCATGTCGGTAAGCGCGAGGTGCTACTGCCCGAGCCGGTCGGGATGTAGACCCCCACGCGCGTGAGCCTGTTATCCCTGTTATATCAGGAGAAAAAACAGGCCCGCCTGGTGGATGGTGCCGCCGCCCGAAATGTGAATGACGGGAGTTGTGGGGATTCATAGCGGAGTCATCGCTCGCTCTAGACTTCGCCCCATCCCCGCCATACTTTCCGCCCACCATGCCCGTCATGAAAACATTCCCCTCCATCGCCGCGATATTTTTACTCGTCGCGGGCCCTGCCTTCGCGCTCACGCCCGAAGAGGCTGCCGCCGTGAAGCACGCCGAGGACTACATGAACGCCCTGGGCAATTTGCAATCGCGCTTTTTGCAGGTGAACCCCGACGGCACCACGCACGAGGGCGAGTTGTTCGTGGCGCGTCCGGGTAAAATGCGCATCAACTACGATCCGCCCGCGCAGATGTTGGTGGTGGCCGATGGCAAGTGGCTGATTTACGAGGACAAGGAAGTCAACGAGACCAGCTACCTTGACCTGGGCGATACTCCTGCCGGGCTGCTGCTGAAGGCCAACATGTCGTTCAGCGACAAAGCGGTGCAGTTGAAGGGCGTGAAGCTGGGCAAGGGCATGGTGGAAATCACCGCCGCCCAAGCCAAGGAGCCGGGCGCTGGAAAATTGACTTTTGTTTTTTCAGATTCGCCCTTCGAGTTGCGCCAATGGCGCGTGGTGGATGCGCAAAACCAGGAAGTGGCCGTGACGCTGTTCGAGCCGCGTTTTGGCGGCGCGATTGATGCGAAATTGTTCGACTACCAAAAGCCCGCCGACAGCCGCGAGCCCGACCGGCGCAGAGATTGAGCATCTCGTCCACTCTGTGTTAGGTCAGGGATAGTGGCCTTTTATTCTCTCGAATGATTTTAAGCTATTGATTTCGCTTGGCTTATCGCCCCGGTCACATCGCTGCGAGCCGTGATGTTTGTTACACAACCACCCCTTGAGTTGGGCCGAATCATTCCCATATGCTGATCGTAATCACTGGCTGCCGCAACGGCGCCGGTGGGCCGGGCCCAGAACCCCCTTGTTGGACTTGGCCAAAAAGTTAGCGCCCGGTGTTTCCCCCAAGCACCGGGCGCTATTTTTTTGCGCGCGGTGAAAGAACATCCAAACTTAATCGTCACCGTTCGACTTATTTTTGCGCACGCCGCCCTAGAACGTTGCGCTTGTGCCCAAGTAGAAGAACCGCCCGCGATTGTCATACTGCGAGGAGCCCGTGCCCGTGCCGGTGAAGGTTTCAGGCAGGCGTGGCGGGTTTTCATCGAACAAATTTGCGATGCCGCCGCGCAAGATGATGCTGTCATTCAGTTGATACATGGCACGCACGTCGTGGCGATAGTACTTGCCAGTTTTGAAGGGGTCGAGCACGCCTTGTTGCTGCGCCTGGTTGGCGATCATCGAACCGAAATAGATGGTGTTCCATTGCAGCGCGAGGTCGTTGTAACTCCAGCGCACCGACGCATTGGCCTTCCACTCGGGTGTCGCGTTGGTGATCGTGTTGGCGAACTGGACGTAAGCTTGTCCCGGCAGGCCTTGAGAGTTGAATTCGTACATCCAGGTGGCATCCAAACGTAGGGCAATCGTGCCGTAGTCCTGGCCGAACACGTCCTCGGTGTTAAAGCCGTACGCGATTGAGTAATCCCAACCCTCGACCTTGGTGGAGGCGATGTTCTGATTGAGCAAGACAACCTCGATCACGCCGCCGGGAACAGCGCCGCCATTGTTGCCCGTGGCGTCACGACGGATCTGGGCGCAGAACGGGTTGGATGCAAACGGCCGCGAGGCATCGTCGTGGCACAAGGAGCCCAGCAAAGTATTGATGGGAACGGTGCCGACGGAATCGATGATGGTGTAGCGGAAGAAGTCCACCGACATCGACAAGTTGGAGATCCAGCGCGGCTGGATGACGAGCCCGTACTGATAGGTGTGTGCCTTCTCGGGGCCGAGGCCCGGGTTGCCGCCCTGCAGCAACGGCAACGACGGACGCCCCACACCGAAATTCGATTGGAAGGTGAGCGGATTGTAGTTCGTGATCGCCGCCGCGCAGGTGACGCGCCGGGCCGCCTGTTGGGCTGCGTTGGCGCCGCGGAAAACGTCGCGGTCGCAGGGGTCGATGCCAGTCGTTGTGAAGTTGCGGCTTTGCGGCGCGTAAAGCTCGACGATATTGGGCGCGCGCACGGCCGTTGAGTCCGTCATGCGGAAGCGGACATCCTCGACGGGCGCCCATTGCAGATTATAACGCCGCTGATCGGTGCTGCCGATGGAGGAGTAATCAGACACGCGGCCGGCAAACTCGACCGACAGATCCTTGGCGAGTATGACATCGCTGAGCAGGGGAATCGCGATTTCACCGTAGGCATCTTTCACGTTGTACTGGCCTGCGCGCGTGCCAACGGAATTGAAGAAAAGCGCGCCAGAGGCACCCAGGGCATCCTGCACGAAGGAGCTTTCTTCCTTGCGGTATTCGGCGCCGGCAGCAACGCCAATGGGCCCAGCGGGCAGATCAAACACATCGCCCGCAATACTAATGCCAGCGACGGTTTGCTTGACGACCTGATCGGTCGTCGACTGGGCGTTAGTCCATTGGATCGCCGCACTGCTGGGGGTGTTGACCAAATCCCACGGCACGCAACCGGCCGCACGCGCGACCGCATCGCGGCACACGATCTGTCCGTTCAAGAGGACGGCATCGGTGGCCTGCTGAACGCGCGCCACGTTGGGAACGTTGAAGGAGGTGGTGTCGCCCGACACCCGTGAATATTGGGCATAGCCGTCGACATTGAAGGTCCGGTCAAACGCCTCGACCTTGCCGTTGAATCCGGGCGTGAACTTCCACAGCCTGCGCGTTCCATCCACGTCGCGGGTGCCGAACTCCTCCCAGAACTTGCCGACCTGGGCGGTGGAGCCTTGCGTGAAGGTCTTGCCGGCCGCGAGCCATTCGGCACGCAACTGCGCTGCGGTGGCGGTGCTGCCGGCCATGTAGGTGTTGTCGCCGCGAAACAGCACGGGCATCGTGCCGCCGCCCGCCGCGCTGGAAAACGCCGGTTGGAAAATGCCGTTGCCACTGCCTTTGCCGAAAAGTCCATCGAACGTGAGCTTCCAATCATCGCTCACACTGTAGTCGGCATAGGCACGCAGCACCGTGCGGTCGAATGCGCCCTGCAAGACATTGTAGACCGCCGAGTAAAACAGCGAGGGGTCTTGGCAATCGGGCTGCACCGTGGCCGTGGAGCACGCGGGCGACAAGCGCACGATGCTGTTGCCGTTGTCGCGCACATCGCGCGTGACCGCCCTGGCTACGCCAAGCGCGCCACCGGTCAGCTGAAAGGTTGCGTACGGAGACGTGTTTGAGCGCGCCGTTGGATCGAGAATGGGTTGCGGAGTGATGCGATTGTCGCGGCGAATGCCACGGGCGAAGGCGCTGCGGTCTTTCTGGAGAATTTTGGCCTGTTCGGCGTATTCGCCGCCAAGCAGCACGTTCAGCCTGTCGTCGGCGAACTTCCGGCCCCAGTTGAAGCCCGCCCGGATTTCCTTGCCATCACCGCGCTGCGTGATGCCCGTTTGCACGTCGGCCTCAAAGCCCTCCTGGCTTTTCTTCATGATGATGTTGACGACGCCCGCAATCGCCTCCGACCCGTACACGGCGGAGGCACCGCCAGCGATGGTCTCGATGCGCTCGATCATCAGCGAAGGCACGATGTTCAGATCCACCGCGGGCGATGACGCGTCGGTGAACGGCAGGCGGCGTCCATCCATGAGCACCAGTGTGCGCGTTGGGCCAAGGCCGCGGATGTCGGCCCGGGTCTGTCCGGCCAAGAAAAGGGTTCCGCTGGAGTTCTGGTTGTTGGTTGCCGGATTGATAATCGGCAGGTCGAGCAGCATGTCGCCAACAGAGGTGCTGCCGGACTCGCGAATGGAAGCCGCCGTAACGATGGAGATGGGCTGTGCCGAACTGAAGCTATCGCGAACAATTCGAGAGCCGGTGACGACAATCTCTTCAACTTTGTCAGCCTTGTCTGACGGCTGATCTTGAGCAAGGGCCATCGAAGATGTCAGCGCCAGAACTGCCGCTGAGGCCATCAATGCATTGAATCGGCTACGGATTTTCATCCTTTCCCCTCTGCCATTAGGAGCGCTATGAATTCGTTCGCAAATTTCCAGTTATAGAGTGAATTTGTATTAGAACATTTGTCGCACCTATTGCAATTCCCCTAGCGCTCACAAGACCACAGTTTTTGGGGACGATTGGCGCGACCCGGCGCCGGGCGCTGTTTTTTTGTGGCACTGTGCTGGCCTTGCGCCCACAACCCCGGCGATTTCATTTCTCAATTGTCTGATGCGCATTCTCTCCTGGAACATCAATTCGGTCCGCAAGCGGCTGGAACATGTGGCCCGCATCGCCGAGGCCCATGCGCCCGACGTGATTTGCCTGCAGGAGACAAAAGTAAACGACGCGGACTTTCCGCTGGCCGATATCGCGCGGCTGGGCTTTGCGCACATCGCCACCTACGGCTTTGGCGGGTACAACGGGGTTGCGATTCTCTCGCGCCACCCCATGCGTGATGTGGTGCGCCACACCCGGCGTTTAAAGAATGATGGGCGGCATATCAGCGCGGTGGTGGCGCCCGCTAATGGTGAAGCTGTGTCGGTGCATTCGCTGTATGTGCCCGCAGGCGGTGAAGCGCCCGACCCGCGCATCAACGACAAATTCGCCGACAAACTAAAGTTCATCGACGATACCGCCGATTATTTCGCGGGCGAATTTGGTTTTCGCGACCGCGTGGTGCTAACGGGTGACTTGAACATCGCACCCTTGCCTAGCGATGTGTGGGACCATCACAAAATGCAAAAGCGCATTGGCCACACCGACTATGACATTGCCGCACTCGACCGCTTGCGGAGATCTTTAAATTGGACCGATGCCGTGCGCGAAATTATTCCCCCAGACGACCCGGTGTTTACGTGGTGGAGTTACCGCCAATCGGAATTCAAGGTCGACAGCAAGGGCTGGCGGCTCGATCACATTTGGGTGTCACCTGGCCTGAAAGACCACATCGCATCGGCCGAGGTGTTGGTGGATGTGCGCAACTGGACCCCACCCTCGGACCACGCGCCGGTGCTGGTGGGGTTGAGCAGCTAGACTCGCCTCACAGCCCATAAAACTTGGCGGCATTCAAGCCGTTGATTTTCACCGCAACGCCCGCGCCTAAATCGGTGCGCGCGCTCAGCACCTTGTGCGCGGCAAGTTCGGTGGATGTGTCGGCATGGCCATAGTCGGTGCCCAGCATTAAGTTATCTTCGCCCGCATAGCGCAGCACCTGGGGTAAGTCCTCGTGTGTTTCGCAGGTCACGAAAAAGCGCAAGTCGGCCAGCATTTTTTCGGTGCGGCTGGCTTCGCCAAACCGTTTCGCCCAGCGGCGCGTTTTGTTGACCGCATAAGGCAGCCATTCCGAACCGCCTTCGATGAAACCAAATCTGAGTTTTGGAAATTTCACCGGCACTTCGCTGGCCATTAACGCGCTAAAGGCCACCATGGTGGGCATGATGGTAGCGACAATGTTGCCGCGAAAGCCGGTGCCATGGGCGATGGCATGAAACGACGGGCTGGTGGTGCCGATGTGCACGCAAATCGGCATATCGAGTTCTTGGGCTTTGGCGTAGATCGGATAAAGTTCGGGGTCATCGAGCGTGCGGTCGCCCTCGTAGCCGCGCAACAGCACGCCGCATGCACCATGTTCGCGCCCCCAAGCCATATCCGCCAATGAGGCGTCCATCAGGCGCGGGGCGGGTACCACCAGCCAGCGCATGCGGCCTTTAGTGGGGGCGCACACATCGGCGAGCCAGCGGTTATAGGCCTTTGACAGCGCCATTTCGGCGGCGGGGTTTTTCACCACCAAGTTCAGAAACACGCTGGGATAGATAACCTGGGTGTCCACGCCCAGCCGGTTCATGTGCTCGATCCGGGCAGGAACATTGGTGAGGTCGCGGGTGCCCGGCGAATACATATCTGTGGGCAGGCCGCCCAGGCCGTACATTTTTCCGTCGATCAGCCAAAACTTACGCCCCGACATGGAGCGCTGCTTGAAGGCCTCGGGCACCTCGTCCATGCTGATGGTGGCGGGGCGGTGAATCTCGTCATCCTTGGATAAATAATCCCAAATACACGCGGCTTCGACCACATGGGTATCGGCATCGATGATCGGCATGGCAACGTCCTTCGGCAGAGGGTCGTGTTGGGGAGCGCTACTTTGGCGCCAGTTGTAGGTCTGCGTAAAGCCACCATAGCGGCCTTAGCCGCTATTGGATTTTGCTTCGCCGGTATGGCCCAGGCCGCCGATGCCCGCAACATATTAAAGGTTGCCGCATCATCGTTTCCCGAGAGTTGGGGCAATCCTTTTAGTTCCGTGTCGATCACGCGATTGCCCATACAATTCGCGGTGTTCGACCCGCTCACGCGTGTGGGTGCGGGCGGTGTGTTGAAGCCTTGGCTGGCGCAAAGCTGGGCCCAAACCGGGCCGCTGACATGGCAAATCACGCTGCGCCCTGACGTCGTGTTTTCTAACGGCGAGGCGTTTGATGCCTCCGCCGTGGAGACAGCGATTGCTTATGTGTTGAGCCCGCAAGGCAAAGCCGAACCCGTGTCGCGGGAGTTGAGCGATATCGAAAGCGCCCGCGTTGTAAACGAGCGCGTCGTCGAGATCCGCACCCGCAAGCCCGATCCGTTGCTGCCATATCGTTTATCGTTGTTGTCGGTGCCCGCCCCCGCACAGTGGAAAAAACTGGGCCGCGAGGATTTTGCCAAACAACCGATCGGCACCGGGCCCATGGCATTGGAAAGTGCGGCTATGAACCGCATTCGGTTGAAGGCCGTAGCGTCATCGTGGCGCAAGCCCACTCTATCGGGTATCGAGTTTTTGATCGCGGTGGACCCCATGAGCCGGCGTGCGGCCCTTTCAACTGGCGCGGCCGACGTGGGCTTTTCAGCCGTGGCGCCATCGGACTTCGCTGCCTTCGAGGCCGAGGGCGGGCGCGTGGTGCTTGACCGCGTATCGGCTGTGGTCGCGGTGGCGTTCAACACAAAAAAACTTCCCGCGTTTCAAGATCCGCGCGTGCGCAGGGCGCTGACCATGGCGGTCAACCGCCAGGCCATTGTCGATGCCATCCTGGGCGGAAAGACTGTTGTTGCGGGCCAGCCCGCTGCACGCGACTGGTTTGGCTACAACCCCGATGTGACGCCCTTGCCCTATGATCCTGTGCAAGCGCGCGCGCTGTTGCGCGAGGCGGGGTTTGAAAAAGGGTTCTCATTCGAGATGGAATTTCCCTCGGGCGCGGTGATGTACCCCGATGTGTTTCAAACCGTGGCGGCTGATTTGGCGCGCATCGGCGTGAACATGACCGTGCGCATGATTCCGCAACAAAAATTGTTCGAGAACATTCAAACCGGCGCTTGGGCTGGGCAGGCGGCTGCGATTCCCTTCGCCTCGCAGGTGTTCGACGCGGTCTATCCGCAACGACAGCACACATGCTTGTGGCATGCGCCGTGGTTTTGCGACCGTGATTTTACAGCCCAGGTCGAGCAGGCCTTTGGCGCAACCGACCTGAACCATCGGCGCGAGCAAACCCAAGCCCTGATGGTGCGCGCCCACGACATTGCTCAGGCGATGTTTCTTTATGAGACCGTTTCGTTCGTTGGCTTGAGCGCCCGTGTAAAGGAATTTTCGGTGGATTTCGGAATGGTTGCTTATGAAAATGTGCGGCTGAGGGAGTAATGGCGCAGCTTGCACCAAAGGGTTAAACACCCCATCTTTGAGTCACAAAAACCAACAACGGCGCACACCAATGTCCACCAACGACCCCACCAATTGGCATGGAACAACGATACTGTCCGTGCGCAAGAACAACCGCATTGTGATCGCGGGCGATGGCCAGGTTAGCTTCGGCAACACCATCATGAAATCCAATGCGCGCAAGGTGCGCCGCTTGGCCGATGGTTCGATTTTAGCGGGGTTCGCGGGCGCCACCGCCGATGCATTTACGCTATTCGAGCGGCTTGAAGCCAAGCTGGACAAACACCCCGGCCAATTGATGCGCGCATGCGTGGAGTTGGCCAAGGATTGGCGCACCGACCGCTACTTGCGCCGCCTCGAGGCCATGATGGCGGTGGCCGATAAAGATGTGTCGTTGATCCTGACGGGCACGGGTGATGTGCTAGAGCCCGAAGATGGCCTGATCGGCATTGGCTCGGGCGGGGCTTATGCGCTGGCGGCTGCGCGCGCATTGATGGACCGCCCCGACATGGAGGCCGAGGCCATCGCACGCAAGGCCATGGGCATTGCCGCCGATATTTGCGTGTTCACCAACCGCGAAGTCGTGGTGGAAATTCTATGAGTGCGTTTTCTCCGCGAGAGATTGTTTCGGAATTAGACCGTCACATCGTCGGCCAAACTGACGCAAAAAAAGCCGTGGCGATTGCGCTGCGGAATCGTTGGCGGCGTCAGCAATTGCCCGAAGGCCTGCGCGAAGAAGTGATGCCCAAGAACATTCTCATGGTTGGCCCCACGGGCGTGGGCAAAACCGAGATCGCGCGCCGCTTAGCCAGGCTGGCCAATGCGCCGTTTTTGAAGGTCGAAGCCACCAAGTTCACTGAGGTGGGCTATGTGGGCCGCGACGTGGATTCCATTGTGCGCGACTTGCTGGAAATCGCCATGTCCATGACGCGAGAAAGATTGCGAAAGGAAGTCACCGCCAAAGCCGAGCTCGCCGCCGAGGACCGCGCGCTTGATGCGTTGGTGGGCGATACCGCCACGCCCGAGACGCGCCAGAAATTCCGCAAGATGCTGCGCGAAGGCAAAATCAACGACCGCGAGATTGAAATACATGTGCAAGAGCCCGTGGCCGCGTCCATGCCCAGCTTCGATGTGCCCGGCATGCCTGGCACATCGATGGGCATGATCAATTTGAGTGAAATGTTGGGCGGCATGATGGGCACGCGGCCCAAGGCGCGAAAGCTCAATGTGGCGCAATCTTATGAAGTGTTGTTGCGCGAAGAGTCCGACAAGCTGCTCGATCAAGAAACCATCGTGCGTGAGGCCATATCGGCGGTGGAAAATAACGGCATCGTGTTCTTAGACGAGATCGACAAAATCACTGGCCGCGATGATGCGCGCGGCGCGGATGTGAGCCGTGAGGGCGTACAGCGTGATTTACTGCCGCTGATCGAAGGCACCACGGTGAGCACCAAGCATGGCCCGGTCAAAACCGACCACGTGCTGTTCATTGCCTCGGGCGCGTTTCATTTGGCCAAGCCCTCGGACCTGTTGCCGGAATTGCAAGGCCGCTTGCCGATTCGCGTGGAATTGAAGGCGCTGACGCGCGATGATTTTGTGCGCATTCTCACCCAAACCGAGGCGAGCCTGATCAAGCAATACAAGGCGCTGATCGGCACCGAGAACATGACATTGGAATTTAGCGACGATGCTATTGGCGCCATCGCCGATTTGGCCGCCGAAATTAATAAAAGCGTCGAGAACATTGGCGCGCGGCGGCTGCACACCGTGATGGAAAAACTTCTGGAAGAGATCAGCTTTACCGCCACAGACCGTTCGGGCGAAACCGTGAAAATCGATGCGGCTTATGTGAAATCTCAGGTCGGCGACCTGGCCAAGAAGGGTGATCTCAGTAAGTTTATTCTTTGAGAAGCCGCTCGGCTTCATGCTCGCACGCGTTGAGAATTTGTTGTGCTAGGGCCGGATTGTTCGCCGTGCGCGCGATGGTGACGCCGCCGACACATAGCGCCAAAACTGATAGCGCCCGCTCGTCGCGCTTTATTTGCCCGCCTTCTGACATACCGCGTTTGAACAGCGCGGTGAGATCGGTGATCACTTTGGTCAGCGCGTCGCGGGCAGCTGGCCCGCCTTTGTCGACGTCACGCGCTAGGCTCACCATCGGGCAGCTAGAGGTGACATAATCGGTGTTGCCGGGGTCAAGATATGTGGCCAACACATCGAGTGTGCCTTGGAGTGATTCGTCTTTCGATTCGCTTTGGCGTTCATTGAGCATGCGCTTGAGTGCTGGCTCTTGCTCTAGGACTGCGTTGAACAAGTCTGCCTTCGAATCGAAGTGGGCATAAAAGCCGCCCCGCGTCAGCCCCGCCTGGGCCATGATTTTGTCGATGCCCACACCATCGAAACCATGGCGGCGGAATAAAAGCCCTGCCGCATCGAGAATCTTGTCGCGGGTGTTTTGCTTATGAGTTTTTGAGAGGGGCATGGCAGATTACGTCTTTGTATGTTGAATATCATACGAAATGCTAGTTAACATATTACCCGTGGCCGGGGGGCCTCGTCGATGGATCTTGCTGATAAATCATTAGCTTGGGTCACGGAGTGGGCAGACGCCGCGCCCGCCGCCGCGCCCAAGACCCGTCGCGGCCTGCCGTCTGAACTAGCCTTTGCCATCGACCTGGAGCGGTTGTGGTGGACGATGGACCTGAAGGGCCTGCCACCCGAAGCGGCCGAGATCGTGCCCCGCCCCCGGCGGCTGGGTGTTCGTATTGCAGACTGCGCAGACGGCGCGGTGATTGGCATTGGCACGGCCATTCAAGAGCTTGAAAGACTTCGCCCGGCCCCACGGTTATTGCCCGCCGACGCCAGCCTCCGCCGCCGCGCGGCCCGGCCTGAACGCTGGCTGACAGGCGAGATCGCCCGCTGCGTGTTGTGGCATTTGCTGCAACCGCTTTCAGCGCGCGGGCGGGCGCCTTGGACCAATCGATGTCGTTACAAATTACGCGCGCGCTTAATTTAATCTGCGGCCTGACCGAGCGGCATTTTTATTTGTTGGGCGATCAATTAACCGCCACGGACATTACGGCAGCCGCCGTGCTGGCGCCGATTGCGCGTAAAGAGGGCTGGGCCTGGGCCGGACAAGCGTGGCCGCCCATGAGCATGGTAGCCGGGCGCTCGAGTTTGGCTGTACATCGGGGTGCGGCATGGGTGCGCACGCTCTACGAGCATCACGGCAAACGCGCTGCGATGATTCCGGCATCATCACGCGCGTGGCTGCCATAGTTTTAAGCGCGAGTTTTATCGCGCTTTCTTAGGCGCGAGTTTTATCGCGACGCTTCAGAAAGACATAAACCGCCCCGGAGCCGCCTTGCCGTGGGCCAGCCTCGACAACGGATAAAATCGCCTGCCGAAGGGGTGCGGCGTTCAACCAATGTATCAGCTCGGCGCGGATGCGGCCGCGCGGCCGATCCGAACCATCCGAATTATCGGGCGCGCCCTTTCCGGTAATCACCCGCACATTGCGTGCGCCACGGCCGAGTTGAGCGCGCAAGAAGTGCCCCAAGGCCGCATGGGCCTGGGCGAGCGTGAGGTCATGTAAATCAAGGCTTGCATCGCACGGCATGCGGCCTTTGCGGAATTTTTTTGCCGTTGCTGCATCAAGATCAACCGCCGTACCAACGTGCAGTGGGCCCTGTTTGTGTTTTGGTTTAGGGCTGAACGGGGGTGGCCCTGATATGTGTTCGTTCACAACTCCACGCGCGGAGGGTTCGGTGTCTTCGATGTGATGGCGCGGGTGAAACGGACTCACACGCTGGGTGACGAAGTCCCACAGGCGGCGTTCGTCGAGTGTAAGTTTGCGCATATTTGTGAATGGTCCGCCGTATCCTGGCGGAGGTTACATGTTGGTGTCGCCCAGCGTCTTGATTTCTTTTTCGTCGGGCGCGGCCTGGTTGAATGAATTATAGATTTCCGTGCCTTCCATTTCCATCTCGGGCAAATAGCGCGTCACGAACGCGCGCCAGTCACCATCGGGCGAGACACAGCGCGTCTTGTTCATGAAATTTAGCGTGATCACCAGGCCGCCCTGTTTCCACAAGACGTTCCAATCGTGCAAGTTATCGATGGCCGCATCGATGGCGCGGCGATAGACGCGCTGCGAAATCCACGGGCGGACCAAAAACAAATACGCGAACACTCCCATCACCATGACGGCGGTGCCCAACAACAAGTCGATGGCGAACATCACCGAGATGGCGGCGACCAGAATGATCAGAAGTGGGGCGACGTTTTCCCACGGGCTCCAAATCGGCGAGCGGGGATGATTGAGCCGGTCGAAATCGACAAACAGGCCAATCCGGTCGGCCTGATAGGATTCGATCAGGCGCGCATACAAAGCGCGGTCACGTTTCTTTTCCGTGGGCTTGGTGTTCATGCGCGGCCCAGGGGTCCCACAATCTATGGCCCACCCGTGGATGGGGGGCCTATTTTAGTTAAGCTATGCCGAAATCGTTACCTGATCCTAATTTGGGCGGGTTTTTCCAAAAACCTTAGTTTTTTGTAGCCGTTGGCGCGGGTTTTGGAACAAAGACCGTATAACTGCCGGAACTGCGCATCCGTGCGGCCATGGCAAAGGCCGCCTCGCCTGCCCCCCAGAAGAAATCGCCCCGCACGACTCCGGTAATGGCCACGCCGACATCTTGGGCCAGCATGAGGCGGCGTAGCGGTTTGCCATCGGGATCGGCCGTCTCAAGCCAGACCGGCAAACCTAAGGGAATAATGCGTGGATCGACCGCCAAGGAGCGCCCCGGCGTCAGCGCCACCCCTTGCGCGCCTATAGGTCCATCGCCCTCGATCTTGCGGAAAAAGATATAGCGCGCATTTTGGTTCATGAGGACTTGGGCGCGTTCGGGGTTTTTCTTGAGCCAGTCGCGCACGGCGATCATGGACGCCCCATCGCGATCAAGCACGCCTTCATCAATTAGGATGCGCCCGAGGCCGCGAAATTGGTGGCCATTATTGCCAGCAAAGCCCACGCGCATCATTGTGCCGTCGGGCAGCGTCACCTGGCCAGAGCCTTGAATGTGCAGCACATGGGCATCAACCGCATCCTCGACCCAAACGATCACATCGCTGTCGGCGGCGATGGCTTGCGCGCCATCGATCTCGGCGCGGGTAAAATAGGGTTTGAGCTCGCGGCCCACCACCCGGCCGATCAAACTCGTAGGCATGTTGGTTTTGTCGAGCGCATTGGCGGGAACAAAATCTTTAATGGCAACGGCGATGAGATTTTTGGGCACCCCATAAAGCGGAATTTGATACGCCCCCTGCCGCGTGAGCGAGCCGCGCAGGGAGGCTTCGTAATAACCCGTAAACAGGCCATTCGCGTTGTCGGCAGCACGCACACTAACGGTCTGAAACGCTGTTTCAAAGGCTTGATGTAGGGCCGTGGAGTCATTGCCTGCGGCAAGGACGCCCTGGCAGGCGGTAGTCAGATCGCTGTTTTGAAATACGAGCGTGCCCAGCGTTGTGGTTTTTTCCGGTGGCTGTGCTTGTGCAACAACGCAGCTGCGCTTGAGCGCGGGCAGCGCGTCAACGAGCACATCATCCAACCAGCCCGGCAGCTCGTTCGTCGCGCGGGGCGTATAGATAACTTGTGGTGCGCTTGGTTGTGGTTGCGCCGGCACAGAAATCGCCGTTGGCGGTTGGAGAAACCAATAGGTTGCGCCTGCTCCGAGGGCTACGCCAAGCAGGATTAAAAAAATTGGTCTGATAACGGCCATCACGCCCCTGAAATAGGCACGCGGGCGCGAGGTTTAGTCGACGCTGCGGGTTGCGACCAAAATCCAGTTCGGATCATAGGCATTGTTGTCGCGCGAAAATGTCCAAATGTCGGTAACGCTTTCAACATGATCGTCCGAGCCTTCGATCACTTCGCCTTGGGTATTTTCCAACACGTTGGATTGTTCGCTTTGAAACTGCACCGCGATGTGGGCGGCAGAACCGCGCATCTCGACGGATTCGACCTTTGGCGGTTTTAACACCACCAATTCACTGGTGAACGTTTCGCCGCTTTGCTCGCGGTCTTGAATGGCGCTGGCGAACTGAGAATAAACCTCGGGGCTGAGCAGCGGGCGCAGCGTATCCGTATCGCCCTTGGCATAGGCTGCGATAATCATTTCAAAGGCCTTGGCCGCACCTTGCAAAAACCCCGTCGCCGAAAACGAGGGGTCGGTCATTTTCAACTGCACCATTCCGTCTTCAAGCGGAGTGCCTTGATAGATCGCCTCGATATCAAGCTTGGTGATCGGGGCCACGCGGCGGGCATTGGCCGACGGCAGGTTGACGACATTATCCGCACCGGCCCCCAGCGCATCGGCGTGGCGAGCAGGGCCGTCGCGGCCCGGTTCGTGCCCCGTGCGCCGGCCAAGGACGCTGCGCAACCGCAGCACAATAAAGCCAGCAACCATGGCGAGTAAGATGATGTCGATAAACTGGAAGCCGTCCATGACGTCTCTTTGCGACCTGCCGTAATGATGACGAAACCAGACGATGCTTTGAATCTGTGCCTGATCAACAAGCGGCATTCTATTGCATCAACATAAGCCTGGGTCCATCAAAGAGCAAGAGAACGCCCCGGCTTGCGCATGCGCTTTGGTCTTCGTTCCTGGCGGCGGACACCTTCATTAGTGCCTATGCTTGTAAGGCTTTGCGGGGCATGTTAGGTCCGCGCCCTCTTGCCTGAACAACCCCTTTTATTGTGGACGCGACCTCATGAGTGATGCCCCGGACAACGCACAAAACGCCGCGCCGCCCGCTTTTCCGATGCGCTTTTTAGGGCAGTACATTCGCGATTTATCATTTGAGGTGCCCCACGCCCCCGACATCTTCAATGAAATGCGCGGCAAACAGCCTGACATTCCCGTTAGTGTCGATACAGAGATTAAACATATCGGCGCGAGCGTTTTTGAAATCCTGCTTCGCACAAACGTCGAGGCTAATATTGGCCCAAAGTCCGTTTTTGTGGTTGAGCTGGTTTATGCATCAATCGTGCAGATCGATGAGCGCGCCATCCCGGCCGAACAATTGCACCCCGTGCTGATGATCGAAGTGCCGCGATTGGTGTTTCCGTTCTCCCGATCAATTATTAGCGAATTGACCTCAAATGGCGGATTCCCGCCGCTTCAGTTACAGCCGATCGACTTCGTCGAGTTGTACCGGCGCAAGTTCGGCGACCAGCCCCAAACAATTGAACGCGCGCCTGCGCCCGCCGCGGCGGCAATTTAACTCATTCCGTCTTCGCGCTTACGCCGCCAAGCCAAATCGGGTTTTTGAGCTTGCTCAGAAACAACTGCTGCGCGGCCAGCTCCTCCGCCGATGGGTCATGGGGGCGGATGGGTCTTGCTGCGCGCGGCTCTTTGGGTTGCAGATCGCTGCGGTTGCCCGCCGCCGCCCCCAATAACAATCCCGGCTCGCGGCCGCCGATAAGCTCGAGATAAACTTTCGCCAGCAATTCCGCATCGATCAGCGCGCCATGTTTGGCGCGACCCGACAGATCAACATTGAAGCGTTTACATAGGGCATCAAGGCTGGCTGGCGCGCCCGGAAAATTTCGCCGCGCTAGAAGAACCGTATCGATGGTGCGTTCGGAAGGGATCTTCTCGCGGCCCGCCTTGACAAGTTCGGCATTGATAAAGCCCAAATCGAAGCCAGCATTGTGCGCGATAATGGGTGAATCGCCGATGAAAGCGAGGAACTCGTCTACCACGTTGGCGAAGAGCGGCTTGCCTTTGACGAACTCGGTGGTCAACCCGCTAATCGCGGCGGCTTCGGCAGGCACGTCGCGTTCGGGGTCGAGATAGCGCTGAAAGTTTTTCCCCGTGGCGATGTGGTTGATCAGTTCAACGCAACCAATTTCGATGACGCGATGGCCAACCAGCGGATCAAGCCCTGTGGTCTCGGTATCGAGAACAATTTCGCGCATGACGTGTTCGTCCGTTATTAGCCTAAGACCATGAGGGCTTTCTTCAACCGCCGCAAGGTTTCTGCTTTGCCGATTCCGCTGGGAATAACGATGTCGGCGCGCCTGCGTTTTTGTGAATCTGGCATCTGACGCGACAGAATTGACGACAGCAGCCCTGCCGTCATACCGGGCCTGCGCAGGACGCGCTGACGCTGGATCGTTGCGGGTGCGCTGATAACAATAACGGCATCGCAGCTTCGTTCGCCGCCGGTTTCAAATAGCAGTGGAATGTCGAATATCACGCGCTTTTTGCGCTGGCGTGTCATACGCGACAAAAACTTCGCGCGGCGGGCTTTCACCAGGGGGTGAAGAATGGCCTCGAGAATGGCGAGCTGACGTGGCGATGAAAAAACTTTCTTGGCCAAGGCCTGCCGGTCAAGTGTGCCCTTGCGTACCGTGCCTGGAAATCGTTTGGCGATGGCCGGCATGGCCGCTCCATTCTTTGCCGTTAGCGCGCGCGCCGCACCGTCAGAATCAAATACCGGCAGGCCAAGGCGGCGCAGCATGCTTGCTGCTGTGGACTTGCCCATGGCAATAGACCCCGTGAGGCCAATGATGCGAGGAAACGAGGCCCGCGTGCGGCGATGAGATGCGCGCGACAAAGCCATGGCCCTTAGCCTAACGAGAGCAGGTGTTGGCGCAGCTCTGGCGTTACGCTGGGCTTCACGCCAAACCAGCCCTCAAATCCGGCTTGAGCCTGATAGAGCAACATTCCCAGCCCATCGACCGTTGGATTGCCGCGCTCACGCCCCGCGACGAGAAGCGCGGTGTCGAGTGGAGCATAAACCAAGTCGGTCACTACAGCTGTTTTGGGCAAAGACGATAGGTCTATGTCGAGGGGCGGTTGGCCCGTCATGCCAAGGCTGGTGGCATTCACTAACAGGGCCGCATCCTTCATCGCCGTTGCAAGGTTTTGCCAAGGCAGGGTCTTGATCTTGGCCCCCAATGATTTTGCCAATGCCTCGCCACGCGCAAGCGTGCGGTTGATCACGCGGACCTCGCGGCACCCGGCATCAATCAGCGCAACGCACACCGCGCGCGCGGCCCCACCCGCACCCAACACCACGGCGGGGCCCGCGGCCGCATTAAAGCCGGTAAAGCCTTGTTTCAGATTTTCGATGAAACCAAAGGCATCGGTATTGGTGCCGCGCAGGCGGCCATCGGGCAAAACAAAAATTGTGTTGATGGCCCCGATTTTTTTTGCCACATCGGAGATCTCATCAACGATGGTCGTGGCCGCTTCTTTGTGGGGGACCGTGAGGTTGACCCCGGCGAATCCTTGCGCAGAAAGCGCCCGCAAGGCTTGCGTCAAATGTTCAGGCTTAACCGCCATGGGCACGTAGGCGCCGTCGATATGGTGCTGGCGGAGCCAGAAATTATGCAGCGCGGGCGACTTAGAGTGCCCAATGGGCCAGCCCATGACGCCTGCGGTTTTTGCCCGGCCGCTGATGATGTGAGTGCCGTTGCCCATGGGCTTACGTATCGATCACGTTGGTTATTTCAACAAGACGCCATGTTCGCGCAGAACGGCCAGCAACGGAAGCAGGGGAAGGCCGAGAATAGAGAAGAAATCGCCCTCGACTTTTTCCATCAGCTGCGGCCCCAACCCTTCTAGTTCATACCCGCCCACGGAACGCAATATCCCATCCCCCGCCTGCGACAGGTAGTTATCCAAAAACGCGTCGGTAAAGTTGCGCATGGTGATGTCGGCATGGTCGGCGTGATGCCATAGCCGTTGCCCGGCCCGCGCCACGATAAGGCTGTTGATCAGCCGGTGGCGCTTGCCGCGCAAAGCTTGCAGTTGGGTGCGCGCACCGATCCGGTCGACGGGCTTATCAAACCATGTGCCGTCACATTCAAGCATTTGATCGCCGCCGATCACCAAAGCATCGAGGTTGCGGTTTGAGACGGCCAAGGCTTTCATTTCGGCAAGTGTTTCGGCGCATTTGGCCGTGCTCGCGCGTTGCGCGCGCTGCGCGGCTTTGGTGCCGTCTTCATCCACACCAGGAGATTCTTGGGCGAAGACCACGCCCGCCTTGGCCAGAACCGCCGCGCGGCTTTTGCTGGTCGAGGCAAGGATAACACGCGGCGGAGTGTTCACGCGCTCACCGCATGGCGTTGGTTATAAAGTTGAATGATGCCGGCGGCCGTTTCTTCGATAGATCGGCGAGTGACGTCAATCACCGGCCAGCCATGTTTGGCAAACAGGCGGCGGGATTCGGCCACCTCTTCGCGCACGAGGTCGATGTCAGCATAACTTTCTCCGCGCGTTTCGTTCATAATGCGCAAGCGGCTTTGGCGAATGTCGCTCAGGCTTTTGGGTTCGCGCGTCAGGCCCACAAATAGCGGCTTGGTCGCGCCAATAATTTCATCGGGGAGCACAAGCCCAGGCACCAGCGGAATGTTGGCAACTTTGTAGCCGCGATTGGCTAAGTACATGCAGGTGGGTGTTTTTGACGTTCGCGACACACCGACAATAATAATATCGGCATCGACCATGGTTGCCATCGATTGGCCGTCGTCGTGTTGCATGGTGAAATGCATAGCATCGATGCGTTGGAAATAGTCATCGTCGAGGACATGCTGTCGGCCGATTTCGCTGCTGGCTTCGCGCTTGAAATACCGCCCTAGTGCTTGCATGACCGGATCAAGCGCGGAGACGGCTGGAATTTTCATCTCGCGGCAGGCTTTTCCCAAAAGCGAGCGGACGTCGGAATTTAAAAGTGTGTAGATCACGAGGCCTGGTGCGCCGCGAATCCCTTCAATCACACGCGTCATTTGACCGGTGGTGCGAACCAGCCACCAGAAGTGTTCCGTTACGGGCGTGCCGGAGTATTGCACCAAACATGCGCGCGCTATGTTGGTCACGGTTTCACCAGACGAATCGGAGACCAGGTGAAGGTTGAAGGGCTGTGGTTCGCTCATGTCGTTTTTTAGCCCTGGGATAGTATTGAAACAACGGGGATAACTGTGGTGTCACAGAGCCGGAGTTTTAAAGCATGCCTGCAGCAGAGATTCCCCAGGTTAGGTTATGCGCCTGGGGATAGATGTGCTTTTTTTGCGAACAACAAGTGGATCCCGGCGCCAGGACGGTTTATCCGCAGCTTTTGCCCGGCACGCAAATGAGGGCATGCAAGTAATCTATTGGGGTATTGCAACGTATCCCCATGATTCATATTTGCAACGACAGGGCCCATATCGTTAACAGGAGCTTGTGAAGGATAACCGTGGGGTCGTGAATCCCCAGGACTCTAGGGTACAACCTACAACTACATCCTTTTAAGATTCTTATTATTTATATGGGGTAGAACCCTATCGCCGGGTTTGAGTGCGGTTGACTTTCTCAAATCACTCGGGTAGGAGTTATCCATCATCTTCGATCAGTCCTGATCGACTTCATTTTTAACACCCGAAGCTTTCACCTGCCGATCCGGCAGAAATGGGTGTTAGATTTCAGTTCCTCTGTCTTCCCCCCCTTTTTCATCGCGGCACCCATGCATCTTTCAGAACTCAAACGTAAACCCCCCGCAGAACTTCTCACCTTCGCCGAAGAATTGGCCATCGAAAACGCGTCCAATCTTCGCCGTCAGGACA
>SHWP01000065.1 GCA_009693785.1 Rhodospirillaceae bacterium
GTCATCGGGCCTAGCTGTGCGATGTTGGGCATTCGTCACCAAATTTTTGTCTGTGCCGAGGCGCAGACATCCACCAAGGTGCGCATGAAGAAAGACCGCGATATCGTGGTCAATTGCACCGCACTGCGCCAACGGCTTGAGGCCATCATCAAGCGTCGCTCGGCCTAGCTAACGCTTTTTTCCCCCCGGCCGCACCTTGTTGCGGTCTTTCTATATCGGCCACACCGAGATTATGTATCTCTGGAATAGTAATGACCCGGGTCGTATCGATATTCGCGAGCAGCTCTTTGTGAAAGAAGATAATGGTCGCTGGCAACTCACTGGCTGGCAGGAGTGGGCCGAGGCGACGAACTGTGTGTACTCAGGGAATGAAAACGATCCATACTGGGCACCGCTCTGCAAAAAGCATGCGCCAGTTTATCCCTGGGCTTGCGCAGCGAGTTCGAGTCCCGACCTCACTAAGAGGCCTCATTCAACCCCGCCGCAAGATTCAGAGGCTTCTTCCAACGTGCACTAGAACAATCTTACGGGGGTGCAACCATTCGCAGTTTAAAAGCCTTGTTTGCTTGCTGTTGCGCTAGCGTCACACTCGGCCAAAAAAATCACGAAATGCCCGAGATGGCGTTACGTAGCTCGGCCACCTCTGCTAGAATTTCCTCGGTCACAAAACCTTAACATCACAAGAACTGGGGATATTCGATGGCAACGACGCCAGTGTCGAACTCACACATATATATTGTCTTACGCAAAGCTACTTTGCTTACGGCCACGGCGCTGAGCGCCAGCATGGGCCTGGGCGGTGCGTCTGCTTTTGCCCAGCCTGCCGCGCAACAAAATGCCAGCGTGCTGGAGGAAATCATTGTAACCGGCACACGCCGGCTCGACCGCACAGTGGCAGATTCGCCAGTGCCCATCGATGTGGTCTCCACGGCCGACCTGACCAAGTCGGGTCTGGGCGAGGTCAATCGGATTCTCAACACCCTGGTGCCCTCATTCAACTTCCCGCAGCCCAGCATTACCGACGGCACCGACCACATCCGCCCTGCCACCTTGCGCGGGCTATCGCCCGACCAAACTTTGGTTTTGATCAACGGTAAGCGCCGCCACCAAACCTCGCTCTTGAACCTCAACGGCTCGGTCGGGCGCGGGTCGACGTCGGCGGATTTGAACGCTATCCCCTCGGCCTCCATCCAGCGTATTGAAATTTTGCGCGATGGTGCTGCGGCTCAGTATGGTTCCGACGCCATTGCGGGTGTCATCAACGTCATTTTGAAGAACGAGTCTGAGGGCGGAATGCTCTCGGCCAATGTTGGCACCCATTACGAGGGCGACGGCGATCTGTACCAAACCCAGGGAAACATGGGCATTGGCGTTGGCGGAGAGGGCGCCTTGAACCTGACGGCCGAATACCGCCATCGCGGTTTCACTAACCGCCAGGCTGCCGATATTCGCCAGCAATACAACAATGTCGGCGCTGGGCCCGACCCTCGCGAAGCCACTATCGACCGCACTAATAATTTCAAATACGGCGATAGCCGCGTTGAAGATATCAACGTGGTCTATAACCTCACGGTGCCGCTCAACGACATGGTCGAGTTGTACTCGTTTGGCAACTACAGCCAGCGTGAAGGCAAAAGCGGCGCGACGTGGCGCCGTCCGCGCGATGTCAACAACATCCGCGCGATCTATCCCAACGGCTTCTTGCCTTACATCACCTCCGACATCACCGATTCGTCGGTGGCCGGTGGGGCCAAGGGCGGCGATGACTTCCGCTGGGATGCTAGCCTGGAGTATGGATTTAACCACTTCCCCTTCGGCGTCGAGAACACGCTGAATGCGACCTACGGTGCCGCAAGCCCGCTGTCGTTTTATGCGGGTGACCTGCAGTACGAACAGTTCGTGGGCAACCTCGACTTCAGCACCGAGGCCAACATCGGCACACCCGAGCCGGTCAGCATCTCGTTTGGAGCCGAGTGGCGTCACGAAAGCTACGAACTCGGTGCGGGCGAGCCGGCCTCCTACGCCGATGGCGGGCGCACGTTATTCACCGAACCCGGCCGCCAAGACGCAACGACTTTGAGTGCCCCGGGTGCCCAGGGTTTCCCAGGGTTCCGCCCCAACGATCAAGTGGATGCAGGCCGTAATTCCAAATCGGCTTACATCGACCTGGAAACCAACCTGACCGACGCGCTTTTGGTGTCGGTGGCTGGACGCGTCGAAGACTACTCGGACTTCGGCTCCACCGGCTCGGGCAAGTTCGCCTTCAAGCTTGATGTGGTCGATAACTTTGGCATCCGCGGTGCGGTATCCAACGGTTTCCGCGCACCATCGCTACAACAGACGTACTTCTCATCCACGGCCACCAATTTCATTGGCGGCATTCCCTTCGAAGTGCGCACTTTCCGCGTCAACAGCCCCGAAGCTCGCTTGCTGGGTGCTGAAGCCCTGAAGGCCGAGAAATCCGTCAACCTCAGCTTGGGCATCACCGCCCAGCCGGTAGAAGGCATGAATATCACCATCGATGCTTACCGCATCGACATCGATGATCGCATCGTTCTTTCCGAAAACCTAACGGGCACGCCGGTGCAAAACTTCCTGACCGCACGCGGCTTTCCGGGCGTGACGGGCGGGCGCTTCTTCACCAACGCCATCGATACCCGCACCAAGGGCATCGACATCGTCGCGAGCTACCGCACGGAAGTGGGCAATGGTTCGCTGGGCTTGTCGCTGGGCGCTAACTTCAACGAAACCAACGTCAAGGCAGTGAAGGGCAACCCCTCTACGCTGACGGCGCTGGGCCTGCAACTCAACCGCTTTGCCCGCGTCGAAGAAGGCCGCTTCACCGTCGCTCAGCCGAAGAACAAGATCAATTTGGGCGTCAACTACGCAGTCAACGACTTCGATGTGAGCTTGCATGCTAACCGTTTTGGCAAGTTCACCTCGCGCAACGCCAACGCAGCAGTCGACCAAACATTCGGCTCGCAATGGGTAGCCGACGCCGAAGTGGGCTACGACGTCACCGAATCATGGTCGGTGGCTGTCGGCGCGAACAACATCTTCGATAAGTACCCGGACCTCGTGATTCCCGGAGCCAATCCCAACGGGTTTGCGCAGTACTCGAACTTCTCGCCGGGCGGCTTTAACGGCGGCTTCTACTACGCACGCACGACTTATCGTTGGTAAACAGCGATATAGGTGCATTTCTCAAGCCCGCAGGCCGCAAGGCTTGCGGGGTTTTTTATTTTGCACGTTAGATCAAAGCTCGTCCTTTATTCCGTCTCCATAACAGCCATATGTTCGGGTGCAGTCCGGCCTGGTAGCGCTCGTACATCTGAAGGTATGCATTCTCGATGTTTGTTGTGAATCGTTTGCTGTCGAATAGCGGGGTTGTCAAACGATGAGCCCACAGTTTTTGCCGAGTTTGCGCCAGCCTTTCCGGGTGAGTAGCTAGTTCGACGGCTTTAACCTCAAATTCATTTTGGGCCGAGGCAATCAACTCTGGAACGCCGATAGCCTTGAGCAAACTTGTGGCCACCCGGCCTGGGAATGTCGTGCCTGTACAAGTCAGCAGGGGTAACCCGGCCCATAGGGCATCGCTGGCCGTGGTGTGGGCGTTGTAAGGCAAGGTATCGAGAAACAAATCAGCCTCCGCATGCCGCGCAAGATGCTCTGACAACGGCATGCGTGGAGCGAATATCAGACGATCAGCAGTTACTCCTCGCCACATGGCTTCCTGACGCAAGTTCGCCGCTGCGGTCGCATCGTCCACGATCAGCCACAGCACGCTGCCGCTAACTTGTTTGAGGATCCGCATCCATCCATCAAACGTCTGAGGCGTAATTTTGTAATTGTTGTTGAAACAACAGAATACAAACCCTGATTCAGGCAGTCCCAATTCGGCGCGCGTGAATATTTTATCCGCGATCCGCCGCTTCGTGTCATTGGCTTGGCAGCAATCGGGCAGATAAACGATCTTTTCGGTGTAGTGTTGTCTGCTCGCTTCAGGAATCACTGTGCGATCGGCAATCAGGTAGTCGATGTAACTGGCGCCGATTGTTCCTGGAAAACCAAGGTAATTGACCAAAATCGGGCTTGGCCTATGGGCAAAAACGCCCTGGCGCGCCGCGCCAAAATATCCATTCAAATTGAGCAAGATGTCGATCTTGCGTTCATGAATGGCCGTTGCAGCCTCAAAGTCGCCCAAGCCGCTGATATCGACCACGCCGTCACAGGCGGCGTTGATTCTGGCGCGAATGTCGCTGCCGTCATCCCAACCGTTATCAAACGCGACTATCACGAAACGAGTTTTGTCGTGCAGCTCAAATAATTCAGCCATGAGGATCGACGTGGCCTGTTCGCGGAATTCCCCCGACACATAGCCAATCCGGATCTTCTGAGGTGTTTGTTGTTTCGTGCTGGCGAATAGGTTTGTTTGTTCTGGGAACTTATGGGCGAGGTAAATTTCAGCGCAACGGCGCAGCGAATGTTCCGATGCCGAAATAGCTTGGTAACCAAAGGGTTCAGCCGCCGCCTTGCCCGCGTGAATGCCGGTTTCAACCTGTTCGCACAGTTCGGACAACCCCGCCCAATCGCAGGACAGCATCTTGGCGTGAAGCATGTATCCCGCCGCAAAACTAAAATCTGGTGATAACTCAAGCGTGCGCGCAAAAGACCGCACGGCGTCAGCGTTGCGTTTCAGTTTCAGCAAGGCATTGCCATGGTTGAAGTGGGCGTGCGCGGACGCGGGCTTGAGTTCAATCGCCTTCGCAAAGCTCGCAAGCGTCACTAAATTGACCAAGCTCTTGAAGTACATTGCCCCGGTTGTTCCAGGCCTCGGCGTAACTCGGGTTCGAAGCGATGGCCTTGTCGTAACTGGCCAGGGCGGCATCAAACCGCCGCATGTCTTGATGAATGCCTACTTGTGTGGCCCAGGCTTGGGCAAATTCCGGCTTGAATGTGACGGCCTGTTCGAAGCAGGTCAGCGCCGCCTTGGCTTGTCCTAACTTTTGCAACAACACCCCACGGCTATAGTGCCCAACCGCATAGTCCGGTTTGTGCGTGATGGCTTGCTCATAACTCGCCAGCGCCGCCTGGAATTGCCCGAGTTCTTGCAGAACATTGCCGTGGTTAATCCAGACTTCGGCATAATTTGGTTTGAGGGCCAGCGCTTTGTCATAACTTTCAAGTGCCGTTTGCGGGCGTTTCAGCGCTTGCAGAACAGCCCCGTGGTTAGCGTGAAAATCAGGATTTCCCGGCTCGACGGCTATGGCACGGGCGAAAAAGTCCGCCGCCGCTTCTGGCTGGGCAGACCTGAGCGCGATCAGGCCCAAGTAATACAACGCGCTTGAATCGCCAGCATCTTTGGCAAGAGCTTTTTCACATAGAATCTTGGCTTGCCCGAAATCCCCGGCGTTATAGAGCGCGAGCGCTTGCTGCACTGTCTCTAGTGCCTGCTTCAATGGGTACTCACGCGATTGGAACTTCGGTATCGAATTGCGCCTTTTGTTGGACCCATTGCTGTCGCCCAGCCCTCACACCGGAATCTTGGTGACATTGAGTTCAAACAACTCAAGGATGATGCCATTGGGGTCATAAAGCAGCGTTTGCCATGTCAGCCGCGAGGGCGAGGGGCCTTGCTTGATCACTTCAATGCCCATGGCTTTGGCGCGTTTCAGAATCTCGGGCATGTTCGACACCCGGATGGGCATGATCACGGCGCCATGCGCCAGGCGGTGATTGGCCTTGTTCATCTCTTTGCATGCTGGTGTTTGGGGTCGAGCACGCCCAACATGCCAATCCGGCCGCCCATCATCGGCCCGGCTGGGTATTCGCCCGTGCCGCCAAAAATCACCATGCGGATTTTCCCCGTATCTAGCATGTCGATGAGCTGCTGCGCCACGGTCACGGGCCTGCCACCATCGTCATTGATGACAGTTTGGCCCAAGACATCTCGGTAGAATTTAATTGTCTCCTCGACCTTGCAGGTCATGATCATGGTGCGCACCATTTGGCTTTGCACTGGCGCTTCGGCGAGCACGCCATCGGCGGCCCGCGCGCGGGTCGGCTCGCGTTGACCTTGCGCGGCTGCCGGGGCGCACAGCAAAGCAGCCGCGCAACATGCACCAGCCAGCCTTGTCGCGATGGATGTTTTGCGTGCAGTCATCGAAAACCTCCCCATTCGATGTTGTAGCGGCGTCATCTTAGGGCGCGTGTTCGGATTCTGGCAGTGGGCAAAGGGACTCAAAAGGGCATGATTAGGCTGTTTTCACCCGCCGTGGGTGTTGCGGGGAGCGCCCGGAACCCTTAGAAACGCCTGGCCCGCAGGGGTGTCGGAGCGTAGCTCAGCCTGGTAGAGCGCTAGCTTTGGGAGCTAGATGTCGGAGGTTCGAATCCTCTCGCTCCGACCATTTTTCATATGTTTTTCAACGTGTTCGGCGCTATGATGGCGGCCAGCCTAGCCCGCCAGCGGAGAGTTAAAGAATGCCCACCGTTCGCATTTACCGCCCCACCAAAACCGCCATGCAATCGGGCCTGCGCAATACCAAACAATGGCTGTGCGAGCACGAGCCGGGCGATGCGCCCGTGGCCGACGGCCTGATGGGCTGGGCGGGCAGCCACGACACCAACCGCCAGCTGCGCATGCGCTTTGACACCAAAGAAGAAGCCGTGGCCTTCGCCAAAAAGAAGGGCTTCGAGTACCGCGTGATCGAGCCACAAGCGCGGCCCCTCAGACCACGCGCCTACGCCGATAACTTTGCCTTCGAGAAAGTATCGTAGGATTTAGTCTCGTAATCCTGCGCTTGCCGTTCATTCCCAAGCGCCCGTAGCTCAGCTGGATTAGAGCACATGCCTTCTAAGCATGGGGTCGCAGGTTCGAGTCCTGCCGGGCGCGCCAATTTCGAGTCAAAACTGGGCTTTGATGTGCTGCCGCAACACGTCTCTTAAAATTGTGCTCTATACGGGCTTTAGCGATACGGCGACCGCCGAACGGGCGCTGGAGGCAGGGGCTGCAGCCTTCGCCGAAAGCCCATTTCAGCCGAGGAATTGGCGGGCGTGCTGCGCCGTGTTCTGAGGGGCGAGGAAGACCCGCATGCTAGCCCCGCCAGGCAAACCATCCTGCATTAGCCCCGAATTTTTTGGCTCGGGTACCAGTCATCCGCCTGAAAGTCACCCCCGTATAAAGGGTTGTACCGGCCCGCCCTTGGGCTAGGTTTGCTGCCGCTTAAGGGAGTGCCACGATGACCGCTACCACCGCGAATAACTTGCCTGCCGATCAACATGGTGGGGCGCCGTTTTGGGCTAATATCCCGGCCTCGACGGGATTGGTGGCGGGGATCGTTTTCTGTGTGGCCTATGTGGCGCTGATCCGGCTGCTGGCCCCCTATATGCCCGAGATCGCCTTTGCCCCCGATACCGGCTTTGCTCATTACTATTGGAAGCTTCCGAACCCGACAGTTTGGAGTCACGCAACCGCCTGGGGCGGGTACATTCTTCATCAAGCCTCGATCTGGGGCCTGATTTATTACGCCCAAACCCGGGGCGAAAAGTATTCCGACAAGTTGCACCCAGCCAATGTGCTGGCACTGGCGGCCAATGCATTGTTCTTGCTGCTGCACCTCGTTCAAACGCACTTTTTCTACGATGGCACGGCCCAAGACACCCACATCATGACCTCGCAGGGCTCGGTGATCGTTCTGCTGGCCATGGTTTTGGTGATGGAAAACCAGCGCCGCGGTTTGGCTGTGGGCGCACGCGCGCCGATGATGCAAGAAGCCGGCCGCGCCATGCGCAAGTATCACGGCTATATCTTCTCATGGGCGGCGATTTACACCTTCTGGTATCACCCGATGGAGACCAACACCGGGCACCTCATGGGCACGCTCTACACCACGCTCATCATGGTGCAGGGCAGTTTGTTTTTCACCAAGCTGCATGTGAATAAATATTGGATGGTGGCCATGGAGGTGATGGTGCTGTTTCATGGCACTTTGGTGGCGATCATCTTGGGTAGCGGCGAGGCCTGGGCGCAGTTTCTGTTTGGCTTCATGGCGATGTTCGTGATCACTCAAATGTACGGCTTGGGTTTGCCCAACTGGCTGCGCTGGTCGTTTTGGGCGGCCTACCTGGGTGGGATTGTCGTGACCTATCAATTCTTCCGGGGCTGGGGAGCGGTCAACGAGATCTTCAGCGTGCCCGTCGTTCTGTATGGGCTCGCGTTCCTATTCGCGATTTTGACATGGGGCCTACTGGTGGCGGGCCGGGCGCTAATCGGGCGCGATAAAGCTACAGCGTAATCCACGATTTCCGATTCAAATGAAAAAACCCTCCCAGCAATCTGGGAGGGTTTTTTGTATATCAACGTTGTGCCTTGTTTAATACGTGTACGAGGCGCGCAGTCCGAATTGGCGCTTGTCGGGCAGATTGGCGACAAACCCGCTGTTTACGCCAGGAAATGTTGGAATAAGGAAGCTAAATGGGAACGCGGGCGAGGAAACACTACCCGCCTTCAAGGCGTCGTTGTTTGTTGCGTTATTCACATAGGCCGTGAGCTGCCATTTGTCGGTGCTCAACCCCGCCCGCAGGTCCAACGTGAAGAACGAGTTGAGGATTGTGGAGTTGTCAAACGTCGTGAAGCGGCGTCCAACATAACGGGTGTCGGCTTCGATGAACCAATCGGCATCGCCGAATGCTGGTTGCTTCAACTCCGCCGAGATGTTGAACGAATGTTTCGGCGCCAGGCCCAAACGCTTGCCTGAATAGTCCACGAGGCAGAAGGGTGTTCCGACCGTAGGCCGCGCGACCGTGCAATTACCACCCAAAGCAATGTTGCCAGCCGTGGTTTGTTGCGCGACGAACTTTTTATAGATCGCGTCGATGTAGGTGTAGCCGGCCGCGAAGGTTAAACTGTCGGTGAGCGCGGCTGTAGCATCGAGTTCAAACCCTATCACGCGCGCCTTTTCGGCATTGGCGGGGCCGGGCACAGGCAGGCCATCGTTGCCCACGCGCGTACCGGTTTCCTGTTTGTATTTGAAGTCTTGATAATAGACGTCGGCATTGGTGCGCAGCCGCCCATCCAGCCAGTCGGACTTCAAGCCCAACTCATAGACCCAAAGTCTTTCCTCAAGGAAGCGGGTGTTACCGAAATCCGCCGTATCGGGCACACCGCCGACATTGATGACAGTGGGTGCCAGCAGCGACAAGGTACCGCCGGGCTTTTGGCCTTTACCAGCCGAGGCATAAACCATGCCTGCGTCTGCAAATTTATACTCGGCCGTAAAGCGCGGCGTGGTGAATTGGCTTTTGGTTTGAAGGCCACGCAATGTGGTGCCGTCGCGGTAAACAACCACACTGGGTGTTTGAACTTGCGGGCCAGGGACCAAGCAGCGTAGCGGTGGCGGCGCCTGCGTGCGTTGCCCGCCGTTGCAGCCCACGATGGTGTTGTTGACTGTCGATGCGGCATGTTCGGATTCCCAAACATGGCGGACTTCGATTGACAGCTTGAGCGCGTCGGTTACGGCGTATTCAGCCAGTCCGTATATCGAGTAATGGTGGCTATCGCGGACGTCCTGATTCGGGCCTGGCGAGAAAAAGGGCCGATTGATTCCCAAGGTGCTGAGGATAGGCACGCAGCCGCCCGGCAGTGCGATACATGCGACGGGGCGGCCCTCTTGGCGCGTGACTTCGTTCCAGAACAAGCCACCGACCGTCCAGCTTAACGGGCCATCCTCATCGTTGGATTGCAGCCGCAGGTCTTGGCTAATCAATTTATTGTTGGTGATGAAATGGGTTTCTTGAAGCGCATTGGTCACGCTGACATCGCCATAGCCAATAGCATCGTGAAATTGCGTAAGGTCATTGTCAGACAAGTATGTCAGCGAGACCAACGATGCCATGCTGAATTCCGCATCGCCGCGCAACGAGAAAGACCGTAACTTCCGGTCATCGCCCGGATAGTCAAGGCCCGGCGTGCGCGGGTTGGTGCTGAGTCGTGGCAGTGGCAGGCGGGCGGCGTCGGGGATGCGCCCTAATACAGCCGTTACCGTTGCCGTCGCTCCAATACCAGGAATGCCGGCTGTCACTGCTGCGGCCGGAAGCGAGAGTGAGGTTGCGAAGGGAGCCACGAAGGTACGGGCTTCGGGATCGAAATGATCATCGCTATATTCACTGCGGATCGTGAACTTGAGCATATCATTCGGCGTGAAGACACCGCTGACCGAGGCGCCGTGGCCATCGTTCCCGCCAAGGTTACGCCCAGTGATGCTGTTGTCATAAAAACCATTGCTGTGCCAAATGGCGAGCGATCCACCTAAGGCCAGTTTGCCGGCAACCACGGGGCCGCTGGCGCTGACGCGGCCTTCGAGCACGCCGGGGTTGGCGATTTCGGCCGAGGCATTAAGCCTAATTTCATCGCTAGGCTTTTTGGTGATGTAGTTGATGGCGCCGGCGAACGCCGAACGGCCATAGAGTGCCGAGTGCGGGCCCTTCACCACCTCGACACGTTCAATATCGAACAGGCGGGGGTTGATGAACAGCGAGCCACCCGCCGTATCAATGGCTTCGGATGAAATATCCACATCATCGATCAGTACGGCGGCATTTTGGCGGCCACGGCTGGGCGATAGCCCGCGAATGGTGATGCGGGTGTCTTGCTTCGAGAAGCCTTCCTCAAGCGTCATGCCTGGCGTGAACTTGGTGATGTCTTCCAGGCTGGCGATGCCCTTGCGCGCCATGGTCTCGGCGGTGAAGGCGGTGATGACGATGGGCACGTCTTGCAGGTTCTCGGCACGCTTGCGTGTCGTCACCACGATTTCTTCGATTTGCTGCGCAGCAGCCGAAGCGGCAATACCAGTGAGGCAACTGGACGCCAGGCACACGGCAACAAGGTTACGAAAATTGGAACGTGCCATTGCGGACTCTCCCCCAAAAAATGGATCAGCGATCAGGAATCTCCCACCGCCAAGATATTTGAGTATCCCTTTAAGTCCAATCATTAAGGGAGGGGTGTGTGAAAATATCGCAGGGTGTGGCCTTTCAGGCACTGGCCACGGAGACGGCGCACAAGGCCTGCTGCCAAAGAAAAACCCCTCCCGGCATGACGCGGGAGGGGTTTTTAACTCTGGTGTTGGTTGGATTAATCCCGCATTCCCCGGATGAACATATGAGTTGCCAGGGAGCGCGCATCGATTCAGACATAGGCATCAGCAGTTTATGTCGTTGGATCGAGGGCAGTTATGGCGCACCCAGCGGGTGAAGTGGATTCCGGTGCTCCCAGGCTCGAT
>SHWP01000022.1 GCA_009693785.1 Rhodospirillaceae bacterium
GGGAAACAGGGGTATCGGCGGGCTGAGAAGTCTGCGTTCAGAAGGGACTTGGCGGAAAATCCAGCAAAGTACCCCCGAAGTTGTAATAGGCGGCCCTTACGCCTACCATGTTGCCTGAAGCCGGGGTTCATCCGGGGAATGTCGGTTAAGGGCCCTTGCGTTAGCGGTTGTCAACAGCAGAAGCCCCTCGTGTAGCCAACACAGGAGCGTTGATAGCAGGCTGTATTGAATCTGGCCTGAACAGAGGGTGAATTGACTCTGCTTCATCGCATTCACCGCTGCGGGCACGTTCATTGAGGGCTTAAAGCTTATCTAAATCAATCTCGCCGCTGAAAATTTTCTTCAGTACCTGCGGATAGAGTTCTTGCTCTTTGG
This sequence comes from Rhodospirillaceae bacterium, assembly GCA_009693785.1. Classification (GTDB taxonomy): domain Bacteria; phylum Pseudomonadota; class Alphaproteobacteria; order Rhodospirillales; family Rhodospirillaceae. The sequence continues at coordinate 376 of SHWP01000022.1, forward strand.
CCTGTACGCGTGCCGCCAATGTGTCGGGTGAATCGCCTACGGCAACGGGCACTTCGGCTTGGGCGACAATCGGGCCGTGATCGTATTCGCCATCGACGATGTGAATAGTCACGCCGGTGGTCTTGTCACCCGATTTCAGCACTGCTTCATGCACATGCTTGCCATACATGCCTTGCCCGCCGAATTTCGGAAGCAGTGCGGGATGAACGTTTAAGATGCGCTTTGAAAACGCCGCCAATGTTTTTGGGCCCAGCTTGCGCATGTAACCAGCCAGCACAATGAGGTCGACGTTGGCGGCTTTTAACTCGCGCGCCATGGCATCATCCACGGCCGCTTCCGAGCCCAGCTTGGTGGCACTCAGGTGCTGCCAAGGAATGTCTTGCAAGTCGGCCCAAGCGATGGCGCCACAGTCGCGGTTGTTGCTGATGAGCAACGCAGGCTCGGCGTTCAACCGGCCCATCCGGCACGCAGCCACAATCGCGCGCATATTGGTTCCATTATGCGAGGCCAGGAACGCCAGACGCGGACACTGCGGCAGTTGAGCCATGGACTAAATGTTAGCCGACGATTTCGCAGCCCGCGAAGAAGTAAGCGATTTCAATCGCGGCATTTTCAGGTGAGTCCGAGCCATGAGCGGAGTTTGCCTCGATCGATTCCGCGAAGGTTTTGCGAATGGTCCCTGGCGCGGCGTTGGCGGGGTTGGTGGCGCCCATGATTTCGCGATTGCGCGCGACGGCGTTCTCGCCTTCCAACACCTGCACGACGACAGGGCCCGAGGTCATGAAACTCACCAGGCTGCCAAAGAATGGGCGATCCTTGTGCACGCCGTAAAATGCTTCGGCTTGGGCGCGGGTCATATGAATGCGCTTTTGCGCGACGATGCGAAGACCCCCCTCTTCCAGCAAAGCATTGATTTTGCCCGTCAGGTTGCGCCGGGTGGCGTCGGGCTTAATGATCGAAAAAGTGCGTTGCACGGCCATGGAAACTCGCTTGGGTTAGGGTGATGGGATGGGTGTTGTTGAATTCGGGCGGGGTTATAGACAACTCGCCTCAGGGGCGCAACGGACCCTTACCCGGTCGTTTTAGGTCGCCTTTTCGGTCCAGCCACCGGCAGCGTTTTGCTGCCAATAATGCAGCTCGTGGCCTTGCTCCTTGGCTTGGCTCCAGCGGGCCCGGGCATTGGTCACAGCCTCCTCGGCATTGCCATCGAACAAATCAAGACAACGCTCGAAGGCACCTTGGAAGGCAGCTGACATACCATCGGTCAGCACCAGCACCTTGGCGCCGTTAGGGTTTTCTTCTTTGACCGTCAGCCAGACCGGCTGGGTAGCTGCAAAACCGTCCTTGGCCGAGCCATGTGGCAGCCAAGAATTAGGGTTGTAGGTCCAGAGGTGATTGGCCAGCGCTTCGATGCGGTCATCAGAGGCGGCCATCACCACCGCACGCTGACCAGATTGCAGAACGCGCTCTAGTAGCGCTGGCAACGCCCGCGCCAACGGCGAGGTTTGCAGGTGGTAAAAGTCAACCCGCATACGGCTAATTAGCCCGCAAGCTTGATGCCGACGAAACCGACCTTCTTGCCCGACAGCACGCGCAGCAACACGGATTTGCGGTTGTCCGTTTTGGCCTTGGCAATGGCGGACTGGACCTCATCAGCGCTTTGCACCGGCGCCTGTTGAATTTCATCGATCACATCTCCGCGCCGGATACCCTTATCCGCGGCATCGCTATCGTCATCGACGTCGAGCACCATCAAGCCAGTGACACCTTCTTCAAGTTGGTAGCGTTTGCGCATGCGCTCGGTCACGGGTGTGACGGTCATACCCAAATCAGCCAATTCAATTCTCTCGGGCTGGCGATTGTCCTCGGGCGAGATCGAGGCAGTCACGAGGGGCGCTTCCTCGTTCCTAAGTTCGGCCACCTTGCCTTTCAACGTCATCTGCTTGCCCTTGCGCAGCACGGCCATGTCGACAACCTTGTCGATGGGCGTCTCGGCGACGATGCGCGGCAAACTGCGCATCTTTTCGATGGGCTTTTTGTCGAAGGACAAGATGATATCTCCGCGCTCAAGACCGGCGCGCGCAGCCGGGCCGCCTTCGGCCACTTCCGCGATCATGGCGCCACGCGCCCGGTCAAGCCCAATGCTATCAGCCATGTCGGGGCTGACCGTTTGGATTTGCACACCAATCCATCCGCGCCGGGTGCGGCCATATTGGCGCAAGTCACCCAGAACTGGTTTGACGAGATTGGCGGCGGCGGCGAAGCCGACGCCGACCGAACCGCCTGAGGGTGAGAATATCGCGGTGTTGATGCCAATGACTTCACCATCGAGATTAAACAATGGGCCGCCGGAGTTGCCACGGTTAATGGCCGCATCGGTTTGGAAAAAATCATCATACTGGCCAGCATCAATATCGCGAGCCCGGGCCGAAATAATTCCGGCCGTCACAGTGCCGCCCAAACCGAACGGATTGCCAATCGCCACCGCCCAATCACCGACGCGCACCTTATCGGAATCGCCCCACGGCACCGCCGTGAGGGGTTTGTCCGTGGTGATCTTGAGCAACGCGATATCGGTTTTCTCATCGCGACCCACGAGCTTAGCGTCGAGCACGGTATCGTCGTGCAGAGTCACGGAAATTTTGTCGGCGTTTTCGACCACGTGGTTGTTGGTGACCACGTAACCCGCCTTGTCGATGATGAAGCCTGAGCCGAGCGAAGTTTGTTTACGCTTTTTCGGACGGCCCGGGTTACTGTCTTCGTCGCCTTGACGCCGGCGGTCGAATTCTTTGAACCATTCCTCGAAAGGATCACTGGGATCGAGTTCTTCCATCTCGCTCTTGCGGTCGACGGTTTGCGAGGTGGAGATGTTCACCACGGCCGGAAGCAGTTTTTCCGTGAGATCGGCAAAGGATTCGGTTGGCGTGCGGGCATGGGCAGCGCCGAGCATGAGTCCGGCGGCCGCGAGGCCAATAATGGATAGTTTTCGGTACACAGGAAACTCCCGTCGAGAGGTTGTAATGGGCGTGGCGCGCCGCGCCGACGGCCCAGGTTTGGGCCATTAATGGCCCAAACCCAGTGATCCCGCAACCCAGTCCTATGACAATCCCAGGCGCCCTGTAGCCTTGGCTATCCTGCTTGACCGCGTGAAGACTACTTAGCGTTTGCGGGTAAGCGGTCGAAGTACTTAAAGAACTCCGAGTCCGGACTGAGCACCATGGTCGTCCCCGCACCAAGCGCGCCACGATAGGCTTCCATGGCGCGGAAGAACGAATAGAACTCTGGATCCTTGCCCTGCGCGGCGTTGAGGATCCGGCGGCTGTCGGCTTCGCCGGTACCGAGCAACGTCTGCAATTCTTTTTCGGCCTCGGCGATGATCACGGTGCGTTCACGATCGGCGTCGGCCTCGATACGCGATTTCGACTCTTGGCCGAGACCGCGCGCCTGCGCGGCCTCGGCCACGCGGTCGGAGCGCATCCGGTTGTAGGTCGATTGCAGAACCTGCTCGGTCAAATCCGTGCGGCCGATGCGAACTTCCACCACTTCAATGCCAAAATCGGGCGCACGGCGGCGGACTGTATCGGTGATGTCGCGCATCATCATGGCCCGTTCGTTGCCCAGCAGATTTTGCAAATTGGCACGGCCAACGCGGTCCCGCACAGCGCCATTGAGGATGTTGCCAAATTGATCGCGGAACCTCGCCTCGGATTTAACCGTTTGAAAGAACTTGAGCGGATCGACGATTCTATAACGGGCGAATGAGTCGACATTGATGCGCCGCTGATCGACCAGCACCATGTCAAGGCCTGCCGGATCAAGATCGAGAATGCGCGCGTCGAAATACTCCACGTCTTGAATAAACGGCAGCTTGAAACTTAAGCCCGGCTCGCTGATGACGTCTTTCGGATTACCGAACTGGACGACAATGGCCACCTGGGTTTGATGCACCGTGAAGAATGAACCAGAGGCCACCAGCACAACGATGATGCCGATGATCGCCAATAAAACAGCGCGGGGCGAACTCATTGTGGCGCTCCTGCGGCTGGCGTGGTTCGTTTCTGGATCTCAGGCAACGGCAAATAAGGCACTACGCCATTGCCGCCTTTTTGATCCATGATAATTTTATCGGCGCGGCCGAGCACTTCCTGCATCGTTTCTAAGTACATGCGCCTTGCGGTGATATCCTTGTTCAAAGCGTATGTGTTGTAGAAGGCGGTAAACCGCGCGGCCTGGCCTTCGGCCTCTTTCACCAACCGCTCTTTCTGCGCTTGTCCGTTTTGTACCATGCGGGCAGCGTCGCCCTTGGCACGCGGCACGATGTCATTGCGGTAAGCATTGGCTTCATTGATCAGGCGTTCGCGGTCCTGATTGGCGCGTTGCACATCGTCAAAAGCATCGCGCACTTCCTTGGGCGGCTCGGCTGCTTGAATTTGCAGATCGAGAACTGTCACGCCAGCTTTATACCCATCGATAATCGACTGGAGCAGTTCTTCGGCGGTTTGCGCAACCGATTCACGTTCGCGCGTGAGGATCGCTTGCAACGTCGTGCGGCCGATGATCTCACGCAGAGCGCTTTCCGAAGCAATCTTCACCGTGGCTTCGGGATCGCGAATGTTAAAAAGGTACTCGCCTGCATCACGAATGCGCCACTGCACGGTGTATTTCACGTCGACAATGTTTTCATCGCCGGTCAGCATCAGGCTTTCTTGCGGCACATCACGGCTATTCTGACCGCCGGGTGCGCCACGGAAACCAACCGTGATCTGGTTGGTCTGCGTCACCTTGGGCTTGATCACCTCGCCAATGGGCGTCGGAAACCAGTAATTCAACCCGGGCTGGGTCGTCTTGACGTACTTGCCAAACAGCAGTTCGACACCCTGCTCGTCGGGCTGAACGCGGTAAAAGCCGCTGATCCCCCACAGACCCAGCACGATTGCCGCGATCATCAAAAATCCGCGGCCCGTTCCCATGCCGCCGGGAATCAGCCGACGGACGCGGTCTTGGCTCCGGCGGATCAAATCTTCCAGGTCGGGGGGCGTACCGCCGCCACCAGAGCGCCCACCCCACGGGTTGCCGCCGCTGCCCCAGGGGTTATTGCCGCCACCACCCCCGCCGCCGCTACCGCCGCCCCAGGGGCCTTGCTGCTTGTAAGCCATGTCGTGTTCCATGTTTTCCATGAATGTCGCGTGTCCCAATAATGAGGTAGGCTGATCTTAGCGGGGTTTACGCCGCCAAGGCAGCACTCGGTTCGAAACAGAATCCGCTTGCAGCATAGGGTTTTGGCCTTATAGGACAACCAGCACCTGCCCGCAACCGCGCCAGGCGCAGGGTCCGGCAACTCTTGTCGGCCTTATATCAGGTCATAGACCACGGATTTCAATGATGCCTGCGCTGTCACGCGAAGACATTCTCACAACACTCAAAACTATCGACTCCGGCACGGGCGGGCTCGACATTGTGGCACGCAACTGGGTGGCCGATGTTTTGACCAAAGATGGTCATGTAACGGTCACCCTGGAAGTGCCGCCCACACTGGGGCCAAAGCTCGAACCCGTTCGCCAGGCGGCGGAAAAGGCTGTCCATGCCATGCCGGGGGTGATGTCGGCCACCGTCGTTTTGACAGCAGCGCGCGCGGCGCAACCGCCCCAAGCCAAAGGCGGCGCGCCCAAAGGCACCGGCCGTATAGAGCTAACGGGCGTTAAGCACATTGTGGCGGTGGCTTCTGGCAAGGGTGGGGTCGGCAAGTCGACCACCGCGACTAACCTCGCCGTGGCATTGGCAAAACTCGGCCATAAAGTCGCGATTTTTGACGCCGACATTTTTGGGCCATCACAACCGCGATTGTTAGGCTTGGCCAAGATGAAGCCAAATTCCGACGGTGAAAAAGTCCATCCGTTGGAGGCCCATGGCGTGAAGGTCATGTCCATCGGGTTCATGATCGCCGAGGACAACCCCATCGTCTGGCGTGGGCCCATGGTGATGGGCGCCTTGGAACAAATGTTGCGCGACGTCGATTGGGGCGAACTCGATGTAATGATCGTCGACATGCCGCCCGGCACCGGCGATACGCAGCTCACCATGTCGCAACGCGTTCCCCTGGCCGGAGCCGTGATCGTCTCCACTCCGCAAGACATCGCGTTACTGGATGCCCGCAAAGGCCTGAACATGTTCCGTAAGGTCGAAGTGCCAATTTTGGGCCTGATCGAGAACATGAGCTATCACATTTGCACCAACTGCGGACACCGCGAGGATATTTTCTCGCATGGCGGGGCACATCGCACCGCCGATGAGTTGGGCGCGGACTTCTTGGGCGAGATTCCGCTCGATTTAAAAATCCGCGTCACATCTGATGGTGGTACACCAATTGTCGCCTCCGATCCCGACAGTCCGCACTCGAAGGCTTATATCTCTATCGCAGAAAAGATTTGGGCCAAGCTTGAGGGCGGCCAGGTCCAAAAGAAAGCGCCCAAGATCAGTTTGGGTGGAATCTTTGGGCGGACCTAAGCCGCACGCTCTAGCGTTACGAAACTGAAATCGGCCTCGCCTGGGGTTTCGGCCTTATGCGGCGCGCGGCGGGTTTCTTCCCAGCCGCTGAGATCGAGATCCAGCTTCGTGTCGCCCTCATAGGCGCGATGAACCTCGGTTAGATATATGCGCTTAGCCTGCGGCAAAGCTTGGGCATAAATCTCGGCCCCGCCAATCACCATCACCTCATCCACGCCTGTGCGATGGGCATCTTCATAACCCAGCGCAAGCGCAGTTGGTAAATCGTGCGCCACAACCACGCCATCGGCTTGTTTATCTAGATTGGGCCAATTTACATCGCGCGTGACGACAATATTCGTGCGGCGCGGTAAGGGTTTGCCGATCGACTCATAGGTCTTGCGGCCCATGATCACGGGCTTACCGACAGTTAGCGCTTTGAAATGCTTGAGGTCGGCTGAAATATGCCAAGGCAATTTTCCATTCGCCCCGATCACGCCATTTTCGGCGCGGGCGACAACAAGACATATCGTGATGGGTTGAGGGGACAAAGACTATTCCGTCCGGTATGGCTCACTTCACGGGGCGCAAGAATATCAAAAACGGCACCGTGATAATCGTCAACATCATCATAAAGCGGAAATCCTCGGTGTAGGCCAGCATGGCAGCTTGGCGGGTAATCTCACCATTCAACATCGGCAATGCCGTCATCACGTCGAAGCCACCTGGCCCGGTTGCACGGCTTGCCTGCACGCCCATCGCAAACGGAGTGACATGCTCGACCAGGATCGCATGATTGGTTTGCGTGGCACGCGACAAAAAGGTAGTCACCAACGAAACACCGATGCTACTGCCAATGTTGCGCATCAGACTGTACACGGCCGCACCCTCGGTGCGATGGCGCGCGGGCAGCGTGTAAAATGTGACGATACTGAGCGGCACGAACACGAACCCCATACCAAGGCCCTGGATGACTCCCGAGACGATGATAGGTGTCATGCCAGTCTCAAGTGTGAATTGAGACATTTGCCACAGCGAAAACACCATGAGCGCGACGCCCCAACCCACCAGGAAGCGTGCATCGAAGCGTTTTACCAGCACGCCAACGAGTGCCATAGCTGTCATGGTTCCCAAACCACGTGGCGCGAGAATCAATCCTGCCAGTTGTACGGGATAACCCAGCAGACTTTGTAAGAAGACCGGCAATAGCGCCATGGTCGCTAACAACACGACGCCGAGGAAGAAAATAACCACCAATCCCATGACAAAATTCACGTCGCTGAACGGCTGCGGGCTCACGAAGGGGTCCGACGCAGTAAACATGTGCACGACGAACACCCACAACGCGGCCAAGGCCAAGGCGAGTTCCAGGATGATTTCGGGTGAGGAAAACCAATCGAGTGTTTGACCGCGATCGAGCATCAGTTGCAAGCAACCCATCGCCACACTCAGCATGGTAAAGCCGAAGATATCAAACTTGGCATTGGCTTCGGCATTTGCATCTTCAAGAAACGCGATGACGCCAAGCGTCGCCATTGTGCCAAGCGGGACATTGATCAAGAAAACCCAGCGCCAACTGTAAACATCGGTCAAATATCCCCCCAACGTGGGCCCAAGGATCGGTCCGATCATGACGCCCACGCCCCACAGCGCCATGGCTGGTCCGCGCTCTTGCGGAGGAAAGAGGTCGATCAAAACCGCTTGGCTCAATGGGATGATGCAGGCCCCTGCTGCGCCCTGCATAAGCCGGAATAAGACAAGTTCTGCAAGGCTCGTAGCCGAAGCACACAGCAAAGATGCGAGCGTGAAGCCGACGATGGCCGCCATAAACAGGCGCCGCCGCCCCAAGCGCCGCTCAAGATAACCCGTCAATGGCGTGCAGATCGCCGTAGCCACGACATAAGACGTCAACACCCACGAGATTTGATCTTGCGCCGCATTCATAGTGCCTTGCATATGCGGCAAGGCAACATTGGCGATAGTGCTATCCAATGTTTGCATGATGGTCGCAGTGACGATCGACACCGACGCCAGCAAACGTTTGGTCTTTAGCGTGATGGCCTTGGGCGAAACGCTCTGAGGTGCGACAGCCGCTCCGCTCATGGTGTTGTGCCAAGCCACATCGCTAAGTGGTTTCGTCCGGTGTCGACCTCGGCATCAATACTCATGCCTGCGCGCAGTACAGGGCCATCACCAGGAATGTCCAACGCGATCCGCACTGGCACGCGCTGAACCACCTTCACCCAGTTGCCTGTGGCGTTTTGTGCTGGCAGCAAGGCAAATTCCGCGCCGGTGGCCTGAGCAATACTCGTCACCGTGCCGCGCCAAGCCTGGCCAGGATAAGCATCAACCGTAATTTGCGCGGCTTGCCCGACGCGCATGTTGGTCAATTCGGTTTCTTTGAAGTTTGCCTCGACCCAAGGCTTGGATGTCGACACCACGCTAATCAACGCCACACCAGTGCGGGCAAAATCGCCAACCACGGGGAGATGACTGACAACACCATCGAATGGCGCGGTCAGCGTGGCCCGCCTGACTTGCAACTTCGCGATCTCTTGATGAGCCAGGGCAATTTGATAGGCAGGCAGCTTTTCAACCGCGATCTCAGGATCGCCCTCAAGCTTGCTGAGTGATTCTTTGATCTTTTCGCGCGCCAGCGCCACACGGCCCCGCGCCATATTAAGTGCGTTTTCTGATGTGTCACGCGCAGCCTCTGCACCTGCCGAGGTCGCAGCCAAACGCGTTTGACGCTGAAACTGCCGCTCGGCAAAACCTAACTCGGTTTCCGCGATTTTTAGTTCTTCGACATGTTGGCGGTATTTTGCGCGTTCCGCATCGGTATCTGAAACCGTCTTACGCAATTCAACCTCAGCCCCCAGCAACATGATGTCATAGTTAATCGCATCTAATAGCACGAGGGGTTGGCCAGCCTTGACCACCTCATCCTCTTTCACCAACACAGCCTTTACCACACCCGAAATCTCGGGGCTTATATTGGCGATGTCACCGCGGATGAATGCATTGTCGGTGCCGACATAACGCCCCGATAGCGCATAGATCAAACCGCCAACGAGCAACGCCAACGGCGCCAACCACATCAAGCGGCGGCGTGGCGATGGGGTCTGAGGCATGGCAGCCGTTGAAACTTCAGCCGCCGTCCTGACGGGATTGCATCGTCTTTCATACCGACTTCCTTTTTCGCGCGCGTTTAGGTGCAACGAGATTTGTCAAATTGCGCTTCATGCGCTCGAGGAGTGCAATCAACTGATCTTCATCAACGGCACGAAACCCACGGAGCGAGCGTTCGCGCATATCCCCGGCAAGAGCGCGGATTTTCTTCAGGGCTGGCCCGGCCGCACGGGTGAGATAAAGGCCAATGGCCCGCCGGTCCTTGGTATCGCGGCGGCGCTGAACAAGCCCCGACTTCTCCATGCGGTCGGTCAAGCGGCCCAATGTCATCGGCTGAATTTCAAGCCGTTGCGCCAAGGCCGCCTGAACAATCCCTTCGTTGCGCGCGATGTTCGCCAAGGCACGGGCCTGCACCTGAGTCATGTTCATCTCATGTGCATGGGCATGAAAGTCGCGGCGCATGAGCCACGCCACATCGTGCAGCAGAAAGGCGAACAGAAAACGCGGATCGGGGCGGTACATGGGCTCAAGCCATCAATGAATAGTAAGCGAAGCTTATGATAAGCATAGCTTACGATTTCCAGGCAAATCGAACAACTGGGGAAACGCCTGGATTTTCAATAAGCTGCGCTAGACCGCGACTTTGGCGACGATATGTGGGTGCGGGTTATACCCGGCCAGCGTGAAGTCTTCGTACTTGAAGCTGAAGATATCGCCAACAGTCGGATTGAGCGTCATGACCGGCAGCGGACGCGGCGCACGCGCCAGCTGAATATGCGCCTGTTCGACATGGTTGGTGTAAAGGTGCGCATCGCCAAATGTGTGGATGAATTCACCTGGCTGCGCGCCCGTCACTTGCGCCACCATCATCGTCAACAGCGCATAGGAGGCGATGTTGAACGGCACGCCCAAAAAGATGTCAGCGCTGCGTTGATAAAGCTGGCACGAGAGCTTGCCGTCGGCGAAATAGAACTGAAAGAGGCAATGGCAGGGTGGCAATGCCATCTCGTCCACGTCTGCTGGGTTCCATGCCGTGACAATGTGGCGGCGGCTGTGGGGGTTCATTTTGATCGCTTTGACCACATTGGCGATTTGGTCAATCTTGCGGCCATCAAGCGAGGGCCAACTGCGCCATTGATAGCCGTAAACGGGCCCCAAATCGCCATCCTCGTCAGCCCAGGCATCCCAAATCGAGACGCCGTTATCCTTGAGATATTTGATGTTGGTGTCGCCCTTCAGGAACCATAGCAATTCGTGAATGATCGACTTCACATGCAGTTTCTTCGTGGTTAGCAGCGGGAAGCCCTGCGATAAATCGAAGCGCATCTGATGACCGAACACGCTATATGTGCCCGTGCCGGTGCGGTCGGATTTCTTGACGCCGGTTTTCAGAACGTGGTCGAGCAGATCGAGATATTGCTGCATGTGGAAATTATATCGCGGGTTATTTTATTTGTCCCGGCCTCAGCGAGTTATCCACAGATCGTGTCTCAAAATGGTTTGGCTGCGCCTAAGTAGCCGATCACAAAGATCATCACCCACATGACATAAAGCACATAGCTGCCCCAATTCAGCGCGTGGGTAATGACGGCTTCGACCTCGGGTGTCGAGCCATTGGCTTTCAAAGCAGGAATAACACTGTAGACCTGAGCAATATAATGCCGGATGCCAAGCCCGCCTGCGATGACCAGCGCGAACAATGCCACTTTGGCGCCCAGCCATTTGGCAATCATTGGGCCATCGCCAAGCACCGAGCCCACGCCGATTAAAAACAGACCGACGATCAGCGTATAACGCAACGTCAGGTCCATTTTGCTTAAAGGTCGGTAGGCGGGGTTACCCACTTGAAAATGCAGCACCCAAATGAAGGCAAACCATGAGATTGCTGCGATCCACAGCGCCACGAGAGCCGGACCCTTGATGGGCGACAGATCGAGATCGCCCGCCAATTGAAAGCCCAAAGGCAGCGACAAGATCAACGCATTGCGCGGGTGTTGATCGACCAACAGCAAAAAGTCCCACAGCTTCATGCGCTGTGGCACGGGCAGGTCTTTGGCGTTTTTGAAGTAATGAGTGAGCGCGTTGATGACAAAATCGCTGCCCAGCCAGTAGCCCATCACCGCGACGTGCAGCCACAGCGTCAGATCATACGAATCAATCATGGCACGGGCATCCCCCAACGCGGCACCTGACTCCTGTGGCGCAGCGCCCCCGCTTGTACTATATTATGCGGGCCGCGAAAGCGGCTATGGCGCTAAACACGTTGTGAAATAGACGTTTCGGACCCGGGGGCAGTGCCCGGCGGCTCCACCACTTACCGGCCCGCCTATTCAACTAAAAGGCGGGCCGCTGCGGGGCCGATCCAGGATCGACGGGCGTGATAAAGGCAACGCTTGTGCTCGGCATGGTTCCGCCGTTATCGGGCCGTTTTACAAGTGCCAACGACAACGTTGCACTCGTTGAGGACGTCCGCCTCGCCGCCTAACGGCAGCTAGGTTATATGTCCAAAGCGCGGTTCGGGGGGGCACCGGGCAACAGAAGCCCCCTCACTTTATCTGCCTCAGATCATTACATTTTAGCCCATTGCAGTCGGTTTCGGCGCGGGGGAAAATGGTGTCCAGGCGTTAAACAGAATAAGGCCAGCCAAGAGCCATGGCGGTATCGTCGTTAAGTTACGAGCGAATGGTGGAAGATGCCCTGCGCGGCGTGCTGCGCCAGGCGTTGCATTTGACTGCGGCCCAGGGCCTGCCGGGTTCGCATCACTTTTATATCACCTTCGACACCACCCATCCTGCCGTGCGCATCCCTGAAAGCTTGCGTACGCTGCACCCCAACGAGATGACGATCGTTCTGCAGCACCAGTTCTGGGATTTGAAAGTCAGCGACGAGGGTTTTGAAATCACGCTTAGTTTTTCAGGCGCCAGCCAGCAGCTGAAGGTGCCCTTTGCTGCCGTCACGGCCTTTGCCGATCCGCACGCGAAGTTCGGCCTGCAATTCCATGTGGAGTTCGAGGAAAAGACCAGCGCGGATGAGGACAAAGAAGAACTGGCCCGCGCTGAAAAGAAAACCACGATTGGCGCAGCCCCTCTGCAAGCCAAGGACATCATCAAGACCAAGGACGCGCCGCGCCCCACCGTTGTCCCAACCACACCCAAGCCCGACGTGCCCCCCGGCGCCAATGTGGTGACGCTGGATACATTCAGGAAAAAATAGCCGCGCGGGTTACGCCCGCACAATTACCTAGGATTGGATCATCCCATGCTCGACGCCGCGTTCTCCGAGATGTTTCCGCTTTGCCCCGACACCACACCCTATCGCAAACTATCGAGCGATGGCGTCGCTCTCGAGACATTCAAGAACCAAAAGCTGGTCACGGTGTCGGCCAAAGCCATCACGGCGCTCACTGCCGAAGCCTTCCGCGATGTCTCGCACCTGCTGCGCCCCGGCCACTTGAAACAACTACGCGCCATCATGGACGACCCCGAAGCCTCGCCGAATGACCGCTTTGTGGCTTTAGAATTGATGAAGAATGCCAACATCTCGGCGGGCTTTGTGCTGCCCATGTGCCAAGACACCGGTACGGCAATTATCATGGGCAAGAAGGGCCAGAGCGTTTTCACCGAGGGTAATGATGCCGCCGCCATCAGCGAAGGCGTGGCAGAGGCTTACAAGAAACTCAACCTGCGCTATTCGCAGATGACGCCCACCTCGCTGTTCGAGGAAAAGAACACCGGTAATAATTTGCCCGCGCAGATCGACCTTTATGCGGTGCCCGGCGATTCATACAAATTCATGTTCATGGCCAAGGGCGGCGGCTCGGCCAATAAAACGTTCCTGTTCCAGAAAACCAAATCGCTGCTCAATCCGGCGGGTATAAAGAAATTCCTAGACGAAGAAATCAAACACATCGGCACCTCGGCCTGCCCGCCCTATCACCTGGCCATCGTGATCGGCGGAACCTCCGCCGAGACCACGCTCAAAACCGTCAAGCTCGCCTCGGCGCGGTATTTGGACGGGTTGCCCACCAGCGGCGGCGCACATGGCCAAGCCTTCCGCGACCTGGCGATGGAACAAGAAGTGCTTGAGATGACGCGCAAGCTTGGCATCGGCGCGCAATTCGGCGGCAAATATTTCTGCCATGATGTGCGCGTGATCCGCCTGCCCCGCCATGGCGCTTCGTGCCCCGTTGGCATTGGCGTGTCGTGCTCGGCCGACCGGCAAATGCTGGGCAAGATCACCAAAGATGGCGTGTATCTGGAACAACTGGAAACCAACCCGGCGCAATACTTGCCCGAAATCCGCGAAGAGAAATTATCGCCTGATGTAGTCAAAATCGATTTGCGTAAACCCATGGACGAAATCCGCAAAACGCTCAGCGCCTATCCGATCAAAACCCGCGTGTCGCTGAGCGGGCCCATGGTGGTGGCGCGCGACATCGCCCATGCCAAGCTCAAAGAGCGCATCGACGCCGGCCAAGGCCTGCCCGACTATATGAAGAATCACCCTGTGTATTACGCTGGCCCTGCCAAAACACCCACGGGGTATGCATCGGGCTCCTTCGGCCCCACCACGGCGGGGCGGATGGACTCCTATGTGGATGAACTGCAAGCCCACGGCGGGTCCATGGTGATGCTGGCCAAGGGCAACCGCTCCAAGGCCGTGACGGATGCCTGCAAAAAACACGGTGGATTTTATCTGGGCTCCATCGGCGGCGCGGCAGCGAGCCTGGCCGAAAAGTCCATCAAAAAGGTCGAGGTGATCGAGTACCCCGAACTGGGCATGGAAGCGATTTGGAAAATCGAAGTGGAAGACTTCCCCGCCTTCGTGGTGGTCGACGACAAGGGCAATGACTTTTTCCAGAAGTTGACGTAACCGAACTGTTCACCCGTCCCACTGGAGATTAAGGCATGTATATTATTGCGCTTGTCGCCATTGGAGTCGTTGTTGGATTAGCAGTTTGGAATTGGGTTTTACCCAATCTTCTCCCGATAGCGGCGGGTATAGCAGCGCTATTCGTTCTAGTCGTTATCTTCGGCTTATTTATAGCATTATGGGAGCGAATTGGTGGAAGTCTCGTGGTTTTGATTGAGAAGTTAGCCGTCTCTACCACTTTCAAACGGACGATGTCACTTTTCATTCATTTTAAGAAGTTTGCCGAATTGCCGTTTGGTCTATACGCCAATAGTAAAGCTTTTAATAGCTTACAGAAAATTGGAGCACTAAACTCGATCTGCTTATTTTTTGCTTCGATAATTAACCAGATTCTCGCGATGAGTTTAGCAATCTTATTTTATTCTTTGGTCATTGTAGTGCCGATTGCCATAATTGTGGCACTGTATTCCAACAAATAAATCTTCGGTTCCCTTACTCGGACTGAAAAGCTTAAAACCTTGCCACCATCATATAAGACAGTTCCTTATTTCTAGTCTTGACGCGAATTAAGGCATTGCCTTATATGAAGCGATGGCGTGGCCGTTGATCACCGTCATCGAAATGCCCGCGTTCACACGAAACGCGCTCAAGCTTATTGGTGCGGATGGGCTCGCGACATTAATCACGTTTCTGGCTGGCGATCCGATGGCGGGTAACGTGATTCCTGAAACTGGCGGATTCCGCAAGATACGCTGGGCACTGCCTGGTAGTGGCAAGCGAGGCGGAACCCGCGTGATCTATTTCTTTCACGATTCGGGTAGCCCGATTGTGTTGGCGGCGATCTACGGCAAGAACAAGCAGGCCAACATATCGCATGCTGAAAAGAATGACCTGAAAGCCCTTGCCCGCGACTTTAAAACAGACTTCAGGAGACACCCATGACCAGCAAGATCAGAATTGCCATCAAGGAAATGCGCGCATACCTCGACGGCAAGCCGAGCAGCGCGCGTGTCACACGGGTCGCCGTACCCGATGTGCGAGGCATTCGTGAGGGAATGAAACTGACCCAAGCAGCCTTTGCGTCAAAATTTCAAATTCCTGTCACGACGCTACGCGAATGGGAATATGGCCGCCGATCACCCGATATGGCTGCTGCCGCCTACCTCAAGGTGATTGCAAAGAACCCGAAAGCGGTCGCCAAGGCGCTTGCGGCATAACGCCTGCTTTCGCGAGCGCGACAGTCTATGAACGTTAATCTTCTGCCGTCACAAAACACTTCATCACATACGGCCAGAACACATTGAGCGCGAGGCCGGTCATCACCAACGCGGCAGCGATAAGTTTCCAGGCGGGCAACGCTTCGGCGAGAAACACCGCCGAGGCTCCCATGCCGAACACCGGCACCAACAGCGACATTGGTGAAATAGTCGCCGCCGGGTGGCGCACCAGCAGCCAACCCCACACTGCAAAGCCGAATAAACTGTTCCCCCACGATTGATAGAGCACCGCGCCCCACACGGGCATGGTCATGTTGGCGAGCGCGGCTTTGTCGGCCTCCCAGCCTTCGAAAATCAACGACAGCACCAGCAACGGAACGATTGCAAAGCCGCTCGACCACGCCACGTAGGCCACCATGTTGATGTGGCCCGCATTCTTTGAAGCGATGTTGCCGCAAGCCCACGAGAACGCGGCCAGCAGCACAAGCCCCAAACCTAATAACGTCGTCGAGCCATCGGTGTGCATGACAATCACACCCATGCCCGCAACCGCGAGCATCAAGGCCGCCACTTGAATGAGGCGTAATCGCTCGCCGCTCAAGATCATCGCCAAGCCAATCGTAAAAAATGCATTGGTTTGCGCCATCAGCGAGGCCAAGCCCGGAGAGATGTGGCCGTTGATAGCGATGTAGAGCAGCCCGAACTGCCCCACCCCGATGAACAAGCCGTATGTAATCAGATTCCGCCAACTGACTTTGGGGCGCGGAATGAAAAAAGCCACCGGGAAAAATGCAAAGGTGAATCGCAGCGCGGCGAATAACAGTGGCGGCAGGTGATCAAGGCCTGACTTGATCACCACGAAATTGACGCCCCATACTGCGACCACCAACAGGGCGAGGAGAAGGTGGCCAATGGGCAGGGCGGCGGCGGGCAAGCGGGGATGACCGCCGAATTCCTACCCCTCAACCACTGCCTTGAAGCCGCCGAAGATCATGCGTTTGGCGTCGAAGGGCATCTTAGCGGTGCCAGCCATATAAGGCGCTATGCGTTTATCTTTCATCACCTTGGCCATGACGGCGTCGCGATGTTTGCGCGACTTGTAGGTGATGAACGAGAACCACACCGTTTCGGTTTTCTTGAGTTTCACACTGCGCGGGAATGACGTGCGCTTGCCCCAGGGCGCGTCGTCGGCAATGGCCTCGACGTAACTCAGCGCGCCGTGGTCGGGCCACACCTTGCGGCCCAGCTTGGCCATGCGTGTGTAAGACGCTTTATTTTTCTTGGGCACGGGAATTACAAATCCATCGACATAGGTCATGTGCGTTCTCCTTGGGGTGATGTGCCAGCGTCGAGTAGTAAATATGAGCCATGTCCACCAAATTGTTCCACGTGGAACAATTGAGCGGGTCGAAATCTACACCGCTGCGGTATAGCATCCCTGTTAATACAGGAAAAATACAGGCCCGCCTGGTGAACGTATACCGCCGCGGTATGATTATTCACGCGCGGTATGATGCCGTGCGAAATGCGCCCACCCTTGGCCTTGACCCCATTTGGGAATGACGGCAATGATCTCCCCTATTGGGGGACTGTCTGCATTGATTACAACTTTGAGTTCAGTGCTATGCCGAAACGCGATTGTGCGCGTTTGCGGCGTATTGGCCGGTTTGGTCATGGCCGCGCAAGGCGCTTGGGCTGCGGATTCCGACAATGTCATCCTCAATGCGCGCGATGCCTTTGGCGAACGCGTCGGCGTGGAGACCGCAGGCATTTATACCGAAGCCCAAGTGCGCGGCTTCAGCCTGGCCAACACCGGCGCCTATCGCATCGAAGGCGCCTATTTCGTGCGCGACTATACCTTGCCTGACAGCGTGCTCTCGGGCGTGAGCGTGAAGGCAGGCGTCAATGCCGCGCGCTTGGTTTACCCATCGCCCTCGGGCGTGGTGGAGTACCGTTTGCGCAGCTCCAAACCCGGCGACCGTTCCTTCACCGCCACTGTCAGCCACCGCGAGCTAAATCAAACCGTCGTGGAAACGGCGTTTTCGTTTGCACGCGAGGATGGCAAATTCGGCGTGGCAGGCGGCACATTTTACACCACGCCCGTGCTTTACCCCAACGAGGTGAACTACAAGATCCACAATGTCGGGCTGGTGCCGCAATGGCGGCTCAACGACCATGTACGTGTGCGCGGGCTCGCATCGGTGGAGATTTCACACTATCGCGGCGAGATCGGCTTTCTCAGCGCGGTCGCGGCACTTCCTCCCAAACTCAGCTATCACAACTTCAACCCGCTCTGGGCCATCCTGGAGCGTCAAACCATCAACACCGGCGTGCTGATGGATGCGCAGTGGGGCGATGGCTGGTCGTTGTCGGCCACGACGTTCTACGCCGATCACCGGCGTTCTCCGGCGGACTTTTCATTGACCACCATTCGACCCAATCGAACGGGGGATGTGTCGTTCAACCGCACCAACGATCAACACAGCAAATCGATCTCAAGTGAAAGCGTGCTGGGCTACCGCTTCGCCACGGGCCCCGTCACCAACACGCTTACAGCCGCCGTACGCAACCGGCGTAGCCGCACACTAGTCGTTACGCTGGCGCCCATTCGATTGGGCCTGATCGACCTGACGAAAGATTATGAGGATAACAGCTTTGGCTTTTCGCCCGAGCCGCTCTATCCGGTGCCGCCGGGTGGCACTCAGTCCAACGTCGATCACCTGACAGGAAGCCTTGGCTACACCGGCCAATTCGGCAGCAGGCTGGAACTGCGTGGCGGCCTGCACCGCAGCCGTTACAAAAAAACGTCACCTCGCCGTTGAAGGTGCGCACCTCTCGGCTTGAAACGCGCTGGCTATATAACGCCTCGGCTGTGCTGGCGCTGCGCGAGACAACGACACTGTTCGCCAATGCCGTGAAGGGCATCGAAGAAACCGGCATCGCACCGCAAAACGCCATCAACCGCGACGAAGTGCTGCCGCCGGTCGTGGCGGAGCAGTTCGAGGTGGGCGTGCGTGAAGCCATCACACCCAAACTTGCGCTGTCGGTCGCTGGGTTCTCGGTGAAAAAAATGATTCCGGGCTTGCGCGCTGATGGAATTTACACCCTGGTGGGTGACGTGCACCACCGCGGCGGAGAACTCTCGCTCACGGGCGAAGTCGCGCCCGGAACCACACTCGTGCTTGGCGTCTTGGCCATGACCCCGCGCCTGTCACGGCCCGGCGCAGCTACCGTTAAACCTGTCGGCGTGTCATCGGATGTGCTGGTGGCCAGCGTCAATCACCAGTTCGATTGGATGGGCCTTGGGCCTGGCTGGTCGGTGGATGCCCGCGCCACATGGCAAAGCCCGCGCATCGCCAACGCCGCGGCAACATTCAAGACCGTCGATGCGGCCTCATTATCTGTGGGCACGCGCTATGAATTCAAACTGAACGGGTTGCCTGCGCAGTTGCGCCTGGTCGCAGCCAACATTGGAACCACCCGGCCCTGGAGCGTGGGACCCAGCGGCCTTTTGATTCAAGGCGATCCGTTCCGCATTCGGGCGAGCCTGCGACTGACGCTGAGCTAGTCTTTGGCAAACTATGCCTTGGCTGCGGACGATACAGCGCTCATGATCGAGCGACGCTGATCGATTCAGAACTGGAGCACGCATTGAGCTTACAAGCCCACGACATGCTGTGGACGGGCCCACCGCGTGCGGCGCTCACGGTGCTGTTGGCACATGGTGCGGGTGCACCGATGGACACGCCGTTCATGAATTTTTTCGCCGAGGGTTTGGCGGCGCGCGGCTATCGTGTCGGACGCTTTGAGTTCCCCTACATGGCCGCGCGTCGCGCGGCCGGAAAACGCAAGCCACCCGACCGTGCGCAAGTGTTGATGGAAACCTGGCGCGAAGCCGTGGCGGCCATTTCTTCAGATGCCATTGTCATTGGCGGTAAATCCATGGGCGGGCGCATCGCCAGCATGATCGCCGATGATGTCCGCGCGCGCGGGCTGATTTGCCTTGGTTATCCATTCTTTGGCGCGGGCCGCCGCGATAAACCACGCATCCGCCACCTTGAAACACTCAAGACCCCCACGCTGATATGCCAAGGCGAGCGCGACCCCATGGGCGATAGCACAACAGTGAATGCGTTGCCGCTGTCGGGCTCGATCTCGCTGCAATGGGCGCCCGATGGCAACCACGATTTGAAACCGCGCAAGGCCTCGGGGCGAACGCACGAGCAAAATCTCGCCACCGCCCTTGAAACAGCCGGGCGTTTCATCGCAGGCTTGCCGCAGAGGAGATCATGACCAGCAAGACCCGCAGCGAAACCGATTCCATGGGCGCCATCGACGTGCCCGCCGAGCGTTACTGGGGGGCGCAAACCCAACGCAGCCTCGGTAACTTCAAGATCGGCGGCGAACGCATGCCGCTGGCCTTGATCCATGCCTTTGGCTTGCAAAAAAAAGCCGCGGCCCTTGCCAACAAGACGCTCAAAGAATTACCGGCTGACCTCGCCGATGTGATCGCCAGCGCCGCGCAAGAAGTAGCCGATGGTAAGCTTGATGACGAATTCCCGCTGGTGATTTGGCAGACCGGCTCGGGCACACAGACCAACATGAACCTGAACGAAGTGATCGCCGGGCGGGCCAACGAGATGTTGGGCAAGGGGCGCGGCGGCAAGTCGCCGGTGCACCCCAACGATCACGTCAATCGCGGGCAATCGTCCAACGATAGTTTCCCCACGGCCATGCATATCGCCGCCGTCATGGAACTTGAGGCCCGGTTGATCCCATCGCTAGGGGCCTTGCACCGCGCGCTTGATGACAAAGCCAAGGCCTTCGCGGCCGTCGTAAAAATCGGCCGCACCCACATGCAAGACGCCACGCCCATGACCGTGGGCCAGGAGTTTTCAGGCTACACGGCACAACTGGCTTACGGCATTGACCGAGTGAAAGCTGTAGGCCCCGCGTTACTGCGCCTGGCGCAAGGCGGCACGGCCGTAGGAACAGGGCTGAATGCGAAAGCCGGTTTTGCTGAAAAATTCTGCAGTGAGCTGGGTAAACTGACGGCCCTGCCCTTCACGCCCGCGCCCAATTTCTTCGAGGCCTTGGCTGCACATGATTCGCTGGTTGAATGCTCGGGCGTCTTGAACACGCTGGCGGCCTCGCTGATGAAGATTGCCAACGACCTTCGCTTGTTGGGGTCGGGACCGCGCGCGGGCTTGGGCGAATTAGCGTTGCCTGAAAACGAGCCCGGCTCGTCGATCATGCCGGGCAAAGTCAACCCCACGCAGGCCGAAGCCCTGACGATGGTATGCGCGCAGGTAATGGGCAACCACGTGGCTGTCACTATCGCCGGTTCGCAAGGGCACCTGGAGTTGAACGTCTATAAGCCAGTGATCATCGCCAACGTGCTGCGATCCATCCGGCTGCTGGCCGATGCGAGCATCAGCTTCGCCGAGAATTGTGTGGCGGGATTGACGGTTAATCATGCCACCGTGCAACGGCACTTGGATGAATCCTTGATGCTGGTGACCGCGCTGGCCCCACACATTGGCTATGACAAAGCCGCAGCCATCGCCAAGCTTGCCCATCACGACAACCTCACGCTCAAGCAGGCCGCGCTGAAACTTGGCCATGTTTCGGCTGATGATTTTGATAAATGGATACGCCCCGGCGATATGATCGGACCAACGCGGCCATGACCGGCGAGATTAGCAAGCACTCGGTCAAGCTCGCGGGCCATCGCACCAGCGTGTCGATCGAGAATGAATTCTGGGATGCACTTAAAGTGATCGCCGCGAAAAAAGGCGAGACTATCACAGACCTGCTCACACACATCGACCGGAATAGGCCCGGAAATTTATCGAGTGCCGTGCGATTGTTTGTTCTGCGCTGGTATCAAACTCACCGTTGAACCCCCGAGGTGTCGAGCTTGATCGTGGGTGCCGTCATTGGCCCGCTCACGCTCATTGGTACGACAGGCGGCAGAACCAACTGCGCCGATGGGCCCACGATGAGCCCGCGATCCTTCAACCGCAACGTGCCCTTCAGATCAAATAGTTTCCGATTGAGATCGATACTGCCGCCAAATGTTCCGGCATAAGCGTTTGCGCCGATGGCAAGATCGGTTGTCGACACGATTCCATTCGTCATGGCAAATGTCGCCGAGCCCGTAACTGGCGCGGCGGCTTTGGCGTCTTGAGATTCAGCGCGCATCACCGCCGAGAGCGGTGCAAGCAGCCCGGTATTTTTCATCGCTGTGTTGGCGGGCACCGCCAGCTTCATGGAACCGGAACCCGATGCGTGCGCGAGCCACGCCTGGGGCGTTTGTGCATCGGCTTCAAAATTCAATGTGATGTCAGCCTGACCACGAGGCGCAAGCGGCAAGCCATCGATGATCAACGCCGGATTGGCGCCATTGATGACGATTTGCCCTTGCAGGCGGTGAGCCACACGTTCCGTATTCTTTGCCCATTTCAGCGCCACTTGCGCCGGGCCATCGAACAACCGGCCATTCCATTCGGCCAATTCAACCGCGTCGGGCGTGGCGACGAAGCGGGCGGAAAAGTCGCGGGCATCGACGTAGGCTGATTTCAACAACCGGCCCGAGAGCGTGACCTCGCCCTCCCATCCCCCAGGCAATGGCACCGGTAATATCTGCGCTGCCGACAAGGCTGTGAGATCAAGATTGAGTTCGCTCATCGTCACGTTCACCGAGCGTCGGCCGTTGGTTTCGGCCAGCGTTGCGCGCGCCTTAGTTCCAAAGGGCCCAAAGGCCACGTTGGCCTCATCCAGAGTCCACAGCCCGCTCTCATATTTTAGCTTGGCCGCTGCACTTGCTGCGCCACCGATCTTAGTTGCGGGCGCCGCCGCACCCCACATCGTTTTGCGCAAGGCGTCGGCGTCGGGATGGCGCAATTCAATCAACGTGTCGAGCTTTGGCGCTGCACCGACTAACCCAGCAACGCCGCGTGCCTTCACTTCCACGGCGCCGAGTTTCCCATCAATCGCCACACTGGCGTCGAGCAACGAACCGTTGAGGGCAGCGGTCATCGACCACGGCGAAAGCGCCTGCAACACCGGCGGAACATCGGCGCGCGCGGCACGGATAAACCGTGGAATATCACTGACCTTCAGATTGAGTTGGAGACTATCGGCCGTGGGGATGGTGTCGAGATTTCTGATCTTGCCGCCGACCCACAGCGCAGCACCGGATGCATCTTCAAACGCCAGCGAGCGAATATCAGCCACCCCGCCATCGAACGCCAAGTCCAGGCCCAAACGCCCTGCAGCAGCATCGCGCCACGTCAGCTGCTGAACAGCCGCGCGCAGTGTTCCCTTTTGCGATGCCAGCATGCCAAGCCACGGTGCCAACGGATTGATGCCGTATCCACTGCCCGTCGCGTTGTTATCCATCGCAGCCGCCCGGCGCAACAATGGCCAGTAAGCATCCAGCGCCAAGTGATCGATATCGAGATCAATCACCGTGGGCAGCTCACGATCCCATCCAAACGAGATACGGCCCACCGCTTGAGTTGCATCGAAGGCAATCGCGACATCGCCCAAGGCGACCAGGCGATTGCTGGCTTGAATCGTTCCGCTCGCGCTCAAGCTCGAAAGCCGCCCGGCTGCCACCGATTGCGCATCAATATCAAGCCACGCCAACAGTGCGCGCAAATCTTGAGCCGCCCAACGCCACGACCCTTCGACCGACGGAGACTCCGCATCGCTGCTCAGCAAACCCGCGAACGACACGCGCGACTGGCCTGGCAAGGTCAGCGCGGCATCGCGAATGTTCCATTGGCCTTTCTCGCGCTCGGCATCGAGCCGGCCATCGCGCAGCGTTTGGCTTCCCAAGCGCATGTTCGGCGCGTTGAGCTTCACCTCGCCGCGCCACTCACGATCAAGTCCAAGAACAGTTGCGAGGGTTTGGCGTTGTTGTGGCGTGGCATTCGCTGGGCGCGCCGGCAACCATGTTCCTGCGTCAGCTTTATTGACTTCAACTACCAGCGCGAATGTTGGCTCGCCTAAACCGGCACGCCCGGAAAAGGTCGCGGCTTGATCGCCGAGCTTTGCCTCACCGGAATTGAACGCGATCTGGTCTGAGTCGATGACGACATTGGCTGTCATCGCCAGGGGCTGACCGCTCCAAGGCCAGCGCGCCGTATCGAGATCAAGCAAGCCCGAAACAGACAACGCATCGGCCGCACGCAAGGCTGAAATGACGGCGTTCCCTGTGAAGACAGCAGCCGACACCATGCCAGACAAATCGAGTGTCACATCGGCTTCGGGCAGGCGCAGGGTGGCTTGAACATTGCGATTGCCATTGCGCGCGGGCGCATTGAGCTTGCCCGTCACAGAAACGGCCAAGCCTTCGGCTAGACCATTGAGTGTCCATGAGAGCGAACCGTTCGATGAAGGAGTGAGCTCGATATCGGCAGACTCAAAGGTCAGCGCTTGCGTCGCGCCGCGAAGGCTCAGATGCCCGCGTTCAATTGATAGTCGCGGCACCTCGCCACCAAGCGCGGGCATATCGTTCCAATTGGTCTCGATGCTCGGGCGCACAAGTGACAATCGAGCGATTGTGTAACGGCCCAATACAAGGTCGCGCCAGCTCAAATCGGCGCGGGCTTCCTCGGCCGTGAGTGCGAATGCGCCCGATTCTTGTGTTGTAGTGGCGATATCTTTGACGATGAGGCGCGGGCCAGGCACCAAGGACAACAACACTTCGCCTTTCACGCGCACATCATGGCCCAGGGCCCGGCTGAGTTCGGCTGCAATCGTAGGCGACAGCCCGCGCACATCAATCAGTCGGGGGGCGAATAACGCAGCAGCACCCAGCAGCACCAGAACCACGGATATAAAAACTAGCGCAGTGCGGGCTGTGCCGGACATCATGTCGGCGCGATGTGAGAGGCGATGGCTAGAACAGTGCTTCGGGCAAGTTCATCGCAGGAGCGCTGCCAGCGCGGATCATGCCGTCAAGCGAAGCGATCTGAGGCAGAACCTTGGTCATGAAAAAACGGCCCACATGCAACTTCGCGTCATAAAACGAATCGCCACTATCTTTTTTCGCCGTAGCACTTTCGACCATCAGCACCCACATCCAGGCCATGCATGTCAGTGCGAACATGCGCAGATAGTCGTTGGATACGGCGCTGCGCAGATTGGGGTCTTTCTGCGATTGCTCGACGATCCACTGCGTGCAGGCTGCAAGCTTGGCCCGCGCATCCTTGAACGGCCCCACAAACTCGGCCAAATCGTTGCGGCCCTGCAGGCGGGATACCACGGCATCGGTTTCCGCCATGAAGCCCTTCACCAGCCGCCCGCCACCGAGGCCAAGTTTGCGTCCGATCAGGTCGAGCGATTGAATGGTGTTGGTGCCTTCGTAAATTTCGGTGATGCGCACATCACGCACCATCTGTTCCATGCCCCATTCGCGCACATAACCGTGCCCGCCAAACACCTGCAGGCAAAGGTTGGTGATCTCGGAGCCAAAGCCGCTGCCCCCCGCCTTGGCGATGGGCGTCAACAAACCGGCCATGTCGTCGGCCCGCTCGCGCGTTGCTGCATCGGGATGGCGGTGCGAAATGTCGACTTGCATGTGCGCGTACAGGGTAAGTGCGCGTTGCGCCTCAACGACGCTTCGGGCATAGAGCAACTTATTGCGGATATCGGCATGGACGATGATGGGGTCTGCCGATTTATTTGGGTATTTCGCGCCATCGGCCGCGCGGCCTTGCATGCGGTCTTTGGCGTAGGTCACGGCATTTTGATAGGCGAGTTCCGATTGGCTAATGCCTTGCGCACCGACAAACATGCGCTCTTTGTTCATCATGGTGAACATGCAGGCCAAGCCCTTGTGCGGCTGACCGACCAGCCAGCCCTTCGCGCCATCGAAGTTCATCACGCAGGTGGCCGACCCTTTAATACCCATTTTGTGTTCGATAGAACCGACGCTGACAGCGTTACGCGCACCCAACGAGCCATCAGCATTGACGAACATTTTCGGGACAAGGAACAGCGAGATGCCACGGCTACCCTCGGGGGCATCGGGCAAGCGTGCTAAGACCAAGTGAACGACGTTGTCCACCAAATCACTGTCACCTGCCGAGATGAAAATTTTAGTTCCGCTGACGTTATAAGTGCCGTCACCATTCGGCGCCGCTTTGGTGCGCAGCAATCCTAAGTCAGAGCCGCAATGGGGCTCGGTCAGGTTCATGGCCCCTTGCCACTCACCGCTAACAAGTTTGGGCATGTAGACTTTTTTCAAATCGTCGGTGGCGTGGGCTGCGATCGCCAACATCGTGCCTTGGCTCAAGCCCGGATAAAGCCCAAACGAAAGATTGGCCGAGCCCACCATTTCCGCGACAAAATAATCGAGCGCTTCAGGCAAACCTTGGCCGCCGAAGTCGGGGTTCGCCGTCAGGCCGCACCATCCACCTTCGGAATACTGTTTGTAGGCGTCTTTGAAGCCCTTGGGCGCGGTGACTTGGCCATCCTTGAACGTGCAGCCTTCTTGATCACCGCTTTGGTTGAGAGGATGCAGCACGTTCTGACAAAGCTTGGCGCACTCTTCCAGCACAGCGTCCATGACATCGGCCGTAACGTCTTCGAAGCCCGGTAAGGCGGTCAACGTCTTTTCGGCCGCGAAGACTTCATGGAGCACAAAACGCATATCGCGGAGCGGAGCGGTGTAAGTCGTCATGGGATTTACTTTGGGTCTGTTGGTTTCTTTTGAACTCGCGCTGAGGCTACTGGAGCCCCATGAATACTTATTTTGCGGGCTAACTTAAGCCATGCCAAGGCCCGGTCAACCCGCCTACATTTGGGGCCACCTCCAGGCGGCAGGCACGATTGCCCGGCTTAGCTAGTTGCTTTACAGGATGATCTTTCGCGAAAAGATCATTCCCATGCCGACCCGCCATATCCTTGCCGCCCTCCTCACCATCGTTTTGTGGTCGCTCAATAGCGTCGCAGTCAAAATTGGCGTCGAGGCGGCAGCCCCGCTCTGGTTTGTCGCCGTGCGCTTATTGCTCACGGCTGTCATCTTAGTGCCCTTCGTCGACCTGCCGCGCGGCCAATGGCGCACTATGCTGTTGTTAGCGTTTGTGAACGGCGGCGTGTCGTTCGGCCTGATCACCTACGGCCTTGCCGGTATCGATGCCGCGACATCGGTGATCATTGTCCAAACCGGAACCCCGTTTACGATTTTGCTCGGACGCTTCATCTTCGGCGAGAAATTCGGTGCCTGGCGCTGGGCGAGCGTCGGATTGGCTTTCATCGGCATCGGCTTCCTCGCCGGTGAACCCCGGACCGTCGCGCCAAGTTATTTCATCGCCTCGGTCGCGGCCATGGCGGCGTGGGCGCTGGGAAATGTTTACATCAAACGGCTCGATGGGCTGCATCCACTGGCCATTAGCGGCTGGAGTTCGTTGCTCGCCGCTCCGCTCGTTCTCATCGCATCGCTACTCACCGAGTCTGGCCAGTTGCTGGTGTTCGGACCTGGCTATGGAAGTTTTTGGTGGACCATGGCGTATGCGGTGATTGCTTCGTCGATTATCGCGCACGGCATTTGGAATAGCCTGTTACATAAATACCCCATGTCGACAGTCGCGCCGTTTAACCTGCTGATTCCCGTGATCGGGTTCGCTGCAGCGATTTTTCTGCTGGACGAGCCCGTGACACCGGAGAAAATCATTGGCGGCACCTTGACCTTTGCAGGCGTGGCGATCATTCAAGTGCGTATTATCATGAAACACTTGGCCGACCGTGACATCGCCCGGACACCCGCCACTTAAGTTCATCGACCACCCCTCGCCCAATCATGGTGAGCGCAAAGCCGTGGACGGCAAAACCGGTGTGCGTCTTGTTGTGCTTCACTACACCGGCATGGCCACGGCCGCGCAGGCTTTGGCGCGCCTCACAGATAAAGACACCCAAGTTAGCGCGCATTATCTGATCGACGAGGATGGGAAAATTCATCGTTTAGTCGCCGAAGACCGGCGCGCCTGGCATGCGGGTGTGTCGTACTGGCGCGGGGTGCGGGATATCAACAGCGCTTCCATCGGTATCGAGCTTGCAAACCCAGGCCATGACTATGGCTATCGTCCGTTTCCGCAAGCGCAAATTGACGCATTGGGCGAATTGGTTCGCAGCATTATGACGCGTCATGGCCTGGCGCCGCATTCCGTCATTGGCCATTCCGATATCGCGCCAGGGCGTAAAATCGACCCCGGCGAATTGTTTCCCTGGCAACCCTTGGCAGGCGATGGCATCGGCGTCTGGCCCACACTGAAGGGCACCAAGCACCTCATCACGATTGATCACGCTTTGCGGCTGTTGTCGGCCATTGGTTACGCCACGCCGCTATCGGCTGATTTAGGCGCTGACATATTATCTGGCTCAACTGAGCCCATTGCCGCGTTTCAACGCCATTACCGCCCGCGTAAAATCGACGGCATTTTGGATAGCGAAACCTCGGCCCTCATCCAGACCCTAGCGCCTTCAGACCTGGCTTGACCTCAACCCGGGCTACGCCCATGTTCGGCCTGCCAGATGGCCGGATAGCCGCGGTCACCCTTAAAAGTGATCGAGGAAAGTCCGGGCTCCACGGAAGTAAGGTGCCGGTTAACGACCGGCGGGGGCGACCCCAGGGACAGTGCAACAGAAAGCAAACCGCCTTGAACTTCGTTTCGAGGTAAGGGTGAAAGGGTGCGGTAAGAGCGCACCGCGCGGCTGGTAACAGTCGTGGCACGGTAAACCCCACCTGGAGCAAGACCAAATAGGGACGGCCGATCGGGCGGGAAACCGCGCCGATAGATGCGCTTCCGCAGCGCCGTCCGGGTCGGTCGCGCGAGGTGCCCGGTAACGGGCATCCCAGAGGAATGGCTATCCCCCGGTTTCGGCCGGGGACAGAACCCGGCTTATAGGCCATCTGGCATTTTTTATAAATATCAAATAGTTACATGAATATGGCGCGCCCCGGCTTCGCCCTGCCCTGAAGAATCCCTGGGCCTGCCCTAGTTAAAGCATTTAGCGACCATAATTGGGGTGCACACCAGACCCCGCACCGCTTTGTTCACCAAGTTTAATTTCGCAAAAATCGCTTTGGGCAAAGGCACTTAGACATAGAACAAAACATGAATAAATCCATAGACTTAGAGCCTGATCCCATTGACACCCATATTTTCCCATGAGATACCATGTAGGTCCAAGGTCCCGGCGCCAGACGTGCGCCTTGACGTTGGACCTGCGGGGAACGGGTAGAGGGTGGTCCGGCCGTGAAGGCGTTTATCGGGACCTTTGTTAACAAGATCGACGCGAAGGGACGCATCTCAGTCCCCGCGCCGTTTCGCACTGCGTTGCAGGCGAAAGGGCTTAATGGCGTCGCTTTGTTTCCTGCATTGACTGGTGACTGCATTGAGGGCTGCGGCATGGACCGCATCGAGACCCTTGTGGAGTCGATGAAAGACGATCCGTTACCGAGCATCGATGACGACGCGATTGCTCACCTCATTGTCGGCAGCGCCCGCGAGACGCCGTTTGATGCTGGCGGGCGAATTGTTCTGCCGGAGGATTTTATCGCCAAAGCAAAGCTCACCGACAAAGGTGCTTTTGTCGGCAAGGGCCGCAGCTTCCAAATTTGGGAGCCAGCCGCGTTGGCCAAAACACAAGACGCGCTAATGAAGCGCGTGCTCGCCGGGCGCCTAGCCCAGCTTAGCGCGAGCAAAGATGAGGCGCGATGAATAGCACCGCTGCCACATCCCCCTCATCCGACACACCCCATATTCCTGTTCTGCTGACCGAAGTCGTTGCTGCGCTTAAGCCGCGTGATGGCGGCACGTATGTTGATGGCACGTTTGGCGCGGGCGGCTACACCACGGCATTACTTGAAGCCGCACAGTGCAACGTCTGGGCCATCGACCGCGACCCCGATGCCCTGGCGCGCGGGAGTGCGCTGGTGTCGCGATTCCCCGGCCGCCTTCATCTCATCGCTGGGCGTTTTGGCGACATGGCCGAGCTCTTGGGCGAGCGCGGCGTGCGCAATGTCGATGGCATCGCGCTCGATATCGGCGTTAGCTCGATGCAAATCGACGACCGGGCGCGCGGTTTCTCGTTCTTGCGCGACGGCCCGCTCGACATGCGCATGGAACGTGCGGGGCGAAGTGCCGCGGATATCGTCAATACACTGCCGGAAAAAGATCTGGCGGAAATTATCCTGACGTTCGGCGAGGAAAAACATGCCCGGCGCGTGGCCAAAGCCATCGTCGCGGCGCGTCAAGAGCGCCCCTTCTCGCGCACGCTGCATTTAGCCGACGTGATTCGTTCCGAGGTGCGCCGCGCCCATGACGGCATCGACCCAGCGACGCGAACGTTTCAAGCTTTGCGCATATATGTGAACGACGAACTGGCGGAACTCGACCGGGGCTTGCGCAGCGCCGAGTTCTTGCTGCGCCCCGGCGGCCGGTTGGCGGTTGTGTCATTCCACTCGCTTGAAGACCGCATCGTCAAAACGTTCTTGCGCACCCGCTCGGCGGAAGCGGCTAGGCCATCGCGGCATATGCCCGCCAGCGCGATCAAAGCCAGTTCACCCACGTTCAAGCTGATTTCCAAGCGACCCGTGTTGCCAACTGATGATGAGATTAACCGCAACCCGCGCTCGCGTTCGGCGCGGATGCGTGTAGCCGAGCGCACCGATGCGACTGCTTTGGCCGCCGTGGCCGGGAGCCGCGCATGAGATTCACGGTCATCATGTGGACCGCGCTGACCGTGATTGTCAGTGTCAGCCTGTTTCTATTGAAATATCAGGTTCAGGCGCTGGAAGACCAACTCCAGGCGACTTACGCGCAGATCGAACGCGACAAAAGCGCGATCCGTGTTTTGCAGGCCGAGTGGACCTACCTCAACGATCCCACCCGCTTGCGCCGTTTGAGCGAACAGCACCTTGGCTTTACCGCCCCAGCAGCAAACCAAGTGTTGATGATGGGGCAAATTCCGTTCCGCGATCCCCAGAGCTTGCTGCCCGATGCATCCTCGTCACCATTCGTGCCTCAATCACCCGTAGCACCAGCCGCGAGTTTACGCGCTGCGAGCTTGGAGTCATTTTCAACGACATCTTTCGTTCCTCCCGTTGTTCAGCCGGTTGGTTTGTTGCAAGCCGCGCCGGCTGCCTCGAATCGTCCTAGTGCCATAGCAGCAGCCGTTGCCCGTCTACAGCGCCTGTTACCGCCAATATGGTCTGGGACGACCTCTCTGCAGGAGCCATCACGATGATTGGCTCTATGACGTCGAAACGCCGCACGTTCTTGTATCCGGGTGAAGAAGTCCGCCCGAGCCGCACGCCAAAACTGCGCCTTGATGGCGCGACCAAACGTGTCGTCGAAACGGGACGGTTGCGATTGATCGTCACGGCCAGTTTGTTTGGCTTGGCTTTTGCCGGTGTCGGCGCGCGGCTGGTCGATTTGATGGTATTCGAGAAAAGCGCGCCGGTTTCTGTAGCGCGCAATGCAGCAAAAACGGCCGCCGCCCCAATGCACCGCGCCGAGATTGTCGATCGCAATGGAATTCTGATCGCAACCAATCTACCGACTGTGAACCTTTATGCGGATTCACAGAAGATCCAAGATGCCGCACAGGCCGCTGACAAGATCACGGCTGTTCTGCCGGATTTGAAGCACGACGATACTTTGCGCCGCCTGACATCGGGCCAACGCTTCATTTATATCCGTCGTCACCTCACGCCAGCCGAGCAAATGGCCATCAACCGGCTCGGCATACCGGGCCTCTATTTCGAAGATTCCGAGCGGCGGGCGTATCCGCATGGCTCGTTACTCGCCCATATCGTTGGCGCAACCGATCCTGACAACCGCGGCAACGCGGGCCTAGAGAAAACATTCAACGATGTTCTGACGACACAGTCCGAGCCGTTGGAATTATCGCTTGATGTGCGCGTGCAACACGCGGTGCGCGAGGCTTTGGCCGATGGCATCGTGCGGTTCCATGCGGTCGCTGGTAGCGCCGCCGTGATGGATGCCAACTCCGGCGCGTTGTTGGCCATGGTGTCGTTACCCGACTTCGACCCCAAGGACATAGGCGATGCAACCGAGGACGCCAGGTTCAACCGGGTCACGCTGGGCCTGTATGAAATGGGCTCGACCTTCAAGCTATTCACGGCTGCTATGGCCTTAGAAGCGGGCACCGCATCCCTGACTAGCCGCTATGACGCCACCGAACCCATCAAGATTGGCCGCTTCACGATTAAAGATTTCCATGGTCAGAACCGCTGGCTCTCAGTGCCGGAAATTCTGATCCACTCGTCCAACATTGGCGCTGCCAAGATTGCCCTGGAAGCAGGGACCGAGCGGCAAAAAGGGTTCTTGCGCAAACTTGGCATGCTAACGCCGGCCGAACTCGAATTGCCCGAGGTGGGCAAGCCGCAATATCCGCGCACCTGGCGCGATATCAACACCATCACCATTGCTTATGGCCATGGCATCTCGGTCACACCGGTTCACGTGCTCTCGGCTGTCAGCGCGCTCGTCAACGGGGGCGTGTTGCATCCAGCGTCACTGCTGAAACACCCCAGCGAAGCTCACACGGAAGGCCGTCAGGTCTTGTCGCAAAAAACTTCCGACGCCATGCGCGCCCTGATGCGCATGGTGGTGTTGGAAGGTTCGGGCAAGCAGGCCGACGTGAAAGGCTATCTGGTGGGCGGCAAGACCGGCTCGGCAGAAAAAGTTTCACGCCATGGGGCATATCTTGAAAGCTCTTTGCGCACCTCCTTCGTGTCCGCATTCCCCATTGATGCACCACGTTATGTCGTACTCGTCATTCTCGACGAGCCGAAAGGCACCAAAGAAACATACAGCTTTGCCACAGCCGGATGGAACGCGGCCCCAACCGCCGGAAACGTGATCGCTAAAATCGCTCCCATGCTGGGTGTGTTTCCGGTTGGCCACACCGATGGCTTCGAGCCCTTGGCCGGCTTGATTGCTGCCAACATCGTTAAACACGAAAATAATGAATACGCCGCCAAGCCAACCCTGGTCGCTGCGACGGCCGCGCAAGTGGTGGCATCGCCGGTGAAGGCAGACACAACGCTGCCCGACGATGGCGAGGCGGACAAAACCGTTCAAGAAGATTCGGATTCTATCGGCGGCTTAATCGACACCATTGGTGGCGACGGTGAAGCTGAGTGAACTTTTGGAAGAACAGGGCATGGACCCTGCGGCGTTGAAAGAGTTGGAGATTGCCGGTCTGACCGCGGACTCACGCGAGGTCAAACCCGGCTATCTATTCGCGGCCTTGCCCGGTGCAAAGGCCGATGGCCGCGCATTTCTAGTCGATGCCGTTGCGCGCGGAGCCAGCGCCATTCTAGCGCCGCCTGGTACGAACTTGGCCGAAGCTCGCGCCGACCGTCATGGCCAAGTCATCCGCCTGATCACCGATAGCAATCCACGCCGCCGTTTCGCTTTGATGGCCGCGAAATTTTATCCGCACCAGCCCGACACCATCGCCGCCGTGACCGGCACCAATGGCAAAACCTCCGTGGCCCACTTCACACAGCAACTCTGGCAGGCGGTGGGCCATCACTCCGGCTACATGGGCACGCTCGGCGCATGGGGTGCGGGCAAAAAAATCGACGGCAGTTTGACGACTCCCGATCCTGTCGGTGTGCATCGCGTGTTGGAAGACCTCGCGCGCGCGGGCGTCACCCACTTGGCCATGGAAGCTTCAAGCCACGGCCTGCATCAATTCCGCATTGATGGCGTACGCGTTGGCATTGCCGGGTTTACCAACCTCAGCCGCGATCACCTCGATTACCACGGTTCCATGGCGGCTTATTTGTCCGCGAAAATGCGGTTATTCTCGGATGTGTTGATTGACGGCGGCACGGCCGTCTTGAATGCCGACACGCCGGAGTTTCCAGCTCTTGATGCCACGTGCCGCTTGCGCCGCCACCGCGTGCTGTCTTATGGCGAACGCGGCGACGCCATTCGTATTGACGGCATCACGCGTGAAGCGGCAGCACAAAAACTTAAGCTGAGTATCTTTGGCCAAGCCTATGACGTCCGCCTGCCGCTGGCGGGCCGCTTCCAAGCCGCCAATGCCTTATGTGCGCTGGGTATGGTTCTGGCCTCTGGCACCGCTCCCAAAACTGCGGTGGCCGCACTTGAATCACTCCATGGTGTGCCGGGCCGTTTGGAATTGGTCGGCACGCATTCGTCTGGCGCGCCGGTCTATGTGGACTACGCGCACACCCCCGATGCGCTTGAAACCGTGTTGAACGCCCTGCGCCCGCATGCGACTGGCAAACTGATCGTGCTGTTTGGCTGTGGCGGGGACCGCGATCGCGGCAAGCGCCGCCTGATGGGTGAGAAAGCGAAAGACCTTGCCGACCGCGTGATCGTCACCGACGACAACCCGCGCACAGAGCAACCCACAGAGATCCGCCGGGAAATTCTGCAAGGCTGCCCCAACGCCGATAACATTGGCGACCGCGACGAGGCCATCAAGACCGCCATTCAAGGCCTGCATACGGGCGATGTGCTGTTGATTGCTGGTAAGGGCCACGAAAGTGGCCAGATTGTCGGCACCAGCGTCATTCCCTTTAGCGATGCCGAGGTTGCGCGCCGCCACCTCGCCGGAGGCCGCTCATGACGGCCTTATGGACAGCCAGCGAAATTGCCGCCGCGACATCGGGCCAACCGACTGGCCGGTGGTCAGTGCAGGGTGTGTCGATTGATAGCCGCACTATCGCTAACGATGACTTGTTCGTGGCCCTGCAAGGCCCGAACCATGACGGTCATGCATATATAGGTACAGCGCTGGCGGCGGGCGCGGCTGGTATTTTAGTCCATCGCGAACCCAAGACCTTCTCCCCCAGCAATAAAGATAAACTATTACTGGTTAAAGATACGTTCACGGCGCTCAACGATTTGGGCAAAGCCGCGCGCGCGCGCAGTGGCGCAAAAATTGTTGCGATTACCGGCAGCGTTGGCAAAACCGGCACCAAGGAAGCATTGAAGCTGGCCTTCGATGCGCTCGGCCCGACGCACGCCACGGCTGGCAATCTCAATAATCATTGGGGTGTGCCACTGAGTTTGGCGCGCATGCCGCGTGAATCGCGCTTTGGCGTGTTCGAAATCGGCATGAATCATCCGGGCGAAATCGCGCCCTTGTCTAAACTCGTGCGGCCCCATGTGTCGATTGTCACAACCGTTGCCGCCGTGCATCTCGAATTCTTTGAGTCGGTTGCAGCAATCGCCGATGAAAAAGCCAGCATCGCCGCTGGGCTTGGCGCCGATGGTGTGGCGATCTTGCCGGCCGATAGCGAACATATCGACCGGCTCATCGCATACACGCGCGGTCTTGGCTGCAAGACCATTTACACATTTGGCACTAACGGCAACGCGCAGTCGCGATTAGTGAGCGTGGCCTTCACCCAAACCGGCATGCAAGTGGCCGCCGATATTTTAGGAAGCCGGATCACTTTTGATTTGGGCGTGATCGGCAAGCAATGGGCTTTGAACACCTTGGCCGTGCTGACAGCCGTCAAAGCCGTGGGCGGCGATGTCCAGGCGGGCGCGGCAGCATTGTCCCGTCTTGCGCCGACAAAGGGCCGTGGCACGCGCAGCATTATTGGATTGGCGCACGGCACCGCGACACTGATCGACGATAGCTACAATGCCAGCCCGATTTCGGTGAAAGCCTTGGCCGACACGCTTGGTCAAATGCGCCAAGGCCACAAAGGCCGCCTCGTGCTGGTGCTGGGCGATATGCTCGAGCTCGGTCCACAAGCACCGGCTCTCCATGCCGATCTCAGCGGCGCGATTTTGGCCAACGGCATTGATACCGTCTTTACTGCGGGGCCGCTGATAGAACACCTGCACAATGCCTTGCCGCGCGACAAACGCGGCGGTCATGCCAAGGACTCATCGGCTTTGGCACCGCTTATAAGCGCCTCGATTCAACCGGGCGATCTCATCGCCGTCAAAGGTTCGAACGGCAGCCGCATGAGCATCGTTGTTGAAGCGCTGCACGGCTTGGCGCACGCCATGCCCAAAGCCGCCAACGGAAAATAGGGAACCACACAGCAATGCTATCCAACCTCGCCCAATTCGCCGACCAACTGCCGATCTTGAACGTCTTCCGTTACCTGACGTTCCGCGCTGGCGCAGCGGTGGTGACTGCGATGGTGGTGTGTTTCATCTTTGGCCCGGCCATCATTCACTGGCTGAAGACCAAACAAGGCAAAGGCCAGCCGATCCGCCAGGATGGCCCGCAAAGCCACCTCATCACCAAGCAAGGCACGCCGACCATGGGTGGAGTGATGATGCTGCTCTCGATCGGCATCGCCACGTTGCTGTGGGCAGATTTATCGAACCGCTACGTCTGGGTCGTACTGTTGGTCACGCTGAGCTACGGTTTTATTGGCTTTCTTGATGACTTCCTCAAAGTCACGCGGCGCTCATCGGGCGGATTGGCCGGGCGCCTAAAGATGGCCGCCGAAATCGTCATCGCGGCCATAGCCGCCATTTGGGTCAATAATATCAGCGGCGGCAGCCTGGCCAATACGCTGGCCGTGCCGTTCTTTAAAGATCTGCTGATCAACCTCGGCATTCTGTACGTGCCATTCGCCGTGTTCATCATGGTGGGTGCGTCGAACGCCGTGAACCTGACCGATGGGTTGGATGGCCTGGCC
Organism: Rhodospirillaceae bacterium; assembly: GCA_009693785.1. Classification (GTDB taxonomy): domain Bacteria; phylum Pseudomonadota; class Alphaproteobacteria; order Rhodospirillales; family Rhodospirillaceae. The sequence goes on from SHWP01000022.1 coordinate 36,772, forward strand.
ATCGTACCCGTCATCATCGCCGCGGGCGTGTTTGTCATCATCTCGTATCTCATCGGCAACACGGTGTTCGCCAATTACCTGCAAGTGCATTACGTCGCAGGCGCCGGTGAACTGGCGATTTTCTGCGGCGCCATCGTTGGCGCAGGTCTTGGCTTTTTGTGGTTCAACGCCCCACCTGCCATGGTGTTCATGGGCGACACGGGTTCGCTCGCCATGGGCGGGGCGCTGGGTTCGGTCGCGGTCGTGACCAAACATGAAATCGTGCTGGGCCTTGTGGGTGGATTATTCGTGCTCGAGACAATCTCGGTCATCGTGCAGGTGGTTTCATTCAAACTGACCGGCAAGCGCGTCTTTCGCATGGCGCCGCTGCACCACCACTACGAAGATAAAGGCTGGGCTGAGTCCACCATTGTCATCCGGTTCTGGATTATCGCCATGATCTTGGCGATTGCCGGACTCGCCACATTGAAGTTGAGGTGAGCGGCGCATGATCCCCGTTTTCACCTTTGCTGGACAGCGCGTCGGCGTGATGGGCCTCGGGAAATCAGGGCTGTCGGCGGCTGCCGCGTTGAAAGCAGGCGGGGCGAAGGTGGCGGTGTGGGATGACAAGCCCGAACAGCGCAAGATTGCCACGACGGCAGGCTGGGATTTGCTTGATGCGAATGCAGATCGCCTTGATATCGCGGCACTCGTGTGGAGCCCCGGCGTGCCCCACACATTGCCTAAGCCGCACGCCTTAGCGCTCAAGGCGCGCGCGCAGAATATTCCGATGATGTGCGATGTCGATTTGCTGTGCCGCGCGCAAGAAAGCGCCAGCTTCATCGGCATCACGGGTACTAACGGCAAGTCAACGACCACAGCACTGACCGCACATATTTTCCGCCAAGCGGGCCGCACGGCGGATGTGGGCGGCAATCTGGGCACACCCGCGCTGGACTTAGCCGCGCTCGGCGCCATGGGCACCTATGTGCTGGAACTATCCTCATACCAATTAGAACTCGTGCCATCCCTGATGCTTGAAACGGCGATCTTCCTCAACATCACGCCCGATCACCTCGACCGTCATGGCAGCATGGATGGTTATGTGGCGGCCAAGAAACGCATCTTCAACGGCCAGCGGCATCCCCGCACGGCGATCATTGGAATCGACGACGCCTATTCTGCTGCGCTGCGCGATCAATTGTTGCGCGCAGGCGGGCACAATGTAATTCCGATTTCCGTAAAGCAATCTGTGGCTGGCGGCGTCTATGTCGAGAACGGCGTGTTGATGGACGCCACCGGGCGGCGCCCAACTCAAATCGCCGACCTTCGCAGCATTGCCACCTTGCCCGGCGAGCACAATTGGCAAAACGCGGCGGCAGCCAGTGCAGCCGCGCTATCGCAGGGCATTGCCGCGCCTGTCATCGCGGCTGCTTTGGCCTCGTTCAAGGGCCTGGCGCACCGCCAAGAACTGGTGGCTGTGGTCGATGGCGTGCGTTTTATCAATGACAGCAAAGCCACCAACGCCGACGCCGCTGAAAAGGCCCTGCGCTGTTATCAAAACATTTACTGGATCGCGGGTGGGCGAGGGAAAGAAGGCGGCATCGCCTCATTGAAGCCCCTCTTCCCGCGCATCCGTCATGCATTCCTGATTGGCGAAGCCGCGGACGAGTTTGCCGACGCGCTCGAAGGTCATGTCGCGCACGATTTGTACGAAGACCTCGAAGCCGCCATTGAAGATGCGGGCGACCGTGCGCTCGCAGAAAAATTGCCCGGCGCAGTGGTGCTGTTATCACCGGCCTGCGCCTCCTTCGACATGTTCAAGAATTTCGAGCAACGCGGCGATCTCTTCCGCACCGAGGTTCGCGCCCTTTGGCCGCAATCCGCAACCGCCAGCGCTAACCCCGAGCGGAGACCAACGCCATGAGCACCACCGTCGCACGCACCGATATCAGCACGGTCGGCCGCTGGTGGTGGACCGTGGATAAGTGGATCTTGGCCGCCACCACGATCTTGATCGGCATTGGCATCATCCTGAACTTCGCCGCAGGTCCGCCCGCGGCCGAGCGCATTGGGGCCGAGACGTTCCACTTTGTGCGCCGCCAAATGGTGTTCCTACCGCTCACCATCATGGTGATTTTTGGAATCTCGTTGATGGCACCCGTACAAGTGCGCCGCTTCGCCGTCATCGGCTTTGCCATCACCCTGTTGCTGATGCTGGCCACGCTGGCTGTGGGCATCGAAGTAAAGGGCGCAAAGCGCTGGATTTACCTGGCGGGCATGTCGTTGCAGCCTTCGGAATTCATCAAGCCGTTTTTCGCCGTCGTAGCGGCGTGGATGTTCGCCGAACACCGCCTGCGCGAAGATTTTCCGGGCAACATCATTTCAGTGGGCTTGCTGTTTTCGGTGGTCGCAGTGCTGCTCAGTCAGCCTGACGTCGGCATGACCTTGGTGGTCTGCGCGGTGTGGTGCGCGCAGTTCTTCATGGCGGGGCTGCCGATCTTCTGGGTCATCTTGATTGTCGTTGCAGGTCTGGGCGCCATTGTCGGTGCGTATTTCACCTTCCCGCATGTGGCCAGCCGCGTTGACCGTTTTCTCGACCCGGCCAGTGGCGACAACTACCAAATCACCCAAGCCATGCGGGCGTTCCAACAAGGCGGCTTGTTCGGCCGTGGCCCGGGCGAGGGCCGCGTGAAAGAAGCATTGCCCGATGCCCACACCGATTTCATTTTCGCCGTCGCAGGCGAAGAATTCGGTGTGTTCTTGTGCCTGCTGCTGGTCGCGCTGTTCGCGTTCTTGGTCGTGCGCGCCCTGCTGAAAGTAATGCGTGAGGAAAATCTGTTCGTGCTTTTGGCAGTAGGTGGGCTTGCCGTTCAATTCGGTTTGCAAGCCATCATCAACATGGCGTCCAGTCTGCATATGATGCCGACCAAGGGCATGACACTGCCGTTTGTTTCATATGGTGGTTCGTCGTTGGTCGCCCTGGGTGTGGGCATGGGCATGATTCTCGCCCTCACACGCCGCCGCCGCGACCCGGAGGGCCACGCTACATGACCCCAACCCCCTCGCCCAACGCCCCTTTAATTGTGCTCGCGGCCGGTGGCACCGGTGGCCATGTCTTTCCGGCCGAAGCCTTGGCGCAAGAACTGTTGTCGCAGGACTATCGTTTGGCGCTGATCACCGACCGGCGTGGCGAGCGCTTTGGCGGAACGCTGGGTCTGATCGACCGTCATTTCATCTGGGCCGGGGCTTTGGCGGGAACTGGCCTCTTCGGCAAACTCAAATCAACCGTCGAACTGATGATCGGCACGGTCCAAGCGTTCAACCTGATGAAGCGCCTCAAGCCCGCCGTCGTGGTTGGCTTTGGCGGCTATGCGGCGGCACCCACGATGGTGGCTGCGTTATTCGCACGCGTGCCAACCGTGATCCACGAACAAAACGCCATCCTCGGCTGGGCCAACCGCAAGTTGGCAGGCTCAGTCACCAAGGTTTGCACATCTTTCGACCTCGCACGGCCCGCGCCTGAGCGCGCTCAACTCATTCGCACCGGCATGCCGGTGCGCCCTGCCGTCGCCGCTGTGCGTTCGTCTGGATACCACGCGCCCGCCCCAAACGAGCCGTTCCGGATTTTGGTGCTGGGCGGCAGCCAAGGTGCGCGCGTGTTTAGCGACATCATTCCCGCTGCTGTGAAGTTACTGCCCGAACAATTGCGCCACCGGCTTGAAATTTCCCAGCAATGCCGCCCTGAAGAGGTCGACCGCACCCATGCTGCCTACGCAGGCCTCGGTGTACACGTCGAGTTGCGCCATTTCTTCGATAACGTACCGGAGCTTTTAGCAAAGGCCCATCTGTTGATCGCGCGCGCGGGTGCATCGACAGTGGCCGAAGCAACTGTGGCTGGCCGGCCGAGCTTATTGGTGCCCTATCCTTTCGCCGCCGACGATCATCAAACCGCCAACGCCAAGGCCCTGATGACCTCTGGCGGCGGATGGATGATGCCGCAGGGCGAATTCACGGCTGAGACGCTGGCCCAACGGCTCACGCACATCATCGAACAGCCACAGCAATTGGCCGATGCCGCTTCGGCAGCGCTGGCTTTTAGCATCCCCGATGCCGCAGGACGTATGGCCGCCGTCGTGGCCAGCGTGGTGCCCGGCAAGAACGGCGCTCGCGCCGTCGCTGCGTCGTCGGTTTCGGCCACGGTGACGTCGTTGAACAACACTGGCCACATTGAACGCCACATTGAGCACAGATTTTCGCGAGGAGCCGCGTGATGCAGTCCATGCCACTCGACATCGGCATTATTCATTTCGTCGGCATCGGCGGCATTGGCATGAGCGGCATTGCCGAGGTCATGCATAACCTTGGCTATAAGGTCCAAGGCAGCGACATCGCCCAGAATGCCAACGTAGACCGCCTGCGCGGGCTCGGCATCAAGGTCGAGATCGGCCACAAGGGCGAGAACCTTGGCGATGCTCAAGTCATCGTCATTTCCTCGGCGGTGAAACCCGACAACCCCGAGGTGCTGGCCGCGCGTAAAGGCATGCTGCCCGTGGTGCGCCGCGCCGAGATGTTGGCCGAACTGATGCGCTTGAAGTGGTCGGTGGCCATCGGGGGCACCCACGGCAAAACCACAACCACCTCGCTCATTGCCAGCGTGCTTGAGACCGCGAAGCTCGACCCCACCGTGATCAACGGCGGCATCATCAATGCTTACGGCACGAACGCGCGCTTAGGCAGCGGCGAATGGATGGTGGTGGAGGCCGATGAATCCGACGGCACCTTCAACCGCCTGCCCGCCACGATTGCCGTGGTCACCAACATCGACCCCGAACACATGGATTTTTACGGCGATTTTGCCAAGCTCAAAGCCGCCTTCCGCACGTTCATCGAGTCCATTCCGTTCTATGGCTTTGCGGTGCTGTGCATCGACCACCCCGAGGTGCAGTCACTGCTGCCGCATATCCAAGACCGCAAGATCATCACCTATGGCCTGAGCCCTACGGCTGTCGTGCGCGGCTTGAATGTCGTGCTCGATGGCAATGGTGTGCGCTTCGATGCCGCATTGTCCGACCGTGTGACAGGCGGCGAGCGCACCATCAAGGACGTGCGTTTGCCGATGTTCGGCCAACACAACGTCCTGAACGCATTGGCGGCGGTTTCAGTGGCGGCGGAAATGGGCATCGCCGATGACGTGATCCGCGATGGCCTCGCGCGTTTCAAGGGCGTCAAACGCCGCTTCACCAAAGTTGGCGAAGTCGACGGTATTACCGTGATTGATGATTACGGCCATCATCCGGTTGAGATTGCCGCCGTTCTCAAAGCCGCCCGCACGACGACCAAGGGCCGTGTGATTGCTGTCGTACAGCCGCACCGTTACTCGCGCCTCCAGACTCTGTTCGAAGGTTTCTGCACCTGCTTCAATGACGCCGACCATGTGGTCGTGGCCGATGTTTACCCCGCGGGCGAACCGCCGATTGAAGGCATCAATCGTGATTCACTCATCAACGGGCTGCATGCCCATGGTCATCCGCAGGTCACGGCACTGCTATCGCCCAAACATTTGGCGGCTGTGATTGATGACATCGCTAAGCCCGGCGACTTCGTCGTTTGCCTCGGCGCTGGCAACATCACAGCTTGGGCGAATGCCCTACCCAACGAATTGGCCGCTATTCACAAATCGAGCAAGACCGATGCTCGCCGTGCGGGGAGCGCCGCATGATGACGGCTCACGCCTCATCTCCCAGCTTAATCGGACGCCTGCCGCGCGTGCGCGGCAGCTACGAACCTATGGCTGATTTGGGGCGCATGACGTGGTTTCGCACCGGCGGCCCGGCCGAAGTGTTGTTCACACCGGCCGATGTGGCGGACTTATCAGCATTCCTCAAGAACAAACCAAACGATGTGCCCGTGACCGTGATCGGCTTGGGGTCCAATCTGTTGGTCCGTGATGGTGGCGTACCCGGCGTGGTGATTCGACTGGGTAAAGCCTTCAACACGATTGAAACAGATGGCCTAACATTGCGATGCGGTGCTGCGGCGGTTGACGCCAATGTCGCCACTGCCGCACGCGATGCCTCGATTGCGGGCTTTGAGTTCCTGACGGGCGTGCCGGGCACCATTGGCGGCGCGGTGCGCATGAACGCAGGCTGCTATGGCCGCGAAATTCAAAATATCTGCGTCAGCGCCACGGCACTTGATGCGCAAGGCAATGTTCGTAAGTTAGGTCTTGATGAATTGGGCTTCAGCTATCGCCACTGCGCCATCCCAGAAACCTGGGTGTTTATCGGCGCGGAACTGCGCGGCGTTAAGGGCGATGCCAACGCCATCACACAGCGCATCCGCGAAATCCGCGCCGAACGTGAGGACAGCCAACCCACCCAAAGCCGCACTGGCGGCTCGACCTTCGCCAATCCAGCGGAAGCCAAGGCCTGGAAACTCATCGACGAAGCCGGCTGCCGCGGACTGATACGCGGCGGCGCCCAAGTTTCCGAGAAGCACACCAACTTCCTCATCAACACTGGCAATGCCACCTCCGCCGACCTGGAGGGCTTGGGTGAAGAGTTGCGCCGCCGTGTCAAGGAAACCAGCGGCATCCGGCTGGAATGGGAAATTCGCCGCATCGGTGTGACGAAAAACGACCCTAACGCCATCTCATCGCAGGCCCTTGCATGAGCGCAACCCGCACCACAAAGCGCGTGGCCGTGCTCTCGGGCGGCCCATCGAAAGAACGCGAGGTGTCGATTGTCTCGGCACGCGCGGCTGCGCGCGCGCTTGAGGCCTTGGGCTATGGCGTGATCACCATCGATGTGACGCACGATGTGCCCGCGCTGGTGAGCGCGCTCAATGCCGCCAAGCCCGATGCCGTGTTCAACGCTTTGCATGGCCGCTTCGGCGAAGATGGCTGCATCCAGGGCCTGCTTGATTTGATGGGCCTGCCCTACACCCACTCTGGCCGCATGGCCTCGGCCATGGCGATGGATAAACCCATGGCCAAGAAGATTTTTGCCTCGGTGGGCATTCCGGTGGCCGAAGAGGCCGTGGTGTCTCGCAAAGTCGCTGAGTCCCAAGACGTGCTGCCACGTCCCTATGTGCTCAAGCCCGTGAACGAAGGCTCCAGTGTCGGTGTGAAGATCGTGCGCGTCGGCGATAACTGCCCGCCACTCGACGACCTTGGCATTCCACCCGAGGGAATGATCATGGTCGAACGCTTCATCCCAGGCCGCGAAGTCACCGTAGCCGTCATGGGCGATAAGCCGCTCGCCGTGACGGAAATCACCACCGAGCGCGAGTTCTACGACTACGAAGCCAAATACGCCACCGGCGGATCGGTCCACGTGCTGCCAGCCGTGCTGCCTAAGGCCGTGTATGACCGCGCCATGGAGTTGTCATTGGTCGCGCATCGTGCGCTGGGTTGCCGTGGCGTGTCGCGTGCTGACCTGCGCTTCGATGGCACCGAGTTCTATATGCTCGAGGTGAATACTCAGCCGGGCCTAACGCCCACGTCGCTGGTTCCCGAGCAAGCCGCCCATCTGGGCATTAGTTTCAATCAACTCATCCAATGGATGGTGGAGCACGCCGCATGCGACGCTTAGCCATCCTTTTAGCCGCCTTGGCTGTCGTGGGTGCCGTGGCCTTGGCGCTGCGTACCAGCGACCGCTGGCCGCAGATCGTCTCGTTGTGGCGCAACGGATCGGACAACGCGCTCGACCTCAGCGCTGCGGCGGGCTTGCGCCTCGAAGCCTTAACGGTCGAGGGCCGCGCCAACACTAACCCCGACGACATTCTGGCTGCGCTGGATGTTGAACGCGGTACACCAATTCTGTCGATCAACGTGGCCGACGCGCGTGAAGCCATCGAAAGCCTGCCATGGGTCAAAACAGCCCGGGTTGAACGTCAGCTCCCCAACGCCTTGCATGTGATGATCGAAGAGCGCGCGGCTTATGCGTTATGGCAACGCGGCGGCCGTTACACGCTGATTGATGCGGGCGGCCATGCCATTGTCGACGTGCCGGGCCAAATCGGCGAGCTACCATTGATCGTGGGCACAGATGCCCCGGCCCATGCCTTCGAACTGTTCGAAGCCTTGAAGGCTCAACCCGAGCTGATGCAACGGGTGCGCGGCGCGGTGCGCATTGGCGAGCGGCGCTGGAATCTGCACTTCGATTCCTTCGAGTCCGGCATCGCCGTGCGCTTGCCCGAAAGCGGGTTGTCCGAGGCCATTACCCGCCTGGCCGGGCTACAGCGCGACCACAAAATTCTTGAACGCGACCTGAGCGCCATCGATCTGCGTTTGGCCGACCGGTTGATCGTTCAATTGCACAAAGATCCCGCGGCCCAAACCGCCGCGCCTAAACCTAACGACAAACGCCCCAGCGCCGCCAAGAGCGCGAAACAAAACGTATAGCGGAGACCGGCCGAACGGAGACGACATTGGCAAGACGTTTAAAGGAGCAAAGTTCAGTGTCAAAAGCTGTGTCCCCCGGCGCGCATATTGCCGCGCTGGATATCGGCACCACCAAGGTTGCGTGCTTCATTGCCACCAACAGTGAAGACGGCGACCTTTTGGTGATTGGTGTCGGGCATCATCGTTCGCGCGGTATGCGCAACGGCCAGGTCGCCAACCTGGACGAAGTCGAGGCTTCGGTCCGTGAATCGGTCGAGGCCGCCGAGCAAATGGCTAACGTGCGTGTCGACCGCGTGTTCTTGAACATGTCGTGCGGCGCGCCCCGTTCGACACGCGTGGACGTGGAGTTGGCGGTCTCGGGCCACCAAATTCGCGATACCGACGTGCGCCGCATCCTCGACCACGGCAGCGGCATGTTCGATGCCGCTGACCGCGAGCTGATCCATTGCATTCCCACCGGCTACAGTATCGATGGCGGCAACGGCATCATCGACCCGCGTGGCATGTATGGCGAAAAACTTGGCGTGAATATTCATTTGGTCACGGCTGGTATCGGCCCTGCCCGCAATTTGGCCACCGTGATCGACCGCTGCCACCTCGATGTGAAGGACCGCGTGGTCTCGCCCTATGCCTCAGGGCTGGCCTGTCTGGTCGATGACGAAAAAGATCTAGGCGTGACCGTGATCGACATGGGCGGAGGCACCACCTCCATCGCCGTGTTCATGGAAAGCCAGGTGGCTTTTGTTGAAACCATCGCCATCGGCGGCAATCACGTCACTAACGACATTGCCAAGGGCTTGTCGACGCCCGTGGCCAAGGCCGAACGCTTGAAGACAGTTTACGGAACGGTCGCACCTTCGCCGGGCGATGCGCGCGAACTGCTCAAGGTTCCGTTGGTGGGCGAGGACGACGAAAACAACGCCAGCGAAGTTCCAAAGTCCATGCTGGTGCAAATCATCCAACCACGCATCGAAGAAACATTCGAACTCGTGCGCTCGCATCTTGAGGCGAGCGGCTTTGGCAAAAACGCCGGGCGCCGCGTGGTGCTCACGGGCGGCGCCAGTCAATTGGAAGGAGTCCGCGATCTCGCGGAGTTAGTGCTCGATAAACAGGTTCGCTTGGGCCGTCCGAAACTGATCCGGGGTTTGCCGGAATCCGTTTCAGGCCCGGCGTTTTCGACGGCGGCAGGCCTGCTTCGCTATGGCCTGAAAGAACACGTGTTGCGTCCAAGTTATGCGGCCATGTCGGCCGCCAATCAGAAACGCGGCATTGGTCGGATCGGCCAGTGGCTGCGCGAGAACTTCTAACATGAAGAAGAGGGCCAAATCAGAGACTGCGCAACGGACGACCGGTCCACCGCGGCGAAGTCTCAATAAAAACAAGAACCGTGGTTTTACCCACGGGTGTCGTTGCAACGAACACTGAAAACGATGGAGCCAAAAATGACAATCAACCTAAGCGTACCTAAAACAACGATCGAGGCGCAGCTTAAGCCGCGCATCACCGTGGTGGGCATCGGCGGCGCCGGTGGCAACGCGGTCAACAACATGATCCAAGCCGCACTTGAGGGCGTGGATTTTGTCGTCGCTAATACCGATGCTCAAGCCTTGTCCTTGTCACGCACCGACCGGCGCATTCAGCTCGGCCGGGACATGACCCAAGGCCTTGGCGCGGGCGCCCGGCCCGATATCGGCCGTCATGCGGCCGAGGAATCGGTGGAAGCCATTGCCCGCGAAATCGAGGGCAGCCACATGGCCTTCATCACGGCGGGCATGGGGGGCGGCACCGGCACGGGGGCAGCCCCTGTGATCGCGCGCATCGCCCGTGAGATGGGCATTCTCTCGGTGGGTGTGGTGACCAAGCCCTTCCACTTCGAGGGTGCCAATCGCATGAGATTGGCTGATGCGGGCATCGAAGAACTAGCCGACTTGGTGGATACACTCATTGTCATCCCGAACCAGAACCTGTTCCGGGTAGCCAACGAGAAGACCACCTTCGCCGATGCCTTCAAGATGGCCGATGATGTGCTTTACGGCGGCGTGCGTAGCGTCACCGACCTCATCATCATGCCCGGCATGATCAATCTCGATTTTGCCGACTTGCGCACTGTGATGAAAGAGATGGGCCGGGCCATGATGGGCACGGGCGAAGCCGAAGGCGACCGTCGTGCGCTCGACGCCGCCGAAGCCGCCATCGCCAATCCGCTGCTGGAAGAAACGTCGATGAAGGGAGCCAAGGGTGTGTTGATCAACATCACCGGCGGCAACGACATCACATTGTATGAAGTCGACGAAGCCGCTAACCGCATCCGCGATGAAGTGGAAACCGATGCCCACATCATCTTCGGATCGTGCTTCGACGAAAGCATGGAAGGCCGCATTCGCGTGTCGGTGGTCGCCACCGGCATTCAGTCGGAAGCCGGAGCCCAACCCCGGCCGATGTTTAACCGCACCGAGACGCGAGCGGTTGGACGGCTGATGCCCGAGGCACGCACGGCTGCGCCAGCACCGCTGCTGAAACCAGCCCCGGCGCCCGTTGCCAAAGCAACGGTTGCTCCGGTGCAACCGACATTGGCATTCGGCTTAAGCGGACAGACCTTGGCTCCGGCCACTCGGACCTCGGAACTCTGTGATGAGGAAAAAGCCTTGGTACAAGTCCTAAAGGCGGAAAAGGCTTCGGCTGAAGCCGCTGCTCCGGTCACACCTGAGCTTCCTGCCGAAGAGCCGGTGATGGTCGAGGAAAAGATGCCAGAACCGGTTGCCGAGGCCCCTGTTGCCGAAGCAATGCCCGAACCGGCCGAATTGCCGATTCCAGTGATTGTCGAGGCCGCCCCGGCCCCTGCTCCACAACCCATGCCACAGGCCGCTCAGGCGGCTGCCGTGGCCGAAGCTGTGGCAAGGTCATCGGTGCCACCAGCCCAGCCGAAAATTCCGCTGGTGACTGTTGATCGGCCAAGGGATGCGTTTATCCCCCGTGCGCCCGTCGAGCCTAAGCCGGAAGCCAAAGCCCCAGCCGCCCCCGTATTGGTGTTCAACGAGCCCAAACTCGTTGAAGCCAAACCAGCGGCCCCTGCAGCGGCGGCCCCGGCCCCAGCAGCCAAAACTGAGGGGGGTGGTACACGGCTGAGCCTGTTCAGCCGTTACCGCAGCTTGGCATCGAAGCCCAAGGCTGAAGAGGCCCCAAAGGCCACTCAGGAGCCGCAAGCAAAGACGGCCAAACCTACCCCGGCGATTAACATCTCGGTGGGTCCGTCCGACCGGCCGGTTCAGGTGCAAACCGAGGATGAGCTTGAGATCCCTGCATTCCTACGCAGGCAAGCGAATTAACGTTTATAAGTCACAGCCATACTAAGAAGAGGGCCTGCACTGCAGGCCCTCTTCTTTTGTGCCTAAAATTCAAAGTTATCGAAGAGAATCAATAGCGCTAGTGGATCGATTCTGACACTTGGGTCGCTCTCTTGAGCTTGGCGATGATCTTATCTGGGTCCGCGGTCCAGACGAAGGGTTTTGGGTCGTGATTGTTGGTCTCGATGAACTCGATGATAGCGGTCTTGAGTTCGTCGACGGATCGG
>SHWP01000066.1 GCA_009693785.1 Rhodospirillaceae bacterium
AATCGAGCCTGGGAGCACCGGAACCCACTTCACCCGCTGGGTGCGCCATAACTGCCCTCGATCCAACGACATAAACTGCTGATGCCTATGTCTGAATCGATGCGCGCTCCCTGGCAACTCATATGTTCATCCGGGGAATGCGGGATAATTATGGTTCTGGGGCGAAATAAAAATGGGCTCCAACCCCTTGGGTTTGCACGGTGAATAGTCGCGAAAAGGAAAAGGACAACCTGGGTCAAGACCGGTTGTCGGTGATGGTCGTGGAAGATAACGAGTACATGCTCGATATCTTCATCACGGCGTTGACGCGTATGGGCTTTGCCCGCACGCAACGCGCGAAGAACGCCAAAGAAGCTGTGGATATCTTGCGGATGTCATCGAAAGGTTTCGCCGGTGGCGAGCAAGTCGACATCGTCATTTCCGATCTGCTGATGGGCGTGGTGAGCGGTCAGCACTTGCTGCAATGGGTGCGCGACGACAAGGCCTCGCCCAACCGCTTCTTGCCGTTCATTTTGATTTCAGGCGCCGCCGACCGGGTCAATGTCGAAGGTGCCCGCGACAAAGGTGTGAGCGAATTCATCGCCAAGCCTTTTTCGGTCGAGAGTTTATACAAGGTTCTGCAGCGCATCATCGACAACCCGCGCCAGTTCGTGACAACGCAAACTTATTTTGGCCCCGCCCGGCGGCGCAGCTCCAAGATGGGCCCGCCCGGCGGCGCCGAGCGGCGCAAGCCCGACGAATCGCACGCCACTATCGTCTATTCCAAGGACCGCGTGGAGAAAGCAGCCAAAGCCAGCGATGTGTGGTTGTTCAAGCTGCCCAATTTTCTCAAACAGAAAATGGGCTCCAACGCGATGAAGCAGAAATTCACGGTCCCTGATTCCATTTTGCAAGCCGCCGAGACGGAATTGAAACGCGAGGCGGAAGGATTCATCGGTTGGGCGAAGGAGTTCCTCGACCGGCTCGCGCGCCAAGTCACCGAGGCGAAAGAGCGCCATGGCGAGCGCACCACGAACTTCGAGGAGATCAACCTGATCGCGCATGAATTGCGCGGCCAGGGCGGCACGTTTGGCTATCCGCTGATCACGGTGTTTGCAAAATCGCTCTACGACGTGACCAAACCGCCCTGCCAGCAAGACGATGCCCTGCTGGAAATCGTCAAGGCTCATATCGACGCGATGCGCGCGGTGATCCGTGAAAAAATCGAGGGCGATGGTGGCGCGGTGGGGCAAGCCCTGTTCAAGATTCTCAAACAAGCCATCACCAAGTACGCCGTGAAACCAGCCGAGCAAGCAGCGACCGCATGATCTGGCTTGCGCATCGCACCGGAGCGGCGGCATCAACCGCCTCATTGCTGCGGGTGCGCCGCTCGACGGTGATTTTGTTTTTCTGTTTTCTCGTGATGGCCGTGTTGGGCGGCGTCTTTCATCTCTCCGAGCAATATCAATCCACCGTCGATGAAGCCAAGCGGGTGGCGCGGGCATCGGTGAGAACAGCAGAATCTTATACGTCGCGCACGGCGGCCGAAGCGTATCGCGTTCTTGAGGGCCTCGCGGATGTTTACCACGATCAAGCCACCCTTGGGCGCTTCGATGAACGCAGCATGCACCTGATTCTCGCCGAGAAACTCAAGAAGCTGCCCGCCATCACGACGCTTTTTCTGCTCAATGCCGACAAAACCATCATCGCCACCAACCGCTCTTTTCCAGCCGAGCAAGGCCGGCTTGATGAATTTAACAAGGCGATTGCCAACCCGACGGACCTTGGCAATGGGCTCTTTATCGGCTCGCTTTACGCATCGGGAAAACACACTGCTGGCAGCGAGCGGTTCTATTTGCCGCTCGGCGTGAAAGTGATCGTCGATGACAAACTTGCCAGTTACGTCATCGCGGTTATCCGCACGGAAGATATGAGCCGTTTCTTCGATACCCTCGACCTCGGCAAGTCGGGGATGATCGGTCTGTGGCGTGACGATAGTACGCTGATCGCAGCCTCGCGCAACTCAGCCATGGCCCCTGGCGAAACCCACCCGGAGTTTACAAAGTATTTCCAAGAACCTATCGCGCAAAGCGACGGCGCAGGAGAATCGATTTATTCCATCACGAACGGATACAACCCGCGCATTCGGGCGGTGGACAAACTAGCTGATTTGCCCTTGGTCGTGCTGGTAACGCTCGAAGGCCAAGATTTCCTTAGTAAATGGCATGACAGCCGCAACCGTGTCGGTATCGCCATTCTTGGCCTGATCTTGGTCATGGTCGCAACCGGCTTTTTTATTGTCGGGCAGTTTAAGCGTAGCGAAGAAAATGAGGTGGCCCTGCGCCATGCCAAGGCCTCGGCCGAGGAAGCCAACGCGGCGAAAAGCCGCTTCCTCGCCCATATGAGCCATGAGTTCCGCACGCCCTTGAACGCCATCATGGGGTTCTCGGAAATCATCAAGGGCAAAGTGCTCGGCGATGGCGTGTCGCCGGTTTACATCTCATATGCCGGGCATATTCACAAATCGGGCGAACACCTGCTGAACATCGTCAACGATGTCTTGGACATGGCCAAGGTGGAGTCTGGCACGCAGGCCCTGCGCCGGGAGAATGTGAGCATAGCCCGTTCGATCGAGAATGCTGTCGCTTTTGTCGAACGGCTAGCGAGCGAGCGCGGCGTGAATATCGTGCTCGCCCTTCCCGATGCCATGCCCGATGTGATCGCCGACGAACGGTTTCTGCGTCAGGTCCTGATCAATTTGCTCACCAATGCCGCTAAATTCTCAGACCCGGGTTCGGATATCATGGTCAGGACGCGGCATCACGCCAAAGGCTTGGACATTGCGATCGAAGATAAGGGCCCTGGCATTGAAGCCGCCATCATGCAGCGCATCGGCGAGCCGTTCTTGCAGAGCAATCCGTCCCTGAGCCGCTCGGGCCAAGGTGCTGGGCTGGGCCTGTCGATTTGCAAGCAATACATGGACCTGTTGGGTGGGGAGTTGCTGATCAACAGCACGCCAAACCAAGGAACAACCGCCGCGGTGCGCTTCCCGCCCGCTTTACTCACTGAACCTGAAGTTCAAATCGCCAAGGCCGCAGAATAGTTTTTTATAATCGCGGCACTGGCTTGTCCGTCCACGACCACGGCAGCACGACCAGGGCGCCGTCCTCATGCGTGATTTTCGCGCCCAAACCAAATGACGCCGCCAATGCCGCATGAGTCAAAACCTGGCCAGGAGCGCCATCGGCCGCGAGACGGCCATCGGCCATCAGCAGCAGACGATCACAATAGCGCGCCGCTAACGTGAGATCATGCAAGACCACGACAACAATCCGGCCTTCAGCCGCTAACGAACGCATCAATTCAAGTACGCGCAGCTTATGCGCCGGGTCGAGCCCGGCCGTAGGCTCATCGGCAAGAATAACGGTGGGCTCACCCGCGAGCAGCCGGGCGATGGCCGCTCGGGCTTGCTCGCCCCCGGATAGCGACGTGACCGGCCGCTCGGCAAGGTGTTCCACATCGGCTTGATGTAACGCACGCGCGATATGACGCTCATCATCGGCAGAGGCGCGCTGCCACATATCAAGATGGGGCAAGCGGCCGAGGCCAGCAATGCGCCGCACGCTGAGCGGCCAATGGATTGCGCGGTCTTGCGGGAGATACCCGATGTGCTTGGCCAATGCGGCGCGCGGCCATTCGGTCAAGTCGCGGTTATCGAGCTTCACCTCTCCCGATGCGGGCCGGGCGAGGCCCGCGAGAGCCCGCAATAATGTTGTCTTGCCTGCGCCATTGGGTCCGATCAGGCCGATCAAGGTGCCGGGCGTTAGGCGCACGTCAATGTCAGACAGCACACTCCGCCCGCCCAGGCTGACGCTAAGAGAGCGTGTATCGAGGATGCGTGGTTGCGCGATGGCGGTCATGCGCGTGCCCTGCGCAAGACCATCAGCAGGTGCAAGAAAAATGGCGCGCCGATCAACGCTGTCACCACGCCGACTTTTAACTCAAGACCCGTGTCGACCATCCGCACGCCGATGTCGGCCGCCGTCATGAGTGCGGCGCCCCCGAACATGCTGGCCGCCAGCAACCGGCCGGGGCGATAGCCCACCAGCGGGCGCAAAAGATGCGGCACCACGAGTCCGACAAAACTGATCACGCCGGTCACGCTGACTGCGGCACCAATGGCAAAGGCAGCGCCGATGATGGCGCGCCGTTTGACCGCGGGAATATCAAAACCCAGCGTAGCCGCGATATCTTCGCCCAACGTCAGCGCATCGAGTGCCCGGCCGGCGCTGAGTAAAAAAGCCCAGCCAATCAACGTGGGAGGCAGCGCCAGCCAAACGTGCTCCATGCTGCGATCGGCGAAGGATCCGAGAATCCAAAAAATAATTTCAAGCGCGGCATAAGGATTGGGCGCGAAATTCAAGGCTAATGATGTCAACGCTGCCGTGAGACTGTTAATGGCCACGCCCGCAAGAATCAGCGTGAGCGTGTCTTGCGCGCGGCCCCCCAACACGAACAGCAAGGCCGTGGCCAGAAACGTGCCCGCCATTCCACCCAGCGGTAACGCGATGGCCAAAGTTCCGCTGATGCCAAAGTAGAACATGATCACCGCACCAAGCGCGGCTGAACTCGATGCGCCCAGTAGAGCGGGCTCGGCCAAGGGATTGCGCAAGAGGCCTTGCAGCACCGCCCCTGACAGCCCCAGCGTTGCGCCCACCAGCACAGTCAACGCGGTTCGCGGAAGGCGAACCTCTGACAATATAAGCCATGCGGTTTGCGGATCGGTGTCGAACAACGTCATGAGGCTGGCCGCCTCGCCGCTCCGCCGCCCAATCAACAGCGACGCCGCAATCAGCACGAGTAGCAGTCCTGCAAGCGCGCCCAATAATAGGGCGGGGTTCATCTCGCGACGCAATGATTCTGCCAAAGGGGCCGACGGTTGAAATGGCAAGGCTTGGGTCATGACTCTCGCCCAGCCAATAGTGCGGCCAAGTGCTCGGCCGCGTCGGCAATTGACGGACCGGCGCACGTCAACACGCGCCCTGGAATCGACAATGGTTGATGACCGGCGAGCATGGCAGTGACAGCAGGATGTTTGATTGCCTGTGAAGCCAAGGACGCCACGCCCGAGCGGTATTCCAGATGCACAATGTAGGCTGGATGGGCCACCAGCAGTCCTTCCAACGCAAGCTGCCCGAAGTCTTTGATGCCAAGACGCGGCGCGCGGTTGTCGAGGCCCACCAGAGTCAGCACTTCGTCGGCGAGGCTGGGGCGGCCAACCGTGAAGCCATTAGCATCATAAACCAGCGCCGTTTGGTGCGGTTGACCCGCCCGCGCATGGCCCACGGCATTGAGACGCCGATCCATGTTCGCGATTAATTCTTCGGCCTTACCGCTGGCACCCAGCAACTCGCCCATGATGCGCATGACCTTGCGCGTACCAGCGAGATCGCGAGGACTCTCGACTTCGACCACGCGGTAACCAAGTTTCCGCAACATCGTCTTGGCAAAACCCGTGGTGTATTGCCCCGTCAACACGAGGTCGGGGTTTTCAACGATGACTTCTTCCGCAGCGCCGTAATTTATTTTCAAACCAGCCGCGAGATGTGCGTAAGGCGATTCGTTAGGGTCTGCCGAGAGGAAACTGACCGAACGGATGTGTTCACGCTGCGCCAAGAGCAGCACATATTGATCGGTACACAGATTCATCGACACGATACGGCGGGGCGGACCCTCCGCCCGCGCCGTGCCGCAAAGTGCGGCTAAAATCGCGATAATGATGCCAAGCTTCATGGTTAACCGCCCAGGCGTGCCTTGAGCCCAACATAGACCGCCCGGCCCGGGCTGTTGAAGGTAAAGACTTGCTCGTACCCATCGTTGAACAGGTTTTCGACGCGGCCGGTTAACGCGACACTTGGCGTAAGGTCATATGACGCCGACAAGGTGCCCAAGACATACGACTTCAGCGTTACCCGATCGCGTGCGGTGGCGAAAATAAATTCGGCGTCTTCTTGCTTGCCGTTGTAATCGGCCGAGAAACCAACTTGCCCGCGCCCATCAAGAATCTCGGTGGTCACCGACAGGCTCGCAATATGTTTTGGGCGGCGTACTTCGCGGCGACCGGTATCCTCGGTCGCATCGGTATAGGTATAGCTCGCGGCAAGTGACAACGCAGGCGCAGGTGACCACCGCCCACTCAGTTCCAGGCCTTGGCGCTTGCTTTGGCCGAGGCGGTTACGAACAGTGAAGGGCAAGCGGCTGAAGTCGGTGAAAATTTCACCTTCAAGATCCGACCTAAAATAAGTCGCGGAGATAACCGCTCGTGCATCCTCGAACGCAAGATCAAGGCCCGTATCCCACCCGGTCGAGTCCTCGGGCAACAAGGCAGGGTTGCCGATGAATGTGGTGGGGTTAACCCCGTAAAGCTCGAAAAAACTGGGCTTGGCGACACCGGTACCGACGCTGGCGCGCAGCTTGACCGGCGTACCGTTGATTTGCCACGCCCCGGTGAGGCGAAACGTCGTCGCGTTTTGGAACAACTCGTGACTGTCATGACGCAATGCGCCAGTCAGGAAGACTTGATCTTGAAACGAGACCCGATACTCGGTGGCCATGCCCCATGAGCTATTGCTGCGGCGCTGATTTTGCGGGCCTGGAAATGCACTGCTATTCTCGAAAATTTCGTGCTCGTATTCGACAAGCGCAGTGATGTTATGCGCGATGCCTTCTGCGCCAGCCAACGACAAGCGCGAGACGAACTCGCCATGATGCTTGCGCCCGAGCGAGCCAGAACTAAACGCCGCACCAAGTAAATTGCGATTGCGGGTATCGGTTGCCGCCCATGAGGCGGTGTTGGCCCAACGATCATCCCAACCCATGAGCGTGGCTTGAGCCCGAGCCGAGAATGCCTTCGACGTGCGCACATCGGTGGAATCGACCACAAAGCCTTGCGTGCGTGAACCAAAATTGAAATCCTGGCTATCGAGCTTTGTGCGCGTATCCACATAACGCGCATTCAGACTGGCCGAGAGTTTCTCTGTTAGCGTGAGATTGCCGCCACCGAGCAAGGACAGATTGCGATGCCCATCACGCTCGGGGCCGAGCTGTGACTGTGAGATACCGCCCGTGCGCAGCACATTGGCCGAAATATGGCCTTTGGCCCGATCCACACCGCCACTGGCTCGCCCACCCACGCTCCATGTGCCGAATGAGCCGCCTTCGGCACGGCCATTGAACGATGGCGCGCCACCCCCTGCGGCTGTAACAACACTGATCACCCCGCCAATGGCCTCGCTGCCATAGAGCGAGCTTTGCGGCCCGCGCAGCACCTCAACACGACTCACATCGCTGGCCAGTAATGTCGAAAAATCAAATTCGGAATTGTTGAACGGATCGCCCACCTCCATGCCATCGATGAGTACCAGAGTATGATTGCCTTCCGCGCCACGCATGCGCACTTGAGTGAGCGTGCCAAGCGCGCCGGACTGGTTGACGGCCAGGCCGGGAATCCCGCGCAAAAGATCGGCAATGAGAAAGCGCGGACGCGCGGCGATATCGGCGGCCGTCAGCACATCAACCGCACTGCCCAGCGTTTTCAAGCGTTGAGGGTTTCGCGTGGCCGTGACGATAATTTCGTCGATATAAGGTTTTTTATTCTCTTGGGAAGAATCCGGGTTTTGTGCAACAGCAGGCATGGCTGCCAAAGCAATTGTCAACAGCGCCATAGGTGCTGGCATAGTTCGCAATCTTTGCTCGATCATCGTCCACATCCTTTCAGGCCCGGCAGGCGCAAGGGCCCGCCGACGGCGGTTCAATCATGAACGACGGAATGGAGTGGAAAATTTAGTCCTGTCCATCCGCCGCGGTTCGCGAAGTGCGCGTCACCGCAACGAATGTCCGCCCAAGGGTGCATCCCGCCCCATGGTCAGGTGACGCTCATGATGGCAGGTCTCCTGGCTCGCGGGTCGGTGCGCCTGTTTCGCCTTCCCAAGGCCGTTTTTGCTGGCCTCAGTGGCAGTTTGAAACAGGCGCTCGCCGCTTACAGTTGCGGGAGCAGCTCCGGAATGACACCGGAATTCCCTTTTAAACCCGGCGGTTCGCTCGAAACACCGGGTTACCATCACTGGTAGCGAATAAACGCCTGTTTTTCCGGTGTGTCAATCAGGCGGGATGCTGTGTTTTCGTATTTAGCCTGGGCGCAGAGCATGGCAAAGTTCTGCCTCGAACGGGGAGTCACCAACATGGCGCTGAGCGATCTACAAAAGAAGACCTGCCAAGCCATTGTGAATATTTTCGAGACAGAGATTGACGGTAAATACGGCAAGGACACGGCGGCGGCTGTCGAGGAGTTCCAAAAGGCCCGTGGCCTGAAAGTGGATGGCGAGGTGGGGTCCACAACGTGGAAAGCCTTAGGCTTGGCATAACAGCAAGAATTGATTCGAGCGCGCACTACACCAAATTTCTGTTGGCGACCCAGCCGATGTGGTGAAGCTGGTCAGCTTGCCCGACCCCGAACCGGGACCAGGCGAAATCGTGATTCGCATGGAAGCTGCGGCTGTTCACATAGCCGATTTGAAGAACTTCACGGGCGAACGCATTTTTGCGGCCAAACCATTACCGCGCATTCCCGGATACGAAGGTGTGGGCCGTGTTGCTAGGCTTGGCGCAGGCGTAACCCAGTTCAAGGTCGGCGAACGTGTTTTCCCGTGGTGGAGTGCTGGCACCTTTGCCGAGCGCGTGGCAACCGCCACACGAGGAGCATCGGTTAAGCTCGGACTGGACATGGTCGCTGGTGCGGCGACCGGGCGGTTGATGCATTGCATGGCCGATGGCGGTGTTGTGGTGAATTATGGCGTCATGTCGGGTGAGCCTTGCACGGTGCCATTCAGCCAGATGTACCACAAAGATGTAACGCTCAAGGGTATGAGCGCAATGCACGGCATGGCTAAGCGCAACATGGCCGAACTGCGCACCATATATTCCAGGCTCGCTGCCATGATTGCCACAGGCCAGCTGCGGGCCGCCATAGCTGGGACCTATTCGATCTCCGAATATGGTGAAGCTTTTCAGCATGCGGGGCGGACAGGCGCGGAACGTGATGGTAAAGTGATCTTCACATTCGACCCCTAGGACAAAGCCATGAAAGCCTTGCAGCAAAACGCCTACGGCCCGCCGGACAAAGTTACAGTACTGGTGGATTTGCCCGAGCCCGAGCCAAAGCCCGGCGAGATCGTGGTGGAAGTCGAGGCTGCAGCGATGCACCTTGCCGATCTAAAATTCATCAATGGTGACCCTGGTTTTCGTTATTTCACCTTTCCACGCATCTGCGGCCACGAGGGCATTGGCCATGTCATCAAGCTCGGCGCAGGCGTCGCCGATTACAAAATCGGCGATCGAGTTTTCCTACCCGTGGGCGCAGGCACCTTCCGCCAGCGCTTGGCGGTGCCGGCCGATGATTGCCCGCCCGCACCTGCAGGTGATGCCAAGCAACTGGCGCTGACAGTGATCAATGGCATGACGGCAGTGATTTTGGTGGACGACTATGCAGGCCACCTCAAGCCGGGCGATTGGCTGCTGCAAAACGGCGCCAACTCAAGCTGCGGGCGTTACATCATCAAGCTCGCACATGATAAGGGCATCAAAACCTGTAACATCGTGCGGCGCGAGTCGCTGATTGACGAACTCAAGGCGCTCGATGCCGATCAGGTGATCGTTGAAACCGGCGATCCAGATAAAACCGCTGAACTCGTGAAAACTGTCACGGCAGGTGCTGAATTAAGTATCGGCCTTGATTGCGTGGCCTCGACCGGCACCGAAACCATCGGCCGCTGCCTGGCTAAGGACGGCACCATCGTCAATTACGGCTTCATGACGGGTAAGAATTGCGAGGTGGCGTTCCAAGATTTATTCCGCAAGCACGTCAAACTCGTGGGCATGAGCATGCAAAGCCCGCGCACCAAGGAACAGCGCAGGGCAGTGTACGCCAAGCTTGCGGCGATGATTGCTCATGGCGATTTGAAAGCTAAGATCGCAGCCACTTATACGCTCGACCAAATCCAGGCCGCCTTGGCCCATCAGGCCAAGACCGGCGATGACCGCCAGGGCAAAATTATCATTCTTCCCAATGGGTAAGTGGCGATCCGTACGCTCATATAAACGGTCTTTCCACTTTGGCGGGAATCTGACAAACTTAATCTGAAGCAACAAAACGGAGATCGACAATGAAACCCACGTCTCATGTAAAAGTAGCTTTTGCCGCTGCGATCGGGGCGGCATTTTCAACCGGAGCGGCAGCGCATAACGTGCTGAGTGTCAATGAGGGGCAAGCCGACTACCTGTTCCCCATGGCACTCAGTGTCAATCATGGCTGCAAGGGCGAGCCTGTT
>SHWP01000023.1 GCA_009693785.1 Rhodospirillaceae bacterium
AATGCCCCGTTTTCTAATGCTATGAGCTAACCCTTACGCCCGCAGGTGCATGTCTGCATCGGTGAAGCTCACACCAATGGGTTCGATCACGACGCTTTTAGGTCCGGCTTCGACCTGGCCCGCGACCCAAGCTTCAACGCCGACATTTTTTGCGGCACGCACTGTTTTCTCGGCGTCAGCTTTATTCACGAACAGCGCAAAGCCCGCGCCCATGTTGAAGGTGCCATAAGCTTCGGCGTCGGTCATGCGCGCGGCGCGATGTAGATACGCCAGTACTGGCGGCACTGGAGCAATAGTGTGGAAGCGATACGTGAAGGCTGAGGGGTGACGCATGATCTTGCGCCAGCCATGTCCGGTGATGTTGGCGCAGTAGTGCGGCACAATTCCGGCGGCGAATAAAGCTTCAGTGGCTGGCGAATACAAAACCGTCGGGTCTAGCAGTGCATCGCCATACATGCGCCCGTCACTTAGCTTGGCCTTGTAGCCCTCGGGCGTATCGGCGGCCACCTTGCGTGCCAGCGAGACGCCATTGGCGTGAATGCCGCTCGACGCCAACAGCACAATGGCATCGCCCGCAGCGAGTTTGTCAGCGATGGTGAGCCGTTCTTTTGGCCGTACGATACCGATGCATGAGGCCGCCAGGTCGATGGTGTCGGGGTTCACAACCCCGGCCAGGCTTGGCGTTTCGCCGCCGCCCCACGACACGCCGCATTTATCGCAAGCGGCTTTCCACCCTTGCACCAGGTCGCGCGCGCGTGCCTTGTCGTCGAACCAGGCGCTGCTCCCCGCCGCCCAATACGCCTGCACTGACACGGGGGTTGCCCCAACCGTGATGATGTCATTGATGGCCATGGCCAGGGTGTCTTGGGCCAAAGCATCGAAATAGGTTTTACCGGTAATGGGGCGCATGGCATCGGCGATAAGCACCTTTGTGCCAAGGCACTCTGTAATCGAGGCCAGTAGAAAGTCGCCCATGTCGATCACATAGGCCGATTCGCCGCGAGAAGCGGCGATTTCACGTAAACCCAGATGGGCAAGGTTCCCCGCCGTCTCGCGTGCGGCGCGTTGGGCATCGATTTTGAGTGGGTCGATCTTGGAATAATCCACGCCTGCAGCGCGGTAATCGATAGACTTATTGGTCATCGTGGCGCGAACCCGGCCATAATGTCGACCCAGGCTCCGGAGTAGGCTAAACCGTACCCGCGTCTCATGTTCACGATGGCTAGGCCCCCAGGGCAAATACTGTTGGAAAAACCGCTATGACCGGATGGCTGACGAAAAGCTTGCGCACCATACTCAAACACCGCTCGATGGCAAGTAGCCGCGCCATGCATGTCGCGCTGTCATTATTCAGCGTTGTCATGGTGTTGCAGTATCCAGCCCCGCCGGTGTGGGCGCAAGCCATGCCCGAATCGGCGCCCGCTAGCTCAGCACCCGCAGCCGACGCGGCGATTGATCCCTTCCTCATCAAGAATGTACCGGTGGATGTGACGGCTGCCACAGTGACCGAAGCCCGCGACCGAGGCATGACTCAGGGGCGTGTGGCAGCCTTCCGCCGTATGGTCGAACGCATGACCATGCGTGAGGCGATGGCGGGGCTATCGATGCCCAATGCGACCCAAATTGTCGATATGGTGCAAGAATTCTCGGTGGCCAATGAACGCTCCTCAGCGGTGCGTTATCTGGCCGATCTCACGGTACGCTTCGATCCCAACGCGGTGCGGGCGTTTTTGCGCGGGCAGAACATGGCCTTTGCCGAGATCGCAAGCCGTCCGTTGTTGGTGCTGCCGGTCCTATCTGAAGACCCCGCCGTCGCGGCCTTGCTGTGGCAAGATGCCAGCCCTTGGCGTGCGGCGTGGGAGAAGGCCGCCACTCATGACGGCTTGGTGCCCTTGACGCTGCCCTTAGGCGATCTTGAAGACATCGGAATGTTATCGATCGATCAACTGATTGCGAAAGATACCGGTGCGCTGACGCAACTTGCGGCAAAATATGGTGCCGCGGGTGTGATCATCGTGCGCGCCGAAATTGCCCCTGAATCGCCTCAGCAGCTTAGCGTCACACTGAGCGAACTGCGGCCTATTGGCGCACCATGGGACGGGCAGTTCAATGTCCAGCTTTCCGATAACCGCCCGCGTGAAGAGTCATATGCCGCCGCCGCATCCGAGGCTGTGCGCGCCATCGAAGACGGCTGGAAACAGCGCAACGTGCTGCGCTTTGGCGAAGGCGGGCGTATCACGGCTTTGATCCCCGTGACATCGCTGCAAGATTGGCTGGGCATCAAGGCCCGCCTTGTCCGTGTGCCGGTGGTGGAACGGGTCGATCTGCAGGCCATGAGCAAATCGCTAGTCCAGGCCGAGATTGCCTTTGCCGGAGACTCCACTCAGCTGCAATTCGCCATGGGCCAGCATGACCTTGAATTGTCGCAAGATGGCGACATGTGGATGTTGCGTACGCCCAAACCCCAAAATCCACCGGGTGCTGAGCAAACATCCCCACCTGCTGCCGATCAACCAGGCCAGCAGTAAGTTTTGATATCCTCGATGTCTGCAACCAAACAGATCCCGCTTGATCTCGGTTTCCGGCCAGCCTTGGGCCGCGAGGATTATTTTGTGGGTCCGGGCAATGCCGAGGCGGTGGCCTGGATTGATCGGTGGCCGAATTGGACTCATCACGTGTTAGGGCTTTTTGGCCCGGCGGGTTGCGGCAAAAGTCACCTTGCGCAAGTTTTTGCGGCTCGAACGTCGGCCAAGGCTGTGCTCGCGCAAGCGCTGCGGGTGGCAGATGTGGGCGATCTAGTCGTTGCAAATTCTGCATTGGTGCTTGAAGACGCAGATGCTGGCGTCGATGAACCAGCGCTCTTCCATTTGTATAACGCTGTTATCGAAGCCAAGGGCTGGTTGCTGTTGACGGGGCGCGAGGCACCCTCGCGTTGGGCCGTTCAACTGCCTGACTTGCGTTCCCGGCTGGCAGGATTGGTTGCGGTGCGCATCGAGGCGGCCGACGACGACATGATGCAGGCCGTTTTGGTCAAGCTATTTGCCGACCGGCAACTCAACGTATCGCCGGATGTTGTGTCGTACCTTACCCGTCATATGGATCGCAGTTTCGCTAGCGCCCGGCGCATCGTCGATCTGGCCGACCGCGAATCGCTCGCTGGTCAACGATCGGTGACAGTGCCTTTCGTCAAAGAGCTTTTGGCGCGAACCGCTTAGTTTTTTTCTTCTCAAGGTCGCGCGGTCTGATGAACGCCGACAGAGTTCCCATTCCTGCGATGACCTTCTTCCATGTTGGAACATCGAACGCGAGCGCGCACAAGGCGGCGGTCGGGTATTTCGCACGCAACAAATCCAACGCCTTGACCTGGCCTCGGCCTGCGCGGCTGATCAGCGCAAGGGCTGCTTCATGGAGGCCTGGGTTATGCCCAATCAACATCACGTTCGATATGCTGTCGGGCAAGGCTTGGATAAACGCGATGAGGTCATCGCCCTTAGCTAAATAAAGCGCGTCGCGAAACGACACGGGTGGGTGTTCAAGGGCTTCACGAACATATGCGAGTGTTTCGCGCGTTCGTTTCGAAGTCGAGCAATATACCTGATCAACGATAATCAGGCGCGCGGCCATAGCTGTGGCCATAGCTGTGGCCATACGCCGCGAATCTTTATGTCCACGCGCTGCGAGTGCCCGGGCATGATCTTTGGTCATGTCGTCTGGCACACTGTTGGCGGCCTTGGCATGACGCAGGAGGTATAAAACTTTGGTCATCGTGAGTGAGGGGCCAGGACTAGAGTGAGGCAGATGTTCGACACTTTGCTGAAATCGTGCTACGTTACTGTGATCAATTATCATTGCAGTTATGTGACATATGGGTGCCGCACGATTGCTTTTCCAGTTTTCCACCCCAGAAATAACAGGCTTGTGAGATTTCGATGGTTAGCCCTTCACCGGCAACACATGTAACAAAAGGTGCCGCGGTTCCGGCCCTTCTCGAAGATTTTCCGCCACGCGAGCGGTTCATCAATCGTGAACTGTCATGGCTCGCTTTTAACACGCGCGTGCTGGAAGAGGCGCGCAATCCGCGTCACCCATTGCTCGAGTGCGTTCGATTCCTTTCGATCTCCGCTTCTAACCTCGATGAATTTTATATGGTGCGGGTTGCTGGCCTGAAGGGTCAGGTTAATGCCGGAGTAGCCGAAACTTCCGATGGCGGCCTGACGCCAGCCGAGCAACTTGAGCAGATCAACGTCTATGTGCGCGAACTTTTCCGCGAACAAGATGCGGCATGGCGTGAGTTACGCGGCCTCCTCGAAAAAGAAAATATTGTAGTCCTGAGCCGGGATGGCCTGACGCCTGCCGATCGTGAATGGCTCGAACAGCGATTTATGGATCATATCTTCCCAGTAATCACGCCGCTAGCGATTGACCCCGCTCATCCGTTTCCATTCATACCCAATCTCAGTCATGCTCTGGTGTTGCAACTTGCCCGCATCGCTGATGGCGAGTCGATGCGGGCGTTGGTGCCGATACCGCCGCAAGTCGAGCGTTTCGTCCGGCTTTATGGCAGAGGCACGCGTTTCATTCTGATGGAGGATGTAATTGGCTTGTTCGCGAGCCGCCTGTTCCCGGGCTACCGGGTTGTCGCGACCGGCCATTTCCGCGTCATCCGTGATTCTGAAATGGAAGTCGACGAAGAAGCACAAGATCTGGTGCGCAGTTTCGAATCGGCCTTGAAGCGCCGCCGTCTTGGCACCTGCATTCGCCTAGCCGTCAGTAGCGGCATGGCGCCAGAGCAAGTAAAGCTGATCTGCGATGAACTTGAAGTGCCGCCCGCCGATACGTTCAATATCGAAGGCATGATCGGCCAGGTCGACCTGAAGCAAATCATCACCGACGAACGGCCTGACCTGCAATTTACGCCCTACAACGCCCGCTTCCCGGAGCGTATCCGTGATTTCGCCGGCGATTGTTTTGCGGCCATCCGCCAAAAAGACATTGTGGTCCACCACCCATTCGAGTCCTTCGATGTCGTGGTGCAATTCCTGAAGCAAGCCGCGCGCGATCCAAATGTACTGTCGATCAAGCAAACGCTTTACCGCACCAGTAAAGACTCGCCCATTATCAAGGCACTGATCGAGGCCGCCGAGGCGGGTAAGTCGGTCACTGCCATGGTGGAACTCAAGGCGAGGTTTGACGAGGAAGCCAATATTCGCTGGGCGCGTGACTTAGAGCGTGCCGGGGCAAATGTCGTGTTCGGCTTCGTTAACTTGAAAACCCACGCCAAGATTTCCTTGGTGGTGCGGCGCGAGGGCGCCGATACGCGCTCGTATGTGCACTTCGGATCAGGAAATTATCACCCTGTCACCGCGAAGATCTATACAGACATATCGTTTTTTACATCCGACCCGGTGTTGTGCCGCGATGCCGCGCGCGTGTTTAACTATATGACCGGGTATGCCAAGCCTGAGTTGTTGGAAAAAATCGCTATCGCGCCCTTGGGTCTGATGGAGAAAATTCTTGAGCTCATCCAGGCCGAGATCGATTTCGTGAAGCAGGGCCGTCCTGGCACTATCTGGGCGAAAATGAACTCACTGGTGGACCCAACCGTGATTGACGCGCTGTACCGGGCCTCGCAATCCGGCGTGAAGGTCGAGCTAGTGATTCGAGGCATTTGCTGCCTGCGGCCTGGCGTGAAAGGTTTATCAGACAACATCCGTGTCAAAAGCATCGTCGGGCGGTTTCTTGAGCATTCCCGCATCATCTGTTTTGGTAATGGCCACGATATGCCCTCGCGCAAGGCCAAGGTGTACATTTCATCGGCCGATTGGATGCCGCGTAACCTGTTGGCGCGCGTCGAGTCCTTCGTGCCGATCGAGAATGCCACCGTGCACCAGCAAATTCTCGACCAGATCATGGTCGCGAACATGAATGATAATTTGCAAAGCTGGTATTTACTATCCGACGGCAGTTACCGGCGGCTGGAGGTTACGGGCACACCCTTTAGCGCCAATGACTATTTTATGAACAATCCTAGCTTGTCGGGCCGGGGCAGCGCGCTTGAGCGCACCACCCGGCGCGTGCCTAAGCTGGTTCCCACGCGCCGCCAAAGCTGATATCACACGCTCGAATCGAACGGCGCACCGCGCCGGGAATCATGTTCGGGACCATGAGTCAGAATCGCGCGACCCCCCAAAAGCCCTTTGGCGTTATCGATATCGGGTCGAATACCGTCCGCCTGGTCGTTTATAACGCGCAAACGCGCATTCCGATCCCCCTGCACAACGAAAAGGCCACCTGCGCGCTGGGTAAGGGCCTGGAAAAAACCGGCTGCCTGAATTCCGACGGCGTGAAGCTTGCGTTCGATACCTTGGCGCGATTCGTCAAAATTGCCCAATCGTTAGAAGTCGAACGCCTCGATGTGCTCGCCACGGCCGCCGTGCGCGATGCCGCCGACGGCAAGGCCTTTGCCAGCGCCGTCGAAAAACGCTGTGGCGTGAAGGTGCAAATTCTGACCGGCAAGCAAGAAGCCAAGCGCTCGGCTCTTGGTGTGTTGTGCGGCATTCCCGATGCCGAAGGGATAGTGGCTGATCTTGGCGGCGGAAGCCTTGAATTGGTTCATGTCAACGACGGCGAGATGACCGAACACACCACGTTGCCACTGGGGCTTTTGCGCCTCACGGAAGCCGCTGAAGGCGACCGCAACAAAGCCATCGGCATCATCAATCGCGCGCTTGATGAGCATAAATGGGTGTCGGGCGGAGCCAAAGATCAGTCTCTATATGCTGTGGGTGGTGCATGGCGTGCCTTGGCTCGCGTGTGCATCGCCCAAATGAATTATCCGCTGCACGTGCTTGATAATTTCACGCTCGAACGCCAACAGGCCTTGAGCTTGTTTGACGTGATTGCGAGGCAGGGCCAGCGTAGCCTTGAACAAATCAAGGGTATTTCCAAAAGCCGTATTGCCACATTGCCGTTGGCGGCCTCGGTCCTCGACCGGTTGATCGAGATTACTAAACCCAAAAGCTTGGTATTCTCGATTTATGGTATGCGCGAAGGCCAGTTCTACCGGGCGCTACCTGATGATCTGCGCAAACAAGATCCATTAGTGAGTTTGGCCGAAGACATGGCTTTGTCAGCCGGCCGTTCGATCCAAGGCGGACATGAGACATTCGATTGGATGTCGCCGCTTTTCCCCGATGAAACGCAAAAGCAAAGCCGCCTGCGCCGCGCAGCATGCTTATTGCGTGATGTGTGGTGGATGGAACACCCTGACTATCGCGGCGAACAAGCATTCTTGCGAGTATTGCGCCTGCCATTCTTGGGCCTTGGCCATGAAGACCGGGCTGGCTTGGCCCTGGCGATGTTCTATCGCTATAGCGGCGAGGCCAGCGAGCCGATCGTCGAGCAAGCTCATGCCTTATTAGAAGAATCGCGGATTTTCCGCGTTCGCACCATTGGCCTAGCGTTGCGGCTGGCCTATGTGCTGGCGCCTGGCGTTGGCGGTGTTCTCAAGCGCGCCAAGCTCTCAATTCAAGCCAAAACCCTTGTCCTGACCTTAAACGAGAAGGAACCATTATTTAGTTCGGGCTCGTACCCCCGGCGTTTACAGCGACTTGCCGAACATATTGGCCTTGATCATCGTATCGACTGGAAATAGCGCAAGAGGGAAGCCTATGGCAACGCCATTCAAAGTCGCCGCCGCGCACGCCTCGCCTATCTTGATGAACAAAGAGGCGACGCTGGCCAAAGCCTGCGCCCTCATTGCTGATGCAGGTAAGCAAGGGGTGCGCCTGGTCGGATTTCCCGAGACCTTTGTGCCTGGCTATCCCTATTGGCTGGGACTATATCCGCCCATTCAGCAAATGGCTGCGATGCGCGAATATGGGGAACAGTCCGTCGTCGTGGACAGCGCTGACCTTGATGACGTGAAGGCCGCCTGTCGTACGCACAAGGTCAATATTGTGCTGGGCGTGTCGGAACGCTGTGGCGGCACACTGTATAATTCCCAAGTTTACATCGACGAGAACGGCGCTCTTATCGGTGTACATCGTAAATTGCAGC
Source organism: Rhodospirillaceae bacterium (assembly GCA_009693785.1). Lineage (GTDB taxonomy): Bacteria > Pseudomonadota > Alphaproteobacteria > Rhodospirillales > Rhodospirillaceae. Next base: position 8,059 of record SHWP01000023.1, read on the forward strand.
CCACAATGTCCGAACGCACGCTGTGGGGCCAAGGCGATGGTTCGACGCTGAAGGTGTTCGACATGCCGGTGGGCAAAGTCGGCGGCCTGATCTGCGGCGAGCACTCGATGAACCTCGCGCGCCATGCGCTGATCTTGCAGGGTGAGCAAATTCATGTGTCGGCCTGGCCGACCTTTGCCACGATGAAGGGGCGCGAGAATTGGTTTGACCCGCATGTGGATGCCTTATCCAAGGTGCATGCCTACTCGGGCTCGTGCTTTGTGATCGTCGCTGAGGATCCCATCACGCAAGCTAATTTAAATAAGATCGAGCAACTCTTGGGCCACCAGGACATTCTCAAGCCCGGGGGCGGGTACTCGACTATTTATAGCCCACGCGAGGCGTACTTGGCGCCTGTTCACCAGGGACTTGAGGAAAAGCTGGTTGTGGCCGAAATCGACCTCGACCAAATCAATGCCGCCAAAATTCAGCACGATTCAGCAGGGCATTATTCGCGTTCGGAAATTCTGCGGCTGGTCATCGACACCGAAGCCAAGACGCCGCTCATTGAAGTGCGTGGCGGCCAAAAACTCGCCATTTAACGTTCGAAAATCTCGATTTTGCGGCCGCCTTCGGCCAGGGCAATGCCGAGTTTGCCGTGCTTCAGTTTTAAGGCGTCTTCGCCGAACAACTCGCGCCGCCACCCATGCAGTGCTGGCGCATCGGCATCGTCTGAAACCGCAATTTGGTCGATGTCTTCCGATGTGGCGATCAGACGCACCGCGACGTTGTGCTGTTCGCTTTTCAACTTCAACAGCAGTCGTAGCAATTCGACCACGGCGCGTGGGCCTTGGTTGGCCGGATCAAAATCGGGCACTTCGGGCCAATCGGCTTCGAGTACGGCCAGGCCACGCTGGGCGGCAGCGATCACGGCATTGGCAAAACGCTCGCTCGCTAATGGCTTTGCTAGCCGCGAGCGCTTGAGGTCTTCAATTGTGGTGGGCGGGTGTGCAGCGATTTCCAGCAACGCGTCGTCTTTGGCCACGCGTTGGCGCGGCCAGTCGAGCGAGCGGGCATTGTCCTCGCGCCAGGCTGCGAGTTCGCGCAAGACCGCGAGCATGCGACCTGATCGTGTACGGGCTTTGATACGCCGCCAAGCCTCGCGCGGCTCAACGCGGTAGGTCTTTTCGGTGGTCAGGGTGGCCATTTCCTCAACCAACCACGCTGCCCGGCCGCTCTGCTCAAGGCGTTTTTTCAGCGCCAGATAGGCCTTGCGTAGATGCGTGACATCGGAGAGCGCATATTTCACCTGGCGCTCGGTCAAGGGTCGGCGCGACCAATCGGTGAAACGTTGAGTCTTATCAAGTTTGGCGTCGGCCAACTTTGCCACCAAGGTTTCATAGCCCACCTGATCGCCAAACCCGCACACCATGGCCGCGACTTGGGTATCGAACACCGGATGGGGCAGGGCCCCGCCCTCGTGCAGAAAAATTTCTAAATCCTGGCGTGCGGCATGGAAAACCTTAAGCACCTTATCGTTGGCAAACAGCTTGTACATCGGCGCGAGGCTGATGCCCGGGGCGAGCGGATCGATGCACATAGCTTCATCGGGGCCTGCGATTTGCACCAGGCACAGCTTCGACCAAAAGGTCGTTTCGCGCATAAATTCGGTGTCAACGGTCACGAATTCGGCCTGGGCCAAGCGGTCACAAAAAGCAGCCAGGGTGGCCGTGTCGGAAATGAGGATGTGGGCTGGGGTCATGCGGCGGCTGGTTTAGCTGCCTTGGCGTGAGCCCGCAACCGCCGGAATGAAGGTGATCTCGGGCTGGCTCTAGCCTTGACAAAAACAGGCATTCAGTGTGGTTTCACGCCCGCTTAGACCGGGGTAGGCAATCGCCAAAACCCGGCCAAAACTGCGAATTTCAGCCGGATTGCCCGGCCGCGTGCCACGAAAAGGTCGACCCGATGCACCGTTATCGTTCCCATACCTGTGGCGCCTTGCGCGCCGAAAACGCGGGCCAGGAGGCCCGGCTGGCCGGATGGGTGCACCGCAAGCGCGACCACGGCAACCTGCTGTTCATCGATTTGCGCGATATGTACGGCATCACCCAGTGCGTGGTCGACATCTCGAGCTCGATCTTCAAGCAACTCGAGGCCTTGCGTCCTGAAACTGTGATCACGATCATGGGCAAGGTGGTGCCGCGTTCGGCTGAGACGGTGAATGACAAGCTGCCTACGGGGCGCATTGAACTGGTGTTGTCGTCGGTTGAAGTCTTGTCCGAGGCCGCCGTGTTGCCCATGCAAGTCGCGGGCGACCAGGAATATTCCGAGGACATGCGGCTCACATATCGATTCTTAGATTTGCGCCGCGAGAAAGTGCGCGAGAACATGCTGCTGCGCTCGAGGGTGATTGCGAGCATTCGTAAGCGGATGTGGGATGCGGGCTTTTTTGAGTTTCAAACGCCCATTCTCACGGCTTCATCGCCCGAGGGCGCACGTGACTTCCTCGTACCTTCGCGCATGCATCCGGGCAAGTTTTATGCCCTGCCGCAAGCCCCGCAGCAGTTCAAACAATTGCTGATGACCTCGGGCTTTGACCGCTATTTCCAAATTGCCGCCTGTTTTCGCGATGAAGATAGCCGCGCCGACCGCTCGCCCGGCGAGTTCTATCAACTCGATTTTGAAATGGCTTTCGTTACGCAGGACGATGTGTTCGACACGATTGCGCCGGTATTGGCTGGCGTGTTTGAGGAATTCGCGCGTGGGCGGCCCGTGACCAAACCGCCGTTTCCACGTATCGCTTATGACGAAGCCTTGCTGAAGTATGGTTCCGACAAGCCCGATCTGCGCAATCCGCTGTTGATCACCGATGTGACCGAAGCCTTCCGCGGTTCCAACTTTGGCCTGTTCGCCAAAAACATCGAGAAGGGCTCTATCGTGCGCGCCATTCCGGCGCCCAAGTCGGCCGATCAGCCACGTAGTTGGTTCGATAAGCTCAATGAATGGGCGCGCGCCGAGGGTGCTGGTGGCCTGGGTTATATTCAATACAAAGACGGCGAAGCCAAAGGCCCCATTGCCAAAAACCTCGATGCAGAACGCGTTGCCAAGATTAAGGCGCTCACCGGTGTGCAAGATGGCGACAGCGTGTTCTTTGCCTGCGACGCCAAGGCCAAAGCGGAAAAATTCGCAGGCAACGTGCGTATCAAGATTTGCGAGGAGTTGGGCTTACTCGACAAAAGCCAATTCAAGTTCTGCTGGATCGTCGATTTCCCGATGTACGAACGCAACGCCGATACGGGCCAAATCGAATTCAGCCACAATCCATTCTCCATGCCGCAAGGCGGGCTTGAATCGCTGCTGACGAAAGACCCGCTTGAGATCAAAGCCTACCAGTACGACATCGTTTGCAACGGCGTTGAATTGTCGTCAGGAGCGATCCGTAATCACCGCCCCGATATCATGTACAAGGCTTTCGAAATTGCGGGCTATTCCCAAGCCGATGTGGAAAGCCGTTTCGGCGGTATGCTGAATGCGTTCAAGTATGGAGCGCCGCCTCATGGTGGTTCGGCGCCGGGCATCGATCGTATTGTGATGTTGTTGGCCGATGAGCCGAACATCCGGGAAGTGATTTTGTTCCCCATGACGGGCAAGGCAGAAGACTTGCTGATGCAAGCCCCGAACTCGGTGTCAGCCAAGCAGCTCAAGGAACTGCACATCAAGCTGGATTTGCCGAAGGAAGCAAAAGAAGCGCCAAAGCCACCCGCGGGTTAAGTCCGCGTTTGAATGCCCAGGCGCGTTTTGCGCTCTTGCTTGATTTGGTACATGGCCGCGTCGGCGTTTTCGAGCAACTCTTTCATCTCGATCTTGGATGAATACATGTACACGCCGCAACTGGCCTTAATCGGAATGTTGTGGCCTCTCCAGGCCGCATAGGCATTGTTCAATTTGCGGTCTAAATCTTCAGCGCGGCCGACACCATTGCGCTTGTTCGAGCGCGGCAAGAGAATCGCGAACTCATCGCCGCCAAGCCGTCCGATGTAGTCGGTATCGCGAATATGCGCTCGCAGCAGATTTGCAACCGTGACCAAAACTTCATCGCCTGCGGCATGGCCATAAGTGTCGTTGATGGGTTTGAATTCATCGAGATCGACGAAGATCAGAACTCCGCCGACGCCATGACGGCGGGCGACCGATAATTCATGTGTGAGCCGGTCTTCGAACCCACGGCGATTGAGCACGTTGGTGAGCCCATCGGTCGTGGCCAGATTCTCAAGTTCGGCGATGCGGCGATCTTGCTTGGCCAAATGGTGGCCAATTTCTTCGACCAAACTATGCGCGAGAGTGGCGAGCTGCTGAACCGCTTTGCCGGGATCAACCTCTATTGCTGGCTGCACTTGCTGCGAAAATTGCACGAATTGCGCGAGCTTGGTGACAATGGGGTTGCCTGGTTCCCCACTTGGTGCCGGTTCTTTGCCAGGCAACGTTTTAGGCTCGACCGCTGTCGCCATTATCGGCACCCCGCTTCCCCACCTTCGTCTTTATTGAGGGGCGCCTTGGCGGCGTCAATTTGAATTGGTTTGTATTTTGCTGTGGACATCCACCTAGGGTTTATTTTGGTGCCCGTTGGCGAGGCGGTTATATAAATTCTTGCGAACCAGTAGTCGCGGCTAGTTTGGCCTATAAGCTATTGATTTCACGTTATAATAGCATAGCGACATTTGTACTGATTATGGGTCAATTTTGCTGGCGTAGGATTGCAGGAATTGACGCAGGCTAAGACTGGCCTAGGCTGAGATTTATCTGAGGTTTAATTTCGGCAAACTCGGTTCTACTCAAAACTGTTTCATGCGAATCCAGGTCAGCTTTTTATTGTTTGAGTTGGCAGTCATGCCGGCTGTTTTAAGTTTTCTCACAGCGTGCACGTTCGCAGCTTCGGTCTGGGCGCAGATGCCAGCCGTTACTCTGCCGAAAGAGGTCGCTCAGCCTGATCAGTTACCTCCACTGGCGTCGTATTCGGCCGTCTATGAATTGTCGTTGAGCCGGGCCGCGCAACTCGAGGGCGTTCGCGCTGCCACAGGCAAGATGCTCTATACGATCGTTGATCGCTGCGATGGCTACACCGTGGAATCCGATCTTGAAGCAAACTTGTCGTTTTCAAACGGTGTTTCCAATCAGGTCTTGAAACGGTTTGCCGGGTGGGAATCCAAAGATGGCCGCCGCGCCACGTTCCGAATGCAAATCTACGAGAATGGCGCGCTTGAGGATGCTTACCGTGGAAATGTCGAACTCAAGGCCGATGGGTCGGGACGTGCCGTTTATATCGGCGATGAAACGACCGTCTACGATCTTCCGAGTGGGACAATACTATCGACAACGCAATTGCGCGATTTGGTTCGCGCGGCTCAAGATACAGACTCTATTGTCAATCAAACGATCATGGATGGCGCATTCGAAGATGGCCCGTACCGCGTGTCTGGATATATCGCGCACCCAAAGAATATGACTGAGGTCAACGCCGAGGCTCCGGCCGAGGCAAGATCGCCCGCCGATGCAGCCTTGTTGGCTGGTAGTCATTGGCCGGTCGCCTTGGCCTATTTTTCTCTCGATCCTGTAGCTGAGCTTCCGGAATACGAGGCCAACCTGCAGCTACTCCCGAATGGCGTTATTCGCTCGATGACTCAAGATTACTCGACATATACGCTGTCGCTCGATCTGACGAAGATTTCCGCACGAGAGGGGGGCTGCCCATGATTCTGTCGCCTCATGGTGTGTGCTGTATGACGGCTGTGGCCATTATACTCTCTACGTCCGTTGCGGTAGCTGCCCCCAATCTATTCTCTTATGATGCCACGTACTCAGTCCAGTTGGCGCGTGCCAGCCTATCGACGGGTCCCCGGGCGGCATCGGGTGTGCTGGATTACCGCTTCACGGAGTCATGCAATGGGTGGCAGACGCGCACCAGCGTAAGCCTCGACCTTACGTTTCGTGACGGATCCATGATCACCAACAAACGCGACTTCACTTCGCTGGAATCAAAAGACGGCCGCGACTACACTTTTGCCGTACGCACCATCAAGGGCGATGTCCCAGTCGAGGCTTTTCGTGGCGCCGCGAAGATGGCCATGCGCGGCGGCGGATCGGTGGTGTACGAATTGCCAACCCAAGACCCGGCAGCCAAGCCTCGCAAAGTGACGATCAGTTTGCCAGCCGGTACGCTATTGTCCGTGCGTCACGCGCTCGCCTTGTTGAGTCGAGCGGAAAAGGGCGAACGTCAATTTCGCAGTCTCGTTTTTAACGGCGCCTCCTCAGTGGGGCCGCGCGCCATGTCGACAGTGATTGGCCAGCCTTTGGCGTCAACCGCACCGAATGGCTCGGCTGAACCATCTGAGATTGATGCAGGACTTCTCGCTGTACCGGCCTGGGATTTGAATTTGGCTTACTACAATTTATTCGAGCGGCGTGACACACCCAATTTTGAAGTCTTTCAGCGTTATTACTCCTCGGGCATTACGCCGTCGTTCGAACAGCAGTTCGATGATTTCACCATCCGCGCCGATCTCGACCGTTTGCAACGCATTACCCCCGAACCTTGCCCGGCGCCGGACGCAAAAAAGAAATCTGGCTAGGGCATTTTCAGCAAAAGTGTGAAGCGGTTTTGCGGCCGAAAATGCCCCACTTATAGAATCTGCGCGTTTTCCGGGTGGCGAGCCGTAGTCACCTCGCCTGAAAATGCGCTAGGGCCACAACCAGGCGGCACCGCGCACGCCGCTGGAGTCGCCATGCTTGGGCGGCACGATGGGGGTGACAACCGTATCCGAGAATACAAATTCGGGCAGTAGTGGCGCCACATCACGGTATAGCCGTTCGATGTTCGAGAGCCCACCGCCAAGGACAATCACTGACGGATCAAGCAAATTGATCACCGTGGCCAGGGAGCGGGCCAACCGTTGCGTATATCGGTCAAGCGCCGCTTTAGCTGGAGCATCGCCCCGTGCGGCACGCTCGACGATATCGGGTGCGGCTATTTTCTCGGACGTGGCCGCTTCAAAGTCTGCACTTAACCCCGGTCCCGACAGAAACGTTTCAATGCAGCCGCGCTGTCCGCAATAGCATTCGCGCCCTGGCGTTTCACCCGCGTCGATGGACGGCCAGGGCAGCGGGTTATGACCCCATTCACCGCTAATGGCATTGGGGCCGCGCACGATTTTTTTGTCGATCACAATGCCCCCGCCCACGCCGGTGCCGAGGATAACGCCAAATACAATCGCTCCATCGCGCCCCGCACCATCGGCGGCCTCAGACAATGTAAAACAATCGGCGTCGTTGGCCAGGCGAACGGGTTGACCGACGGCACTTTCGATATCGCGGTCGAGAGCATGCCCAATCAAACAAACGGAATTGGCCCCTTTAATGAGGCCCGTCGCAGGGGATATCGTGCCAGGAATGCCAACCCCCACCGAAGGTTTTGTTCCGCCCTGCAATGTTTCGGTTTCCTGGCTCGCGGCCTTGATGAGTGTTGCGATTGCCCGAACTGTACCGGTGTAATCACCCACCGGTGTTGGCACACGTTTTCGAAATCGTTCTTGGCCCTCGCGGTCAAGGGCGATGGCCTCGATTTTGGTGCCGCCCAGATCAACACCGATGCGAATCGAAGCGCGGCTGGCCGTCTCGCTCATTTTCTGCCCCATTGGCGGCCCCTGTAGCCCACGGCGAAGTCATAGGCTAGCATGCGCAATAGTTCTCGCAATTCAATCCACAGCATGTCGTCAGCAGATATCACAGCTTTTTACGATTCCGCCACAGGAACGGTTTCTTATCTGGTCGCTGACCCAGCCACCAGACAAGCCGCAATTATTGATCCTGTACTGAACTACGAGGCTAACTCTGGGCGCACGGCCACAACATCTGCTGATGTCATATTAAGCGCAGCCCGTCAGCGCGGTCTGACAATCCAATGGATTCTTGAAACCCATGTTCATGCCGATCATCTCACGGCGGCGGTGCATCTGAAGCAAAAGACGAGGGCCAAGGTCGCCATTGGTGCGGAGGTTGAGAAAGTTCAAAAAACGTTTGGCCAACTTTTCAACGTTCTGTCGGCGGTTCCACCAAGCGCGGCTGATTTCGATCATGTCTTCCGCGATGGCGAGACCTTCAGCATTGGCACTCTGACTGCCAAGGTTATGCACACACCGGGCCACACGCCCGCGTGCTTGACATATCTGATTGGCGATGCGGCTTTTGTTGGCGATACCATTTTCATGCCCGATTATGGTACTGCGCGTTGCGATTTTCCGGGCGGAGATGCAGCAACGCTTTACCGCTCCATTCAAAAAATTCTTAGTCTGCCGGATAGCACGCGCATTTTCGTGGGCCACGATTACGGCACTGGCGGCCGCCCCATCGCATGGCAGACAACCATCGCCGCCGAGAAGCAAGCCAATACCCAAGTGGGCGGCAACGTGAGCCTGGAACAGTTTGTTCAGATGCGTACAGCACGTGACAAAACCTTGGCCTTGCCCAACTTGATCTTGCCATCGGTGCAAGTGAACATCCGCGGCGGCCGGCTCCCCGCACCTGAGGCCAACGGCATTGCCTATTTGAAAATGCCAATTAACGCATTCTCATGAGCTCAAAACCAACAACTCTGATCGTAACCCACGACAGCGGCCTGATGCATGACACCGGGCCCCATCACCCGGAATCGCCTGATCGTCTGCGCAGCGTTCAAAATGCGCTGAAGCAAGACGTCTTCAAGACCTTGCCCCGCGAGGTCGCGCCTGTGGCATCAGTTGAACAAATGGCGCGGCCCCATTCCGAAGCATTTGTGAAACAAATCTTGGCGGCTATCCCGGAAAAAGGCCTTCGCCATCTTGACCCCGACACGGCTGTATCGCCTGGGTCTGGCCAAGCCATGATCCATGCTTCGGGTGCAGTTGTGCGCGCGGTGGAGGCCGTGGCCAAGGGCGAAGCCCGCAATGCCTTCTGTGCGGTCCGCCCACCCGGTCATCACGCCGAGTCCGCCCGCGCCATGGGGTTTTGTTTGATCAACAACATCGCCGTCGGGGCGTATCACGCCCGTGCCGCTCACGGCTTTAAGCGCGTGGCGGTGATCGATTTCGATGTGCACCACGGTAACGGCACGCAAGAAATCTTCTGGGACGATGCCGATGCCTTTTATGCCTCGACTCACCAATACCCGTATTACCCGGGCACCGGCGCGCGCTCTGAAAAGGGCGCCCATAAGAATGTAGTCAATGTGCCTCTGGCATCGGGCAGCCAGGGCGATGTGTTTAGGGGCGGTATGCGCGACGAAATTTTACCCGCGCTCACCGCATTCAAGCCCGATTTTATTCTCATTTCCGCCGGGTTCGACGCCCACAAAGATGACCCCTTGGCGCAATTACGCCTGGTGGAAGAAGACTTTGCCTGGGCCACGGCGGCCCTTATGGACGTCGCACAGCAGGTTTGCGGCGGACGGGTGGTATCCGTGCTTGAGGGCGGTTATAACCTCGATGCGCTCGCCGCGAGCGTGACCGCGCATGTTGAAACGCTGAAGGATCACTAACTAATGGCCAAGTCACCGGCACACGACGCCATCCCCGACGATATCACTCGCATGGGCTTTGAAGAGGCCATGAAAGAGTTAGAGGATATTGTCCGCAGACTTGAAGGCGGCCAGGTGAAACTTGACGATGCTGTGAATGCCTATACGCGCGGTTCGTTCCTCAAGCGTCATTGCGAGGCCAAGCTGGCCGACGCCAAGATGAAGGTTGAGAAGATCACACAGGTAGGCAAAGCGCTGGGACTTGAGCCCATGGACGAGTCCTAACACCCGCCTTTTAAATCTAATGCCGCAAAACTTTTCACACACGCTGGCGGAGATCGCCCAGGCGGTCAATGCCGAGTTGGATCGTTTGATTCCAGCCTTGCGCGCACCCGAGGGCCGTGTCGTCGAGGCCATGCGATATGCCATTCTCGATGGGGGCAAACGCTTTCGCCCATTTCTAGTTTGCGTAGGCGGCGACATGCTTGGGGTGCCGCGTGCCTCGTCGTTGCGCGTCGCGGCGGCAATTGAAATGGTTCACTGCTATTCGCTCATCCACGACGATCTGCCCGCCATGGACAACGACGATTTACGCCGTGGTCGGGCAACGGTTCATCGCCACTGGGATGAAGCAACGGCGATACTCGCGGGTGATGCGCTGCTGACCTTGGCATTCGAAGTGCTGGCGGCAAATGACACAAGCCCAGATGCGCAGGTGTGCGTGAATCTGATCTCTGATCTTGCCAAAGCTGCGGGTGCGGCTGGCATGGTCGGTGGCCAGATGATTGATTTATCAGCACCCAACAAAGACCTTGATGTCGATGGGTTGACTCATCTGCAAAATCTCAAGACCGGGCAAATCATCGCCTTCGCAGCCTCAGCCGGAGCGAGCTTGGCCAAAGACCTTGGGGCGAAACAGGCACTTCACGACTATGGGCTAGATGTGGGCCTGGCTTTTCAAGTGACCGACGACATCTTGGATGTCGAGGGATCATCAGGCGAATTGGGTAAGACTCCAGGCAAGGATGCGGCCTCCGGCAAGGTGACTTTTGTCTCCCGCCTGGGGGTGGGAGGTGCTAAAACTGTAGCACAAAACTTGGTTGGGCGGGCCATCGGGCATCTTCAACCCTTCGGGCCCAAGGCCGAATTGTTGCGTCAGGCGGCCGCGTTTGTCCTGACCAGGAAGTCCTAAAGAACTGAAATTCTTAACGGTTTTGACGTGACCGACACATCTGTTCCGCCGCAAACACCGCTGCTCGATACCCTGGCCGCGCCCAAAGACATGCGGGGCCTGTCGGACGAGCAATTGGTGCAGCTTTCCAACGAAGTGCGCGCTGAGACGATTCATTCTGTCTCGCGCACCGGCGGGCACTTGGGCGCTGGCTTGGGCGTGGTGGAACTCACCGTCGCATTGCACCACGTGTTCGACACGCCCACGGACCGGCTGATTTGGGATGTAGGCCACCAGGCCTATCCGCACAAAATTCTCACGGGCCGGCGCAAGCGCATGACAACCATCCGCCAAAAGGATGGGCTATCCGGCTTCACATCACGCAGCGAGAGTGAATACGACCCCTTTGGGGCCGGGCATAGCTCCACGTCGATCTCGGCTGGACTTGGCATGGCCGTGGCGCGCGATTTGAAGGGTGAAAAAAATAACGTTGTCTGTGTCATCGGCGATGGCGCCATGAGTGCGGGCATGGCTTATGAAGCCATGAACAACGCGGGCAGCCTCAAAAGCCGGTTGATTGTTATTCTCAACGATAACGATATGTCGATCGCCCCACCCGTGGGCGCCATGAGTGCGTATTTGTCACGGCTGTTATCGTCCAAACCCTATATCAGTCTGCGCCAGGCGATGAAGCAAATCGCTTCGCACTTTCCCAAGCCCTTGGAAGAAGCCGCACGCAAGGCCGAGGAATACACCCGCGGCATGGTGACGGGCGGCACGTTGTTCGAAGAGTTGGGTTTCTATTATGTCGGTCCGCTCGACGGCCATCGCATCGATCACCTGGTGCCGGTGTTGAAAAATGTGCGCGATGCCGCAGCCGTAGGCCCCGTGCTGATTCACGTTGTTACGCAAAAGGGCAAAGGCTACGGCCCTGCCGAGCAATCCGCCGACAAGTTCCATGGCGTAACCAAGTTCGACGTGGTGTCGGGCGCGCAGGTGAAGGCCCAAGCGCAAGCGCCATCTTACACGTCGGTGTTTGCAAAGGCCTTGATCGCCGAAGCCGCTGCTGACGACAAGGTGCTGGCGATCACGGCGGCGATGCCGAGTGGGACGGGCCTTGACAAATTTGCCGAGAAATTTCCGCAGCGCTGTTTCGATGTCGGCATCGCTGAGCAACATGCCGTTACGTTCGCGGCCGGTTTAGCCACCGAAGGTTTTAAACCTTTTTGCGCGATCTATTCTACGTTCTTGCAACGAGCCTACGACCAAGTCGTGCATGACATAGCCGTACAAAATTTACCCGTGCGGTTTGCATTAGACCGTGCGGGCTATGTGGGTGCCGATGGCGCCACACACGCGGGCTCCTTCGATTTGGCATATCTGGGGTGTTTACCTAACTTCACTATCATGGCTGCCGCCGATGAGGTGGAGCTGATGCATATGGTGGCCACTGCGGCGGCTCATAACTCAGGGCCGATTGCTGTGCGCTACCCGCGCGGTGAGGGAGTTGGTTTGGCGTTGCCCGAGCGTGGTTCGGTGTTACCCATCGGTAAGGGCCGTATTTTGCGCGAAGGCTCGACGGTTGCGTTGTTGAGTATTGGTACGCGTCTGGCCGATTGCTTGAAGGCGGCCGATGCCTTGGCCGCGCGAGGGCTCTCGTGCACTGTAGCCGATGCACGCTATGCCAAACCGCTGGACACAGAGTTGATCGGTCAGTTGGCCGATCACCATGAAGTGCTGATTACGGTCGAAGAGGGGGCGTCCGGCGGGTTTGGCGCTACGGTGCTGGGCTATCTCGCATCCAGCGGGCGGTTAGACCGTGGCTTAAAAATCCGCAACTTGACCATGCCTGACGTGTTCTTCGAACAAGCCAAGCCGGAAGAACAAATTCAAGCTGCGGGATTAGGCGCGGCGAACATCGCTGCTGCCGCTGTGGGCGCCTTGGGTCTTGATGCCGCTAAGGACGCTGTGTCCGGCCTGGCACGGGCGTGATCTGGCGTCTCGGGCGGTGACATGGCCACCGCCAAAATTCGTCTTGATGATCTGATCGTAGCACGCGGGCTCGCCGACAGCCCCACCAAAGCCCAAGCCCTGCTCATGGCTGGAGTCGTGTTCAGTGGCGAGCAACGCCTCACAGCGGCTGGCGAACGTGTTGCCAACGATTTACCCATCGAGGTGCGCGGGCCTGAGCACCCTTGGGTGTCGCGCGGCGGCTTAAAACTCGCGCATGGCTTGGCGCATTTTGAACTCGATCCCATGGGCTGCATTTGTATCGATGTCGGCGCGTCAACCGGCGGCTTCACCGACGTGCTGTTGCAACATGGTGCGGCCAAGGTTTACGCCGTCGACGTGGGTTACGGGCAGTTTGCAGATAAACTGCGGCGCGATCCGCGTGTGATCGTGCTTGAACGCACCAACGCGCGCCATCTTACGGCACAGCAGATTCCCGAACCGCTCAATGCCATCGTTTGTGATGCCAGCTTTATTGGATTGCGCACGGTATTGCCTGCCGCCATGGCGCTCGCGGCGCCCGGCGCATTTCTTATCGCGCTTATCAAGCCGCAATTCGAAGTGGACAAAGGCCGTGTTGGCAAAAAAGGTGTGGTGCGCGACCCAGCGCTTCATGCCGAAGTGTGCGACACCATGGCGGCGTGGCTAGCTGCTCAACCAGGCTGGCGTGTACTCGGCATCACGCCCAGCCCCATCACGGGGCCTGAGGGAAATGTGGAGTTTTTGATCGGCGGAGTTTTCGCCAGCGTTTAATCAATTCACCACAATCGGCTCGGCATAGAGTTGCACGCCGGTCCGGTTCAAAGCCCGGCTAGCGTCATTGAACACGGCTAGGCGTTCGGCCAGGGACGACAGCAAACTCATGCCGTTCATAAGGCCGAAGGGCAATTCGCCCTCTTCCAGCGCCTTGAACAAGGCCTTCCAGGGGTCTTCGGGCGCCGGGAATGGCACCAGCCAGATCGGGTCAGTGGCCGCAAGGCCTAGCTTCTCTTTGGTATAGTCAATGGCGCGGCTAAAGCCGCCGAGTTCATCGACCAGCCCAGCTTTGAGTGCATCGGCGCCGGTCCAGACGCGTCCGCGCGCGGAGCGTTCCAACTCGGCCACATCGCGGCCGCGTCCTTTGGCGGCTTTGGTCGTGAAGTCGGTATAAGCTGCGTCGATCATTTCGTTCAGTCGGGCCAACTCTTTTTCCGAGAACTCTGTCGTCGAGCTGAACATACCTGCCGATTCGCCAAACGAGATACGATCCCAGTTCACGTCGAGTTTCTTGAAGGCGCCAGCAAACACCAACTTGCCCATGATCACGCCGATCGAGCCGGTGATGGTGCCAGGTTGAGCGAATATGCGGTCGGCAGGCATGGCCAGAAAGTATCCGCCCGAGGCCGCCGTATTGCCCATGCTGACGATGATGGGTTTTTTTGCTTTCGCCAGCACGATCTCGCGCCAGATTGTGTCGGATGCGACGTACGATCCGCCGGGACTGTCGATGCGCAATAGAATGGCGTCGATTGTCGCATCATCGGCGGCATCGGACACGGCATCAGCCATCGTGTCGGACATCACTTGGTCGTTGGAGCCGAACGGATCGTCGTCACGGCCTCGCGCGATTTCGCCAACGGCATGAATAATGGCCACGCGCTTTTTGGGCTCGGTCCGGCCCTTGGCCGGTGCGTAGGCTAGATATTTGTTGATCGACACAGATTTGGCATCGGGCAGTTTTTCATCAACCGCAGCATCGAATTCGTCGCGGTATCCCAAACGGTCGATCAGCTTGGCGCCGAGCGCTTCTTGGGCCAGGAGGGGGCCTTTGTCGATCATGCGGCGAACCGCTGCAGGCTCAAGTGCCCTGTCTTTGGCAATTCCGGACACAAACTGGTCGAAGAACGAGCCCAGCATGGCCTCTAAGGCTTCTTTGTTCGCGGGCGAGATTTTGTCATTGGTGAGGTTCTCCATGGCGCTTTTATATTCTTTGCGCTGGATAACGTTGGCTTTCACACCAAAGCGGTCGAGCAACCCCTTGAAGAAGGGTTGCTCGATGCCAATGCCAGCCAACCCGACATTGCCCGAGGGTTGCACCCACACTTCGCCGAAGGAGGCCGCCAAGTAGTAAGCCGCCGTTGCGGCCGTGCCTTCGCCAATGGTCTCGGAATAGAGCAGGGTCGGCTTACCCGATGACTTAAATTCGGCCATGACGTCGCGCACGTCCTGGGTTTGGGCGAGGCCCAGCGATTGGCCGCTGAGGTTGGCGACAATGCCTTTCACACGTGGGTCATCCTTGGCGCGGCGTATGGCGACCAATGCGTCTTGCAAGGTTGTGCGGGAGTGTAATGCGAAGCCCTCAAAGCGCCTGCCGCTGGCGCCCTCGACAAAGCCGTCATCGAGATCAAGCGACAGCACCATATTATCTGGTGCCGCAACGGGGCCCGTCATGCCTTCGGTTTTCAGCGCGACATACACGCCGACACCGCTCACCACAACAAAGAAAAAGCCGATGCTAGCGAGTACGCCGACCAGCAGCTTACCAAGGAATTTCATGTTTTGGTCCTTATGGACTCGAGGTTAAGTCGCAAGGCGTAACTGTTAGCGCGTGATCGGCCCGCATTGTGCTTCGTGGCGCAACAGGTGATCGGCAAGAACAACGGCGACCATGGCTTCGGCGACGGGCACGCCGCGAATTCCCACACAGGGGTCGTGACGGCCCTTGGTGACGATGTCCGTATCCTTGCCGTGGATGTCGATGGTCCGGCGAGGACTAAGGATGGAACTTGTCGGTTTTATGGCAAGGCGCGCGACAATGGGCTGGCCTGACGAAATGCCGCCCAAAATGCCACCAGCATTGTTGGCCAGAAATTCCACCTGACCGTTCTTGCCCATGCGCATTTCATCGGCGTTTTCCTCGCCCGATAAACTCGCCGCCTCAAAGCCCGCGCCAATTTCAATGCCCTTGGCTGCGTTAATACCCATCAGCGCCGAAGCGATATCGGCATCAAGCTTACCGTACACTGGCGCGCCTAGCCCCGCTGGAATGCCATCGGCTACAACCTCAATGATGGCGCCGCACGATGATCCCTTTTTGCGCACATCATCCAAATAGGTTTCCCAATTGGCAGTGCTTTTGGCGTCTGGGCAGAAGAATGGATTGCGATTTACTTCCGCCCAATCCCAACGGCTGCGCTCGATCTTATGGGGCCCCAGTTGGATCAGTGCCCCGCGAATTTGCACTTCGGACCCGAGGCGGTGATTCAAGATCAGCCGCGCGATGGCTCCTGCCGCGACCCGCATGGCGGTTTCGCGGGCCGATTGGCGCCCGCCGCCGCGGTAGTCGCGAATGCCGTACTTTTTCCAATAGGTGTAGTCGGCATGACCGGGGCGGAACTTTTCGGCGATGTCGCCGTAATCCTTCGAGCGCGCATCGACATTCTCGATCAGCAGGCCAATCGGCGTGCCAGTCGTCAGGCCTTCGAACACGCCCGACAAAATACGCACGGCATCGGGTTCCTTGCGCTGGGTGGTGAAGCGCGACGTGCCCGGTTTGCGTTTATCGAGCCAAATCTGGATATCGCTTTCGCTGAGCGGAATGCGCGGTGGCGTGCCATCGATGACGCAACCAATGGCTGGGCCGTGGCTCTCGCCGAAGGTGGTGAACCGGAACAGCGTTCCGAAGGTGTTGCTCGACATGGGCGTGCTGTTCTGATGCCGTGGCCTACGAGCTAACTTTCGCGCTCTGAAGCATCTCGGCGATTTCAGAGATTGAGTTGACGTCCAACATGCCAATCACATTATAGCCGCCGTCGACGTAATGGACCTCGCCGGTCACGGCGCTAGCTAGATCACTGAGAAGGTACATGCCAGCCTTGCCGACATCTTCGATGGTGATGGTGCGATGCAATGGCGCGTTTAATTCATTCCAGCGCAAAATATGACGAACATCGCCAATGCCTGAGGCCGCCAAGGTGCGGATCGGCCCGGCCGAGATGGCGTTGACACGAATTTTTCCGCGCCCCAAGTCAACGGCGAGATAACGCACGGTGGCTTCCAGCGCGGCCTTGGCAACGCCCATAACGTTATAATGGGGGATCACTTTTTCAGCACCGTAATACGACAGCGTGAGTAAACTCCCGCCATTGGGCATCAAGGGCTCGGCCCGGCGGCAAATATCGGTGAATGAAAAGCACGAGATATCCATGGTGCGCTGAAAGTTCTCGCGCGTGGTGTCGAGATAGCGGCCCTTGAGCTGATCCTTGTCGGAGAAGGCGATGGCATGCAGGACAAAATCCAACTTGCCCCAAGACTTGGAAATCGAGGCGAACAATGCATCAAGCGAGGCTGGGTCGGTGACATCGGCGGGCAGAATGATCGGGGCCTTCAGGCTTTGCGCCAAAGGCCGCACGCGCTTTTCCAGGGCCTCGCCCTGGAAGGTAAAGGCCAACTCCGCGCCATGGGCAGCGGCCTGTTGGGCGATCCCCCAGGCGATGGAGCGGTCGTTGGCCACGCCCATAATCAGGCCTTTTTTGCCTGCCATCAGCGGTGAGGGGGTGGTCATGGTTTGGTATAAACCTACTGAAAATAAAGAGATTCTTTAATGTTCGCCGTATTTGCGGCATCCTACACTACGCGACCAGATTTCGCACGAAACCAACCTTTGGGCAAGGCAGGCCGACCATGCCAGATGACAGTGTAAACCCAGCTCCTGAGGCTGTCTTAACGCCCGCTGTGCCCAGCCAAGGCATTGGGCTGATCCGGTTTATGCTCGCACGCATGGCCCAGGACGAGATTACGCGGGTAGCTGCCTCGCTCAGTTTTACCTCCACGCTTGCTGTCGTACCCGCGCTCTCGCTGGTTTTGGCCATCCTGACGGCGTTTCCAGCCTTCGAGGGAATGCGCGCAAGCGTGCAGGATTTCATTTTGGGCAACGTCATGCCCGATACAGGCTTGAAGATGAAAGAGCAGATTGCCTCGTTTGTCGATGCGGCGGCGCGCCTGACAGCCTTTGGTATCGTCGGCTTGGCGGTGACCTCCATCGCGTTGCTGTTGACGATTGAAAGTTCGTTCAACGAAATATTCAAAGTGCACCGTCCGCGCCCGTTGCTGACCCGATTGCTAGTGCTGTGGGCCATGATAACGGTCGGGCCGTTTCTGATTGGGCTCAGCTTCACGCTGTTTGGTTATTTTGCTGCCACGCAATTTTGGATGGGCAAGGCCGCAGCCAAATCGCTCACGCTGCTATTGGGCCAGATTGCGCCAACCATCCTTGCCTGGGTGGCGATCACATTCATGTATCTTGTCGTGCCAAACCGGCGTGTCATGCTGACCGATGCCATGCTCGGTGCTGCCTTCGCCGCCATTCTATTTGGCTTGCTGCGCTATAGTTTTGCGGCCTACATCGCCTCCATGACGTCGTATGAGGCCGTGTACGGCGCCGTTGCGGCCGTACCGGTGTTTCTGGTTTGGGTTTTGCTCACCTGGACTGTGGTTATGGCTGGTGCCGTCGTGGCGGCGGCATTGCCTGACTGGCGCTATGCTAAGGCCGGTGGCGGCGATGCAGCCGTGGCGCGCATTGTCTTGGCGCTTGAGGTGATCGCGAAACTTGCCACAGCTCAAAACACCGGGGCGGCTATTTCATCGCGAGCTCTAGCAAAAACGTTATCGGTTCCCGATGTGGTGCTAGGCCGGGTGCTGGATAGTTTGCGCCTTGGCCGCTTCGTTGCAGTGACCGACGATGGCAAGTGGGTGCTCAGCCGCGATCTCGACCGCATCGCCTTGGCCGATGTGGTTCATCAATTCGGGTTGGGCTTGGATTTAGCCGCTGTGCTCGCGATGAAACCCGACCGGCCCAGTGAAGTGGCCAGGCGCTTGCACCAAAATCTCAGCCGCGCTGCGGAATCCGAACGCGCGCTGCTGAGCATTACCTTGGCCAAGATCGTGGCGTTGCCCGAATCAGCGCCTGAGCTGGCCACAGCGCCAGAACCATCAGCTTAAATAAAAAAGGCGGCGCTCATGGCCGCCCTTCTGAGCTTTGTTTGTTGTCGTCGTTAGCCTTCGACAATCCGCCATGACCCATCGGGCTGTTGGCAAGCCACGCCATGGGCGTTTTCTTTCTTGCCGCCGACGATCACTTCGGTTTGGAATTCGCGGCAATAGCTGCCCGCCGTCGAGCGGCCGTCGCGCACGGGTGTGACGGTGCCTGAATTGCCGGAATTGGGATTGTTCCACACAATGGCCTCGCCAATCGGCGCGGCGTAGGCGCGCTGTTCGGCCTCGCGCATTTTCATGTGGTCGAGTTCATTCATGCTGCGGCCAATGGAATTACCCACCGTGGCGCCCACCATGGTGCCCACAGCCGTCGCCACGGCGCGGCCGCTGCCCTTACCAATGGTCGAGCCAGCCCAGGCGCCCGCAGCACCACCCAAAATAGTGCCAATCGCTTCTTTGTCGGCGCGGCCATCGGCCGCACAGCCCGACAGCATGAGTCCAGCAGCCAGGGCGACGATTGAAATATTGCGCGTCATCGAATGTGTGTTCATCGGATCCTCAATCAGGTTTCCACGGTCATCTACCATCATGATTCAACCGGGGGAAGGTGGCGAAATAAGGGCATTTAGAAGGCATTTTCAGCCTATCCCGCCATTGTCCGGATTGATCTGGCGCATTAAGACAGGGCCATGGACTCCAAACCTCTCATTCCGGCCCCGGCAGACCCATATTTACTGTTTCAGCAGTGGTTCGATTTGGCAACGCTGCAGGAGCCCCATTTGCCCGAGGCTATTAGCCTGGCCACCGCTACCAAGGCTGGAAAACCATCGGTGCGCATGGTTTTACTCAAGGATTTCGGGCCCGAGGGCTTGGTGTTCTACACCAATGGCGCCAGCCGCAAGGGCCGTGAGATAGCCGACAACCCGTTCGGGGCGATGTGCCTGTATTGGAAAAACTTAGGCCGCCAGATTCGCGCCGAGGGGCCGTTGTCGCAGGTCAGCAGCGCACAGGCCGATGACTATTTTGCAGGCCGCCCGCGCGCCAGCCAACTTGGGGCTTGGGCCTCCGATCAGTCGCGCACTTTGCCGGACCGCGCCGAATTGGTGAAACGGCTTGAATCCGCCGAGACCCGATTTGCGAATAAGAATGTCTCGCGCCCAGACTATTGGATTGGTTTTCGCATGATGCCCGAGGTGATCGAGTTCTGGCAGGATGTGCCCAATCGGTTGCATGACCGCTTGGTGTACCGGCGTCAGGCCAGCGGCTGGACCACCGAAAGGCTATATCCGTGACAGCGATCGACTCTCACCATCACGCCACCGCTGTGCCCGCAGGCGCCCGGCTGATGCGTGCGGCCACCATTGTTGCCATCGCAGCGGCGGTGATCATGGTGACGATCAAAGGTACAGCGTATGTGGCCACGAATTCAGTGGCTCTATTATCAAGCCTCGCCGATTCTGCATTGGACTTGATGGCCTCTGGGCTGAATTTTTTTGCTGTGCGCCACGCCCTGACGCCTGCCGATAACGAACACCGCTTTGGGCATGGTAAGGCTGAACCGCTCTCGGCGCTGGGCCAGTCGGCTTTTATCGCTGGCTCAGCCGTACTGGTGGCCGTTGAAGCAGCTTCGCGTGCCCGTTCACCCACGGGTGTAGAACAGGGAGAGCTTGGGCTTGCGGTAATGATGGTTGCAACCATCATTACCATTGCCCTGGTGACATTCCAAAAATTTGTCGTGCGCAAGACCGGCTCGCTGGCGATCGGTGCTGACTCGTTGCACTATACCGGCGATATTTTGATGAACCTGAGCGTTATGGCGGCGATTTATGCGTCCACGACCCTGGGGCTGGTTTGGGCCGACGCCGCATTTGGCGGAGGGATCGCGATTTTCCTACTCGTGAACGCTGGGCGCATCGCTTATGGCGCCATTGGCGATCTGATGGATGAGGAAATGCCCAAAAGCGAACGGGACAAAATTGTCGCAATCGCGCGGCAAAACCCCAATATCAAGAATGTTCACGAATTGCGCACCCGTAGTTCGGGCGTTCAGGCCTTCATTCAAATGCATATCGTGCTCGACAAAACCCTAACACTCACGGAAGCCCACCGTATTTCCGACGATGTGGAGGATGCTCTATTGGCTGCCTATCCGGGTGCCGATGTCATCATTCACCAAGATCCCGAGGGTGTGGTCGAGGTTCACCGCCCCGTTGGTGGCGCGGCGCATTGAATCTCAGGACTCGCAACCTCAGACTTGGTATAATGAGGCGTTAAAATCGGCGAGGGGGAGCGTGCCGGTGACGAACGTCAAAAATGTCCTTGCCATCGTCAGCGATGCCGTGAGCGGCCGCGCGACCCTTGAAACCGCGCTGCGCGTTGGGCGTCACCTCGACTGCCATGTCGAGGCATTGCATGTGCGCTCGGACCCGGCAGCGGCCCTGCCGCTGGTGGGCGAGGCCATGTCAGGCGCCATGGTCGACGAAATGATGGGGGTGGCCGAGAAAGAAGCTGGCCGGCGTGCGAGCAAGGCACGTGGTGTTTACGATGGATTGCTGAAACGCGAAGGGCTCGTCAATAGTTCTGGGCAGGCCGGAAGCACCAAGGGCTTTGCCGTTAGTTGGATGGACGCCGCCGGTGTCGAAGAACAGGTTGTGGCCTTGCGCGGGTGCCGCGCCGATCTGATTATCGTCTCGCGGCCCATGGGCGACACCGAGACAGCATCGTTAATGACCTTGAACGCCGCTCTCATGCAAAGCGGCCGTCCCGTGATTGCAGCTCCGCCCGTACCGGCGACTGGGGCGCTTCTGCCCGGACCCTTTAAAAAGATTGCGGTGTTTTGGAATGGCTCGACCGAGGCCACCCGTGCAGTCGAGGCGGCATTGCCTTTCCTGGTGCGCGCCGAGGAAGTCACTGTGCTGCGCGTCGAAGAAGAAGAATGGTACGCCGAAACCGATGATCTTGAAGCGCATTTATCCCATCACGGCGTGCGGCCCATCGTGTCGAAGGTGCTGCCGCGCGAGGGGCGCACGGGCCGCTCGCTCTTGTTCGCCGCAGGCGACCTTAAGGCTGACATGATGGTCATGGGCGCTTATACGCGCTCGAAGCTTCGCCAGCTTATTCTGGGCAGCGTCACAGGATATGTGATGCAGCAGGCGATCTTGCCCGTATTGCTTTGTCATTAAAGAGCAAGCTCGCCCTGCCGGGCGGGCGGTGACAATTCTTCCGTCACGAAATGGCCCGCGTGCGGTACCAGGATATTTTTTACAGCGTTAAAAGGCAGGCGCACATTTAACCATTGATCTTGCGCCGAGGGACCTAAGATTACGGGCATGCGGTCGTGAATGTGCGCGATTGCGGGCGAAGGGGCGCAGGTCACGATGGTAAAGCGCCCATCGCCGAAGAGGCCAGCGAACATCATCACACCCATGCCATCCGCGCGTATGCGCGTTTTGATTTTTGCGCGGCCGTGAGCGCGCCACTCGAAATAAGCGCTGGCCGGAACTAAGCAGCGGTTGCTCAAGTAGGGTTGGAACGTGGGTTTTTGGTCAAGGGTCTCGGCGCGCGCATTGATGACGGGTTGAGTTTGCCAACTCACAGCCAATCCCCAGGGCAGCATGGCCCATTGCCCATCGGGCTTAACAATTGGCGCAATATCCGTTGGGCGAATCTCAGCGCCTTTGAATGCCCTTAATTTTTTGGCGGCGTCAACGCTGGGTGGTAGGCGCAGGGCTTCGCCCGCAGCGATACTCTCGAAGTCGGTGAGCAGCTCATAGCGCGAGCACATCCGCGGTTAACGGCGCCAAGCCGGGCTGAATCAGCTCGACTGCTTGGGTGTATTGGGGTTGCGTGTTTTGCGCACCCGCAGGCTGAGCACAATGTTTTGCAGCAACACGTCATCGCCGGGGCTAAAGGTCATTGCCTTATAATACTCGGCCAGCGCCCGGTCGAATTCACCACGATAGAAATAAATATTTCCGCGGTTGTTATAGAAACTCCATAGGCGGGGTTTCATCGCGATGGCCTTGTTGCAGGCCTCCATCGCTTCGTCTAATTTGCCCAAGCCGGTTAGACCAATACACAGGTTGTTATATGCGGCTGGCACATTGCCCGGCATTAGCTCGCCCGAGCGCAAGGCCTCGCGGGCGAAGGCTGTGCCTTGGGACCAGTTCTCACGGTCGAGTGCGTGCGCGGATTCGTTCACAAGGCCGTTGCCGCGCGAAAACATCTGCGCCGAGGCCGTAACGGCCGTCCCTGCCAACAGTAGGGCGGCGCAAGCCAGAATGACGGTACGACGGGCCATAGCAGTCCTCCTCATGACATCAAGACATCCAAGCCAAATGTTAGCAGTTTTTCCCGGCGTGGACCATAGACCACGCAGTCCGCGCAACCGGCCTAGTCGGGCCGCCGCAGTTCGCCTTCGCTAATGATCACGGCGGTTCCGCCGCAGCGCACGGCCGTGATTTTGCCGCCCGAAACATCGGCTTCGATGGAAATCAGGCTGGGGCGGCCCATGGCAACGCCCTGATGGATTGTCCAGCGCCCCGTGCCCTGAGTAAGGTTTTCATCGCGCACGAGCCATCCGGCCATGGCGCAAGCCGCCGAACCGGTGGCGGGGTCTTCGACAACGCCTTCGGCCGGGGCGAACATCCGGGCATGCAATGTTGTTGGCCCCGTGCGGGTAAATACAAAAACTTTATGGGCATTGGTACTGCCAACGCCGCTGCGCCATTTTTCAAGATCAAGGCGTGCACGATCAACGGCGGCCACAGAGCGCAGGGGAACGCATGTGTAAGGCGTGCCGCAGCTCAACGTCATGGGGCGGGCCTCGCCGAGCACATCGGCGTGCGCCAGTTGCAGCATCGCAGCTAAATCCGTAGCACCAGGCGGCATTGGGCCAACCTGAGGCATAATGGCGGTCGTGAACGACACATAGCTCGGCTTGCCATCTTTGGTCGTCACATTGATCGGCACTGGCCCAACGCCTTCCTCGAATACCACGCCGTCTGTCGGCAAACGCCCAAGGTGAGAGAGCACCCAGGCCGTGCCAATCGTAGGGTGTCCAGCAAAGGGCAATTCTGTGCCAGGCGTGAAAATCCGCACGCGAAAAGTATGAACAGGGTTATCGGCCGGAAGCACAAATGTGGTTTCGGAAAAATTAAATTCGCGCGCGATGGTTTGCATTTGCGCAGGGGTTAACCCACGGCCATCCAGCACGACGGCCAGCGGATTGCCCGCGAAGGCGCGGGAGGTAAAAACATCGGCAGTTACAAAGCGCAGCAAGCCCGTCATCGTTTCGGCTCCAGAACGTTTAGTCAGCTTGGATGTGACCAAGCGCGCCCAACATAATCGAAGCCGTGACGATGAGAAGAATTAGATTGTCCTAGAGCGTCGTGCGGAAAAGTGGACCCCGCTTTTCCGCATCAACGGCGCGACCAAACAATAACTTAGAGCAAGCAGCCCGATTCCAACTTAACGCTACTTGCTCTAGAACTCTGGCTTACCATCGCGGTTGGATTCCATGTAACACAGCACCAAAATCCAGCCGAGGTTGATGCCGGTGCGTTTCACAGTGGGCTCGGTGAACGAATAGGCCGATGCGCCGATTTTGCCGTCTTTGTCCTTGGCGAACACATAGGTCACCAGCACATCGCGGGTGAACGCGCCGGTTTCGTTGTTCACCTGCCAATCGACATTGCGCAGCAAAATATTCACCTCGCGCGGTTCTTTTTCCTCGCTCATGAACTTCACCGCACCGCCCTGATCGGTCATGGGGAAGGGCCCATGGCGCTTGAAGGGAAGGTCGCGGCCGCCCGACACGCCGGGAATGTCGGCATGGCACATGAAATCCCGCGCGCGATTCATTTTATCGAATGTGCCGTCAGGATTGCCCGAGATCTGCTTGCCCTTGGCGTCGTAGGTGAGGTCGCGTGCCCACAGCGAGTTGTTGGTGAGTTGAAGTTGGTAATCGGTTTTGCGCTTAGCGGTTTCGCCATCGGCGCTCCATTGACAGTCTTTCATGGCGGTTGCGCCGTGGAACTGGCCCGCCTCGCGCCGCCACAGCACGTCGCAGCCCTTGGTGAAGGGCGTGGTCGCGGGTGCCAGGTCGTTCAAGACCGCTGGATTAAGGTTCGCGTTCCAATATTTCTTCTTGGCTTCTCCCTCGCCGGTATCGAGGTAATAGATGCGCATGCGCACGGCTTGTGCGGCGTTATCGGCGGCCAACGTGTACAGCCGCACGCGGTAGGGCTCGTCGAGTTTGTTGTCGAGACTGTCTTGCACAAAAAACACGTAAGGACCGAAGGCGGGCAGCTCAACCTTAACGATTTTCGAGTTCATACGCGTGTTGCGGGCTTCCTTGCGCACGTTGGTGCGGCCCTGGAAATAAACCTGCTCCTCGCTGTCATAAACGCCGGGCAACATCGTGGTCAAGGCCATGATGTCGCGTTCTGTAGGCGTTGAATCTTGGCCCTGGGCGAAAGCTTGGCCGGTTGCTACAGCCAATACGATTCCAACTACTGCGAATAATATGCGTGTCATGTGTGCCCTGCATTCCCGCTTTGACTGTGGAATCCTACCTTAAGCCGAGTCCAGGGCTTTCTCGCCCAAATTCTGCTTGCATGCCTGGGAATTCGAGGTATTATACCTTGAACCAATAGGTAATAACCCATGACCCGCTCCACGAACCCCAACTTCATGAACGGCGTGCCGGAATTGTTGATCCTACGCTTGCTCAAAGACCGCGAGATGTACGGCTACGAACTGGTCCAGGCCATCCGCGCGGTCACGCGCGAAGCCGTGAGCCTGGGTGAGGGCGTGGTCTATCCGGTGCTGCATGCGCTGGAAAAAGACGGTGCGCTTAAATCGCGCCGCAAGCCCGTCAATGGCCGCACGCGAGTTTATTACACAGTCACACCCGCCGGGCAAAAGCGCCTGGGCGCTCTGGTGAATACATGGACGAAGCTCAATGATGCGGTTAGCGGCGCATTGCAAGGAGGCAGTTATGCTGCACACACAATTTGAAAAACTAGCCGATACATTGTTGAGAGGCGGCATCGCGCCCCGTCATGTCAGCCGCTATGTTCGTGAGCTGGAGGATCATTATGCCGACCTTGAGCGCGAAGCGCGTACCGCTGGCAAGTCGGCAACCGAAGCCGAGCGCGAAGCCTTGGCGCGTGTTGGCTCGGTCGACGACTTAGCTAGGGCCATGCTGGAACGTGATGATCTAAAGTCTGTAGCTGCGAAATACCCGGCACTCATGTTTGGAATTGTACCAACAGCGGCCTTGGCGGCAATTTGTATTGTGTCGGTCCTGATGCTTGGAGTTCTTGCGATGCTGTTCCGTGTGCCAGGTGCGGAGCACCCTGTTTTTCCGGACTGGATTTTTACACCCGTCAAAATTTGGAATTGGTTTTTGATGTTCGTGTTGCCGATTGCCCTTGCGAGTGTGGCAGTGGCCGCCGGTATTCGCCAACGCATGAATCCGACATGGATCATGGTTGGCATCGCCGTCGTCGGCTTTATCGGCGGTTTCCATGACATCAATATTATATGGCCCGCACCGCCAGGAGGCCCTGGAGAAATCCAAGCTGGGTTAGGCTTACTCCCGCCATTTCCACAGTTTGGCCATGGCCTCATACGCGCGGTAATTAACATCGGGGTTGTAGCTGCGTGCTTCTACGTGATGCGTTTAAAGACCGCCTCCGCCCGAACCACCCACTAACCCCCGCGCCAAGCCCGATAAAAGTTGCTATACTGCCCCTGTCCCGCGCTGCTGCCGGGATGGGGAGGGCCGCGTGACGCAGACAGTCCAGCCACGCAAGCTTGATCAGCGCGCTGCCATCGCCGCCGTCGCCGTTTATGCGCTCGCCGCATTGGCCGTCGTGGACATGGCCGATAACTGGATATTCTGGACGCGCTATCTCAACCCGCCGCCCAATCCGTTTGAATGGCCCGACTGGGCCTACGATGTCACCGCCGATATGCGCGCTGACAACCCCAGCACCATTCCCACCGCTACGCCCGAGCAGGCCGGCTTTGCCGCGCCAGGCCTAGAGCAAGCCGCCGCTTGGGCCGAGCAGAACGAGTCCGTCGCGCTAATCGTGGCGCATCGTGGCGCCATCGTGCTGGAGCGCTATTGGAAGGGGGTGTCGGCCAGTATGCTTTATAGCGGCCGGTCCATGAGTAAATCGTTGAATGGCATTATCTATGGCATCGCCGCCCATGAGGGCTACCTGGCCCTGGAAGATCCCATCGGGCGATACCTGCACGAGTGGGTGGATGATAAGCGTGGGCAAATCACTGTGCGCCAGGTGCTTGAAAACACCAGCGGGCTGGAAAACTTAGGGTTCGCGTTGTCGCCGTTCAATAAGCTCACACAACTGTCGTGGGGCGCGCACATCGAGCGCGCGGCGCTGTCTTTCGAATTGGAAAATCCGCCGGGCATCTTCTTCGCCATCTCCAACACCGGCTCGCAGTTGTTGGGCGTGATTTTGGAGCGCGCGACGGGCCAGACGTATCACGACTATTTCAACGACAAAATTTGGCGGCCTATTGGCGCCGAGCACGGCAGCTTCTACATGGACCGGCCCGGCGGCATGGCCCACACCGATTGCTGTTTTCGCGCGCACCCGCGCGATTGGATCAGGCTGGGTGAACTGCTGCGCAACGACGGCGTGTCGAACGGCGCACGCATCTTGCCCGAGGGCTGGGTGAAGCAAGTTACCACGGCGTCGAAGGTCAACCCCAATCACGGGCTGCATATGTGGCTGGGCAGCCCATACATCGAGAACCGTACTTACATTCAGGGCCGCCCCAGTGGCGGTGAACGGCTCTATCAATCCGAGCCTTACCTCGCCGATGACGTGTTTTTCATGGAAGGCGGCGGCAACCGCATGGTGTGGATCATTCCCTCGAAGGAACTCACCATCGTGCGCTTGGGAACCAGCTCTAAAACATGGGACAGCGCGGCCATTCCCAATGCCGTGATGCGAGCGATGAGCCCCTAACTCTTTCGCGGCGTGGCGTCTAACTGCTGTGGGGCTTCCTTGCGTGCGCGAGCCAGATACTCAGGCGGCAGGTCATTCACCGATTTCATCTTGCGGCCTGCGGCGTGCCATACCACATGGCCGGGCACATCTTTCATCTCCATCCATGGCAGCCACGGTGCGATGTAGGTGGACGAAAACCATGAATCCGCGCGCTTGACGTTCGGGTCGGCCACTTCCTTGACCCAGCCAAACGTGGACGAGCACTCCAACCAGGGCTGGGGCATTTCGGCCAAGCCCCGATCTTTGATCAGCCACATCATGTCGCCCATGGCGTACCAATTCAGCTTCAGTGGCTTGTCGGGGACTTTGCCGATTTGGGTTTTGAAGCGCAGTCCGTTGACCGAGAGCAGGAATGAATCATCCCCGCCAAGAGTATTTGATTTGGGCGTGACGGTCTTGCCGGTGTAGGGGTTGGCCCAAGTGTCGAGCATTTTTTCCGTATCGAAGTCGCGGAAGAAGGTGAGCGTGCGCCCGCTTTGGATGTAGCCCTCGCCGGTGGGGTTGGGCCGGTAGCGGTTGATCTCGCAGCCCTCGAAGCGGAATAGGGCCTTGGGCGCTTGTTTTTCTTGCTGGCCGTAAATCACGCCGGTGTACCACCACGGGCAATCGACTTCCTCCAAACTGCCATTCAACTTCATGAAACCGTGCAGATTGACCAGCGGATCGTTGAGGTCGGGCAAACCCGATGCCGCGCCCAGCATGGCATGGGCCGGGCGTGTGTTCGCGCCCAAGCAGCCCAGCATCATGGCTGTCACGCTAAAGCCGCCGATCAGGTCACGGCGTGAGTAGTCAATGTCGTTCATGTCGCCCTCCTGTTGATTCGCTTCATACTAACAAAAACGGCGCCGGTCGAAACCGGCGCCGCTGGAGTTTTCGCGACGGGTGAGTCGCGGGTAAACTGGATCAAATTTTAGAACTTCACCTCGGCATCGACGCCGATCAGGCGGCGGGCGGCGGGGTGAATGAACGCACCGCCAAATTCCGGCGCCGGGATGACTTCTTCCAGGTGGCGGCTGTTGGCCAGGTTCTTGGCGAAGGCCGTCAGCGACCACATTTCGCCTTCGATACCGACGCGAAGGTCTACCGTGGTGAAGGTGCTGCGTTGTTGCTTGCAGCCCGAGCTGGGCAGGCCCAGCAAGGTCGGGCGGTTTTGGCACTGCACGACATGGAACCAGGTCGGGCCCACCACGTTGGCATCCACACGCGCCAGCAAATTAAAGCTGCTGGTCACGGGCGCATCCAACTGACTGCCGAAGTTCAAGGTGTAGTCGGCGGTGTAGGGCGACTTGTTGCCTACGGTGTAGGGCCGCGAGGTCATTTTCTTGATCTTGCTGTCGAGCGCGTTACCGCCGGCATAGACCGAGAGTTCGTCGGTTAGCTGGGCGTTGATGGCCAACTCGCCGCCGTAGATGCGGACCTTATCGATGTTGTTGACCACGCGCAGCAGGCCGAACGGCCCCACCAAGAATTCGAAGAACTGCATGTCCTTCACGCTGTTGTGGTAGGCCGCGCCCTGAATGTTCACCTTCTTGTCCATGAACTCGGACTTGAAGCCGATTTCAAACGCCGATGAACGTTCCTTTCGGAAGTCGTCGTTGATGATCAAGCCAGCGCTGACGGGCGGGCGGTTAAAGAACGCGTTCACCGTGGCGTTGGCGCCTTGGCTGTTGAAGCCACCCGCTTTGAAACCGATGCCCCAGTTGGCATACAGCGTCACTTCGTCGCTGGGGCGGAAATTCAAGCTGAGCTTCGGCTCCAATTGATCGAAGGTGCGCTTCTTCTCCGGCAGAACGCCCGCCGGGTTGATGGTGCGGTCCAACGCCGGATTAAGCGGGGCGTTGCCCGACGACACACCATCATTAGTAAAGTCGACGAATTGCGTGCGCGGGGCCGTCGGCACCAAGTTACGAACCTTGCGGTGTTCGCTGTCGTAACGCAGTGCCAAGGCGGCTTCGAGGTTGTCTTGGAGGTCATAGGCGACTTGGCCGAAGGCGGCATAGACGTTGGTGTTGAACTTGTCGTCCACCAAGGCTTCGGTTGGGTTGCTGCCGGTGCGGTCCACGAACAAGGCCTGGGTGATGCCGCGGCCCTTATCGATGCCCAGGTTCACGCCGACCTCGCGGTTGATATGCAGACCATACGCGCCGACGATCCAGCGCACATCTTTGTCGCCGGGCGAGGCAAAGCGCACTTCACCGCTGATGTCCTTCTGGTTACGCACCTGGTACTGCGTGCCATCGCAGGTGGAGGGCGTGTAGGGGCCGAGGAACGAAGCTTCCGGCGTCGGCGCGAAGAATTGCGGCAATGGCAAAGCGACGCGCTGGGCAATCATTTGGGTGATCGAGGCGCGGCAGGCGGCTTCTTGGTTGAAAAATCCGAAGGCGCCCGAGGTGCCGTCGGCCGAGAAGTCGTTCTTGATGTCGCTGTACAGCGCCCAAGCCGTGAGTGTTCCGGTTTCGTATTGCTGTTCGACCTTGCCCGAGACTTCCACGGTTTCTTGGTCGTTGTCGGGGTCGATGTTGGGCTGGAAGACGAACTTGTGCTTGTTCACATCTTCGTCGACGCTGGGCACACCCAGAATTTGCGCCAGCACCGGCAAGTTGAAGGCGCCGTTGAAGGTGATCGAGGCGGCATTGACCTTGCCCCAGCGCGCTTTCACATCCACGTTGGTCTCGTCGCTCGGCTCGAACACGAAACGGCCGCTAATATTGTAGCCTTCGTAGTCGTCGACGGCCTTCTTATTCAAAAAGGTGTTCTTGAAGAAGCCATCGGTGGTGCGCCAGTCGCCTTCAAGTTTGTAGAAGGCGGTGTCGCTGATCGGGCCGCTGGTGGCCACCATGGTCGAGTAGCTCTTGTTGTCGGCCACCGTGCCTTTGATGATCGATTCTTGTTTGTCGGTGGGCTTGCGGGTTGTGACGATCATGGCGCCGGCGGCAGCGTTACGTCCGTAAAGCGCGCCTTGGGGGCCTTTTAGAATTTCGATCTGTGCCAGGTCAGCGTATTCGCGGTTGAAGGCGGCGGGGTTGGTCATCAACACGCCGTCGATGATCAAGCCGAAGCTGTTTTCGGCATCGCGGGCACCGTTGATGCCGCGGATGTTGACCTGGGTGTCGCCGACTTCGGCTGAAGACACCATGGTCAGGCCGGGTGTCATGGCGATGAAGTCATGGGCGCGCGCTACACCGGCATTATGCAAAGTGTCGGATGTGAACGCCGTAATCGAGGCGGGCACCTGTTGCAGTGTCTCAGCGCGTTGCCGGGCCGTGACGATAATTTCTTCGACGACCGGTTGCGCGAGCGCGGCGCTAGCCGAAATCAACAAGGCCGAACTGGCCGACAGCAGCAGCGAGGTCTTCAATGTCTTCACGTGTATTCTCCATTGTAAGGCACAGCGAGTGCAGACCAATTGATCTGCTTTAAATTCAAATTCGTTGGGGTTGGGTTGGCCTTCATTCCAAGGCCCGAGCAAAGCGCATCACAGCGCTTTGTTATTATTTATGAAATTCCAAACCCGGCGTGAAATTAGCGAAAAACACCGATGGCGCAATCCCTTGGCGGGGTCGGATTGGGGATAAGATTAGTGTTGACTCCAAGGTGTGGCGGCGAGGTCACACTTTGCGCCATTTATTATCATTCTTATCGCCCGAGAATGCCTAAAAGGCACCATTCTCGTTAGGGGTGTAACAGCCATCCAGCGAACGGGCCGACCCTGGGGCTGGGGCAGCGGGGTAAGGCGCTATGGATGGGGTCAGCCCTCGCCCCGCTGGCGCGGACTCCACCTAAAACTGGAGGGAAACTAAGGGCTCAGGTCATCGTCGCCAAAAGATTGGGGGGAGAGGGTGCCGAGCAAAAGCGAGGCGGGCGGCGGCAGCAAGGGCAAATCAACGAGAGAGGTGTGCCTTGAGGACGGGAAACAGGGGTGCAGGCTGTGAAGGTCGCGCTCAGAGATGCTTGGCGGCAAATCCAGGAAAATACCGCTCGCAGTTGCCAAAGGCGGTCCTGAAAGATACCGTTGCGCCCGAAACCAGAGTTCATATGGAGCCAGAGTTCATATGGGGAATGCCGGATAAAGATTATCGGTTTGGTGCGTTCGCTCCTTGGCGCGTGAGGGTTGACCAGTAGCGGACAGGTTTTCCGCTCTTCGACAAAAGAGGAAAACATGTCAAAGCACGTTTTGTATTGGACTACGTCTGCGTTGGCGCTGGCTGCGGCAATCATGGCCGAGGCGCCGACCGCTGCTGCTCAGAACGTCGCCAAGTTCACCCTGGAGGAGATCGTCGTTACCGCGCGCCGGCGCGAAGAGAACCTGATGGAAGTACCGATGGCGGTGACGGCGATCACCGCCGAAAGAATCGACGCCGCTGGCATCAAGACCCTCGACCAACTCTCGATTTTCACCCCCGGCCTCACCGTCGACGTCAGCGCCAACAGCCGCCTTCTGCGTATCTTGACCTTCCGCGGCCTGTCCGCATCCTCAGGCCAGGTGTTCGTCGATGGCGTCGCTCTGGCGGGCAACGGCACGCCATACCTTGGCGCCCTGGACCGGATCGAAGTGCTGGTGGGTCCGCAAAGCGTCTATTTCGGCCGCGCCACCTTCCAGGGTGCGCTTAACTTCGTCACCCGCGCGCCGTCCGAGGCGTTTCAAGGCAAAGTGCAGGCGGAATACGGCAGCTTCAATGTGAGCGACTTCGCCGTGACCGTCGAAGGCCCCATCGTTCCCGGCAAA
Organism: Rhodospirillaceae bacterium; assembly: GCA_009693785.1. Lineage (GTDB taxonomy): Bacteria > Pseudomonadota > Alphaproteobacteria > Rhodospirillales > Rhodospirillaceae. The sequence goes on from SHWP01000023.1 coordinate 40,509, forward strand.
GTCGCCACTTCACTGTCGGTCAGGAAGTATTATGACGGTGGCCAGTACCGGAACTATTCCAATCCATCTGAGAAGATGGGACAGTTCTCGAACCTTTCGTACATTTCCTCCACCTATTTCACACCCAACGACAGCTTGACGGCCAAGCTGTTCCTGGATCGCGAAGTGGAGGATTTTGGCCCCACGGCAGCCGTTGCCCTCAAGGGTAACAGCCTGCCGCGGTTTGGCGGAACTGGCACCCAGATCCCCGGTGTCACCGGCGGTAGCCAGGAGCTGTTCTGCGACACTCAGGGCACCTTCGGTACGTATTACTGCGGCGCGATACCGGAAGGGGACGAAATCGACCCGCGGATTATTTCTGGCAATTTCAACCTCACCCCCTATCTGCAGTCGATATTCTTCGGAAATATTATCCGCGTACCGCTCCATTTCGACCCGAACTTCATGACGCACGCCGGCGGCAAGTCCGTCGCCGACATGGCACACCTCAATCTCGACTACGACTTTGACAATAGCTGGAGCTTTGCCTCCATTGCCGCCTATCACCGCACCAAGACGCAGTCGATCCAAACAACAAACTACCGCGACACCCGAGACGTACCCAATCCGACGGCCAATCAGCCGATCCCTGCCGGGCAGCTCTGCTGCCGGCTGCCCTACCTCTCGTTCTACCTGATGAACCAAAACTTGTTCGAGGATATAAATGTGGAGGCCCGGGTCACGTCGCCGCCAGACCTGCGTTTGCGCGGCACCCTCGGCGCCAGTTACCTGCGACAGATTCTGCACGGAAATTTCAATTTCGGGCAGACCAAGACGACGCCGCAGCACGTGGGCACGGCTTCCAGTCAAGAAGTGAAGACACCCGCGGTCTTCGGCGGTGCCTATTACGACATCACGCCGGAGTTCCACCTTGGCGTCGAAGCCCGCTATCAGTCGGACAAGGTCACGGCCACCCCGTTCTTCCCGATTAATTTGGCGGCGCCGGGCCGCTCGGATACTTACAAGAGTTTCTCCCCGCGCGTGACTCTTGACTACAACTACGCGCCGGATTCCATGGTGTTCACGCTGTTCTCGCGCGGCTACCGCCGTGGCGGCTTCAATCCCGGGCTGGTCGGCCAGCCGCAATCGGTGCTTGCTCAGCTCGCCGCCACGGGGGCGGGTCTGACCTTCGCCCAGGAGAAACTGGATAATTTCGAGCTCGGCTGGAAATCGACCTGGATGGAGGGCCGGGCGCGCACGACCCTTATCGGCTATTTCCAGCCTTGGCGTAACGGACAGGTGTCGGACAGCATCAACTTCGTGGACCCCACCGGCTCAGTGCAACGCATCGTCGTCACCACCAACGGCGGCGTGGTCAACCTGTTTGGTCTGGAGCTGGAAGCCGAGATTGCCGTCACGGAAAATCTCACCGTCAACGCCACGGCCAATTACCAGGGCTCGGAGATCAAGTCGTACAATTATCTCATCGGCAACCAGATCCACCGGTCCATCGATGTGGTCGGCAACAGCTTCTGGGGATTCCCAGTGTTCAAGTCCACGGTTTCCCCCACGTACACGGCGCCCCTGGCAGGCGACTGGGACTGGTATGCGCGCGCGGACTGGAAGTTCAAGGGTCGCTACAACATCGACGCCACGAACATAGCCTGGGTCGGCTCCCATAGCGTCTTCGACCTTCGCCTCGGCGCTAAGCGCGACGATCTGACGATCGAAGCCTACGTTACGAACATCCTCGACGACCGTCATTTTTCGTTTGCGGAGTACGGGGCGGATTCCAGCGGTTCGACCGGCGCTTCCATCGAGAACGAGATTCGCCTCGCCATGCCGCGCATGCGCGCCTTTGGGCTCAAGGTGTCCTATACGTTCTAGCGCATCGTGCCGAAAAGTGGACTTCCGGTTTTCGGCAAAAACGATGCGCCAACAAAAAGATAGAGTGAGCCGCACGATTCTGAATTAACGCGGCTCACTCCAGAGCGCGATCATGATTCTCTCAAAAGCTATCGCGCTCTAGCCCTTGCCCCCCAATCTTTGGTGCCGAGTCCGCGCGAGCGGGGAGAGGGCGGCGATAACGAAGATCACTTCCCCAGGCTGGCAGCGAACGCTTTGCGGCCCTCTTGCACCGTGTCAAACAGGCTTTGCGATTGGCCGCCGATTTCAGCGATGACTTTTTTATCCACGCCCTTGGCTGCGGCTTTCCATTCTGCGTGTTGTTCGGGCGATAACTCATAAGCCGTGAAGCCCAATTCTTTTTGCCGCTTCAAGCTGTCGGCCACCAGGCCGCGAATGACGCGGCGGATCTCAAGGTTGCTGACGAAGGACTCAGTCACGATCTTGGCTTGATCGGCGGGCAAGCCCTCAAGCCAGCGTTTGTTCGCCAAAATCAAATTTCCCACCTGGCAAAAGCCCACCAACGTGAAGTGCGGCGCGTTAGAAACGATGCCTGTTTCAGCATAGGCAATCGTGGGCGTCACGCCACCGTCGATCAGGCCCGTTTGCAGCGACGGCAGAATGTCGGGGCTGGGCAAATAAATCACATCGGCTTCGATGGCCTCGAGATACAGCTTGGTGGCGATATCTTGCGTGGTGCGAATGCGCACGTGTTTGGCGTCGGCGGGCGTGAGTAATGGTTTTTTCGAGTAAATATTTTGCGGGCCCAACTCTAGCCAGCGCAGCGCCACCAACCCCTTGTCGGCGGCGAGCTGATTGACACGGGGTATGACGTGATTATCGAGCACGTAATCGACTTCATCGATTGAGTCATACAAAAACGGAGTGGTCAGCACCCCCACTTCAGGCATGACGCTCGACAACACCAGTGTTGATAACGAGGCCATCTGAATGCGCCCGCGCCGCAGCGCCGTGAGCACCTGCTCCTCGGACCCCGCTTCGCCGTGAATCATCATGTTGGGTGCAAGCGCGCCGTTCGAAGCTGACGTGAGCAACGCGGCGTAGTCGGTAAACAACTTCGCGCCCGGCGAGCCGGGAATGACATAGGCGCCGATGGCCACTTCCGTGGCGGCATGGGCCGTTGTGGTGTGCGCCAGCGCGGCAATGGCTGCGGCGCTGGCCATGATTCGGCGGCGGGAGAGGGGCATAGTTTGCATGGGGTCCAAGAAGGCATGTTGCGATGATCGATTAGCCTAGCACACTCACACATCACGCATAGCCATCTGACCCCTCTCCCCCACGAAGTGGAGGGAGAGGGATGGGTGAGGGGTTATTTCGGTTTGGCGATGCTATGCATGATGGTTTCAAGCACACCTTCAATATTTGTTAGAACTTCATGATTCCAAAATCTCAATACGCGGTAGCCCGCCGCTTCAAGTTTTTTAGTGCGTGCTGCATCGGTGGAGCGTTGCGTATCGTGTTGACCGCCATCAATCTCGATGATGAGTTTTGACTCGATGCATACGAAGTCGGCGTAAAACCCTGCGATTGGTACTTGCCGCTTGAACTTTGCGCCAGCCAAAGCTCGATTGCGAACATGTGCCCAAACGAGCGATTCCGCATCGGTCGTTTGCTTGCGTAAATCTCGTGCACGTGGAGTCGATAGTTTGGCGACCATGAGCGCAGAATAACAGATAACCCCTCACCCTACCCTCTCCCACACATACGTGCGGGAGAGGGTTAAACAAAACGATCCTCGCCTACTTTCCCTCTCCCCAGTTTTGGGGAGAGGGAAGGGTGAGGGGTTTTTATTTATCACCCAAACAACTTGAGCTGATCGCCCGATTGGGGTGGTGCGGCGAATTGTGAAATGTCCATCCGGTAGGTGCGTTCATTCAGGCCCAACCGCTTGCAAGCCAGCACAAATCGCCGGTTTACCGCGTCGGCAATGGGCCCGGTGCCCCGCATGCGTGAATGCCACTCGGGGTCGTAATCGCGCCCGCCACGCATCGCGCGTATCAACGTCATCACGTGTTTGGCGCGCCCCGGTACAGCTTCGGCCAGCCATTCCTGAAACAAGTCGCGCACTTCGAGTGGCAATTTCAACATGACGTACCCGGCCTCGCGTGCGCCCGCATCGCGCGCGGCCTCCAGCACATTTTCCATTTCATGGTCATTCAACGCCGGAATGACGGGGGCGAACATCACCGCCGTGGCAATGCCAGCGGAGCTGAGCGCGCGAATGGCTTCCAACCGCCGCGCGGGCGTGGAGGCACGCGGCTCCATTTGGCGGGCGAGTTTGGCATCGTGCGTGGTGATCGACACCGCCACCTTGGCTTGATGTTTGGCGGCCATGGGCCCGAGAATATCGATGTCGCGCGTGATGAGCGCAGATTTAGTGACGATGCCGACCGGATGATTGAAGCGCGCCAGCACTTGCAACACCGAGCGCGTGATTTGATAGCGCCGCTCGATAGGCTGGTAGGGGTCGGTGTTGGTGCCCATGGCCATGGTGCGGCAGGCGTAGTTGGGGGCACGCAGTGCTTTTTCCAACAGTAGGCCCGCGTCGGGCTTCATCATGATTTTACTCTCAAAATCCAGCCCCGGCGACATGCCTAGCCACGCATGGGTGGGCCGCGCGAAGCAATAAATGCAACCGTGCTCGCAGCCGCGATAGGGGTTGATCGAGCGGTCGAAGGGAATATCGGGCGAGGTGTTGCGCGCGATGATGGTCTTGCTGGTGTCCTTCAACACCGTGGTGCGCAGGGGCGGGGGCGGCAGGTCGACATTGTCCCAGCCGTCATCGACGCTTTCGCGGTGCTCGCGCTCGTAGCGGCCAGACGGATTGCCAACCGCGCCGCGCCCACGACGGGCGTCCGGGTGCGCGCCGTGCGTACTATCGAGCGCCCCGCCCAAATAGCGGTTTTGCGAATGTAAAACAGGGGTTTGCATGGGGCGGGACTATACCCGAACCATGAGAACAAAACAAGAACATTTTATGAGAAGGGGCTGCGCCTTCACATTGACAAAAATTGCCAACACATCGATTTTTGGCATCGCAAAAGGATTCTAATCATGACCACCATGAATATCAGCCTATCGGACGAACTCGACGAATTCGTGCGTGGAAAAACGGCATCGGGCCAGTACGCCAGTTCCAGCGAAGTGATCCGCGCCGGGCTTCGGCTGTTGGAGCGCGAAGATGCGCTGTATCGCGAGAAAATGGAAATTTTGAAGCGCGAAGTGGGGATTGGACTCAAGCAGGCGCGCGCGCGCCAGTTCTCCAAGCGCTCGGTATCCGAGATTGCCGATGCGGTTCGCGCCCGGCATGGCGTGGTGGGGGAATGATAGAGTGCGACGTTGAACTCGACGTTCTTTATCTGCTGATGAATTTTGCTTTTTTCTTAACGGCTATCTGACGTTATAAGCTGCTTACTCTATTTCGGGGACACTATACTTAATTCTAAGCGCGGGGTCACGACCTCGCATTAATTAAGTATAGTGCTCCTTTAATTCAGAATTAGGAGTTAGTGTTGATGGAATCGCCTCAATCTTTCAGAGAATTTGAAAGTGTTGGGTGGAATAATACGGACGTGTGTTCCACATACGACCAGCAAATCTCTTTGATAACTAAACAATCGGTCGATGCGCTGCTTGATGCTACACGCGTTCAAAATGGAATGCGCGTTTTAGATGTGGCGACTGGCGCTGGTTATGCTGCGGTCGCTGCTGCCGCGCGAGGCGCGGTTGCGACTGGGATTGACTTTTCGGCATCACAGGTAGCTCTGGCGCGACATCAAAACCCGAAGCTCACATTCGAATAGGCTGATGCTGATGCCCTGCCATTTTCTGCAGATTGTTTTGATGCTGTGGTGAGCAATTTTGGAATGTGTCATTTCCCTGATCCAGATGCGGCAATGCGTGAGGCTTTCCGGGTGCTAAAGCCCGGTGGCCGTGTTGCATTTGCTGTGTGGTGTCCGCCAGAAAAAACTATCGGCTTCGGTGCAATATTCAGCGCTATTCGTGCTCACGGGTCGCTTGACGTTGGATTACCAGAGGGTCCAAATTTTTTCTTGTTCAGTGACCCAGCGCAGTGCAGGCGGGTATTCAGCCAGGCTGGTTTCCACAGGCCATCAGTGACCGAGATCAATCAAGTCTGGCGTATCTCAGATCCAGGCGATGTGTTCGACATTATCCTTCGGGGAAGTGTGCGCGCGGCGGCAACAATACGAGCTCAGAGTCTCGAAACGAAAGGCATGATTAGGTCCGCTATGCGCGACACCATTAGCGCCTATCGCAAAGAGAATTGGTATGAGGTTCCTATGCCCGCCGTACTGGCCACGGCTGTGAAGCCTGGGATGTGAGGCGACAGTATTATTTTATCGTCGATACCGGCTCATCGTGAATTTTTTTGTGGGGGCAGCAATATGAATTTGATCCGCGCGACGTTGCTGGGTGGCCTGGTGGCTGGGGCGC
>SHWP01000024.1 GCA_009693785.1 Rhodospirillaceae bacterium
TCATCTCCCTGGCTTGCGCGCTCACGATATTCGCGCCGGTCCGCGCCCCGGAGCGTGATGAAGCCCCGCAGTCCAACATTTCCGAGCTGTTCGATCCCCTGGCGCTGGCGCGCAACATGTGCGGGCGCACATCGGGGCTGGATTGGTTCGGCGCGCCCGATGCCCAAGCGGCCGCAGTTGAGCCAGAGGCAGCAATCACGCCCGCACCCCGCAGCCCACGCATCGATGGGCTCGGCAGCCTCACCTATAAAATTTCCACCGCTTCCGCTGAGGCCCAAGCCTTTTTCGATCAAGGCTTAAAGCTAGTCTATGCTTTCAATCCGGGCGAGGCGGTGGCGTCGTTCCGCACGGCCAGCGATCATGATCCAAACTGCGCCATGTGTTTTTGGGGCGAAGCGCTCGCCCTTGGGCCTAACTTGAATGGCCCGATGCGCGATGCAGCCATTCCCGAAGCTCTCGCCGCCGTGGCCAAAGCCCAGGCGCTTGCGTCCGGGGCATCGGCGCGCGAACAGGCGCTGATCGGCGCCATCGCCAAGCGCTATTCGGCCGACAAGGCGGTGAAGCGGGAAGATCTCGATATCGCCTTCGCTGACGCCATGGCCAAGGTGCATGCCGCCTACAAGGACGATCACGATATCGCAAGTCTCTATGCCGACGCGGCCATGGAAGTTCGCAGCAAGCCCTTCTCGCCGTGGTGGGATCGGGCTGGGCAATACCCCAGCGGCTATGTGGCTAGCGCAATTAAAGCAATTGAGAGCGTGCTAGCCAGGGACCCCAATCATCCCGGCGCGATCCACTTATATATTCACGCCTTGGATGCGTCCGCGTCGGTGGAGAAGGTCGAGCCCTTCGCCGACAAACTTGCCAAGTTGATGCCCGGTGCCGGCCACATGATCCATATGCCCGCCCACACCTTCTTCAACCTTGGCCGCTACAAGGATGCGCTGAGCACCAATGTTGCCGCCATTGCCGTTGACGACGCCTATCTGGCCGCACCCGCAGCCGCAAATAACATTTATCGCTTCGGTCTTTATCCGCACAATATCGACTTTGCCTTGGCTGCGGCCCAACGGGCGGGCGATACCGCCGCCGCGGCAAGCTTAACCGAGAAGATGCGCAAATACCTGTCGCAAAAAATTCCACCTCAATATGACCGCAACTATGAAGCCGACGTGATTCATTCGGTTGTCAGGACGGGTTCGCCCGATGAGATGTTGGCGTTACCCAAGCCCGCCGCTAAATCGCCGTATCTGGTGGGCATCTGGCGCTACGCGCGTGGCTCGGCCTACGCCTATAAGGGCGACACCCGCCGCGCCTTAGCCGAAGCCGATGCGATTGCTGCGTTGCGCTCTAGCCGTAACGAGAAAGCCTTCGGTAATTTCTATGAGATGCGCGCGAACGTGCTGGGGGTGGCCGAACATGTCGTGCGTGCCCGGGCGGCCGTGGCCAAGGGAAATTGGCCCGAGGCCGTGAGTGCCTTCGAAAAGGCAGCGACGCTTCAAGACGAGGTACTCTTCAAGGACCCGCCGCCATGGGTTTTCCCCGTCCGGCAGGCGCTCGGAGTTGCGCTGTGGCGTGTGGGCAAAGTCCAACAAGCCACCGAGGCCCTGCGCCATGCTTTATTCGAAGCGCCCGATAGCGGCTATGCGCTCTATGCGCTGAAGGAATTATCGGCAACCCAAGGTGATGAGCTTGCTGCAGCCGAGTATGGCAAGCTCTTCGACAAGGCCTGGGTTGGGGTAAGTCCGCCAGATCTCAACCGGCTGTAAGTGGCAGCGCAACACCGCCTCATACCGCCAGTGAATAATACCGCAGCGGTATGATGGGCCGCCTGTTTTTCACCCTGTTATATCAGGGATAACAGGCTGCCCGTGTTCACCAGGCGGGTTTGTCGTATGGTCGTTGGGGGCGGTTTGGAAAACCGGTCCCGCCGCGCCAAGCAGTATCCGCGCGAGGAGGGCGTGGATCACTCTTGGATCAGGGCGGGGTGGGTAAAGCCGGGCGTTAAAGCCAACCCGGCGCGCAGATTAGAAGATCTGGGCGGTCGAGCTGACATAAGCCACGGCGGTCACGAACGAAGCGACCACAAGGGCGGCCTTGTTAAGTAGTGCAGAATAGTTGGTCATAACGAACTCCATCTTTCATCTCTTAGGGAACTAAATTGAACACCCTAAGTACGCGAAATATAATGTCGCAGATCTATTTCGCAATGCGGTAAGAACGCATGGCAGGTTTGCGTAGAGCGCATGAGAAATTTCTATAATACATTGAAATTAATAATTTAATTAATACGAAATTAACACGCAGCGGAAAATGGTGCATCGCCATATTTTGCAGCACAAGCTATGCCGATATCAGGGTCAGGGACTGATTGAGGGCCTTTAAAACATCCTCAAGCTCATGGCCTTGCTTGAGCTTCTTATGCCTCCCGAACAGCACGAAACGCCCATTTTTGGCCGCTGCCATGCGGTCTTTCCCCCGGCTTTCAAGCTTCGAAATGACGAAGAGGGGGCTTTCCTGAGTGTGCCGGAAGATGAAAAACGACGCCATGCTGGGCCCATGACTAATGGCGTAATCGCGCCATTCTCCACGCATAACGCGGGTCGAATAGAGGTTTAGCAAGCGTTGCAGTTCGACACGGGTGAAATTGAGGTATGGGGCCTTGCGCCGGTAATCCGAAATCGGAAAGACGGCTGTCATGGCCTAATCGGCTTAATAAAAGACGCGGCGGCTCATGGCCTCATTTTGTCGCAAATACAGCCAAACAGGCAAGGCCTGTTAATAGCCCGATGAGCCCAAGGCTTGGTTCTTGCGCTCGGCATCGGGCCGGTCGAGGCAGTTGGCATCGGCCAGTGTTTGGTAGCAGTACCGGCTGACTTCGGCTACGCCCTCGCCCGGCGGGTGGGTTGAGCAAAACGCACCGGCGGCTGAGCTTTGCGACGTCGTGCAGTCATACCCGAACAACTGTGCCCACACCGGATCAGGCTTGCCCCCACAGGAGCTAAGGCCGACGGCAAGGGTCATCCACGCCAAGAAGATTCTGATCGATGCATAGGGCATAAAGGCGATCCTAGCGGGTTACGAAGCTTAGATTTCGAGCAATCATAATTTTAGGCGTACCGCCTTAACAAAGGCTGAATCGGGCTGCCTTATTCATGGACAGAAATATCATGATAATCAGTGCCTTAAGGTCTACTATGACGCTTACCCCTCGGATTTGCCTTGGGGGGGCTAACTCTTTATGTTCGGCCCGCTTTTTAGGGCTGGCCATGGATCACTGCTGTGACCAAGCGCGAAAGCGCCAAACCGGCCATGCGACCAATTCTCGATAGGGATGCACTTCGTGAACGTGACCAAGGACGCGGCGTCGGACCGTACTCTCCCGGCGTCTCAAAAGGCCAAATCCAAAAAGGCCGAGAAAAGCGAAGACGAAATCGCAGTCGACAGCCTGATGACGGAGATCGAAGACGATCTGCGTGGCGAGGAACTGTCAAAACTGTGGAAACAGTACGGACACTTGATCATTGCGGTCGGCATTGCCGTCGTGATCGGTGTGGCCGGCTGGCAGTATTGGCGGCAGAACGTTCAGGCGCAAAAACTTGAGATGACGCGCCAATACGAGACCGCAACCAAATTAATTACCGAAGGCAAATTGGACGAAGCCCTCACTAGTTATGCTGCCGTCGCCGAGAAAAAAGGTGCCGGCTATGCGGCCCTCGCGCAATTGCAGAAAGCTGCCATTGCGCTTGATAAGAAAGACCTCCCCGGCGCGATGGCTGCCTACAAGGCACTGGAAGCCGACGACAAGGCCGATGTGCTGTTTCGCGATCTGGCGACGGTGCTCCGCGCTCTCCATGGCCTCGATACCGAAAACCCGCTGGAGTTGGAGGCCGCCCTCAAACCATTGCTCGATTCATCCAATCCATTTAACGCCTCGGCGGTTGAACTCACCGCACTTGTGGCAGCCAAGCAGGGCGACCTGCCGCGTGCAATAACCCTGGCCGAAAGCTTGCTGGCCAACCCCAATACGCCTGCCGGTGTGCGTCAGCGCGCCGAGGAATTAGCCGCGGTGTTCAAGGCAGGCCCGCGCGTCGTAGTGGCGCCTGTTGTTGCGCCTGCGCCTGCTGTTGCGCCCTCACCTGCCGCGGTCCCAGCAGCGACACCATCTCCGGCGCCGCAATGAAGCAATCGGTACGAGGCTTGCCCTGGCTTCACACAGCGCTCGCTATTGGCAGCTGCATCGCCCTGACGGCCTGCGAAAACAACATTTTTACCGGCGAGAGCGACAAGGAAATCCTTCCGGGCACGCGCATCTCGGTGCTGGCGTTGGAGCGCGAACTGCGCCCGGACCTCGGCGCAATCGACACCGTGATCCGGCTGCCTAAGCCGGAAGACACGGCGTCGTGGCCCCAAGCGGGCGGGCTGTCGCATCACGCCATGCATCACATGGTGCTGGGAGATGCGCCCGAACCGCAATGGACCGAGAGCATCGGCGAGGGCTCTGGCAAACGCAATCGTGTATTGGCCGAGCCCGTCGTAGCCGAGGGCCGCATTTTTACTATGGACGCCGAAGCCAATGTCACGGCTTTCGATGCCCGCACGGGCGATGAGTATTGGCAAACCGAAACTGCGCCGGAAGATGACAACGAGGGTTCGTTCCTTGGCGGCGGCATTGCATTCGATAGCGGACGGATTTTCATTACAGGCGGTTTTGCCCAGGTCGTTGCCCTCGATGCGGCTACGGGCCGCCTGATATGGCGCGCTTCAGTTGAGGCGCCGATCCGCGCCGCACCGGCGATCAATGGCGGGCGCGTCTTTGTATCCACCGTTGAAAACCAAGTCGTTGCCTTGTCGACTATCGATGGCAAGCAGTTGTGGACATATTCAGCCGCTTCCACAGTGACCATCCTCATGGGTGCTGCAGCGCCGGCGGTGGATGGCGGTGTTGTGATCGTGCCCTTCACTAATGGCGAAGTGGTGGCTTTGAGAGTTGATAACGGCGCAGTGTTGTGGAGTGAAACGGTGGTAGCTGTGCGCCGCACGGAAGCCGCCGCCAGCTTGCCCGATATCACGGCCAGGCCTGTCATCGACCGCGGCCGCGTTTATGTCGTCGGGCACTCTGGGCTGATCGTTGCGATTGATTTGCGCACCGGTCAGCGCGTGTGGGATGCCCCGGTGTCGGGTGTTTACGGCCCATGGATCGCGGGTGATTTTTTATTCGTCATCAGTATCGACAGCGAAGTGGTGTGCATTGATGTGCGTTCAGGGCGCATCTTATGGGTCACCCAGTTGCCGCGTTTCGAGGATGAGGAAGACAAAGATGGCCGCATCGTGTGGGCAGGCCCCGTTGTCGCCAGCGACCGGGTGATCGTGGTTGGTTCTAACGAAGAGGCCCTCTCGCTCTCACCATATTCCGGCGCCGTTATCGGCCGGCTTGAACTCGACGCTGCGGCGACACTACCGCCTGTGCTGGCCAACAGCACCATGTACCTGCTCAACGACGACGGCGACCTCGCCGCCTATCGTTAGGCGGCACCATGAGCGGTCAATCACGATCGCGGCCGCGAACACCCGAACCGTTATTCACTGTGGCGATTGTCGGCCGGCCCAACGTTGGCAAGTCGACATTGTTTAACCGCCTCGTCGGGCGGCGCAGTGCGATTGTCCATGACCGTCCGGGCGTGACGCGCGATCGCAAGGAAGGCATCGGTACCTTGGCCGGGCTTTCATTTCGCGTGTTCGATACCGCTGGGCTTGAAGACGCTCACGAAGACACACTCGAAGGCCGGATGAAGCGCCTTACGCTTAAGGCCGTCGCCGACGCCGACGTGGCGCTGTTGTTGATTGATGCCAAAGCCGGAATTGTTCCGCTCGATGAGCATTTTGCCGATCTGCTGCGTCAGCAAAAAACACCAGTCGTGTTGGTGGCCAATAAGTGTGAGTCCAAGGATTCGTTGGCGGCTTTGTATGATGCATTTCGTCTTGGCCTTGGCGAGCCCATCGATATTTCCGCCGAGCATGGTCAAGGCCTTGAAGGCATTTATCGCGCGATTTCTGGGTATGCCCCTCCCGAAGCCTTCGACCCGGACGTCGAGGAACCCGAAGCGGTCAATCCCGGCTACACCATCACCGAGGGGTTGGATTTGCGGCCGCTGAATATCGCCATCGTCGGTCGGCCGAATGTTGGCAAATCGACGCTGATCAATCGCTTGATCGGTGAAGAGCGCCAATTAACCGGCCCCGAGTCAGGCATCACGCGCGACGCCGTGACGATCAGTTTCACCTATGGCGATCGCAAGTTGCGTTTGGTGGATACGGCTGGTGTGCGCAAGCGGCCCAATATTACCGATGCTGTTGAGAAATTATCGGTCGGTGAAACGTTCGAGGCCTTGCGCATGGCCGACGTGGTCGTGGTGGTCGTCGATGCCGAGCAGGGTTTAGACAAGCAAGATCTCACGCTTGCCCGTTACGTCGAGGAAGAGGGCCGGGCCATCGTCATTGCCGTCAATAAATGGGATGTGGTCGTCAACAAGGACGAAACGCTTGAGCGCATCAAGCTGCGACTGAGCGAATCTTTAGCGCAACTTCCCGATGTGAATGTCGTAACCATGTCGGCGACCACGGGTTTGCGTGTCGATGTATTGATGAACGCGGTCTTCCGGGTTCATGAGATCTGGAGCACTCATATCTCCACCTCGGCGCTCAATCGCTGGCTGGAAGCGACTATGTCACACCACCCGCCGCCGCTGTCGATTCACAAGCAGCGTGTCAAGCTACGCTACATGACCCAGGTGAAGCAGCGCCCGCCCACGTTCTTGTTTTTCACTACGCGCCCCGATGATTTACCCGAATCCTACATGCGTTATTTGGCCAACGAATTGCGCACCGCGTTCGATCTGAAAGGCGTGCCGATCCGGCTGAGCCTGCGAAAGCCCAAGAACCCCTTCGTGGATGACGGCGATGGACGCACGACGCGGCATAGATCGCCCGCGCCCAAACCTGTGCCAGTTCGACAGGCATCAACACAAGATGACCGTCCAAGCCCCGCGAAGCCCAAGAAGTCAAAACCGGAAAAGCCAAAGGGCTTGAAACCGCGCAGCTTGAAGGGCCGTGCCATGAAGGCCAACGGCGGCAAAAAGGTGCGTATTCCGCGTCGGCGTAGGTATTAGCGCATCGTGCCGAAAAGTGGACTTCCGGTTTTCGGCAAAAACGATGCGCCAACAAATAGATAGAGCGAGCCGCTCGATTCCGAATTTATGTGGCTTGCTCTAGGCCGAGGCCTTAATGATCTGGCCGGTTTGCATACAAGTTGGCTCGGCCAGTGACACAAATGCTTCAGTGATCGCTTCGGGTGCAGGTAGGCTCGCCGGGTCTTCGCCTGGGTAAGCTATGGCGCGCATCTGTGTGCGGACCCGCCCAGGGTCGAGCAGATTCACTTTCAATTTCGTATGCGCAACTTCGTTAGCATAAATTTGCATCATGCGCTCAAGGGCTGCCTTCGACGAACCGTAAGCGCCCCAATACATCTTGTCGGTGCGAGATGCACCCGACGTCACGAAAATGGCGCGGCCTGCATCCGAGGCATTGAGCAAGGGCTCCAGACAACGGATCAACCGCCAATTTGCGGTCACATTAACAGCAAAGATGTCGTCCCATTGCTTGGGCGTGTAGTGGCCAAGGGGCGAGAGTTGCGTGAGCACGGCGGCATTACCCACCAAAATGTCCAGCCGCTTGAAGCGTTCCGCCAAGGCCACCGCGACTTGCTCGATCTTGGCGTAATCCGTCACGCTCTCGGGCACCAGCACGGCCGATTGGCCCGTGGCTTTGAGAATCTCGTCGTCGAGAGATTCCAAATCTTTTTTGCTGCGCGCTAACGCGACAACAGTTGCGCCTTCTTGGGCGAATCTCAAAGCCACTGCTCGGCCAATGCCGCGTGAGGCGCCGGTGATCAGGGCGATACGTCCGGCGAGGCGTGCCGACATCAGATTTAGCCGCGTTCTTCGTTGAGCAGCGATAGCTGCTTGGGCATTGTGCCCGCTTTCTGGTCGGTCAACGGCAGTGGATATTCACCACTGAAGCACGCATCGCAAAACTGCGGCTTATCGGCGTTGCGCTTGGCCTCGCCCACGGCGCGGTAGAGCCCATTCATGGAGATGAATGCAAGGCTATCGACACACAGCTTCTTGCCCATTTCCGCCACTGTGTATCGCGCGGCCATGAGGCCGTCATAGGAGGGTGTGTCGATTCCAAAGAAGCAAGGATGCGCAGTCGGTGGCGAGGAAATGCGCATATGCACTTCCGTGGCGCCCGCTTCACGCACCATGTCGACAATTTTCATGGATGTGGTGCCGCGTACGATGGAATCGTCCACCAGCACAACGCGCTTCCCCGCGATCTGCGAGCGGTTGGGGTTGTGTTTGCGTTTCACACCCAGGTGCCGCGTCTTCTCAGACGGCTGAATGAACGTGCGGCCTACGTAGTGATTACGGATAATGCCGTATTCGAATGGTTTGCCAGATTGCGCAGCAAAGCCCAAGGCTGCTGGAACACCAGAGTCCGGCACGGGCACCACGACATCGCAATCCACGCCCGATTCACGGGCCAGTTCCATGCCGATCAGTTTGCGTACTTCATAAACGCTGCGCCCCTCGGTGATGGAATCGGGCCTGGCGAAGTAGATGTACTCGAAAATACAGAAGCGTTGGTTTTGCTTCGGGAAGGGTTTCAGGCTGCGCACGCCCTCACTGGTCAGCACCACGATCTCGCCTGGCTCGATGTTGCGCACGAACTCCGCGCCGATAATGTCGAGGGCGCAGGTTTCCGAGCAAAGAATATGAGCCGGACCCAATTTGCCTAGAATCAGCGGGCGCAACCCCAACGGATCGCGCGCGCCAATCAGCGCGCCGTTTGTTAGGCAGACGAAGGAGTAGGCGCCCTCGATTTGGCGCAGCGCGTCGATCAAACGATCCTCGACCGTGGTCGCTGTGCTCAACGCGATCAGATGGGTGACCGTCTCGGTGTCTGATGTGGACTGAAACAGGCAGCCGCGCTTTTGTAGTTCCTTGCGGACTGTCAGCGCATTGG
The DNA here is from genome assembly GCA_009693785.1 of Rhodospirillaceae bacterium. Taxonomy (GTDB): domain Bacteria; phylum Pseudomonadota; class Alphaproteobacteria; order Rhodospirillales; family Rhodospirillaceae. The sequence goes on from SHWP01000024.1 coordinate 9,085, forward strand.
TCAGGTTGCCATTATGGCCCACCGCAAAGCCGCCGAACTCGTACTCGGCAAAAAGCGGCTGCACGTTGCGCAAAATTGTGCCGCCGGTCGTGGAATACCGGTTATGGCCCACAGCCATCTTGCCTTTAAGGCGGCTGGTGACTTCGTCGTTGAAGTTCTCTGCTACATGCCCCAGCCCTCGATGGCTGTGAAATTGGCTGCCATCGTAGCTGACAATACCTGCGGCTTCTTGGCCGCGGTGTTGCAGCGCGTGAAGCCCGAGCACAGTGTGCGTTGCAGCGTCGGCGTCGCCAATAATGCCAAACACACCGCATTCCTCGTGCGGGTGGTCGTCGTCCCCGCCATCAAATGGATGCGTATGAGGCAGAATCAGGCGGCTCACTTCGGCGGCTCCGTGCTTTGAAGTAATCGCTCCATGTCGCGGCGTTCTTTGTTGTCGTAACCGGGCACCTCGGCTGGCTTGGCACCCTCACCACCCTTGGGGGCTGGCTCGGCGCTGGGCGTGGGCGTCGTCAGGCGGTCGAGAGTTTGCTTCAATTCCAGGGCATCCTTGGCCGTGCCAGCGGCTTCTTTAGCAGCATCCTCAGCCGCCATAAAGCTTTCTGGCATCAGCTTTTTCATCGTATCGGCGCCAAGTTCGATGGCCGGAAGGGTTTTGGCTTTTTGCATCCATAGCGGCCGCGCGCTCTTATCCATCAGCCAGTCGGCAGCAATCAACAGGATAGACAGGACAATGGCCGCACGGACCAAACCGAAGAGAAACCCGAGCGAACGGTCGAGGTTATTAAGCGCGCTGGCTTGAACGGTTTTGGACAAGGCACTGGTGATCAGCGACAGAATTAAAAGCCCTGCCAGGAACAGCACAACAGCTGCTGCAGCGTCGGCGGCCCAATCGAACGGGATGGTCTTACGTGCGAAGGGTTGGGCTAAGGGCAGGCCGTAGAGCGCACCCAAGGCCGCGCCAACCCACGCCCCAATCGACAAGATCTCGTGCACAAACCCGCGCATAAAGGCGAGCAAAGCCGAGACCAGTAGAACTACGATCACCGCGAGATCAAGGCCGTTGATGGGAATTGCCTCCATTAGTGTCCCGTACCTGATCGGAAGCCGCCGTCAATGCCGAATTGAGTAACAATGTCCTGCACGTGGCCGATGTCTTTCACCGCGATCTCGCCGTTTGGCTTACCCGCGCGCTTATCGGAGGCGGAACTCAGCTTTGGCGCCCAGGCGCGTTTGAAGCCTAACTTTCCGGCTTCCTTCAGGCGCATGTCGCGTTGTGCCACGGCACGCACCTCGCCCGACAAACCGATCTCGCCAAACACGACTGCTTCAGCGGGCACTGGTTCGCCCGATAGGGCCGAAAGCAGAGCTGCTGCCACAGCCAAATCAGCAGCTGGTTCTTGAATGCGCAGGCCGCCCGCGACATTGAGATAGATATCGTTGGACCCCAGCGCAACTCCGCAACGAGCCTCTAGCACGGCTGTGACCATGTTCAACCGGCCCATATCCCAGCCAACCACCGCGCGCCGTGGCGTGCCGAACGATGTGGGCGCCACCAGGGCTTGAATTTCCACCAGAACGGGCCTTGTGCCCTCGATACCGGCAAACACGCAGCTCCCGCTGACATTGCCCCGGCGCTCGGCCAGGAACAGGGCTGAGGGGTTGGCGACTTCGCGCAAGCCCATATCTGTCATCTCGAACACGCCGATTTCATCGGTGGGCCCGAAGCGGTTTTTGACCGCGCGCAAAATACGGAACTGATGTCCCCGGTCACCCTCGAAATAGAGCACCGTATCGACCATGTGTTCAAGCACGCGTGGGCCTGCCAGTGTGCCTTCCTTGGTGACGTGGCCCACGAGAAACAATGCAAAGCCCTGACGTTTGGCGACTTGGATCAGTTCATGGGCACAGGTACGCACTTGAGTGACGGTGCCGGGGGCTGAGTCCACTGTGTCGGCGTACATAGTTTGGATGGAGTCGATCACGGCGACATCTAATGTGGGCATGCTTTCCAAGCTCGCGACAATATCGCGTACATTGGTGGCCGCGGCCAAATGCACCGGCGCACTGTCGAGCCCTAGCCGGGCTGCGCGCAGGCGCACCTGGTCGATGGCTTCTTCGCCGGTGATGTATGCACACGAGGCCTTGGCCAATCCGGCGCAAGCCTGCAACAATAGCGTCGACTTGCCGATGCCCGGATCGCCGCCCACGAGAATCGCCGAGCCAGCCACTAGCCCGCCGCCACACACACGGTCCAGTTCGCCGATGCCGGTTTTGCGCCGGGGTGGAGCCGCTGTTTGGCCCCTTAGTCCCACAAACGCGATCTTGCGTCCGCCCTTGCCGCCGGTGGCACCCTTGGGCAAGGGCCCACGCGCGGCTTCCTCGACAATCGTGTTCCACTCGCCGCAGCCATCGCATTTGCCTTGCCACTTGGTGTAGGTGGCGGCGCAACCTTGGCAAACGAACGTGGCCTTCGTCTTTGCCATTTAGCTCCTAGCGCCTGAGTTGCATTTTGATCGGCCCTTCGGCACGGCCGTGGACGAACTGATCGACATAGGGATTGCCAGCGTTATCGACATCCTTGGCGTTACCCACCCAAATCAGGCGGCCCTCGTAAATCATCGCGATGCGGTCACCGATTTTGCGCGCCGAGTGCATATCATGGGTGATGCTGAGTGCGGTAATACCCTTGTCCTTCACACAGGCGATGATCAGGTCGTTAATCACATCAGCCATGATCGGGTCGAGCCCCGTTGTGGGCTCATCGAAAAACACGATCTCGGGGTTACCCGCAATGGCGCGCGCCAAGGCGACGCGCTTTTGCATGCCGCCCGACAGTTCCGATGGCGATAGCTCGCCGACTGTTGGCGCAAGGCCAACCCTGGCCAGGGTTTCCAGTGCGCGGTGTTTGGCCTCAGTGCGGTTCATATGCTCGCCCTGCATTAGGCCGAAGGCGACGTTTTCCCAAACCGGTAAACTGTCGAACAGGGCGGCTCCTTGAAACAGCATGCCGAATTTCTTGTTCACAGCTTCGCGCTGGGCCGCGGGCGTATGAGTGACATTTGTACCATCGACCTCAATGGTTCCTGAGTCCGCGGTCAGAATACCCAGGATGCATTTAATTAAGACCGACTTGCCCGTACCCGAGCCGCCGATGATCACCACTGATTCTGCTGGCGCGATGTCAAGGTCGATACCGTTCAGCACCTGCTTGTCGCCAAACGCCTTGCGCACATCTTTCAGGTGAATTTTTGGGCTGAGAATATTCATGCGAAACACTTTGCCTCCCCCTGAAAGGGGGAGGTCAGGTGGGGGCCGCTTGTCGGCTGTGTAACGATCCCCTCCCGCCCTCCGTGAGGGCAGCCCTCCCCTTTACAAGGGGAGGGCTGGTTCGGTTGATTGCTGCGCAATGTGATCATATGGCGAAGAATAATTCGGTAATGATGTAGTTTGTGATCAAGATCAGGATCGAGGCCGAGACCACGGCGTTGGTGGTGGCCGCACCGACGCCTTGCGCGCCACCCTTGGAGAAGTAGCCGTTGTAACAACCCATTAACGCGATGATGAAGCCGAACACGCTGGCTTTCACGAGCCCCGAGATCACATCGAGCGGTTCGAGAAAATCCACCGTCAAATTAATGTAAACGCCGGGGTTGAAGCCCAGCTTGTACACCCCGACGAGGTAGCCGCCGAACACGCCAATTATGTCGGCTACCAGCACAAGCAGCGGCAACATGAAAAACCCTGCCAGCAAACGCGGCACGACGAGATATTTGAATGGATTAGTCGACAGTGTTGTGAGCGCATCGATTTGCTCGGTCACGCGCATGGTGCCAATCTCGGCGGCCATGGAGGCGCCGATCCGCCCGGCCACCATCAGGCCCGCCAAGACAGGGCCCAATTCGCGCGTCATCGACAGCACCACGACATTGGCCACGGCACTCTCGGCCGAGAAGCGTGCAAAACCGGTATAGCTTTGGAGTGCGAGCACCATGCCCGAGAAGATGGCGGTAAGACCCACGACCGGAAGCGAGTAATACCCGATGTCGATCATTTGCCGCCCGATCAGGCGCGGATAAAGTGGCGGGCGAACGCAATGGGAAACGGCGGCCCCCGCGAAGATCGTCAACCGCCCAAGATGGAGCAGAAACCCCAGGACGACGCGGCCGATCAGGGCGAGAAAATTCATGCGCTATACTCGTGGCGCCGATGTTGCGGGCAAATACCGGCGGTGAAACCGGTTGCCAAGCGCAGTGAGAATTTCATAGCCAATGGTGCTTGCCGCGCGCGCTACGTCATCAACCGTCACGGCATGAGAGATCACATCAATGAACCCGCCTGGCAGAGTGGCGGGGTCGGGTACGTTGGAGACGTCGAAAGTCGTCAAATCCATCGAAACCCTGCCAACAACGGGCACTTTGATTCCGTCGAGAACGCCATGACCAGACGACCCCAGAGACCGCAGGTATCCGTCGGCATAACCCATTGAAACCGTTGCTAATTTAGCCCCTTCTCGGACCGGGGCGGCGGCACCATATCCAACGTGTCCGGGGGTGTCAACGAGCCGCACCTGAATGATACGGGCTTTCAAATTTACCACGGGCAACATGGGGTTGGCGCGGGAAGGCGTGGGGTTTACGCCGTAAAGGGCCGCGCCCGGCCGTGCATATTCGAAATGCCAGTCCTGCCCTAGCCAAATGCCTGAGGAATTGGCGAGCGATGCCTTGCAGTCGGGAAAGCGTGTGCGAAACGCCCCGACCGAGACACGGAAGCGTTCCAATTGGCTTTTATTCATGGGATGGGCCGCATCATCGGCGCAGGCTAAATGGCTCATGAAAATCTGCGGGTGAAGCCCCAAGAAGCCATCGGGGTCGGCCAGGAGGGTCGCGAACTCACGCTCGGAAACACCCAGCCGGTTCATACCGGAATCGACTTGAACGACGCTTTCCACAAGCACATCTTCCTTCAAGGCGAAGGTCTGCCAGGCCTTGATTTGCTCAGGCGTGCTCAAGACCGGCATGATGCTGAAGGCCACATGGTCGCGCTCGGTGCCCTTGTTGGGGCCATTCAAACAGGCAATGCGCGGACCTGGGCCGATGATTTGGCGCAGGCTGATAGCCCCATCGATATGGGCGACATAGAAAGTGTTGCATCCGGCAGATTTCAGCGCCAGAGCGACGGGCTCTAGCCCCAAGCCATAGGCATCGGCCTTGACCACCGCGCCCATGTCGCAGCCTGGCCGGGCCCATTTTTTTAGGATGCGCCAGTTCTCCACCACCGCCGCCAAGTCAACAGTCAGGATGGCCCCGGCGCGGTCTTCAGGGCGCGAAACGGTTCGGCCAGGGGGGGATGAGCGGGACAACATCCCCGGCTAAGAATCATAAAAAAGCGGCAAACGAAAGGCCCAATTGGCAAGACGGTAAAGCCTGGCTTTAGGCCAGGCCCGCCAGCAGGGTTTTAGCTCACGTTGTCTCCAACGATGCTCGAATCGATGTGGTCGGAGAAATAGGTGAAGTTGGGCTCGAAATGCAGCTTCACGTTCCCAATGGGCCCGTGGCGCTGCTTGGCCACCAGCACATCGGCGATGTTATGCACCCGGTCGCAGTTGGCCCGCCATTTTGAAAACCGTTCGTTAAAGCGTTCATCGGATTCATCGGGTTTAGGCTGGGGCTCGGCACGCTCCAAATAATACTGCTCGCGGTAGACGAACATGACCACGTCGGAATCCTGCTCGATGGTGCCCGATTCGCGCAAGTCAGCCAGCTGCGGGCGTTTGTCCTCGCGCAATTCCACAGCGCGGCTGAGCTGCGACAACGCCATCACTGGCACATTGAGTTCTTTGGCTAAGGCCTTGAGGCCGCGTGTGATGGCGGAAATTTCCTGCACGCGGTTTTCGCTGCGCTCGCCGCGATTGGGTGCGATCAATTGCAAATAGTCGATCACGATTAGGCCTAAGCTGCTCGCAGCCGGGTCCGCCGCGCCCTTGCGTGCGGTGCGCGCCAGGCGCCGGCAGCGGGTTCGGATGGCTGACACGGTCACGGCGGGCGTGTCGTCGATGAACAGCGGCATAACTTCCAGTTCTTGGCTGGCGCCCACCAATTTGGCGAAGTCATCGTTGGAGAGTTTGCCGGTGCGGATCTCGTGGCTGGAGATTTTTGCACGCTCCGACAAAATACGCGTTGCTAATTGTTCCGAGGACATTTCGAGCGAGAAGAAAGCCACCGTCTTGCCGCGGTCTTCCGCGTTCTCGGTGGTATGGAAATACTCTGCCGCATTGAAGGCGATGGTCGTGGCGAGCGCCGTTTTACCCATGCTGGGCCGTCCGGCCAGGATGATCAGGTCTGACTTGTGCATACCACCCAGCTTGCGGTCGAGGTCAATCAGGCCGGTTGTGACGCCTGCCAAGGCTCCTTCGCGCCGGTGGGCGGCCTCGGCCAGGTTGAGAGCCTCAGCCAAGGCGCGTTCAAACGTTTGAAAGCCGCCTTCAAAGGCTCCCGTCGAGGCCAGGTCGAACAAGCGTTGTTCGGATTTTTCGATTTGGGCCAGGCCCGTATCGTCGGGCACCACGTCGAAGGCGTCATTGACCATGTCATCGCCCAGCGCGATGAGTTGGCGGCGCAAGAAAAGGTCGTAGATCAGCTTGCCGTAGTCGCCCGCATTGATGATGTTGACCACAGAGCCAGCCAAGGCGGCGATATATTTCATGCCTCCGGCGGCCACGATTTGCTCGTCGCGCTCTAGGTAGGTTTTCAACGTGACCGGATTGGCTTGGTGGCCTTGCTCAATGAGGCGCACACACGACTCATAAACGCGCGCATTCACAGGGTCCGAGAAGTGCTCGGGCAACAGGAAATCCGACACCCGCTCGAAGGTGCGGTTGTTCATCATGATGGCGCCCAACAGCGCCTTTTCGGCGTCGATATTTTGCGGTGGGGCGCGGAAAGCCGACGAGACGGGTCCGGCAGGATCGATAGCTTTGAGTGCGGGGGAATTCATGAAGCCGTCATAAACACACAAGTCGGGGCAAGCAACGCGTATAAAAAAATCACGGCATTTTTGCCTGTGGATTAGGAGGATAACGGGTGCAAGATTCTGCGAGGAGCGCAATTATCGCGTGCTAACGGCAATGAGCTGTGCGCCAGGCACACAGCTTGAGTCTTGTGCTGCATTGCAGCGCAGGTCCGATTCATCTAAATTAGATGAATCGGATGAAATGGATGAAATAATCCTGGGGTGCCAGATGACGATGAAGCGCGTATCGGCCAACGACGCCAAACAACGCTTTGGTGAAATGCTCGATGCGGCTCAACGCGCCCCTGTCGTGATCGAGCGGCATGGCCGTCCCCGGGCCGTGCTGATGTCATTCGATGATTACGACGAAGCAGAACGCCATAAGCTCGTTGCTCTCAAGCGCGATATCCAGGTTGGTCTGGACGACCTCAAAGCAGGCCGGGCGCATCCGCTCGATATCGACAAAATTAAACGCAACGCCCGCAAAAAGGCCCTGCGCCGCGCTTAAGCCCAAACAAACCGCATGTCGCTGGTTTATCTTACCGATGCGGCCATTGCTGATCTGGAAGACATTTGGGTATTTTATTCTCCCGATCTCGGTGCTGAACGCGCGAACGCCCTGGTCGAGAGTCTTGCTGACCGCCTGCAAGCGTTTGCTCAACAACCGCGGCTGGGCCGCGCTCGCCCGGATCTTGGGCCTGATCTCAGGGTCTACATCCTCGGCGAATATCTTGCTTTCTATGTGATTGAAAAAGGTGCGATTACTGTCGTCCGCATTCTTCATGGCGCTCGCGATGTCGATCACGAAATGAAGAAATAACCAATCGCCAAGTGAAATAGCAATCCTCGTGACAGTGCCCGCCGCCGCTCCCGCCTCGCTTTGGACGCCACTCAAGCGCCCAGTTTTCCGCAACCTGATGCTCGCCATGACGGTGTCCAACATCGGGTATTGGATGCAGACCGTGGCGGTCGCTTATCTCATGCGGTTGTGGACTAATGGCGATCCGGTCATGGTCTCGCTGGTTCAAACGGCCCTGTTTGTGCCCCCGGCTTTATTGCTGCTCCCTGCTGGCGCCCTGGTCGACCGGCTCGACCGGCGCAAATTCATGATATTTTCTCAAACCTGGATGATGCTGGCGGCAACGGCACTTACAATTTTGGTGTTGGCCGAGGTGCAAAGCCCCTGGGGCTTGATTGCCCTGCTTGCGCTTTTCGCGGTTGGCTTTGCCTTGAACACCCCCAGCCAGTCGTCGATCTGGCCTGAACTCGTGGGTCTTAAAGAGGTGCCGCAGGCAATCGGTATCTATTCCCTCACCAACAATGGCGCGCGGTTGGTTGGCCCTGCTATAGCGGGCGCATTAACGCCGGTCTTTGGCGCAGTCAGCGTGATTGCCTTCAATGCCCTGAGTTATGTTGGCGTTATCGCGGTGTTGTCTTATTGGAAGCGTGAGGCGATCACTCAGCCCAAAGCGGCCCAATCGTTTTGGCTATCGCTTTTTGGCGGGATTGCCTTCGCCCGGCAGTCTATGCCGTACCGCGCGACACTGATGCGTGGCGGCATCTTTTTTATCGTGGCGTCAATTGTGCTTGCGATTTTGCCAGTCAAGGTCTCCGAGGCGCATGATTTCGGAACGGTGTTCAGTTTCTTTGGATTGGGCGCGATTCTTGGGGCCTTAAGCTATGCGCGCGTCGCTCACCGGTTCACGCGTGCAGGCATTGTTAGAACGGTCATCGGGGTTAATGCGCTAGCTTTAATTGGCATAGGCTTTGCCGCCAGTGTTGTCAGCTTGTGCGGGCTTTTGTTGGTCGTGGGGTTCACGTGGTTTTTTGTGATGTCCTCGGTGCAGATTGGCGCGCAGATGATATTGCCCGACGAGGTGCGCGGCCGCGGCTTGGCGCTACTCAATTTGGTGTTGATGGGCGGCTATGCTGTGGGTTCACCCTTGTGGGGGACGACCGCTCATCTCACGAGTCCAGACCAAGCTTTTATGATAGCAGGCGTCGTATCATTATTGGCATTGGCGATGACAAATCACCTGAAGCTACCAGTCGATAAGTCGCACTGACGCTTAGGACAACGAGCGGAAATCGACCACGTGAACATGGCCCGCCTCGGTTCCAGCCAACAACCGGTCGCCCTCGGGCGTCCATGCCAGGACAGACACTGGGCTGGATTCTTGATCCTTGGGCGGCGCGGCAATCGGCATCACGCGCGGATTGCCCGGCTGACCAACAATCACTTTGCCATTGGCAAAGCCTGCCGCTACCGCATCCAATTTGGGGTGCGCCAAAACTGCAGTCACTGCTGGGCCGTTGATCATACCGCCGAACTCGATGGGGGCTTTGCCCATGGGTCCGCCACCGGTGAAGGGCCAGCAGATCACGGTGTCGGCACCGCCCGTGGCCAAGAACTGCCCGCGCTTGACGAACGACATGGCGCGAATTTTTGTGCCGTAACCTTGCATGCGGAAATGTTGCCCGTCGGACAACCGCCAGCCATGCAACGCATTTTCTTGCATGGCCGTGACGACATAATCGCCATCCGGGCTCCAGCCGATTTGCAAATGCGAGCCTTTCCACGGCAGAATTTGCGGTAGGCCATCTTTGGCTGCCAGCCACCACAAACTCACAGCGTTGTAATGCGACACCGCTAGGCGCTTGCCTTTGGGGTTGATCGCCAGTCCCCCCACGGATGTTTCGTGAGTGATCTTGCGGGGTTCTTTTTGTTTCTTGCCCAGAACAAAGGCATCTTTACCCGACGCATAGGCGCGGAATCCGCTGTCAGGATGAGCGATGGTGTGTTCGACCCACTTGCGTCCCAGGTCTGCGATGATCTCGGTCGAACCATCGATGCCAACCTTGATTAGCTTGCCGTCATCTCCGCCCGATAGAAATGAACCAGCGTCAATATCTGAGGCGAAGCATAACGATCCGCCTTTGTGCACGTTGAATGCTTTAAACCCTTTGCCCGCGTCCGTGAGGTCAAGAACACGCACCGTGCCGTCGCCAAATGCACACACAAAGTAACGTCCATCGGGCGTTGCGGCTGCTCCAACCGCATAGGCATCGATGGCCCAGGATAGGCCTTTGCTCTCAACCAAGGGGGCGGTGGGCATGATGGAGTAGTTGCGTTAGGCCATCTGGCAAGCGGCAAAACCTGCCTTCAAGGCATCCATATCAAGCTCGCGGCCGATGAAGACGAGGCGGCTCTGGCGTTTATCCTTGGCCGGCCATGGGCCCGTAAATGCACCTTCGGACATCATATGCACGGCTTGAAAAACATAACGGCTATCGGCGTTGGCCAAATTCAAAATGCCTTTTGCACGCAGAATTGTTGGCCCCTTCGACATCAACACATCACTGATCCAGGTATCAAACTTGGCCGGGTCCAAGGGCTTCTCGGCTGACAGCGAGATGCTGTCCATCTCCTCGTCGTGGTGATGATGATGGTGGTGATGGTGATCGTCGAGGAATTCGGGCTCAATTTCGAGAATGCGGTTAAGATCAAAGCTGCCGCGGTCGAGGATTTGATCGAGCGGAATTTGGCAGCGTTCGGTACGGTGAATTTTAGCGAAGGGGTTCAGGCCTCGGAGGCGTTTTTCAACCTTGGCTAATTCATCGGCCGAAACCGCATCGGTCTTGTTGAGCAACAACACATCAGCGAAGGCGATCTGATCCTCGGCCTCGGTCGTATCTTCCAGCCGCTGCAGCACGTGTTTAGCGTCGACCACGGTGAGCACCGAATCAAGCTTCGTGTGTTTTTTTACGTCGTCATCGGCGAAGAATGTTTGGGCCACAGGTGCGGGGTCGGCCAGGCCCGTGGTTTCCACCAAGATTGCGTCGAATTTGCCTTTGCGTTTCAACAGCCCGCCGATAATGCGGATCAAATCGCCACGCACCGTGCAGCAAATGCAACCGTTGTTCATCTCGAAGACTTCTTCGTCGGCGCCAACGACCAAGTCGCTATCAATGCCGATCTCGCCGAATTCATTCACGATCACTGCAAATTTTTTACCGTGGTTCTCGGATAGCACGCGATTAAGCAGCGTTGTCTTGCCCGCGCCTAAATAACCGGTCAGAACTGTAACGGGAATTTGTTCGTTCATTGTCTTATGCCTCGGGTTGCGCTTTGAACGCGTTTATATAGGCGTTCATTGGCGCTGATCCATCGCTTAAAATAAAAACCGGCGCGGAGGTTTTGCGCCCGCGCCGGTTCAAATTTGTCTCGAAGGTCTTAACTAAGCGGCAGGTGCGGCCTCGGCCTCGGCTTCTGCAGGAACGGCGCCAGCAGCCACCAACAACTTCTCGGCGTCTTCCGCGCGTTCAAGCATGCTTGCGGCCTGGGCAGCCTCAAGATCGGCTTTCTCCATCGAGCGGGCCACAGTCACCTCGACTGTGACTTTAACGTCAGCGTGCAAGCGCACCGGGACTTTCGACACACCCAAAGTCTTGATGGGATTGGCCAGCACAACTTGCGTGCGCTCGACCTTGAATTTCTGTTCGACCAACGCATCGGCGATATCGCGTGCGCTGACGGATCCATACAGCTGACCACCTTCGCCGGCTTGACGAACCACGACCACTTTGAAGCCGTCGAGCTTACCTGCGACGCCCTTAGCTTCTTCGCGATGTGTCGCATTCAAGGCTTCCAGTTCGGCCCGCTTAGTTTCGAAGTAGGCCATGTTGTCCTTGTTTGCGCGCAAGGCCTTCTTCTTTGGCAAAAGATAATTTCGCGCAAAGCCTGGTTTCACGTTGACCGTGTCGCCCAGTTGGCCCAAGCGCTCGATCCGTTCCAACAAAATCACTTGCATCACACGCCTCCTTGCGGCGGAGCGGTCATCCGCTCGCGCAGCTTCAAAAAATGGTCGACGACGCCTAAACTCACCAGCACCACAAACGACAAAGCTGCCGTGAGTAGCGCCACCACGTAAAAACTCACCAGCCAGAAGCTGGCATTCTCCGTCCGCCCGATGCCGCTATGGACCACCGTCAGGCCCTGCAGCAAGAGCGGCAAACACAACACCGCCGCGGCATTCCGGGCGACGAAACCGACATCGCCAGGCGCGAACCACGCCACTGCGGCAATGGCCCAAAACACCGCAATGAACCAACCTGGCACCGCCATTCGGCGGTAGGCTGGGGCTGGTTGCAGCGCATGACCCAAGCGCGCGAGCAGCGCTTGCGCCAACGCGGCGCTCACAATCGCCCTCAAGCACCAGTTCCACCCCGCCGCGCCGGGCAGAACCGCCGCCGATGCTTGCAACGTTGCTGCCGCATCGACCACCTGAGGCGCCCCACCATTGGCCTTCACGACCTCAGCCAGGGCTTTCTCAACTCCGGTCTTGAGCGTCGCCTCCAACCCATCGGGCCCCAGAGGCATCATCGCCAAGACAAAAACCATCAACGCAACGGCAGCTAACCCAAGCCAGGTTAAACTGATACCCAGTGTCGCTCCGCTTGTTCGTTCATTCCCCTGCGCCATCCGTGCCCACCGCATTAACACCGCGATCGGCAGAACGTCGTTGAGGAAGTAAACCACCGGACCAACGAACGACCCCGTTAGTATGGTGACTGTCACCGCTCCGCCCATCACCGCCACAGGCAACGCCGCCGGGCCAAGACCCAAAACAGCCATCGCCAGTGGCAACGACGAAAACAACACACCGAACGCCACGCCCAGAATTGAACCTTTGATCGCCGCTACCAATAACGTTCCGCCAAACACGCCGGCAGCAACGGCTAGAAGAGCAACGCGGTTCATATTGAGCGGCCGTGTTCCCAGGCAAGGTCCACGGTCGTTCTAAATTCAGGTCGAGATAACGTAGGGCAGCAAAGCGAGGAAGCGCGCACGCTTAATGGCGCGCGCTAATTCGCGTTGCTTTTTTGTCGATACCGCCGTGATCCGGCTCGGCACGATCTTGCCGCGCTCGGAAATGTAGCGTTGTAACAACCGCACGTCCTTGAAATCGATCTTTGGCGCGTTCACGCCCGTGAAGGGGCATGACTTGCGCCGGCGGAAAAATGGTTTGCGCGTTGGGCTCATGTGCTTGCTCCCGGTTCACCGGTTGAAGGCCCTGGGCGTCGGCCTGAGTCGAAATGGCCGCGATCAGCGCCGCCACTGCGTTCACCACCGAAGCCGCCGCGGCCACCGCCGCCGCCGAAACCGCCACGGCCACCGCCGCCACCACCGAAGCCGCCGCGGCCACCGCCGCCGCCAAAGCCGCCACGGCCACCGCCGCCGAAGCCACCGCGCTCTTCACGGTCACCGCGATCTTTGTTTTGCAGAATGGCCGAGGGGCCTTCTTCAAGCGTCTCAACGCTTACGGTCAAATACCGCAACACGTCTTCATTGATGCGCATGCGCCGCTCGTACTCCTGCACCGCCGCTGATGGCGAGTCGATGTTGAAGAACAAGTAATGACCCTTGCGGTTCTTCTTGATGCGGAACATCAGCGAGCGCAGGCCCCAATTTTCGCGCTTGGTAACCTTGCCGCCGCCGTCAGTTAGAATTTTGGTGAGATCGCCGCCGAGGGCATCGACCTGAGTGGTCGACAAATCTTGACGCGCAATCACCACGCTTTCGTATAAAGCCATGGCTCTGTGACTCCTTGTGGCTTGTCTCGCCTAGTCGCCGACCATCGGCGCCAGACACAGCCGAACCCGAAAAGGATCCGGCAAGGAGCTATGGAAGGCGCGGAATATACACACTTCCCACCCCCATACAAGGCTGGCGGGAAATCAAATTATGCATAAGTATCAATGCCTTGTCTGGTTTTATGCCGGTCTATGGCAGAAACGCGGGCTGCAAAAAGCCTATGTTCTGAGATTTATCCAGCCCCTGAGCAGGTTCGGGTTTGGCCGGCCCCGCTGCCATACGACCAGCTTTGGCTGCAGACTTGGCGGCGGCCATGATCTGCACCCGTAAGAAATCACGCAATGACATCCGCCGTTGCAGCGCGGCAGCCGACAACAGTTCGAGTTCCTCGCTGGTCGCTGTGACTGATAACTCGACAGTGGGCAAGGCTAAGGCAAGGGCATGACGGGGCATACGCTTCACTCCACGGTTTCGATCTGAGAGGGTTGAGATGAGTCATCACTCACCAATGCTTCGGCTTCTGTCGAGGCGCGATGTTCAAGGATGTCGCCAGGTTGGCAATTGAGGTAGGTGCATATCCGGTCCAGCGTGGAAAACCGCACCCCTTTGATTTTTCCCGACTTTAGCAGCGACATGTTCTGCTCGGTGACGCCAACGAAGGCAGCCAAATCCTTCGACTTCACCTTGCGGCGGGCCATCATGACGTCGAGGTTGACGATAATCGACATGGCCAGTTTCACAAAATCGAAGCGTTGTCGTCGGCGAGTTTGCGGCCTTCTTCAAGCACGCGCGCAATCACGACGAACACCGCACCAATGAAAATCGCCACGATTTGCTCGGTCGATAGGCTCAGGGCCAAGATGCGTTGACCGGGCGGGTTGCTCAGGGTCAGCACCACGGCGAGCAGGCCGTCGGTGAAGAACTGCACGACAATCACAACCATCGCCGACCAAGCAAAGATTCGGAGTGAGCGAGTATTTTCAAGTGTGAAGATGCGCCCCGCGCCGAATCCTTGAAACAACTGGCGCAGATTCCACAATCCAAACATCATGATGCCGACGGGCACCATCATCACGCCAATGCCCAGCGCAATCTGCGTGGGCGTGAGCTGGTCAGGAATGGCGTATTCGCGGGCGATACCAAGCCGGTCGGCGATGCCCGGTCCAAAACATCGAAATAAAGCCAGCAGGCGAGGACCGAGGCTGGCAAAAAAATCATCAACCCGAGGCAAACCCAGCCTAGAAGGCGGCTAATAGTGCTCAGGCGCTCAAGGTCGGTCATGGCGATCATGTCTCCGTAAACAAGCAGTTCATTAATAAATTAATGTAAAACAATAATCAATTCACATAAAACGGCCATTATTCGAGACCCTTTCTGGTGCCGCAAGGAGCCAAAAAGGCTAAGGGATTCAGCTGTTTGAGGCGTCGGCTAGACCCTCACGCGCCTTGACACTCTGGTCGTTTCACCGCACTTGAGCCGCCGTTATGGGCCGGTCGTGCGCCGGTGAAAACAAGAGGAAGACCATGAGTTTGGCCTTTGTGTTTCCTGGGCAAGGTTCGCAGGCAATTGGCATGGGCAAGGACCTGGCCGAGGCATTCCCGGAGGCGCGCGAAGTCTTCGGCGAGGTCGATGATGCGCTCAAGCAGAACCTGACCAAGCTGATGTTCGAGGGCCACGACAGCGATTTGACGCTGACCGAAAATGCGCAGCCAGCGCTGATGGCTGTCAGCCTAGCGGTGACTCGTGTGCTTGAACGTCAAGGCAAGGTGACGATCCGCGATACCGCGCGCTATGTCGCAGGCCATTCCTTAGGTGAATATTCGGCTTTGGCTGCGGCGGGTTCATTATCAATCGCCGATGCCGCGCGGCTTTTGAAAACACGTGGCCAAGCGATGCAAAAGGCCGTGCCTGTGGGCGAAGGTGCTATGGCCGCACTGCTGGGTCTCGACTTGGCGCAAGCCCAGGCTGTTGCGGCTGAAGCGGCCACTGCCGAAGAAATTTGTGCGGCCGCCAATGATAACGCCCCCGGCCAAGTGGTTATCTCCGGGCATGCCGATGCTGTGCAACGCGCAATCGAAATAGCCAAGACCAAGGGCGCAAAACGCGCGATCATGCTCGCCGTCAGCGCGCCATTCCATTGTGCCATGATGAAGCCTGCCGCCGATGTGATGGCCGAGGCGCTAGCGAACGCTTGCATTCAGCCGCCGGTGGTGCCGGTGATTGCCAATGTCACGGCAGCGACGGTCATCGACCCCGATGAAATCCGCCGCTTGCTGGTAGAACAAGTCACAGCACTCGTACGCTGGCGGGAAAGCGTTCTGGCCATGACGAATGCTGGGGTCACCAAATTGGTTGAACTGGGTGCGGGAAAAGTTCTGTCGGGGTTAGCCAAGCGCATCCATGGCGATCTCGTGGCTGTGAGCATTCAAGGCCCCCATGACGTCGAGGAATTTCTAAAGACCATCTGACACCGCCCCGCAAAATCGTGGAGTATTCAGCCATGTTCGACCTCACCGGAAAATGCGCGCTTGTGACAGGGGCTAGCGGCGGTATCGGCCGCGCCGTTGCCAAGGTTTTGCACGCGCAAGGAGCCACAGTCGCGTTGCATGGCACGCGCAAAAACGCGCTTGAGGCTTTGGCCACTGAACTCAAAGAGCGCGCCCATGTGCTCGTGTGTAATTTTTCCGACACGGCGGCAGTGGAAAAACTTGTGCCCGACGCCGAGGCGGCAATGGGCTCGCTTGATATTCTCGTCAACAACGCCGGCATCACGCGTGACGGTTTAATTTTGCGCATGAAAGATCAGGATTTTTGGGACGTGATTGGCGTTAATCTGGGCACCGCATTTCGTCTGTGCCGCGCCGCCGTCAAAGGCATGATGAAGAGAAGGTACGGCCGCATCGTCAACATTTCCTCGGTGGTGGGCGTTACTGGTAATCCCGGGCAGGTGAATTACGTTGCCTCCAAGGCCGGGCTGATTGGGTTGACAAAGTCCCTGGCTCAGGAAGTCGCTAGCCGAAATATCACGGTCAATGCTGTAGCTCCGGGCTTCATAACCAGCGCTATGACCGAAGCCTTGACCGAGGACCAACGCAAACGCATCACCGACTCCATCCCGTTGGGCCGTATTGGTGGCGGTGAGGATGTGGCCGCGGCCGTGGCATATCTTGCCAGCGTCGAGGCCGCGTACGTGACGGGACAAACCCTGCACGTCAACGGCGGTATGGCAATGATCTAGCTATGGTTTCAGTGAGTTAAGGTGCCTGGCGCGGCCCTAGCCAAGGTCTGGGGGATATGCTACCACGCTCGCGCTTGAGGGGAACCGGACGTTCACCGCAGCCCTCAACCGATGAATCAGTTAAATCAAGAACATCTCGAACATTGTCATCCCAATCATTGAATAGCGTGAGGAAAGAGGAATGAGCACGGTCGCCGAACGCGTGAAGAAAGTAGTCGTACAACATTTGGGCGTTGAAGAAGCCAAGGTGACGGATAACGCCGGCTTTATCGACGATCTCGGTGCCGACAGCTTGGACACCGTGGAATTAGTCATGGCCTTCGAGGAAGAGTTCGGCGTCGAAATTCCCGATGACGCGGCTGAAAAAATTCTCACCGTGAAAGACGCCATCGCGTTTATCGACGCGAATGCGAAGAAGTAACGCGGTTCAACGTTAGGGACGGACGGGAACGTTCGCCCAAGATCAAGCTTTCGCATGGGGCCTGGAAATGACCGGGTCCCATCGCCATTTATGGACGTATGCGACGGTTCGCGGCGTGTTGCGCGGGACCAAAAAATTTAAGGGCTCTTTGGCGTTACCGATGGCGCCGGTGCGCCCTCGGAACTGTCCTCGATAGGGGCAATTGGTCATGGGTTTTGAAGCTAAACGAGTTGTCGTCACCGGCATGGGACTAGTCACTCCGCTTGGGCGCGGCGTGAAAGGCAATTGGGAAAGTCTCCTGGCCTCCAAATCTGGCATTACCCCCGTCACGCGCTTCAAGGTTGACGATATGCCTTGCCGCATCGGCGGCTCGGTCCCGACCGAAGAAGGGCACCCGTACCGCTTCAACATTGATGACTTCGTAAATTCCAAAGAGCGCCGCCGCATGGACGCCTTCATTCTCTATGCCATCGGCGCTGCGGATGAAGCAGTCAAAGACTCTGGTTGGGTGCCGCCCACTGATGAGGCGCGTGAACGCACTGGCGTGATGATTGGCTCGGGCATCGGCGGTTTATTTACAATCGATGAAACGGCTCAGATTTTGGCGACCCAAGGCCCGCGCCGCGTGAGCCCATTTTTTATCCCTGCGAGCCTCATCAACCTGGCCTCAGGGCAGGTGTCGATTAAACATGGCTTCAAGGGCCCCAATCATGCGCCGGTCACGGCATGTGCGACCGGCGCCCATGCCATTGGCGATGCCGCACGGCTGATCAAGTATGGCGATGCCGATGTGATGGTTGCCGGCGGCGCGGAATCGGCCCTCTGCCGGTTGGGCCTGGCCGGATTTGCTGCCGCAAAAGCCCTGTCGACATCCTACAACGATACCCCGGCCAAAGCCTCACGCCCTTGGGACAAGGGCCGTGATGGGTTTGTCATGGGTGAGGGCTCAGGCGTGGTCGTGCTGGAAGATTTTGAACACGCCAAGAAACGCGGCGCAAAAATCTACGCCGAAGTTTTAGGCTATGGCATGTCGGGCGATGCTTATCATATCACGGCGCCGTCCGAGGATGGCTCAGGCGGCTTCCGCGCCATGCGCGGGGCGTTGCGCGATGCAAAGCTTAACCCCGAGGACATCGACTACATCAATGCCCATGGTACCTCGACGCCCAAGGGCGATGAGATCGAACTGAACGCCGTCAAACGCATGTTCGGCCAAGCGGCTTATCAGTTGTCGATGTCATCGACCAAGTCGGCCATGGGTCATTTGCTAGGCGCTGCCGGGGCGGTGGAGGCCATTTTCTCTATTCTCTCGCTGAATAACCAAGTCGCGCCGCCAACACTCAATCTTGATGACCCCTCGGAGGGTTGCGACATCGACCTTGTGCCACATACAGCTAAACAACGGCGCATCAGGTATGTGCTGTCGAACTCATTTGGGTTCGGCGGTACCAACGCCGCATTGGTTATCGGCCCGGTCTAAGTCCATGTGGCGCGAACGGCTGATCACGGGTTCGTTGTCACTGATTGCCGCTCTCCTCGCCATTCTCATCGGTGTTTATCTCTGGAGCCTGAGCGCAGTGAATGCACCAGGCCCCTTGACCCAACCCGCAACCGTCATCATCAAGTCAGGAACTGGGTTGTCTGCTATCGCGCGGCAATTGCAGCAAGCTCGAATTGTGTCCAATGATTTGCTGTTCGAATGGGAAGCCCGGCGTAATGGACAAGGACGCAACCTCAAGCCAGGCGAATACCGTTTTGAGCCCGGCGGCAGTATTAGCGCGGTCATCGAGAAGCTGATCAACCGCGATGTCGTAAAGCGATTTGTCACCATTCCTGAAGGTCTCGTGACAACAGATATATTACGCACTCTCGCGGCCACGGAGGGGCTCGTCGGCGACAGTCCCGATGATATCACCGATGGCGACCTCTTGCCCGAGACCTATAGTTACGAATGGGGTGATACAAAAGTCGCGGTGATCGAGCGCATGCGCCGCGCGCGTGAAACCGCCTTGCAGGATTTGTGGGCAAAGCGCGCAGCAGATTTGCCGCTGGAATCACCAGAGGAAGCGATGGCTCTGGCCGCCATTGTTGAAAAAGAAACGGGTGTTGCGGCCGAGCGCGGTAAGGTTGCGGGCGTGTTCATCAACCGCCTCAAGAAGAAGATGCGCCTGCAATCGGACCCCACGGTCATTTATGGCATCAATCCACAAGGACTTGGCCGTGACCTGACCCGTGAGGATTTGGCCGCGCCAAGCGCCTTCAATACGTATGTCATTGATCGTCTGCCGCCTGCGCCCATTTGTCACCCCGGCCGCGCGGCTATCGCCGCTGTGCTCAACCCCGAACCCACCGATGCACTGTATTTTGTTGCCGATGGTACAGGCGGCCATGCTTTCGCCGCGACACTGGCCGAACACAACCGCAATGTCGCGCGCTGGCGCAAAGTAGACGCAGGCGTGGCGCTCCCGCCGGAAAAAGCCGCTAAGCCCACAAAAACCAGCGCCAAGCCAGCAGTAAAGCCGATTCCAAAGCCAGCACCGGCAAAACCTGCATCGCCTAAGGCACCCGCCAAGAAAGAGTCTGCACCGCCACCCGGTTCGAAACAAAAGGCCGCTGCACAGCCACTGTTTCCGCCTACGGTCGGCGAGCTGCCGCAGAGTGACAATTAGACGACAGTTGGCGGGTGGATGATTTACAGGTAAATCCACAAAGATGAGACTGCTTGTCGCTCCAGCCCGCCAGAAAAAATTGAGCCAATCATGATCGATATGCTGACCGACCCGAATATCTGGGCTGCTTTCTTAACGCTCGCCGCCCTCGAGATCGTCTTGGGAATCGATAATATTATTTTCCTGTCGATTGTAACCGGGCGCTTGCCTGCGCATCAACAAGCCAAGGCCCGCCGCATCGGACTGACCCTGGCGTTGGGTATGCGAGTTGCTTTGTTGATGAGCCTGTCATGGATCGCGGGCCTAACAGAGCCAATCATTACGCTTGGCAGCTACGAATTATCATGGCGCGATGTCATTTTAGGGCTTGGAGGATTGTTTTTGCTCTACAAGGCGACGGCTGAAATTCACAACACCATGGAAGGCCACGACGAATCACAGCACCCAGTTCAATCCACTTTTACTGCGGCCATCATTCAAATCATCATTCTTGATCTGGTCTTCTCTCTCGATTCCGTCATTACTGCTGTTGGCATGACAGACAATCTGGCCGTGATGGTTGCTGCGATTGTCGTTTCCATCTTCATCATGCTTTTCGCAGCCACACCTGTTAGCGACTTCGTCAACCGTCACCCGACCGTGAAAATGCTAGCGCTTGGGTTCTTGCTATTAATCGGAGTGGCGTTAATTGCTGACGCGGGGCACTTTCATATCCCGCGTGGCTATCTCTACTTCGCCATCGCTTTCTCGGCCTTAATCGAGACGCTGAATTTGTTAACGCGTCGCAAAAGCAAAAAAACCAAAGGCGTAAGTTGATGATCGAATATCTGAGCAACCCTCAAACCTGGTCGGCGCTGCTCACGATCATCGGCATTAATATCGTCTTGTCGGGCGACAACGCGGTGGTGATCGCGCTTGCGTGTCGCAGCCTGCCGCCCAAGCAGCAGAAATTGGGCATTGCTTGGGGGTCGGGTATCGCCGTTGTTTTACGGATCATTTTCACTATTTTTATCGCTTACCTGCTGACGGTTCCCTATCTGAAGTTTTTTGGCGGTCTTTTGTTGTTTTGGGTTGGCTACAAGCTCGTTGTAGGCGATGACGGTGGCGATGAAGTCGATGCGGCCAGCAACATCTGGCACGCAGCACGCATCGTCGTGGTCGCCGATGCGGTCATGAGCCTCGATAATGTGATCGCGGTCGCCGCGGCCGCGAAAGGCGATTTTGCTCTGTTGGTTCTCGGGTTGCTAATCAGCATTCCAATGGTGGTTTACGGCGCCACCATGCTGATTAAATTGATCGAACGATATCCCGTCATCGTTCCTGGCGGCGCCGCGCTGATTGGATTCATCGGCGGCGAGGTGATCGTGTCCGATCATGCGTTAGAACCGTGGATCGAGCAAAACGCTGCGTGGGTGCACCAATTAGGCCCGTTGCTGGGTGCTATTGGCGTGATTGTTGGCAGCCGGATCGTGGCACCGCTACCCAAGATCAGCGCCGAGGTTATCGCAGAAGAGGCTGCGGTAGGTGCAGCTTTGTTGCTTGGCCGGACGGTGCTCATGCGCCTGGCTGCCTTTGTGGTGGGGGCGGTGGCCTATAGCGTTGGTGATGCTGCCCCGGCTAATGGAGGGAGTCCGCTCATGCAGGTCATGCATGGATTGCGACCTATCTTTGCCGCAGCAATTGCGATTGTACTTGGTGAGGTAGCAGCTTGGGTTGTCCGCCGGGTCCGAGCCGGGACCCCCGCCACCTAATTGATCGCTTAGTGTTCTAGGGTTGCTGCGGCAATTCTGCCTTATGCGGTAACCGTGCCGTTATGGCGCCAATGAGCCAGTCGGGTAGGGTAGTCATAATCCATGCCGCAAGTGCCATGGGCCAGGGGAATGCAATTCGCCCGCGGTTCGCAGTGATGCCTTTAGCGATAATGTCCGCTGCGCGTTCGGCAGACATCAGAAAAGGCATAGGAAAACGGTTGCGCCGCGAGATCGCGCTTTCGACGAACCCTGGGCAGATGACCGACACGCCAATATTGTCGCGCGATAAACCGCCACGCAGTCCTTCGCCCCACACTTTCACCGCAGCTTTTGAGGCGCAGTAAGCAGGCGCGCTGGGCATCCCACGAAAGCCTGCGATCGAACTCATGATGGCAATGTGCCCATGCTTGCGCGCGCGCATGGGTTCTAAAATCGGAAGGACGGTATTGAAAATCCCGTTGACGTTGATTGCAAAGATTTGGCGGGTCTGTGCCGCACTTTCCCCAGCGCCGCCAGACCCCGCTGACACGCCCGCGTTGGCAATAACGAGGTCGAATGGCAGCGCCTTGTCGCGAGCGAGAATCCACGCCGCCATGCCTGTTTCGTCCTGCACGTCTTGCGCGATCCATGACACTTGGGCGCCCTTGGTTTGGCAATGCGTGGCCACACTTTCCGTGCGGGAATGGTTGCGGCCCATCAGACTGAGAGTTATGCCAGCGCCCGCATAGTGTCGCGCCAGTGCCTCGCCAATGCCCGACGAGGCACCCGTAATCAAGATATGGGTCACGATGATCTCCCCTGCGCTAGTCAACTCTCAGACCAGCCATGCTGAGTGAGCGCGGCAGCGCGATCAATCGTTTTCGGCGTTATGCCGGAGTAGCCTCAGGGGAGAGTTGCAAGCCAATCATCACCATCTCGGGCGATGACAGATCGCCAAAGAGGCGGCGCGAAGGTCCGGGCGATACCCGAATCACGGTTGGCGTTGCTAACACATTGTCCATCAGCGCGGTATCGGGATCAGACAAGACATCGACAGTTTGTAATTCCACCTGAGCGCCGGGCATTGCCGCGCCGAGTTCCTCGCAAACCGTGACGAGGGCGGCTTTGGCTTTTTCAGCGCTTGGAGTTGCCCCAGCCACGAACAAGCGCAGTACGACGCGCCCGTGGGGTTTGGCGATAATGTTCATGCGCTTGCCTCCGCAACAACAAGCGGGATAGGGGCGGTTTTGTACTTCAGCCGTGAATCTGCAATGGCCCGAATTTCCGCGAGGCCCAAGGGCTTGCGCGCAACATCAAAGTTAATGCCATCGTTTTGCAATTGCCGCAGGGACACCAAGAACTCTTCATAAAAGCCAGTGACAATGTAAACCGGCGAGTCGGGGCAAATGCTTTGCAGGTGCCGCAGGGTGTCGACGCCTGTCATGCCTGGCATTTTGAGGTCGAGAAAAATCAAATCGGGCTTGCGGTTGCGTGCCGCGGCTAAGCCCTCAAGGCCCCCGGATGCGGTTGTCACGTCATGTCCGCATGCCTCCAAGGTCAACGCAAATGTTTCACGAACACCCGAATCATCATCAATCACAAGGACATGGCCCATGGGTTTTCCTGAATAGTGAACCTTAATTATTGGGATTCGATGTTTTCGCGAATCTTCACAGCGAATCCCCATTGACCGAATGTATATCGCATCTATAGTTTCGAATCAAAATAATAGTGACTAAAAACTATCCACAGGCCTCAAGAGCAGGTGCACTGCCAAACTGGCCAAAGTCTGAGGGAAGAGAGCCATCAATGACCACCATGACCGCATTTGCCGACGTTTATCCACAACCCGCCCGCCAAAGGCTGGTGTCTTCGATGTTCGAACGTTCGGCGACCGCGATTGCGGTTGTCGAGGCATCTGGACATGTCGTTTGGGCAAATGAGGCCTGCCTTGAACTCATTGGCCTGGATAAATCGGGGCCCGGCGCATCACGATTGCTGGGTCCAGGCACGGTTGGAGAGTCGGAATGGCGTGATCTCGCGTCCGCGATGGAACTGAACCGGACGTGGCAAGGAGAATTCATGAGCCAGCGCGCCGATGGCGCAACGGCATTGTGTGACGCCACAGTGATTCCGGTCCACCGGGCCAACGATAACGAGCCGCGCTGGCTGGTTATTCTGGTGGACCAGAACAAGCGCGGTGACCTCGACCGGGAACTGGCAAAAGGGTTTCCGCTCTATTTCCGCGCTATTGAACAGTCAGCCGACGGGCTGCTGGTGATCGACCATCACGGGCGGATTGCTTTCGTCAACGCCGCTGCTGCTGGGTTGTTGGGCGCTACGACCGCATCGCTACAAGGTCAAGAATTCGGCATGCCTTTCGGGTCGGAGGGCAAAGCGACTGCGATCGAACTTGT
This sequence comes from Rhodospirillaceae bacterium, assembly GCA_009693785.1. Lineage (GTDB taxonomy): Bacteria > Pseudomonadota > Alphaproteobacteria > Rhodospirillales > Rhodospirillaceae. The sequence goes on from SHWP01000024.1 coordinate 33,166, forward strand.
GACAGGTAATAAACTCGCGTTCGTTGAAATGCGCACGTCCCCCATTGTCTGGGAGGGCGAGGACGCGACCCTGGTCATGCTGCATGACATGACCCAAGTCCGCGACGCCGAAACGGCTTTGTCCCTGCGCACGCAAGCCATGGAGGCTGTCGCCAACGGCATTTTTACGACGAATCCCCAAGGCATCATCACTTGGGCTAATAGCGCAATGTCGGTCATGTCGGGTTATGCCGCAGGTGAATTACTTGGCGCGACCGCCGATCTTCTGAAATCCGGCCAACACCCTGACTCCTTTTTCAAGGGCATGTGGGAGAAAACCCGCCGGGGTGAAGTCTGGCGCGGGCGCGTCACCAGCCGCCACAAGGATGGCCACCTTTATACTGCCGAGCAAACTGTGAGCCCCGTGCGCGATGCCACGGGACGGATCACCCAATACGTCACCATCCAAGAAGATATCTCTGAACGTTTGAAGACTCAGGATGAACTGATTCACCTGGCGCAGTACGACACGCTCACAGACCTACCCAATCGTAATCTCTTCATGGAGCGTTTGACCTCAGCTCTGGCCCGCGCCAAGCGGGCAGGCGACATGGTGGCGGTGATGTTGCTCGATCTCGATAACTTCAAGTTCGTCAACTCTAACTATGGTCATGCGGCAGGCGATAAGTTGCTCGTGACGGCGAAGGAGCGTTTAACCAGCCTGCTGCGTACGACGGATACGCTTGCCCGGCTTGGTGGCGATGAGTTTGGCATCTTGCTTGAGGGCGTGAAGGATATGGGGGCGGCCAATACCACCATGCGCCGCCTGTTCGATGCGCTGTGGGAACCCGTGACCCTTGATGGACGAACACTCAAAACCGGAGCGTCTGCGGGCGTGGCGATGTACCTCAAGGACGATACCGAGCCCGGTGTGCTTCTCGCCGATGCCGAGCTTGCCATGTATCAGGCCAAGTCTCAGGGCCGGCATACGTTGTGTTACTTCGACCGCAACGCCGATATTCGCCTACGCCTGAGCTTGGAGGAAGATTTGCACACGGCGTTGGAGCGTGGACAGCTATGGCTTGCTTATCAGCCGCAAGTCGATTTGGTGACGGGCCGAGTCATCGGGGCCGAGGCGTTGATTCGCTGGACCCATGAAAAACGTGGCCTCATTCCACCCAACGAATTCATTCCCATCGCCGAGTCCTCGGATTTAATCTTGTCCATCGGTGACTGGATTGTGGGCGAGATTTGCCGCCAAAGCCGTGAATGGGCCGAGCACGGCTTGCCCAGGTTGCAATTGGGCTTCAATGTCTCGGGCGTTCAGTTCAGGCGGAGTAATCTCCATGATCATGTCATGGCGACGCTGCTGTCGAGCGGGACACCGATAGATTGCATTGATATCGAGATCACCGAGACGGTGGCCATGGAACGTACGTCGAAAGTGCGCGAGAACTTTGGGCGCCTAACAGATGCGGGCGTGAGCTTTTCAATGGATGATTTTGGAACGGGATATTCGTCGTTGTCCAATCTTCAGGCCTTCCCGGTGCGGCGCTTGAAGGTGGATGGCTCGTTTGTCGCGGGGATTGGCAAAAGAAAAGACGATGAGAAAATCGTCGAGGCGATTATCGGCCTCGGTCATAGCATGGGCCTGCGTGTGATCGCCGAGGGCGTGGAAACCGCAGAACAAGCCCGCTTTTTGAAGGAACGTGGCTGTGACGAAATTCAAGGTTATTTGGTGTCAAAACCGTTGCCACCACCCGTCTTTTCAAAATTCGTCGCGGAATACCCAGGCCTAGCCTCCTAATTTTCGCTCTTCGCCTTGAATTAACGCCCTGCACCGATATAACGGTCGCTTGGCGTAGTGGTTGGAGATGAGTCATGGGTATGCGGCCGGTGGCGAGCATGACGGGTTTTGCGCGCACCGAAGGCCAAGTCGCCTTGCCGGTAGCGCTGGCGTGGGCGTGGGAGGCGCGTAGCGTCAATAGCAAAAGCCTCGATTTGCGTATCCGCCTGCCTCACGGGTTTGACTCGCTTGATGCTCCCATCCGCAAACTTATCGCTGAAATTTTCTCCCGCGGTTCGATTTCCTTGTCGCTTGCCATAACCGGCGAGCCGCAAACCACTGGTGTACGGATTAACGAAGCGGTGTTGGATCGCCTGATTGCGGTGGCGGCTAATAAGGCGCAGCACCTGCCCGCTGGTATCGGCCCTGCCAGTTTGGATGGATTGTTGCTTGTGAAGGGCGTGATCGAGCCTATCGAGCCGCAGCTTGACACCAGTGGTCTGGCTGAACGCGACCGGGTGTTGCTTGAATCCTTGCGTGCGGCGCTACTCGCGTTGGGCAAGGCGAGGGCTGAAGAAGGCGCCAGACTCAACGTCGTAATCAATCAGCATGTCACACGCTTGCGCGAGTTGACCAATGCGTCGGCTACCTGTGCGTCGGCTCAACCAGCCGCCATCAAAGCCCGTTTCGAGCGCCAAATCGCCGAGTTCACTTCTGGCTCGATTACCCTGACGCCTGAACGCCTAGCGCAAGAAGTCGCTTTACTGGCCGTCAAAGCCGATATTCGCGAGGAAATTGACCGCCTCAAGGCCCATTTGGACCAGGCCGCCGAGCTTATCGATACGGGCGGGCCCTGTGGCCGTCGGCTCGATTTTCTTAGCCAGGAACTGAACCGTGAGGCCAATACCCTGTGCTCTAAATCCCAAGAGGTGGAGTTGACCCGGATTGGCCTTGACCTCAAAGCAACGATTGATCAATTGCGCGAGCAAATCCAGAATATCGAATGATCTTGGGGTAAACGTGGCCGATCAAAACTTAAGACGCCGTGGATTGATGTTGGTGCTGTCCTCGCCCTCGGGTGCGGGCAAAACCACAATTTCACGCGCGTTGCTCAAGGCCGATACCAACCTTGTATTATCGGTGTCTGCCACCACGCGTTCCCCGCGGCCAGGCGAATCCGATGGCATGGATTATTATTTTGTGTCGGTCGCGCAATTTCAGCGGATGAAATCCGACGGGGAATTCCTCGAAAACGCCCGCGTGCTCGACAACTTCTACGGCACACCCCGCGTGCACGTGGAGAAGCAACTCTCGGCCGGCCATGACGTGTTGTTTGATATTGATTGGCAAGGCACGCAGCAGTTGCGCGAGAATGCACGTGACGACTTGGTCAGCGTCTTTATTCTTCCGCCATCATTGGCTGAGTTAGAGCACCGCTTACGTGGCCGCGCCCAAGACACCGATTCTGTTGTGCGCAAACGCATGGCGCGAGCCTCGGATGAAATGAGCCATTGGCCGGAATACGATTACGTCGTCGTCAATACCGATATCGACAATAGCATTTCCCAAGTTCAAACGATTCTCGTGGCTGAACGTCTTAAGCGTGCCCGGCAAATCGGTTTGGGTGAGTTCGTTAAAGGTATGCGCGGCGCCTAATTGCGCGCCTTTACTTTGCAATTGCCCGTGCGAGTGCACAGAATTGCTCGACACTTAAGCTTTCGGCGCGGTCTTCAGGGTTAATGCCCACGGACTCGCACAACCCAGCGCCATCCTTGAACCCATTATCTAGCGCCAAAGTTTTCAAGCTTTGGCGCAGCATCTTACGCCGTTGGCCGAAGGCGGCTGCCGTCGCGCGCTCAATGTCTGCCTTCTCGGCTGGGAAGCGTGGCTTTGCTAATGGACTAAGTTGGACGACAGTTGACTCGACCTGTGGCGGGGGCGTGAAAGCCTGAGGCCCGATGCGAAACAACGGTCTCACATCACATAGCCACTGCACCAGCACGCTGAGCCGTCCGTAGGTTTTCGAGCCAGGGGACGCGACCAGCCGGTCGCCAACCTCGCTTTGGAACATCAGCGTCATCGACTGAAATGCCGCAGCATGATCGAGCCAACCGATCAATAATTCGGTGCCGATGTTGTAAGGCAAGTTCGCAACGATCCGGCGCGGAGAATCGCCGAGTTCATGGGCGCCGAGGGTTAGAGCATCACCCCAGAGCACGTCTAATTTTCCGGGGTACGCGGCGGCTAGCTCTGCCAGGATGGGGCGGCAACGCTGGTCGCGTTCGACCGCGATCACGTTGGCCCCGCCTGCCAACAGCGCCCGCGTTAAGCCGCCGGGTCCGGGGCCAATCTCGATGGTGGTGCCTTTGCTGAGATCACCGCCTGCGCGAGCAATTTTAGACGTCAGGTTAAGGTCCAGCAGGAAGTGTTGACCGAGTTTCTTATCGGCACGCAGATCGTGCCTGGCCAGCACATCGCGCAATGGCGGTAGGGGGTCGTTCATATCTTAGCGCGCAGCGGCTCGGCGGCTGGCGATGCGCCAGGCCAGATTGAGGGCGGCCATCATGCTCGTGGCATCGGCCACGGCTTTCGCGGCGATATCCAAGGCCGTTCCATGGTCGGGGGAAGTGCGAACGAACGGTAGGCCCAGGGTTACGTTTACGCCCCCAACAAAGTCGATGGTCTTGAGCGGTACGAGCGCTTGGTCGTGGTACATGCACAAGACCGCGTCATATGTTGCCCGGGCCTGGGCGTGAAACAACGTATCGGCGGGGGCTGGGCCGGTGACGTCGATGCCACCCGCGCGAAGTTGTGCAACGGCCGGGGCTATGATTCGGGTTTCATCATCACCCATTTTGCCATTTTCACCGGCATGGGGGTTGAGGGCTGCAACAGCCAGGCGCGGTGCTGCGATGCCGAAGTCAGTTTTCAGCGCATAAGCTGTGGTGCGGCCAGCATGCACAATGGCTGCGGTGGTTAGTGATGATGCCACTCGGCTGAGCGGTAAATGAACCGTGACGGGGACAACGCGCAGCGGCGGCACAGGGCGCTCTGCGGCGAGCATCATCACTGCATGCGTCCCACCGGCAAGATGGCCGAGGTATTCGGTATGCCCTGGAAATGCGAACCCCACATCTTGCAGCGCGCTTTTTTGAATCGGATTGGTCACCATGGCGCACGCCTGATTGGTGCGTACCAACTCCACGGCTCGGTCAATCGAGCCAATCACGGCCTTAGCTGTCAATGAATTGGGCACGCCAAGCTGAAAGTCGACGCTCTGCGTCTGGGCTATTTCAAGAACGGGCAAGGCTCGTGGGAAAATTGCCGCGGCCTCTGCAGCCGTGCCGATTCGTTCTACAGGGACTTCAAGCCCAAGGGTTTTGGCCAGGCGTGACAGCCGGGCGACACCATCAATCACAAAAAAGGCCGGGCCTTGGCCTTGGTGCCTGTCCAGCCATGCCTTCAGGGTGGTTTCACCGCCGATGCCTGCAGGTTCGCCCATCGTCACGGCGATTGGGGCTAGGGTCATCGTCAGGCCCAATTCGCCAGTATTAGATGCGAACGTCGACCAGCGCTTGACGGCGCAGGTCGCGAATTTTTTGTCGTGCGAGGTTTTCCAGCTTATCGTTCTCTAGCTTGCCTTGAATCTGTTCTTCGTCAGGCAGGCCGCTATCGTCTTGACGCGAGCAAACCATCACGAACAGCCGTGCACCGGTGATCTCAAGCGGCGGGCTCATACGATTAACCGGCAACGGGGCAACTGCGTTACGTACCGTCCCAGGCAGGCCCCCGACGCGCAAGGCTTCCACGGGCCCCGAGCCAGGCCCGCCATTGCGTTTGGCGAAATCGTTCATTTGGGCGCAGCTGACGACCGAGGTTGTCAACGTATTGCTGATCTGGGCGATTTGAACGGGGTCCATGGCGCGCCCGCCAATGGTTGGCAAATAAATCTGGCTGAGCGTGACAATCGACATCATGGCGTCGGGCGCACCAGCGGCGCGCCGGCCACGCAAGGCGAGGATATGATAACCTGTCGAGCTACGGATGGGCTCGGAAATTTCATTGGGCTCCATCGCCGCTACCGCGCGGTCGAGCTCGTCTTCCAGCTCGCCTTGCAACACCCAGCCAAGATCGCCGCCTACAGCAGCGGTGGGGCTTTGCGAGAACTGTTGCGCCAATGCGGGGAAGGGCGTGTTGCCGCGCGCTTGCTGAACCAGGCGGTCGGTAATTTGCCGCACATCGGCTTCGTTCGTGGTGGCATTCACGGGCAAGAAAATTTCCGACAGCCAATGCTCGGGGCGGCCTTGGTTGGCCTTAAGCCGCTCCATCACGTTCTTTACTTCTTCGGGCGCGACCAAAACATTGCGGCGTAATTCTTGGCGGACGACCTTCACCCAGGCGACGTCGGCCTCGATTTGCGCGAACAGCGTGCTCATATCCACGCCACGCTCTTCCAAAAGTTTCCGGAACGAGCCTGGTTGCATGCCGTTTTGGTTTTCGATCATCTCCACCGCTTGACGGACTTCGGGCTCGGTGGTGGTAATTTTCAGGCGTTTGGCTTCTTGCAGCTTCAAGCGCTCTTCGATCAGGCTTTGAATCACTTGGGGCAGGATGCGCCGCTGAATGTCGGGTGTGTTTTCCATGCCCGACGTGGCCACGAACATGCCCAAGCGCGCTTGCACGTCAAAAACAGTGATGATGTCCTCGTTCACGACCGCGGCAATACCCATGGCGCCGTCCTGAGCACATGCCGGGCTACCCACGGCCATCGTGATGGCGGTGATCAGGGCGGCAACGAGTTGAGTAAGCTGCGATTTCATTCCAATACGGCACCAGTGGGGGCGGGAAGCGGCGCTAACATAATGACGAACGATGGCGAAAACTAGACTGCGTAAACGCAGCAATTCCAAGGGTTTTGCTGCGATTCTGGGCGGTAGCGTAACACCACAAGGGCATGACGGCCTAAATAGTCCTTGGCGCGCCTGTCGCCTGCGGCATCGTCTTTGGCAACGCCTCAATCGTTGAAATAGCGTTCGCCCTCATCCGTACCGGCACATCGAAACGCCTCAGCGTTGCGCGCCGACGCCGGTGTTGAAGCGGATGTCACCAATGGTCTTCAGATTAAATCGCAACAGCACGGTGAACCCCTTTTTGAAATCGCGGTCCTCGGTGTTGTCGTCAGCCAAATCGAGCCCAAAGATGAAACACTCATCTTCGTATGTGAACCCAAACGCAGTGCGGATGCTACCGCCGCCGGGGCTTAGGTCTTGGCGATGACTGGCATTCAAACTCCAATACTGCGATAGCCGCGTCGACACCGTTGTGAATAACTCTTCGCGATCGCCGGCCAGGGGATTGGCCGGATCGCCTTGCTGATTGTAAATGTAACTAACACCTAGTTTCGCGATCTCGGGCCCAACAGACGTTGCCAGCTCGTAGCGCCGTCCCGTAAAGCTGTCCTTGTCGAGCCGGAAGCGGTACATCAGGTTGATATAGGGGTTGGGGCTTGCGTCAATGCGTCCGACAATATCGGATAGCTTGCCGTTCAAACCCGAGAGCGGCGAGAACACATTGTCCCGGCTGAATCTGTAACTTTGCCCAGCGAACGCCGAAATGTTGCCGCCCGCCCCGCCGTAGGCCGCCCAGCGCAGGCCATAATTGATGCGCGCGCCGCCTTCGACGCGGTCATATCCCGTGAACCTTTGCGTTTCGAATAGGTTCGAATCATCGAACTCTAAATCGCGGCTGTCTTCATTGGGTATGTCTTCAGGGTTTTGGCCATGCGGACTCACCACTGCCATCAGGGTGGGCTCCAAGAACTGATGAACGCGTCCATCGTTGCGTATTAACGGGAACTTCCATTCCAATGACGCCTCGGGAACTACTCGCCCAGCAGTACCGGTGAATTTGTCGCGCCTTGACGGCCGCACGACATCGCGCACGTAATAGCCATCGCCGCGCAGCGTCGCACGAAGCGTATAGATATCACCCAGCGGACTCGTGAACGGCAGATGCCAGCCCGCCGTCGCTGACAACCGGTTGCTGTCGCTGCCATCCTCGCGCAGCAGCACCAGCGCATTCGCATCCGCCGTGAAGTAACCGCCGCGTCCAGTCTGATCACCGACAAAATTATACTGCAACAGCGGCGCAATGATCGGCGTCGTTCCCGCCACGGCTGTCCGGCGCTGCCGTTGGAAGTAGTAGGTATTGGCGGAGAAATAAGAGCGGTGCGAGAAACGCTCGGCATAGGCGTTCGTCGTTAGCCAGGTGGGCGCGTCGAAGTTATAGCGGCGCAAGTAAGTGCGGTCCGATGCCAAATGCACGTCAGCTCCGCTGCGCCATTTATCATCCATGTCCCAGCGTAAGCGCCCGCGAACATGGCCGCGCGCATCTTGGTTGGAGTCGCTGTCGTCGCCTACGGCGCTCCCGAACACGCGCAACTCTGCATTAGCGAAACGCTGGCGGTACTCGCCTGTGAGACCCTTGCCCGCGCCCGTGGTGATCAGGGGGCTTAAGGTTGCGTCGCGATCAGGCGCGATGTTGAAATAATAGGGCTGTGCAAAGGACAGTCCCAAATTTCGCCCGCCGCTGATCACAGGCAGCAACAGCCCGCTCTTACGCCCGGATGTCGGGTCGGGGTGGGCCAAATAGGGCGTGTAAAATACCGGAATGCCCAGCATTTCCACCCAGGCGTTGCGGTAATAGACCATCTCTTCTTCTGAATCATGGCGCACGCGGCCGGCCTTAATTTGCCAAACCGGATCGCGGCCCTCACAAATATCGCAGGCGGAATACACCGCCTCGCGCATTTCGTTGTAGCGGCCTTCGCTGCGGCGGAATTCGCGGCTTGCCAGGCGTGATTTATCGGCCAGCAGCATACGCACTTCACTGGCTACGCCGTCTTTCAGGTCGCCTTTGATCTCAAGGCGGTCGAAAAACATCACACTGCCGTTTTTGTCGAGCAAGCTGACATTGCCCTGGGCGGTGGCGACGTCGGTGACGCGATTGTAAATAATGGTATCGGCCAACAGCACCCGGCCATCGCGCTCAATCTCAACCCGGCCCACGGCGCGCAGCGTATCGGAGGCATCGTCGTAATTCATCTCGTCGGCTTGCAGCAGGGTGCGCTCTGAGGCGGGCTGCTGGGCCATGGCAACGCCAGACGCGATGCAACCCAAGCCCAACATCAGGACACAGCGGCGAAGCATGACCAAACCAAAAACCATCACAACCAACACAACTCACAAATCCGGGCAATCTATGATCGAACACTCACTGGGCGCTGTCCAACCCCTGCGCCAGCGCCACGACTCAGCAGATAGCCACAAATCACAACCGGCAAGATGGCCACCATATACATCAAGGGAGCGAGAACTGCCGATTTAGCTACGGCATTCATGGCGCTCAAGCCCGCGGCTTGCAGAGCTACCACGGTCAAAATGGCCAAGCTAATCCGCCCAGCTTGACCGCGCCGGTCATGGGTTCCCGACAGCAACCACACAACAGCTAACATTGCGTAACCAAGAATCGTGAGAGGAGAGGTTAGGCGTTGATGGGCTTCGGCGCGCATGCGGGCAATGGCAGCCGCATCCGTGTTGGCGTCTTGCGTTTGGCCAAGCAAGTCGGCAGTGCCGCGCTCACGGTTGTCGGCCGTGCGGCTGCCCTGAGGTCGGCCAGCCTGGGCGATATCCAGGGCATAGCTATCAAAATAGAGCACTGACAACTCGCCAGCGTCCTGGCGTTCCTGACGGCTGCCCGAATACAACATCACGCGCGGGCCATTCTCGCCATCGTTCACCATGCCGCGCGCTGCAAGTAAGGTAATGGGTTGGCTGGGCAGGCGCTCGTCATTGACCATCAGATCAATCAGCTCACCATTGGGTGCGCGCTTGCGCACATAAACTGTTAATCCACTGCCCAGGTTATTAAATGCACCCTCGCGTAACAGAATTTGCGACACATCGGTTTGGATGGTCCATTGCATCTCCTTGAAGGCGCGTACGGCGGCCGGCACGACAAACGAACTCATGATCAAGGCACATACAGTCAACGCACCGGCTGTCCCTATCGCTGGCAGGGCCAGACCTAACCGGCTCATCCCTGCGGCCTGAACCACCACCAGTTCTTTATCCATCGACAGCTTGTTGTAGACAAACAGCACAACCACCAGGAACGCGAACGGCAGAATGAGGGTAAAGAAACCAGGCAGCATGAACACAGTTAGCTTCAGCCATGTCATCACCGGTAAGCCCTTGTTCATCACAAATTGCAAGAATCGCAATGACTGGGTTAGCCAAACGATGAAGACCAGAACCACGCTGACGAGGGCGGTTCCGATCAGGAGTTGGCGGGCAACGTATCGTGTAATCCCGGTCATGGGCCGTTGGGCTTAATGTCTTTTGTTACCATCATTCGCCGGTTTGCGACCCGGTGACGATTTCGTATCATGTCCGGCGATTGGGAGGAATTCGTGACAAGGCTGACTCGGGCAATCTTGGCGCTAATTGTGGCAGTTGCCCCTATTCTGTTCATGCCGGGCATGGCCAGGGCCGAGGTGTGTGCGTCAGCCGAAGAGAACCAAGCCTTTCAGCTGCGCCACCTGCAAAGCCGCCTCGTGGTTGCCGCGCTGAGCTGTGGACAGGCAGATGCTTACAATGCCTTCGTTACCCGCCATAAGCCGGATTTGGGCCGATATGGGCCTCGCCTGATTGGTTATTACAACCGCACAGGTAGTGGCCAGGCTGCTCTGAACCGCTATGTCACTGGCCTTGCCAATGCGGCCGCATCGATCCGCGCGGCTGACCCGGTTGGGTTTTGCACTCAAACCTGGCAAGTCTTCTGGGATCTTGAGCAAGATCCTTCACAGTTGCTGACATTAGCGGCAGCGCACCCGATTTCGTCTATCAGCCAGCCTGCGCTTTGTGAGGTCTCCGCTGATCCATCACAAAAGCAAACCGCCGTTCCTTCACGGGGAACGGCGGCTCAATAAAGGTATCTTACGCCCGGCAGTGCTGGGCGCTGGAATTGGAATTTACTCTAGAATGATTTCAACGCGGCGGTTTTGTGGTTCTTTCACGCCATCGCCAGTGGCGACCAGCGGCTGGGATTCACCCTTAAACATCACAACGACATTGTTCTCGGAAATTCCAAGACGGGCCAACTCGGCCTTGACGGCTTTGGCACGGCGTTCAGACAGGCCCAGGTTATAAGCTGCTGTGCCAGACGTGTCGGCATGGCCGGTGAGGTTAATGCGCGCCTTGCCGTTCTTCTTGGCGTAGTCGGCCGCATCCGAAACGATTTTCTGTGCATCGGTCCGCAAATTCGACTTATCGAAATCGAAGAAGACGATGAAGTTTTGTGGGATCGGCGGGGCCGGAGGAGGCGTAGCCTTGGCCATGGGGGCTGGCGGCGGTGGGGCCGGCTTGGCCGGTTCGGGTTTTGCCGGCGGTGCACCAAAGAAATAACGAAAGCCCAGCATGACATTGTGGCTGCGATCATCGTGATCCGAGATCACCGGGGTGGCTGGTGTGGCGTTGGCTGGGAACGTCGCGTTATTCAAGCCGATGTAGCGGTACTCAAGGAATACGTCGAGTTTGTCGGTGGCATTAAAGCCCGCGCCAACAATTCCCTGCCACGAGAATTTCTTATCGGTGCCGTCAAATGTGGCCGAGTTTGGGCCTTTGAATCCGTTCTTCCAACCGATCCACGACAAGCCCGCGCCCGCGCCGATATAGGGCGTGAAGCCGCTGCCCGTTCCGAGATCGAACAAGAGGTTGCCCATCGTCGACCAAGTCTTCTGCGAGCCGGTCCATGCCACTGGGCCCGTGGGTGTGATCAGGTTGGTCACATCGCCTTCGCGATAACCCAGTTCCAGTTCGGTGCGAAAACCTTGATCCCACTTGTAACCAGCCGCGCCTGCAAAGATTGGGCCGTTCTTGAATTCCATTTCGCGGGGATTGGTTCCAACCAGGACGCCGGAATTACGCAGCATGTGCAAGCCAGCACCCAACCCCACATAGGGGCCAGATTGATCGGCAGCGCTGGCCGCCGCGGTCATTGCGAGGCCGCTCGTGACCAGAAGTACAAGCTTGAAATGTTTCATGAATTTAGCTCTCTGGAAGTGCCAACGGCGTAATGAACGTCCGCGCGAAAAGAAAGCGCAAGATGGCGTTGCACCCGCAGATTGGCAAGACCAAACGCAGCCGCGTTGTTAAACTGTCTGGGGGTGTTGCAAGATAACACTGGTGATAGCACCGGTATGGGTGGGACATGAAAAAAATAAATACTATCAATATGTTAGTGCAACTTAATACAGGCGTCCTAGTGGTGCTTTTCGCGTGTGCTGCGATGGCCCGGCCAGCCAGTCCAGCCGCGTCGGGTAGTGACACCACAATCAGCGTGATGTCGCGTATGACCATGGTGGTGGCCGATATGGAGGCCTCAAAGCGTTTCTACAACTACGGTCTCGGCTATGAGGTGCTGAGCGATAACGTCATCACCAATCCGGTCGTCAAAACCCAAATGGGCCTGGCCCAAGATCGTAGCGTGAGGTTTGCGATTTTGCGGTCGAGTCGCATGATCGAGGGGAAAAACCGCGAAGGGGCACAGTTGGGCCTTATTCAAGTCGGCAATCCTGCATTGCCCGTCATGACGCGGCCGAATCATGCCGATTTAGCCTCGGGCGAAACCATGATGGCTATGCGAACCACCAACATCGCACTTGTCTACGCCCGCATGAAAGAAATGAAAGCGCATATCGTATTAGAGCCAATGTCATCGCCAGACGGCAAAGAAACAGAATTGGTGGTGCATGATCCCGACGGTGTACGGATTCACATTGTTCAACGGCCCGACCGGGAAGTGGCAGACCGCCCCAGTGATGTAAAATAGGAGTTCGGTGATATGAGCTTAAGGCCAATATTATTCGCGTTGTGCACGCTGATATTCGCGGGTGTTGTGCGGGCCGATGAACCGAAAATAATTCTGCCGCGTAATTTATTGGTCGTCAGTGACATTGAGGCATCGAAGAAATTCTATTCCTATGCCCTGGGGTTCGAAATTACGCGTGATGCACCGATCACTGACAAAATCACCTTCAAGCATTTAGGCATCGCTGATACTCACACTGCGCACATCGTCGTGCTGCGCGCTAGCGGCACGCTGTATGGTGTGGAGCGTGACAGCGCGATGCTGGCGTTGTTGCAAGTGAGCAATCCGCCGCTACCCTGTGCGTCGTCAAAGCATTTGGGACAGATGCTTTGACGACGCACATCCCAGAGTTGCAACTATGCGCCCTGAAGTGACCACAGCCCCTTTGCCAACGTTGGACGAGTCACTTCGCACTGCGTTGCGGGGACTGGCGAAGTCGGTTGTCTTGATCACTACGGTGGACGGCGAGGGAAAGCGCCATGCCATGGCT
>SHWP01000002.1 GCA_009693785.1 Rhodospirillaceae bacterium
TGGCTGGGGCGCCAGGATTCGAACCTGGGGATGGCGGTACCAAAAACCGCTGCCTTACCGCTTGGCGACGCCCCATCACCGCAGAAGCCAGGAACTTCTGAGTTCCTTACGGCTGGGAAGGCGGGCAACATAACGAGGCTGCCAAGTCCCTGCAACCCTTGGATTTTGGCTCTATTTTGCCCTGATTGCGGCTAGGACGACGCTTGGGGTTAGCAATTGCGGCAGGACTTCAGGTGGGCTGCCATCAGGCCGGTAAACGACATACAGCGGCACGCCAGAGCGGCCGAAACTGGCCAGAGCCTTCGCGATGGCGGGGTCGCGGTTGGTCCAATCGGCTTTGAGGTAAGCGACATGGCCGTCGGCGAGTGCCTGTTTAACCTCGGCTGTCGATAGCGCGACACGCTCGTTCATCAGGCATGTAATACACCAGGCGGCAGTGAAGTTGACGAACACGGTTCGACCTTCGGCGCGCAGCTCGTCTAGCCGCTGAGGAGAGTATGCTTCGCTGCCAGCTGTATAGGCCGATTGCGCGGTCGATCCGGCGGCCGGAGCAGTGTTTAGTGTCGCGATCAACGCAAGCGCGCCGATAAAGGCAGCAAGCGACAAGGCGGTGCTGACCCCAAACCGGCCAGCGTCTTGCGTTACTCCGAGCAGCCAAGCCGCAAGCGCGATCAATATGAAGCCGGCAAGTGTTGAGGCAAATCCATCAGCGCCTAGTTGCTGCGATAGCACCCACACCAGCCAGGCTGCCGATGCGTACATCGGGAAGGCTAACACTTGCTTCAGCCGCGTCATCCACGCGCCTGGGCGCGGCAAAATTTTTGCGGCTTGGGGCACCAAGCTAAAGAGCAGGAATGGTGCGGCCAGGCCCAGGGCTAAGCTTTCGAAGACCATCACTGTCACGGCCGTGGGCTGGGTCATGGCGTAGCCGACGACGGCACCCATGAAGGGTGCGGTGCAAGGCGTTGCCACGACCACCGCCAAAGCGCCGGTGAAGAAGGCGCCTGACTTGCCCGAACGCTGTGTCAAGCTTTGCCCGGCACCCATGATGCCGCCGCCAATGGCGAATACCCCTGAGAGGTTAAGCCCCAAAACCAGCATCACGTAAGCAATGATTGACACAAATGCAGGCGACTGCAGTTGAAAACCCCAGCCGATTTCGCTTCCTGCGCCGCGCAATCCAATCAGCAAGGCAGCCAATATTCCAAACGTCACCATGACGCCGATGGTGTAGGCAAAGCCATCGCTGCGGCGCGCGGCAGCCCCATCTTCACCTTTGCTAGCTAAGGCCAGCGCCTTCATGGCTAGAACTGGCAAGACGCACGGCATCAAGTTCAAGATCAGCCCGCCCAAGAATGCAAAGATCACCGCGCTCCAAAGGCCCACGTCGACTACGATGTCCGGAGATTGTGCGCTCATTGGCGGCACCAGGGCGTTGAACGCATAGGCAACTTGCGAAGCACCTTCACGAATCACGATCAGTCCGCCGGTTTGCGCGGGCATGTCGAGCGGAACTTCCGGAACCATTGCGGTCAGGCTGAGTGTTCCGGCTGATATCTGCGCGCGTTGTGGCGCGGCGTTTTCAATCAGTCCCGGATCATGAGGAAAAAACATGACGGATGCCGGGTCCGCGTTGGGAAACCCTGGGCCAGCGGCTATTGCGATGTCTTTAGCCTGACGTGTCAGGGTTACTGGCCACGGCGCCTGTTTTGGAAGACGGGCCAGGACAGCATCAATTTCAGGTCCGTGCACAGATGATGCGGCAGACGCGTCGGGGTCCATGGTCAATGACACTCGGAACGAACCCTCGTCAGGAACGCAAATTTCCGCGCATACGAGCCAAGTGGCAGTCGCCTCAAGGGTGAATGACTCTGGGGCCGATGCGCTGGCAGGCAATGTCAGCGGCACTGGCAAATATACCAAATTGCTGTAACCAAAATTCATCAGCGGCCCATAGGGCACGCGCTCTGGCGTTGGCCATGCGATCTCGCCTGCCGACACACCGGCAGGCAGCGACCACGTGATTGCAGCGGGCAGGCCCGAATCGCCTGGGTTTCGCCAATACGTGTGCCAACCTGGCTGTAATTCGAGTTTCAAGGCGGCCCAAATGGTTTCGCCGGGCCGAGCGACATCTCGCGATAGCAGCAGCGAGGCGCGGGTGTGCTCGGTTACAACCGCAGCGCCAACGTCCTGAGCCAGGCTTGATGTGGCTGCACCAAGCGCTACCGCCAACACGCACAATCTGAGCAATCGGGAAAACGTGGATATATGGGTCATGGCCTTAGAATAGAACGATTGCGGCTGGGTTCAATTCACACGAGCGGGAGATCACGAGCTTGCAGCGGCCTGTGGGGCAGTAACTGACCCGCCTTCACCCACCACAATGGCTGGGCGGTGGATATGGCATCTGCCGCCGCCCTGGCTTCACGTGGGTTGTGAAACAGCCCAAAACAGGTCGCACCCGACCCAGACATCCGCGCCAAGGCACAGCCGGGCTGGGCGGATAAAGCAGATAAGACACGCGTGATATCAGGAGCAAGTGTCACGGCACTGGTGGTCAGGTCATTCCGTGTGAGGCGCATGAATTCAAGTAATTCACCAAGTTCTGCCCAGCCCTTGAGTGGGGCCTCGGTAAAGGGTTTTGAGAACGGGCCCCGGAAGGAGCCAAAAACGTTGGCAGTGGGCAAGGCCACGCCAGGATTGACCAACACAACATCACATTTCGGAAAATCAGCGATGTCGGACAGGTTCTCGCCAATACCGCTCATGAATGTTGGCAGCCCCCCCAGGCAGACGGGAACATCTGCGCCCAGTCCTGCGGCAATCAAAGGCATGCCGGGTAGGGTGTGGATATGCCAGAGCGATTGACAGGCCAATAATGCTGCTGCCGCGTCACCCGATCCCCCGCCTATGCCAGATGCAACGGGCAAGTTCTTGGTCAGTTCAATATTGACGGTTGGTTCCTGCCGCCCGGCTGCCTTGGCCAGGAATCGTGCAGCTGCCAGCGTTGAGTTGCCCTCGGTATCGCTCAAAGCTTTGCTGAAGGGGCCAGTTATTGTCAGTTGTAGATCGGCGGAGTCAGAGACGCTTACAACATCGCCAATGTCGGCGAAGGCCACGAGGGATTCAAGCAAGTGATAACCATCGGCGCGTTTACCGGTGATATGAAGACAAAGGTTGATTTTCGCGGGGGCAAAAACGCTGACACTCGGCATGCCGGGGGTGCACCTTCGATCATGCAGATGGCGTTAGGCAGGCTAGTTTTGCGCTAGCCCTTGTTCCAGTTTCGTCTGCAGGCTGGCTTTTTGCTTTTCATCGGGCTTGAGAGTGAGAGCCCGGCGCCATTGAAAGCGCGCCTCATTGCGCCGGCCGACTTTCCAATAGACGTCGCCCAAGTGGTCATTCAGCGTTGCATCAGCCGGCTCTAGTTCCACGGCCCGTTCCAGCTGCGAAACGGCGTCGGGGTATTCGCCAGCCAGATACATCACCCAGCCAAGGCTATCGACGATGAAGCCATTCTCAGGGCTCCTGCTGTAAGCGAGTTCAATTAACTTGCGCGCCTCGGCTATGTTTTCTCCACGGTCGATCCATGAGTACCCAAGATAATTGAGGACGTCGGGCTGGTCGGGATTAAGTTCCAGCGCGCGCTTAAAGTCGGCCTCGGCGCGGGCCCATTGCTTGGTACGCTCAAGCGCGACCCCGCGCCCGTAATGCAAGGCCCAGTTCTCCTCTTTGGCATCGGCGTACAATTGCTTGGCCTTGTCGTAGGCGAGCACTGCATCGGCGAATTTCTCGTCGCGGCGCAGTAAATTGCCCATCGCCATTGGTATTTCAGCCATGGCGGGGCAATCGCGCGCGATGGCTTGCAAGCGTGTCAGCGCATCGCCGCGTTGATCTAGCGCCTCAAGGTTCTGCACGACTTGAATTTGCGAGGCCAAATATGCCGGGTCGGTTTTACGGGATTGGTTCAGAACTGAGTTTGCTTCTTCGAAGCGGCGCCGTGCGGCAAGGGTCGAGCCCAATACCCAGCGCGCCATCGGCAAATCGGGGCTAAGATAGAGCGCCATCTGCCCAAAGCCGATTGCCACATCGCCAAGGCCATTGTTGTTCGAGCTTTGCGCTAAAATTTGCGAGATGGCGAAAAATGATTCAGCCATGCCCTGGTTGAGCGTGATTTTCTTTGGCACGCGCTCTTTATCGCTCAAACTTTCGACCATGCCGTATAGGCCTGATCCTGCGCCCCGGTCTTGGTTGAATTTTGCGAGCAACCCAGGCACTTCGGCCGATTTGCCCAACCGGTGATAACCCGCAGCGATGATTCTTATCACAGAGAGCGGTTGGCGATCTGCGCGCGAGGCCAGCGACTCATAATGAATCAATGCGTCTTGGTCGCGGCCCAAGTGTTCATTCAACAAGCCGCTCATGATGTGGAAAACATCGCCAAGGCCTTGCGCGGACTGCAATGGGGCGAGTTCGGCCAATGCCGCATCAGGCGTGTTGTGGGCGGCTTGGCCCCAAGCGCGTACCATCGGCATCGCGAAGGAAAGGTAGCTATCAGCTGGAATCCGGTCGATGTAGGGCCAAGCTTGATCGAATTCTTTCTTGGCGAAATGCCCCGTGGCCAACAGCAAGCCAGTCATCGGCAGCGGTGTTTTTTCAGCATCGTAATATTTTTTTGCGGCAATAATCGCTACGTCGATTTTGCCAGCATTGGCCGCGGCCGAGTATGAGCGTTGCAGCAGCGACGTATTTGCCGGGTCGAGTTGTAGCGCGCGCGTGTAATAGTCGTTGGCGATCGCTGAGTCTTCCGTGGCCCGGGCGTGCCGCGCCGACAGCAAAGCGCCAGCCAACCCGCTGCCGTCATTGCTGGTCACAGGTTTTTCGGTGGCTGCAAAAAGAGCATGCGGCAAGGACAGCGCGGCGACCAGCGCAATCAGGAGAGGCTTTTTAGAGGGTCTTTTCATATCACTATCATAGCCTGCACGAGCAAAGTCCGCACTGAATTCGACGGCGCCAAAGCCTTAATTTCACTACATGTTCGGATAATTTGGGCCGCCGCCGCCCTGTGGTACCGCCCAATTGATGTTCTGGCTGGGGTCTTTGATATCGCATGTCTTGCAGTGAACACAATTCTGCGCGTTGATCTGGAACCGCTTAGCGCCGCCATCGGTGTCGACCACCTCATAGACCCCCGCCGGGCAATAACGCTGGGCTGGCTCGTCCCACAGGGGCAGGTTCTTGGCGATGGGAATGTTCGGGTCCAGCAACTTGAGGTGGATCGGCTGGTTTTCTTCGTGGTTGGTATTCGAAATGAACACCGAGGAAAGCCGGTCGAACGAAATTTTACCGTCAGGTTTGGGGTATTGAATTGGCGTACACTCGGCGGCGGGCTTCAGCGTGGCTGAATCGAGCTTGCCATGCTTGAGCGTGAAGGGCAGCCCAATGCCCAGATTGTTCATCCACATGTCTAGGCCGCCCAAGCCAAGGCCGCCGAAGAAACCGAGCTTACTCAGGAGCGGCTTGACGTTGCGCACTCCCTTGAGGTCGGCGTAGACCCAGCTATTTTTCAGCGTATCGGGGTAAGCCGTCAATTCATCTTGGCTGCGGCCCGCGTTGACGGCTGCAAATGCGGCTTCGGCGGCAAGCATTCCGCTCTTCATGGCATTGTGGCTGCCCTTAATGCGCGGGACATTCATGAAGCCTGCCGAGCAGCCAATCAGCGCACCGCCCGGGAATACCAATTTGGGGATCGACTGGTAACCGCCTTCGGTAATGGCGCGCGCGCCATACGAAATGCGCCGCCCACCCTCGAGCGTTGGTTTCACCGCTGGGTGATGTTTAAAGCGTTGGAACTCTTCAAATGGCGATAGGTGGGGGTTGGAGTAGTTCAAATGAACCACAAACCCAATGGACACTTGGTTGTTCTCCAGGTGATACATGAACGAACCGCCGCCGGTGGAAGTGTCGAGTGGCCAGCCCATGGTATGCGCCACCAGGCCTTGCTTATGCTTGGCTGGTTCCACCTCCCAGAGTTCTTTAATGCCGATGCCAAATTTAGGCACATCGGACTCGGCATCAAGCTTGAACTTTGCAATCAATTGTTTCGCCAGCGACCCGCGTACGCCTTCGGCGATTAGGGTGTACTTCGCGCGCAACTCGATACCGGGCTCGTAGTTTTCGGTCTTCTCGCCGTCGCGTCCAATTCCCATATCGCCCGTTGCGACACCGAGCACGCGGCCATCACCGTCATAAAGCACCTCGGCGGCAGCAAACCCCGCGAACACCTCGACGCCCAAGGTCTCGGCCTGTTGGCCCAACCATCGGCAGAGATTGCCAAGGCTCACAATATAGTTGCCGTGATTGTTCATCAGCGGCGGCATGAAGAAATTTGGGATCCGCCAGGAGTTGGTCTCCGTCAGGAACAAAAACCGATCTTCATTGACTGGCGTGTGAATGGGCGCGCCTTTGGCTTTCCAATCGGGGATTAGTTCGTTGATGGCGATGGGGTCGATAACTGCGCCTGACAGAATATGCGCACCGACCTCGGAGCCCTTTTCGATCACGCAGACCGAGATTTCTTTTTCCGATGCTGCCGCGAGCTGTTTCATGCGGATGGCAGCCGCCAAGCCTGCGGGCCCTGCGCCAACAATCAGCACGTCGAATTCCATTGCTTCGCGATCCATCACCTGTTCCTCATGACCGATCCGGCCAAGGCAGTCTTGGCCTCGCCTAAGTGCTTGCAGATACTGGTATAACCCCCGAATCCCAGCCCTCCAAGGCCCTGCTGGCAAAACTCCGTCCGGGGAGCAAAACCCAGGATAAAGGCTGGTTTGGCGGGCTTGGGCTGAGTATAAGCACTGCCGCCCCCGTCCGCCTTTGGCGTGATGATAGGGCTGAAGGACCAATAGAATGCGTATTCCACCTAAACTCGCCGCTGCCGTTTCAGCCGTGCTGTTTGCCAGTACCCTGGGTGTGCTGATAGCCGTCGCGGCATTCGGCGTCATTCGCATGGTCGAGCAGATGGGCGAGGGCTTAAGCCTGGTGCCATCGCGCTGGGGCGAAAATAACCCTGGCCTTTTGCTGCAAATATCCGGGGCAATTGCTTTGCCAGTTGTGGCCTGGTTCGTGGTGTGGTTTTACAAGAAAGCTGTGACGTCTGAGCAGGCACTGCAGGACTATCACTACGCGCCGCCCGAAGCGCCCAAGCACGCTGGCAAGAGATAGCGCGGCTGGCTTGAGTTTGACGCGCCAAGGCCTCAAACTTCGGGCCGATGGACACGATATCACCTCCAACCACCCAACCTGATCTCGCGGCCTTGTTGCGATGGCACCTAGAGGCTGGCGTTGACGAGACGATTGGTGAGGAGCCAATCAATCGTTATGCCGCGACATCAAGCCCAGCCGCGCCCATCGTGGTTGCCGCAAGGCCAGCTCCCGCCGCCCCTGTGTTGGCCCCTGGTGCGCCAAAACCAACCTCGGCCCACCTCGCCCAAGAATGTAAAACCTTGGCTGAATTAAAACTCGCGGTGGAAAGTTATGATGGCTGTGCTCTGAAGTCGTTTGCGACACGCACCGTGTTCGCCGATGGCAACCCCAATGCCCGGGTCATGGTGATCGGCGAAGCGCCCGGCGAAGATGAAGACCGCCAGGGCCTGCCGTTCGTCGGCGTCTCGGGCAAATTGCTGGACCGTATGCTGGGCTCCATCGGGCTTGATCGTGCCACCAACGCCTACATCACAAATGTTGTGTTTTGGCGGCCACCCGGAAACCGCAAACCGACGGCCGAGGAAATCGTGCTGTGCTTGCCTTTCGTACAGCGCCATATCGAGTTGCTTGATCCGGCCTTGCTGTTGCTGGTGGGCGGGCCTGCCGCGTCGACCATTCTCGCTAACCCGCAAGGCATCACGAAAATTCGCGGTAAATGGTTCGACTATGAAACGCCGGGGTTGCCCCGGCCCGTGCCGACCATGGCGACCTTTCACCCAGCCTATCTTTTGCGCTCGCCTCAGCAAAAGCGCTTCGCATGGCGGGACTTGCTGACCGTCAAACAGAAACTAGACAGCCTCGGCGTGGCGTGATTGTGTCCGCACGGACCTGAGCAACGGACGCGGCAACATGGCTGGCATCGACGAAACCAAGGCTTTCTTACCCATCAATATTGCCGTGCTCACGGTATCGGATACGCGCACGCTTGAGACCGATACCTCTGGCAAGATCTTGGCCGATCGCATCACGGCCATGGGCCACAAGCTCACCGAGCGTGTGGTCATCACCGACGATGTGCCTGTGATCGTCGCCAAGCTCAGACAATGGATCGCCGACCCCAACGTCGATTGCATTATCACCAGCGGCGGCACGGGGGTGACGGGCCGCGATGTCACGCCCGAAGCGTTTAAGCAGGTGTGCGAAAAAGAAATCCCAGGGTTTGGCGAGCTGTTCCGTTGGATTAGCTGGAAGAATATTGGCACCTCGACCGTGCAGTCGCGTGCCACGGCGGGCGTGGCGAATGGCACTTATCTGTTTGCCTTGCCTGGCTCGAATGGCGCGGTGAAGGATGGCTGGGATGAGATTTTGAAGTATCAACTCGATGTTCGGCATAAGCCTTGCAATTTCGTTGAGCTGATGCCGCGCCTTAAAGAGCACCTTTGGCCAAAACCAAAGATTTAACGTCGTCGACATCACGCAGCCTCGCGGCATAGGAAATTTTGCTGCCCAGTAGGTTTTTTGTCGTATCGGCCAACGCGTGAGGGGAAGACCACCGCACGTTGGCAAATGGCCGCCAGAACCGCCGCCGCCCTGAAAAACCCACCAACCAGTACCCGCCATCTTCAGCAGGGCCAAACACGGCATCAGCTTGGCGCAGGGCGATAAATGCGTTGCGAATGTGCGTCATGGTGATGGCGGGGATATCACAACCAATCACGATGGTTGGTGCTCCGCGTGGTGCGGAATTCAGGCCCGTCAGCATGCGAGCGCCAAGGTCGCCATGGCCTTGCGGGGTTTGGCGCAGGCCCTTCGGCCAGCCATAGCGGGCCCTATCAGGCGTGATGAGAATTTGCGTTCGCCAAAACGGAACGCGGGTCAGCCGTTTGAGTAAATCAAACACGTTGCGCCGGTAAAATTGCCAAGCAGCCACTTCACCGATGCCCTTAGCTAATCGGCGTTTCACCGCACCCAGTTGCGGCTGCTTGGTCATAATCAGCAGAAGCGGGCGGCCGCTCATCGGTTATAAATCCGCGCAATGAGGTCGGGTGGCAGGCCTATAAACCAGAGCGTTAAGCAACAAAGGTTCCGCAAGGGCCGCCAGAAAAATCCGTGACGGCGGTAACGTTCAGCAGACGTCAGCGCGCACGAGTTAAAAACATGGATATGCTGACGGCCCAATCGGCGGGCGATATCCACGTCTTCCATAATTGCAATGGGGCGAAATCCGCCGATTGAATTATAGAGTTCGCGGCTGATCAGCAAACTTTGATCGCCATAGGGCAAGGCCAGAACCTTGGTGCGTGTAGCCGAAATCCACTCAACCCACCGCGCCGATAATCGCTCATCATCGAGCGCGAGAGTGAATACAGCGGCGGTATGTGAGTTACGGGTATCGGCGATGAAGGTGTTCATCTCACAAATCCAACCTTGCGATAGTTGTGTGTCGGCATGCAGGAACAAGAACCAATCGCCGGTCGCGGCATTAGCACCTGCTGCTAATTGTGAACCACGCCCGCGTGGGGCAGTTATGACCGTTGCGCCATGCTGCACGGCGATCTGCAAAGTGCTATCGCTCGACCCGCCATCGACAACGATGACCGCCTGCGCAGGCTTATACTCTGCCAGCGCCGTTAAGCAGGTCTCTAATGTTGCTGCGGCATTGAGTGTTGGCACGATGATCGAGAGTAATGGCGGGTTGGGCATGCGCGCACTCTAGCGGGCAGATGAAAGATCGCTAGTCAAAATGTATGTGAAATGAAGCATACTGCGCCCATGCCGACCTTCCGACTTGAACGTGGAATATTGAAGACTCAACCCGCCGCGATAATTGCGGGTATCGACGAGGCTGGCCGTGGGCCATGGGCAGGCCCCGTGCTGGCCGGGGCGGTGATCCTTGCTCAAGCGACCCTCGCGCCGGATCTGGCGAGCGGGCTCGATGATTCCAAGAAACTATCGCCCGAGAAGCGCGAGACTTTGTTCTTGGCGCTTCAGTCATCCCAGGGCGCAGTACTTGGCGTCGGCCAGGCCAGCGTGGATGAAATCGACAATCTGAATATTCTGAAGGCAACATACCTCGCCATGGCGCGGGCGCTTGAGAATCTCCAGCGGCGTGTCGATGTGGCCTTAGTGGATGGTAACCGTGCACCGCCTTTGAACTGTCCGGTGCAAACCGTGATTCGTGGCGATAGTTTGTCGTTGTCGATTGCCGCGGCGTCCATCGTGGCCAAAGTCACGCGTGACCGCATCATGACTGGGCTCGCAGCCCAGCATCCGGGTTACGGTTGGGAGACCAACATGGGCTATGGCACGGCCGAACACAGTGCCGCGTTGAAGCACTTGGGGCTTACACCCCATCATCGCCGCTCGTTCGCGCCTATTCGTGCGCTGCTGTCAGCCTGACGGCGCAAAACGCAAAAAATTATTTTCCGTGACTGGACGATATATCTAGGAATTGAGTCCCCATGATTCACAGACTCAACATCTTGTGTCTCGAGTCGGCCCGATTCATGCGCCGTTAACCCCTCACTAAATCTTTGATTCTATTATCTGAATCGTCGGGACCCACGCTGGTCTGAGTTGCTGGCGCGCAATTACTGGGTCCCACGGTGTTGGGGTTCTCTCGCCAAAAACAATAAGTGGGGTGGGGAGGGCAACATCATCACGGCTCCATGTTTCGGGGACGCACACGCCCTCGTGGGTGGCGACGCCGCGCTCGAAAACGAGCGATCGGGTCGGCCGCTTACGAGGGCCCCCGAAGCCGCGCCGGATAAACAAGAAAAATAAGAACAAAAAAAGAAAACAGAGGGACGGGGACCGGACATGCCGAGCAAACGCTCATCGGCCGCGCGTGCACCTTGCGCGATTCAAACCGACATTATCCATCAAGGCGAATGCACCGAGATTATGAACCGGTTGCCGGAAGGCTCGGTCGATCTCATTTTCGCCGACCCGCCATACAATTTGCAGCTTGGGGGCGAGCTACACCGTCCCGATCATTCCCGCGTCGACGGCGTCGATGAAGAGTGGGATCGCTTCGCAGATTTCAGCACCTACGACAAGTTTACCCGCGAGTGGCTTGCCGCCGCTCAGCGTGTCTTGAAGGACTCAGGCTCGTTGTGGGTCATCGGCTCCTATCACAACATTTTTCGCGTCGGCTCCATCTTACAGGATCTGGGGTATTGGGTTCTGAATGATGTCATGTGGCGCAAATCCAACCCCATGCCCAACTTCCGCGGCACTCGGTTCACCAATGCCCACGAAACGTTGATCTGGTGCGCCAAGAACAAAGACGCACGTTACACCTTCAACTACGACGCCATGAAGAACCTCAACGAAGGTTTGCAGATGCGTAGCGATTGGACGCTGCCGTTGTGCACCGGCGAAGAGCGCTTGAAAAAGGGCGGCGGCGATAAGCTGCATCCGACCCAAAAGCCAGAATCGTTGCTATATCGCGTCATCATGTCATCCAGTAACCCCGGCGATGTCGTGCTTGATCCATTCTTTGGTACCGGCACCACTGGCGCGGTAGCCAAAACATTGGGCCGCAAGTACATCGGCATCGAACGCGATACGGATTACATCGCCGCTGCGAAGAAACGGCTGGCCAAGGCCCAGCCCGTGTCCGACGAAAAACTGTTGGTCACGCCCTCGAAACGCAGCGAACCACGCATTCCCTTCGGCTCGGTGGTGGAACGTGGCCTGCTTAGCCCAGGCACGATTCTATGCGACGCCTCGGGCCGTCACACCGCCAAGGTGCGCGCCGATGGTACATTGATTTCATCCGATCACCGCGGCTCGATCCATCAAGTGGGCGCGGCCGTGATGGGCGCCCCCGCTTGTAATGGTTGGACCTTCTGGCACATGAAAATGGGCACTAACTTAGTCGCCATCGACGTGCTGCGTCAGAAGGTTCGCGCTGAGCTGGGCGAGAGCTTGCAGTAGAACGCAACTGACCGCCTAGGCCGCCATTTTCACCTTCTCAACGCTGTCGCACGCCAGCGCGTCTTTGATTTTTCTGGCGAACCTTTCAAGCTTGGCGTGATCGGCCTTGGTTTTCCGATCATGGTCGGTGAGCGCACAATGCGCGACGGGTGCTATTTTGCACTCGGATTCCAGATCGATGAAGGCCGATCCCGCACCGTTGCCGCCGAGCGTCAATAGCAACGCGCCGCGTTTGAAATTTTGACGCTGAAGTGTCACGTAACTGCGCATGGGCGAAGTGATATGCCCAGCCCAAACCGGGGTCGCTAAAACCACGAGATCATAAAATCCAACGTCGTGACGCGGCTTCACGATGGTGGGCCGCAGGCCACGCATGGCTGCAAAGCCCCTCATGAGCCATGCCCAAAGGCTGTGTCCGAGGGAGGCGGTCTCGATGAATTCCAGGTCGGCGTCGATCATTTCGGCCAAGGCCTTGGCTGCAGCACGGGTGTGGCCTGATTCAGAAAAATAGGTGATCAGAACGCGGGGTCTGTTCATGGGGGCTTCCTCCTACCTTTGGAAAAAGCTACCCGAGGTCGATGACGCCAACCCTGACGGGGATCAATTAAAACCCACAATTCGGGCTTTGGTTTACCAGCCGTCCCGATCCCAGTGGCCGGTGGAGCGCGAGCGCACTGGCAGCCCTGCAATCACCGGGCCTTCGGTTTCCGGGTCGTAATTAATGGGTGTGGCATGGACTTCGACATGGTGATCGGTGCTCGCCCAGTTGATCAACTGACCATCGACGCGGATTAAAAACACCGTGCCCTTTTCTTCACCAGCCTTGAAGTGCCCATGCTTCACGCGGGCGGGCCGGAAGAAATAGGTGCCTTCTTTCAAGTCGCCGAAGTTGTATTCCATGGTGCCGTCAAGCGTGTAGGCCTCCTCGAACACGGGATGATGCATCAGGCGCGTGTCGCTCCAGCCTGGTGGTGCCCAGCACAGTAATGAGCCAAAGCCCTTGGTTGGGTCGCCCTCGGGCGCCGGGTCGCGGAACAGCCACTTGTGACGCAGGTTGCCTTGCGGCCAGCCTTCGGTGCCATGAGTCATGGCGAAATCTTCGTCGGTTTTTTCGTGCCATTTCATCTTCGCGGTTTCAACGATGTCGAAAGTGCCCGGGTCGGCGGACGCGGTATTGCCGCCCTTTGAAATGAAACCCACGCGCGGTTTATCCGAACGCGTAAAGCCCCAGTCGCCGTACTCACGGAACACTAAAATCTCCGCACCCTCTTTCACCGAAATTTGCGGTACCCACAGTCCGGCGGGCGCCCGCCAGTAGGAGCCATCGGTGAGCACTTGATCGCCGATGCGCACCATACCCTTCAGGATGAACCATTCGGTATCGGCGGAATGGTAACCAGCCGGGCGCACCCAGGGGCTTTCGAAGTACAGCTTCGTAGTGGCTGCGCCAAATTCCTCGCAGTAGGAAAGATTGCGCTGGCGCACCTTGCCGTCGCCATAGGGCAACTCGGCGGGATGCCACAACAGATCGGTTTGTTGAATTAATTCGACATGTGGGCGCATGGGTTGCTCCGATGACTATGCTGATAAGCCCACGCTAACGTACCTGCGTGTGAACGAAAATGCTGCGGGGCAGCGTGGCCACCCCGCGATCAAGTCAGGGCTTAGCTGCCTCCGAGATTTGCACAAAGGGGGCCGGTTCTTTGTACTCGCCCCACTTCTTGCCGCCTTCGGGAATCTCGATCCAGCGATGCTCGCCTTTTTCGCACTGTTGGATCGTCTTGAAATACAGCGTCTTGCCGGGGTCGTTGGGCAGTTTCACCAGCATTGCAAAACGGTCGAATTCGAGATCGGCCAAGTTACCACCCGACCACGTCACTTCATCGGCCATGTCCGTGATGGTCACGCCCTCGGCCAGAATCGGCTTGTCGATTTTCCGCATTGTCATGCTTAACTTCCAGCCCGGCTTTACCTGCGGGCGGACCAAGGCCACGCCTTCTGGAACCTTGATTTTGATTGCCGTTGTCGGTGTTCCAACACAGCCGTGGGGAATGCCGATCTCCACAAAATGCCACGCGCCTGGTTTTGCGTCTTTGTTCATCATCAAGGCATGGCCCGAGGCGGTTGCCATGAGTCCGAATAAACCAGCTGAAATCGCCGAAGCGCCGATCAAAGTCCGAAATGTCATTAGTATCCTCCCTGTATTTCGCTTATGAACTTACATCCACTTTCGCCGCCACCACAACACCGGACCCGACAGCACGAGTGCAATGGCAAGCAGAGCCACCAGGTCGTTGACCCAGCGCCAATGCGTGGAGATCAGGTTGCCAGTATGGATGTCGGCAAGAAATAGAAAAAAAGTTGTCCCGGTTAAGGGCGGGTAGGCAATCTTGGTATCGGTAAAGGTGCCGTCAAGTGCGCCCGCATAGATCGCGCGGCTGTTCTTGATGTACCAAGTACCGTCACGCTGCGTCGCGCCGGTGATGGCCAGCGGCGGCCCATCGACCTTTAATTGCGTCCAAGAGTTGCTGTCTTGATGGCGATAAAACTGCCCAATGCTGCCAACGCCCAGAAAAATCATTTCGCCGACGCGGAACACATTGAAGCGCCCGCCGTCGCTGCCCAAGCTTTCGGGCAGTTGTTTATCCACCGCCCAGAATTTACCACCGTCGCGGGATTCGAGAATGCCAAAGCGTGATGCGGCGATCATGTGCGCAGGGTCGTCCGGGAAGGCAACAATGTCGCTGATTTCATGACTGAGGTTTTTGTACTGATAGAGCGGCGGTAGCATGTCACGGCTGAGGTGCACATCTTTGCTGTAGTCGATCAACTCTTGAATGTGATCGACCATAATGCCGGTAACGCTGACATATAGAATTGGAACGATGGCCAACAGGCCAATAACCGGGCCATGACCGCGATAAAGCCATCGCAAGATTTTCTGCCGCGTTTTTAATTCACCCTTGGGGTTTTGGCCGCGCCAACGGCGCGGCAACCACCAGAAAAATAACCCGGTGACCGACAAGACGGCGATGGCAATGCCACCATAATCATTGACGATGGTCGACCAAGGTTGCGGCAAAAAACCTACACCCACATGCAATTCCAGGGCAAAACGATTGAGCAACACTGAGTCCGGCAGCCCGGAAACCTCAACACTGGACAAATCCGTCCATGTCACATTGGCAGGCGCGGCTGTATTCAAACGAAACAACCGGCCTTCATCGACGACACCCGCGAGTTCGCCGGCCGCCGAACCGGGTGTCAGGCTTGTGATATGTAACCCACGCATCGCGAACGGTACGGCGCGCGTGCCGTTATCTTTGACGATCCAGATACCGTCGTCGGTGGCAGCCCAGACTTGGTTCAAGTCACCGGTCGGGCCTGCGACGAGATCATAGGTTTGCGGCAGGCCGCCAGCACCCTCCCAGATCACGTCATTCCATGTTTTCCCAGCGTCGGCGGTCCACCACAACCCGCGTTCGGAACCACCGAGATAGCGGTTGGCATCGGCTGGGTCGGCGATGATGTTGCGCATGACCGTTCCGCGCACCAAACGATTGATGGCGGTGGAAGTGATTTCACTGGGCACCGTCCATTGATGGCTCCAGCGCCAAGCGTGATGGTCGAGAATCCAGCCAGTCAGGCCAAGCACGCTCAGCCATGCCAGCGCCGTCAGACCCGCAAGCTTATGCACCGTCCGCAGGCTTGGCAGCGCAACGGTCTTTGCTTTAGGTGTGTTGCCAGCGATGGCGGTGTCGGTCATGGGCGGCTCATGGGTTGGTAAGGCCCCATGCTAGGCCCCAGCCCAAAAAGGCGCAACGGCGCTATAAATTCACTGTGCTCATGGCCCGCTCGGGCATGCGCAGGCCAGCGACGGCATTCTTGGAACAGGCTGCCTCAATCGCGGCGAGATCGGCTGGCGATAATACTACATCAACAGCGCCGTTATTCTCATCAAGGCGGTCGATGCGCCGTGTCCCGGGAATTGGAACAATGTCTGTGCCTTGGTGTAGCAGCCAGGAAATGGCTAATTGGACGACGGTGTACCCTTTCGATTTGGCCAACGTACTCAATGCATCGACCAACGCCTTGTTATGCGCAAAATTGGCGTCAGAATATCGTGGCATGATCGAGCGGCTATCCTTTGGTCTCTTCACATCGTCGGGGGCGTTAAATGCGCCCGACAAAAAACCACGGCTGAGGGGCGAGTAGGGCACAAAACCGATGCCGAGTTCGCGGCACGTCGACAAAATCCTATCCTCTACATCGCGCGTCCACAGCGAGTATTCGGTTTGCACGGCGGTGATGGGATGAACCGCATGGGCGCGGCGGATGGTGGCCGCTGAGGCTTCGCTCAAGCCCAAATATTTCACCTTGCCAGCCTTCACCAGGGCCGCCATGGCACCAACGGTTTCCTTGATGGGTGTACTGGCGTCAACGCGATGTTGATAATAAAGGTCGATGGTTTCGACGCCGAGGCGCTTGAGGCTGGCATCACATGCGGCCCTAACGTAATCCGGCTTGCCGTTGGGCGCAGTCACACCGCCCTCTCCCACGCGAATGCCAAACTTGGTGGCGATGATCAGGCCATCACGCTTGCCAGAAATGGCTTTGCCCAGAAGCTCTTCGTTATGGCCATTCCCGTAAAGTTCTGCCGTGTCAAAGATCGTGATGCCGCGGTCAATGGCGTGGCGCAGTGTGGCAAGCGACACCGCATCATCGGTTTCGCCATAAAAAATCGACATGCCCATGCAGCCCAGGCCCAAGGCGGAAACAGTGGGGCCGTTGTGCCCTAAGCGGCGGTATTTCATGTGAAGTTCCTTTTAGGCAGCTGCAGGTTCAACGTTGGTGGTCAGGGCGGCCATCAACTCTTGAATATGCGCAGGCTCAATATCTCTGACGATAAAAACAATCCGCGTGCGCCGGTCGGCGCTGGGCCAGGCCTGCAGCCAGGTGAGCGGGTGAAATACATGCTGCACGCCATGCACAATCGCCGGTTCGTTTGGCCGCTCGGCCACGTGGACCATGCCTTTGACTCGCAACAGGTCAGGCCCGCGCAGCGCTGGCAGCAATTGCAAAAAGAACCGCAGCTTCGTTTCCGCAATTGGCTTGTCACTGGTAAAGCAAAAGGCCCGAATGCGTGCATCGTGGCGGTTCACATCGGGCCGGGCATGGTCATGGCCGTGCCCATGACTGTCATTGTGCTGATCGCCATGCGCATGATCATCGGCGTAAGCCTCGGCCCGTAACCACGCCTCAACATCCTGCCCCTTTGCCGTTGGATTGAAGGGGCCAAGGTTGAGCAATAGGCCCGGATCAATCCGGCCATGATCGGTGAAGATCGCGCGATGGCCAGCGTTGAGTTTTGTTAGTCGAGATTGTAGTGCGGTAAGCAATTTTTGCCCGGACTCATCAGTCACCAAATCGCGTTTGGTCAAGATAATAAGGTCGGCGACGGCAGCTTGTTTCACGGCCTCGTCATGCCGGTCGAGCGTGGCCATGCCATTGATGACGTCGAGTGTCGTGACCACGCCATCCAAGCGGAACTTAGTGAAGGCCAGCGGGTCGCTCATCAATGTTTGCAAAATCGGCGCGGGGTCGGCCAGGCCTGTAGTCTCGATGATCACGCGGTCGAAGGCGCGAACCTCGCCCTTGGTACGTTTGAGCATCAATCCATGCAGGGCCTGAATTAAATCGCCGCGCACGGTGCAGCACAAACAGCCGCCTTGAATTTCGATCACATCGCCATCGGTTTTCTCAACTAACTCATGATCAAGGCTGATCTCGCCGAATTCATTGATAATGACGGCGGCGTTGGATAACTCGGGTTGGCGAATGAGATGGCTCAGCAGTGTGGTTTTGCCGCTGCCCAGAAAGCCCGTCAGAATGGTAATCGGGATTTTTTCAGTGGTCTGAATTAGCGCCATGGCTTGTTAGCGCCCCTCGCGCCACCACGCCGTCATGGCGCCGCCAACAGTCAGGAGCAGCACCAATAAGACCGGCAGCAACGTCGTCTCGCTGACGCCGGTCACGACATATTGCTCGTTGGCCTTCAGGCCGAGCCACGTCGAACCATGGGCCGCGCGCCCCGGCGCGGTTCGGCGAAGGGCAGGGGTTCCGCTGTCACTCAGCCAATAGGTTCCGCCATCGGTCGCCTCGGTCAGCGGCGCCATCATTTTGCCCGTCGTGATCACGTCAAAATTTTCCAGCGGATTGGGCGCACCCACGGCCGCCACGGCGCTCGATTGCGCATCGTTCAAACGGTAAAGGCCGGGCTCGACCACCGGCATGGCGGCCAACGCCAACCCTTGCCCTGCTTCATGCGGCGTCACTGTTGTTTTGACGCCATCGGGGCCTTCCACCGTTACCGGCCGCTCGGCGGCATTCAAACTGCGCCGTCCAACAATGAGGTCGTTGCCACGCACTTCGGCCGACAACGCCTCTTCCTCCAATTGCGGTTCTTTCATCAGCCAGTGAGCGACGCGCCGTAAGAAATCCGTTTGCGGCCCGCCACCGTCGACGCCCTTGCCCCATAGCCACATGGTGTCGCTCAGCAGCAATGCCACACGGCCTTTCTCAACACGGTCGAGCAGAAGCAATGGCTCGCCGCCAAACCCATTGAGCACGCGCTGGCCCGATGTGGGTGCGACTTGCACGTTGCGCAGCCAACGCCCCCAGCTGGGTTGCCCGTCCAGGCGCATGGCGCCATCCAAGTTGGCCGTCACGGGGTGGCGCTTGCCTACGTCGGACAAAGTTGGCCGGTAGGCTTCGGCATAGACCTGACCGGTCGGTGCTGCCGGAAGAATGTCGCGTAAGGGGCTATCGAACAAACTAAAGCTGTCAGCGTATTCGGGCCCAACGGCCAGCATCACCGCCCCGCCAGCGCGCACATAGGTTGCGACGTTGGACATGAATTGATAGGGCACCAAGCCGCGGCGGCTGTAGCGGTCGAAAATGATGAGGTCGAATTCGTAGAGTTGTTCCTCAAATAGTTCCCGAATCGGGAACGCGATCAGCGCCAGTTCGGTCAGCGGAGTGCCATCGTCTTTGGTGAGGGGGCGCAAAATCGTGAAATGCACCAAATCGACATTGGGGTCGGATTTGAGCAGGTTGCGCCAAGCCCGTTCGCCCACGTGGGGTTCGCCCGAAATCAGCAACACGCGCAAGCGGTCGCGAATGCCGTTGATCGACACCAAGGCGCGGTTGTTCATCCGCGAGAGGTCTTTGGCGCCATCGACATCGATCTCGAAAATGTTCGCGCCCGGCGCGTCAATGCTCACGGGAATATCGGCGGTCTGGCCGCTGATGAACTGAAGTTGCTGAATTATTTTTCCGTTATAGCGGATGTTCACGGGCAGCCGTGCTGCTTCTCCGGTTGAACTTGCGCCTGCGTCCTCGGCGGAAATTCGCAGCGTTGCCTTTCCGCCAACGAGGGCGAAATCGGGCGCGCGTTCAATGCGCACGCGCCGGTCGCGTTCATTTGGCTCGCCAGTTAGTAACAGGTGGACTGGTGCTTGCTTGGCCGCGAAATGGTCGGGGCTCGGTATGTCGTGAACCAGCCCATCGCTGATGATAATGGTGCCTGCCAAGCGGCTAGGGGGAATGTCACCAATGGCGCCGCTCAAGGGGCCAAATAAGCGCGTGCCATCGCCGCGCGCATCTTTGCCCAAGCGCAGCGTGCGCACCTCAAGATTGGCCTGAGTTTTGATTTGCGCGGTCAACTCCGCCACTGCCTTTTCGGCGCGGGCCGCACGCTCGCCAATCTTTTGGCTCTGGCTTTCATCGACCACAATGACTGCGATGTCGTTGAGCAGCGCGCGTTCCTCACGCACCAGCCTGGGGTCGGCAATGGCGATCAGCAAGGCCAGCGCAGACAACGCCCGTAAGGCTACGCCGCGCGCATTGCGCCAGAACCCATAGGCCACCAGCAGCGCCGATATCATGAGCAGCGCAGCAAGAACCCATGCCGGGACCACGGGAGAAAACGCGAGGCTCATGCCTGGCATGGCGATCTCCATGCCATCAGGGAATATTGCTGCGCGATCATTGGGTCAGCCGCTGCATGATCGCGGGCAGGTGAACTTGATCGGACTTGTAATTGCCCGTCAGCGCATACATCACCATGTTCACGCCAGCGCGGTAGGCAAACTCGCGTTGCTGTTCGCCACCCGGCACGACCGGATAAAGCGGCAAGCCCGTGGCATCGCGCGCCCAGGCGGCTGCCCAATCGTGCCCGCCAATAATAACCGAAGATACGCCGTCGTTGGCGCTGGATCCGCGCTCGACATAGACCGTGCCGCCCGCATACCGGCCGGGCAGGCCAGGCAGCAAATAGAAGCTGCGTGTCACCACATGATCCTCGCTGAGCGGAGCCAGCGGCGGCATGTCGATGCGCGCCAGAATGTCACGCAGCTTGGCGCCCGCACTTCCGCCGTCGCTTGATCCCAAGGCGCCGACTTGATCGGGGGCATCGAACACAATCATGCCACCGCGGCGAAAATATTCGTTGATCGCGCCAATGCTGCCATTTGAGGGCAGCGCTTGGTCGGGCGTTACACGCCAATACACCAGTGGGTACGGCATCAGCGCGTCAGCGGTCACGGCCTCGGCAAGATGCAGGGCCGAGGGTGTGCCCATTTCTGCCGACGTGCGCGCCGCCAGAACGCGTGTGAGCGTGCTTAAGCCAGCTTCGGAGATTCGGTCGAGTTCATTCGATCCGGTCGCAACATAAGCCAGCCGGGTTTGCAGCACGGCTTCAATCATGCTCGCGTCAAGCGGCTTGTCGGACTTGGCATCGGCGGCTATGGCCGATGCGGCCATGCCGACACACACAATGGCGATAACTGCGCCAACCGCGCGCGGAGCCCAGCGCGGAATACTCGGGGCAAGACCACGCAATACAAAACTCAGCGCGAAGTCGGCCAATAACAGCAGCAACGCCGCAACAAGTATCCACGGCTTGAGGTCGCGTTCGCCCTTGAGGGTGTCGAGCGAGGCTCGCGTAATCCCCGGCGGCCAATTTTCGATGGCTTTGGTCGTCCAAACGGCGGGGCCTAGGTTGAGGGCGTACTTACTGCGTGTGGTCCCATAAAGGCCCGGCGGGGCTCCAGCGCCTGCGCTTATTGCGGCGATCTCAGCCGATGCGATGGCTTGATCGGTCGGGCCCGGTGGCAGTGCGCGTCCAAATCCGTCGAGCAGGGCCAGCGGCGGTAGCAGCACAGGCGCCTGCAAATCATCGTTGGTCACCCCCTGGCTGAGGTCGAGCAGCGTATTCAACATGCCAATGAATAACCCCGACAAAGGCAGGTTAGACCACTCAGGCGTGGCGGTGACATGAAACAACACAATCCAGCCCGACCCGCGCCGTTCGGCCGTGATTAGCGGCGTGCCATCGCTTAAACGTGCCCAGGTTTTTTCGGGTAAGTCGATGCCTGGTTCAGCCAAGATTTGCGTCTTGATTTTGACGTCCTCGGGAATCGGAAGCGATGCGAATGGCGAGCCGACGGGGAAAGCGCCAAGACCGGCGGGTTCACCCCACGATAACGCTCCGCCTAGGCTGCGGCCGGCCGCACGTAACTTGACGGGCAGTAGTGTATCGCCTGCGGGGTCCAGCCGGGGCCCTGCAAAACGAACCAGCATGCCTCCGCCAGCCACCCAATCGCTTACGGACTTGGTTTCGTTCTCGGTCAAACGCTGCCCACCCGACACCACCAGCATCGACAGCGGGCGCGACAACAAATCGCGGACATTGCCGATACGAACCTCAGCCGCCTGATCAAGCGCCTGGGTCAGATAAAATCCATCCTCAAGCAGCGGCGCGGTCGTGCCTTGTGCGGCGGCGCTAAAAATACCGACCGGGCGTTGCTGCCAGCGGTCATCGGCCAAGGCCGTGGCTGCCGCACTGGCATGACCTGGAATGTCGAAGCGCGCGATCCGGTTGGCCAATTCGCTCGGCACAACTAAAGTTGCTAACGCCGTGTCGCGGCCATCGGAAAAAGCAGCCGTGGTCTCGGCCATAACGGCGCCGGTGCCATCAGCGGCTTGCACGCTCACGGCCATGGGGGGCCGCGCCGATGCAATGGCGGTGCGTTTGACCTTAATGTCGATCTTGCTGGTACCGCCTTCACCGGCAGTACGTTGAGGTTGTGCCAACGACAATGGCGCATCGCCCTTGGGCGGCTCAACAACGGTCAGTGGCCCAAGGCGCTGCAGATATTGGGCCAAATTCGCGGTGCGTTCATCGGCAATACCATCGCTGATCCAAAACACTTCGCTCCGATCGACGACCAGTTTTTGGAAATCGCTCAAGGTGGCAGTAATGTCGCTGCCCCAGGGACGCGGCTCCAATTGAGCCAGGCGGCCCAAGGCGTCGCGCGCATCGCTGATGGCCAAGGGCGTGGTGTCGGCGCCCTTGGGCCGGGCCGATGTTGTTGCCAAGACCACAGGCCGTTCGCGCAAATCGGCACTCTCAATAATATCGCGAGCCGCTGCCGTTCTGTCCGGCCAATGCCGTGCCGCTGCCCATGTGTCGTCGATCACGACAATTACCGGCCCTGTCTCGCCCAGGCGCTGGGCATTCATGACCGGTTCGGCCAATCCGGTAATCACAAGGGCTGCGATCAGTACACGCAACGCCACCAGCCACCATGGCGTGCGCTCGGGCGTACGCTCGGTGGGTTTCAGATCGAACATCAAAATGACGGCCGGAAACACGACGCGCGTGAGTGCTGGCGGCGTGATGCGCAGCAACAGCCAAATCACGGGTAAGGCCAGTGCCGCACTCAGCATCCACGGCGAGGCAAACGAAATGAACCCAAGGTCGATCATACGTGCACGCTCATCGTTGCCGCTCGCCAATGGCGCGATGCAATGCGACCAAAGTCAGATTTGCGGGCATGTCGGTATGGTGGGCGGCGAACGACCAGCCATGGGCGGCGGCCAGCGCACGCAAGCCATCACGGTGTGCGGTGATGCGTTCCACGTAATCGGTGCGCGCGGCTTCCGTGCGGTCGATCACCAGGCCACCTTCATTCTCCATGCCCTCGAAGCGCACCCGGCCCGAGAACGGCAGTGTTTCTTCCGCCGGATCAAGAACTTGGACCAAGTGAACCGACTGATTGCGTTCGGCGAAGGCGGCGAGCGCACTGGCTAAACGATCGAGAGGTTGCAAGAAGTCGCCAATCAATACCGTGGTGCCGTGTCGTGGTAAGGCCGAGTTGAAGGCAGGGTTACCAGCGTTGCCAGGTTCGGCCAAATCGCGCGCAAGCCGGTCAGCCATTTGCGATAACGCCAACCGCCCCGCCGTTGCCGCCATGATGGGCGTGCCGTCGGCGGCCAAACGCAGAATTTTCTCGCCGCCTTCGATCAAGATAATTCCCAATGCCAAGGCCAGCACGGCAGCCCGTTCGGCCTTGGTCGGCCAGTTTTTCTGCGAGCGGAAATGCATGGAGGGCGAGAGGTCGCACCACAGCGCGACTGTTTGCGCTGCTGTCCACTCACGCTCGCGAATGAACAAAGCGTCCGACTTCGCCGACTGACGCCAGTCGATGGCTTGTGGCGTATCGTCGGGCGCGTAAGGGCGGAACTGCCAAAAACTTTCCCCCATGCCTGGGCGTCTGCGGCCATGCGACCCCAAGGTCACCGTGGCCGCAATGCGATGGGCCGCCACCAGCAATCCTGGCAAGCGTGCCGCTGCCGATTCAGCGAGGTGTTCAAGGTCGCGTCGCCGTTGAGCGGGAGCGGTGGTCATGAGAGAATTGTGATCGATCCGCTGTCAGGCGCCGTTGGCGTAAGCGCAAAGCTTGGCGATGATGTCGTTTACGGATTTCCCATCAGCGCGTGCCGAGAAGGTCAAGGCCATGCGATGCTGAAGGATGGGTTTAGCTAGGGTCAGCACATCATCGACCGATGGCGACAGGCGCCCTTGCAGTAAGGCCCGCGCCCGGCTGGCCAACATCAAGGCTTGGCTGGCACGCGGACCCGGCCCCCACAACACGGTTTGTTTCACTTCGGGAATGAGGCTGGTCTCGGGCCGTCCCGCGCGCACCAAGCGCAGAATCGCGTTGACGACGCTTTCGCCCACCGGAACTTGGCGCACGAGTTTTTGCGCCGCCATCAAGTCCTCGCCGTTCATCACCTGGCGTGCATCCGTATCTTCGGTGCCTGTAGTGTGAAGCACGATGTCGCGTTCGGCCTTCTCGTCGGGATAACCGATGTCGACTTGCATCAAGAAGCGATCCAATTGCGCTTCGGGCAGAGGGTAGGTGCCTTCCTGCTCGATGGGGTTTTGTGTGGCGAGCACATGAAACGGCCGTGGCAGCAGATGATATTGGCCCGCCACCGAAACGCGGTGTTCTTGCATGGCTTGCAACAGCGCCGATTGCGTGCGCGGACTGGCACGGTTGATTTCATCAGCCATCAGCAGCTGGCAAAACACTGGGCCTGGCATGAACCGGAACGAGCGGCGGCCATCGTTGGCTTGGTCGAGCACTTCCGAACCCAAAATATCAGCGGGCATCAGGTCGGGGGTGAATTGCACGCGTTTGTCATCAAGCCCCAGCACGGTGCCCAGCGTTTGCACCAGCCGGGTCTTGGCCAAGCCCGGTACGCCAATCAGCAAAACATGGCCGCCGGCCAAGAGCGTGATCAGGCATTCCTCGACCACCTGATTCTGTCCGTAAATGACTTCTTCGACGGCGCGCAGGGCCCGGCCGGCCATGGCGGCCACGCGTTCGGCGTCGGCCACGGCGGTTGCGGTGGCAATTCCCGCCCCCGAAGCTAGGGTCGCGGGCGGGGCGTCTTGTGATATCGTTGTGCTCACGCTTGGGTTGCTCCACATATATATTTATGCACCCAGAATTCCGGGCCTTAGCGAGCGCATAGTATGAGACCTGAAACCCCTGTGAATGAAGCGAAATCTCCGCTTCCAGGCGTTACAAAACCGCCAGCCGGAGGTGCCGAACGGTTGCCCCCGATTTGCGGCGATTTCAACATGCGCATCGACCGCAGCGGAATCTGGTTTTACCAGGGTTCGCCAATTGGGCGGTTGGCGTTGGTGAAGCTGTTTTCCACGGTTTTGCGCCGCGACGATGAGGGGCTTTATTGGCTGACAACGCCTGTCGAGAACGGCCGCATTGAGGTGGAGGATGCGCCGTTTATTGCGGTCGAAGCGTTGTTCGAAGGCCAGGGGCGCGATCGAATCATCAAGTTTCGTACCAATGTTGACGATGTTGTGACTCTCGATTCCAACCATCCGTTGCGTGTGGCTTTTGATGCCAGCGGCCAAGAGCCCCGGCCATATATATGTGTGCGCGCGAACTTAGAGGCGCGCCTGGCCCGTTCGGTCTACTATCATCTGGTCGAGATCGGCGAGCCGAGCGATCAAGACGAGGCAGTGTTTGGGATATGGAGCAGCGGACAGTTCTTTCCTCTCGGGCGGATTTAGCCCCTCCGGGTACAAGCCCGTTCCGGTGTTAACGCGGGCGAATATCCGCGCGCGCTTAAGCGCGCCGCGAACGTCGACCCTGCGCGGAGATGTGACCACGGCCATGGCCTTGCTGGAGCAGGGTGATCTGGACGTCCACGATGCCGCGCGGTTGGGCCAACTGCCCTCGACGGGCATTCCCTATGACAAAGGCGCTGGCGCGCCAGGTGTGCGGGCGAAACGCACTCCGGCCGCAGTGCTA
This sequence comes from Rhodospirillaceae bacterium, assembly GCA_009693785.1. GTDB lineage: Bacteria > Pseudomonadota > Alphaproteobacteria > Rhodospirillales > Rhodospirillaceae. Next base: position 25,836 of record SHWP01000002.1, read on the forward strand.
GTGCCGCTGATCGAACGCGCCAATGGGTTTTCGGTGTTGTTGACTAAACGTACCTCTGAACTCAAGCATCACGGCGGCCAAGTCGCGTTTCCGGGCGGGCGCAAAGAAGACACCGATGAAGATTTCATCGCCTGCGCGTTGCGCGAGACCGAAGAAGAAACCGGACTAGCTCGTCAATCGGTCGAAGTGCTGGGTCATCTCGACCCGTATCTGACCATTACCGGATATGAAGTTACGCCTGTGGTCGGTGCGGTCAGCTTACCCATCAACCTGACACCCGACCCCATTGAGGTCGCCGAAATATTTGAAGTGCCCTTAGCCTTCCTGATGGACCCAGCTAACCACCAGCGCGTGCAGCGCGATTTCAACGGCCTCAAGCGGGCGTATTATGCCATGCCGTATGGTGAACATTATATATGGGGTGCGACGGCAGGTATGATCTTGAACCTGTTTGACATCCTCTCGGATCGCTAATGCGGCAGGCCATCACATGACCCGGATCATTCTCACGTATTTGGTACCGTTTCTGCTGCCGCTCGCGGGCTATACAGCGTGGATTTGGTATCGCTCGTTCTATGCTGAACGCCACGGCGGTGAGGTGCCTAAGTTCGAACAAGGCCCTTGGCCGTTGATGTTGTTTTTTGGCGCCTTGTTGTCTCTCGGGGTGCTGAGTTATTCGGCGCTGACAACAGGCAGCTCGCCTGACGAAGTTTATGTGCCACCCCACCTTGAGAACGGCCAAGTCGTTCCCGGGCACACCGAAAAAAAATGAGCCGGTCCCAGCGATCGTGAGCACACACATCAACGCTGCATGGATCAACGACTCGGCTGTGGGCCGTCTTTTTGCGGCCTTGGGACATCCCGGTGTTGATGTACGCTTTGTCGGCGGGTGTGTGCGTGATGCGCTGCTCAGCAGACCTATCGGTGATATCGACATCGCCACCCCTGACATTCCAACCACCGTCATGCAGCGCCTGGATAATACGAAGATCAAGGCAGTTCCCACGGGGCTCGCTCATGGCACCGTGACGGCGGTTGTCGATGGCCGGGGGTTCGAAATCACAACCTTGCGCCGCGACACCGCATGCGACGGCCGTCATGCCGCCGTGGAATTCACCACCGATTGGCACGAGGATGCGCGTCGGCGCGACTTCACTATCAACGCCATGTCGCTGACGCTCGCCGGGGAACTGTTCGACGACTTCGGCGGGCAGGCCGATGCAAAGGCCGGGCGCATACAATTCGTCGGCGCCGCTCGCGACCGTATCAAGGAAGACTATTTGCGAGTCCTGCGGCTGTTCCGGTTTCATGCGCACTATGGCCGCGTGCCCATCGACGCAGAGACGTTGAAGGCTTGTGCCGAATTGAAAGACGGCCTCACTCAGCTCTCGGCCGAGCGCGTGCGCCAGGAGTTGGCAAAACTTTTGACCGCGTCCGATCCGTTAGCAAGTGTGGCGATGATGCGTGAGTGCGGCGTCTTAAAGGCTGTGCTGCCCGAGGCTGGCGCGCCAGAATGTTTGGCGCAGGTCATCGTTATAGAAAAGTCATTGGCCTTGCCGCCCAATTGGATTGTCCGGCTTGCGGCCTTGAGCGGACCCAAGGCGAACGCGCATGACATCGGCACAAGGCTGCGGCTCTCCAATCGCGAGTCGGGCGAGCTCGTGGCGTTGCTCGCCGATCACCCGGATCTGACGGCGGCGATGCCCGATTCCCAGATCGACTTGGTACTCTATCGAAGCGGCAAGGAGCCCATCTTAAATCGCGCTATCCTCAAAGCGGCAGGCAGTGGCGTCTGGGCCGCCTGGGAGGATGTCCTGCGCCGTGCCTTAAACTGGGTGCATCTGCCCATGCCGATTGATGGCGATGACTTGCTCAAACTTGGGCTAGCCGGACCGAGTATTGGGCGCGCCTTGCGGGCTGCCGAAGAAGCCTGGGCGGCTAGCGCATTTCGGGCCTCGCGGGCTGAGTTGCTGGAAGTGGCCAAGCCCTAAAAGCAAAACGGCCTCGGAGGGGTGCCGAGGCCGTGATGCTGTCAGGAGGATTATATAAGGGTCCAAGGGGGGTTGGACCTTGAGGGGATCCTCCAAATCGCAAGCCGTGTTCAGGGGAGAAAGGCTTGCTATCGATGGTGCAAATTTAAACCCGCCACCCTTACAGAAAGATGGGCGTGAGATGACTTCTTTGTCACAGTTTAGCGCCTGATCTGGGGGCTAAAGCTCTGTTTTCCCATTGAATTCCCCCAGTTGCCGGAGGGCTTCTGCCAGCACAATTGCGCCTGCCACCGAGACATTGAGCGAGCGCAAACCCCTGGCAATGGGGATGCGCACGCAGGCATCGGCGGCGGCATGGACCTCTGGCGGCACGCCATGGCTTTCGCGCCCCAACAGCAGCGTATCGGTGGGCGCAAAGGCGAATTCGGTGTGGTTTTGATTGGTGGCTGTGGTCAGCAGAACCAGGCGGTTTGGGGTTTGGCGCAGTCCGGCCAAATACGCCGCCCACGAGGCATGGCGGGTGATATCGCAGAGATCGCCATAGTCCATGGCCGTGCGGCGGAGTCGCTTTTCATCGAAGGGGAATCCACAGGGCTCGATGACGTCCAGGGGGACGCGGAAACATGCGGCAATGCGCATCACCGCCCCCATGTTTTGGGGGATATCGGGCTGGTACAGGGCAAGGCGCATGGGGTAATAACCCAACAAATCTGCGAACCATTCGCGATTAACCAAGCCCTTGAATTATTGGAAAAACAAGCCTCCTGCGAGGCCTTTTCAAGGCTGCAGAATTATTCTATACCCCGCAGCGCACTGGAATTCCTTGATGTTCCTAAGGTTTTAGCCGTTTTACGGAACGGGGGCAGGGAGTGACGGGTGCGCACGGGGTGCCTGCTTCGCATAGCCGAAGTCCACTCATCGCCCTATTGAGATTGCGAGAGACGAGACAAAGGGGGTCATTGCATGGCCAATACGGCAACAGCCCATTCCGTTGCATCGGGCACCGCCGACGGCGAAACTCGCCGCGACTTTTTGCTGCACTCCACTGTCGCTTTTGGAACAGTGGGAACCGCCTTGGCGGTGTGGCCTTTGATCAGCAGCATGAACCCGGCCGCCGATACCTTGGCGCTGTCGACCACCGAATTCAGCCTGGCAAATTTGCAAGAAGGCCAGGCCATCATCGTCGTTTGGCAGGGCAAGCCCGTATTCGTGCGCTATCGCACCCCCGCCGAAATCGAGTCCGCGCGCAACGCGCCCATGAGCGACCTGGTCGATCCCATCAAGGACGAAGAGCGCGTTAAGAAGGACAAAGAGAAATATCTGATCCTCGTCGGCGTTTGCACCCACCTTGGCTGCATTCCGTTGGGGACGAAGCCGATGGACCCACGCGGTGATTTCGGCGGCTGGCTCTGCCCCTGTCACGGCTCGCACTACGATACGGCGGGGCGCATTCGTAAGGGGCCCGCACCGAAAAATCTCGCGGTGCCACCCTACCAGTACCTCGACGACACAACTGTGCGCATCGGTTAGGAGAACATTCCCATGAGCACAGACAACAGCAGCACAGAAAAAAGCGTTTGGCGCCGCGCCTTCGAATGGCATGAAGCGCGCCTGCCCTTGGTCTCATTCATCGATAACGCGGTCGGTACGAAGTACCCGGCGCCGCGAAACTTGAATTACTTCTGGAATTTCGGATTCCTCGCGGGCTTCGTGCTGGTGTTGATGATCATGACCGGCGTTGTCCTGGCCATGAACTACATCCCGCACAAGGACATGGCCTTCGATAGCGTCGAACGCATCATGCGTGACGTGAATTACGGCTGGCTGATCCGCTACATGCATGCCAACGGCGCCAGCTTCTTTTTCATTGTCGTCTACATCCATATCTTCCGCGGTCTTTATTACGGGTCGTACAAGGCCCCGCGCGAAGTGTTGTGGTGGATCGGCATCATCATCTACCTGGTGATGATGGCCACCGCGTTCATGGGTTACGTGCTGCCGTGGGGCCAAATGAGCTTCTGGGGCGCGACCGTGATCACCAACTTGTTTTCGGCGATCCCCCTTATCGGCGAGCCCATCGTTACCTTCCTGTGGGGCGGGTTCTCGGTCGATAACCCAACGCTTAACCGCTTCTTTGCCCTGCACTACCTATTGCCGTTTGTGATCTTCGCTCTGGTGTTTCTGCACGTGTGGGCACTTCACATTCCCGGCTCCAACAATCCGTTGGGCATCGAAGTCGGACCGGCCGATAAAATTCCATTCCATCCCTACTACACCATCAAGGACGTCTTTGGCATTGGTGTGTTCCTGCTGGTCTACTTCGCCGTTGTGTTCTGGGGCCCCAACATGTTGGGAGACCCATTGAATTACGTCGTGGCGAATCCGCTCGTTACTCCGCCGCACATCGTGCCGGAATGGTACTATCTGCCGTTCTACGCCATCTTGCGCGCGATCCCCGATAAGCTGCTGGGTGTTATCGCCATGTTCGGTTCGATCCTCGTCCTGTTCGTGGTGCCGTGGCTCGATACCTCGCGGGTGCGTTCGGCCAATTTCCGCCCGGTCTACCGTGTGTTCTTCTGGCTGTTCATCATAAACGGCATGGTTCTCGGCTGGTGCGGTTCGCAATTGCCCGAGGGGCTGCCCCTCATCGTGGGGCGGATTTGCACCCTCTACTATTTCCTGTTCTTTTTCGTGCTGATGCCGGTGATCGGCTGGATGGAGACGCCCAAGCCCTTGCCGGCTTCAATCGGCTCGCCTGCTTTGAAAGCCGCGGAGTAACGCCATGAAAAAGATTATTCTGGCTGCCGCCGCAACGCTGGCCCTGGCCTCCTTCACCGCCAGTGTGTTCGCCGCTGAAGAAGTTCACATTCCAAAGGAACAATGGTCCTTCAACGGTACCTTCGGCAAATTCGACCGCTTGCAATTGCAGCGCGGCCTTCAAGTCTACAAAGAGATTTGCGCCTCGTGCCATTCTCTGAAGTACGTGGCCTTCCGCAATTTAGCGGCGTTGGGCTACAACGAGGCTCAAATCAAGGCGTTTGCTGCCGAGTATGAATACCCCGATATCGACGATGAAGGCAGCGACACCAAGCGTAAGGGTTTGCCGTCCGACTATTTCCCCAACCCGTATCCGAACGAAAAGTTTGCACGCGCCTCCAGCAACGGTGCGTTACCACCGGATTTGTCGCTGATCTCCAAGGCGCGCGAAGGCGGGCCCGATTACTTGTTCCATCTCATCACCGGCTACGAAGATCCGCCGGCGGGTATGACGGTGATGGATGGCATGAGCTACAATAAGTATTTCTCGTCCGGCAATTTCCAGATTGCCATGGTTAAGCAAATCGAGGACGACAAGGTCACCTACGCCGACGGCACCAAGGCCACGACCGACCAGATCGCGCGTGACGTCACGGCGTTCCTGCATTGGGCCGCCGAGCCCATGCTGGAGGCGCGCCACTCCACTGGCTTGCGCGTCATGCTGTACATGATTGTTTTCACGTTACTGGCCTATTTCTTGAAGCGGCGCATTTGGGCGCGGCTGGATAAATAAATCGCGTACATGCTTCATTTTAAAAACCGCCGGTCGTTGATCGGCGGTTTTTTGTTGTCATGTTTGGCGCCAATGGCTGCCTTCCCTGCATCGGCCCACATTTGCCCCGATCATGCGCCGCCCGCAGGCCTTGCGCGCATCACCGAGGTCATGGCCACGGGCCGTTTTGTGGCCTATGTGCCGACATCGATGCAGGTGATCAATGGCGTGTCCTCGCAAGCTGACCAAGCCAGCATCCTCGAAGATTTGAGAGTCTTAAGGCCCCGCTTTGACGGGCTGATCACGTACAGATCGATGAGTGGCGAAGAATTCATCCCCGTTGCCGCCGCGCAACTTGGCTATCGCGCGGTGATCATGGGTGTGTGGGATCCGGCCAATACCACGGAGATCGCCAATGTCTTGGCGGCAGCCCAGCGTCAGCCTGGTCTCGTGGTTGGGGTGTCGTTGGGCAATGAGACGGTGTTCGGCAAACGCCGCTCGTTCGACCAGCTTGCTGGGGCCATGACGGCGTTTCGCAAACAGGCTCCGGGCCTTGCCATCGCAACAACCGAGCCATTTTATTTGCTGCTTGAGCCAGCGGCTGCCGCTGCCTTGCGCCAATCCGACATACTGCTGGCCAACGTACATCCGGTCTTCGAGCCTTGGTTTCGCAACGCACCCGACTTTAATGCTGCCGAATTCGTGACGAACGTCACCGCGCAATTGGGCGAGGTCTATTGCGGCCCGATCTTGGTGAAAGAAACCGGCGTGCCCACGGCGCCAACGGACAAAGGTTTCACACCTGAGCGTCAGGCTTCATTTTACCAGGCATTGAAAAAGCAGTTCTTGCCCGGCGCGCGGCGCGCCTTTGCTTATTTCTCGGCCTTCGATGCGCCGTGGCGGGCGTACGACGCCCACCCGGTTCCAGGTGAGCACCCCGAAGAGGCCCATTGGGGGCTTTATGATGAGCTGCGCCAGCCCAAGCCCGTGGTCGGCGAAATTCCGCTGCTCGATTCTCAACGCTAAAACGCCGCGCTCGTTGGTCTTGCACATTCTTTACAACTTGATGCATACCTGGATTGAAGCAGTTCCTTGCAGGGAGTGATCCATGGATTTTTCGCGCCGCCATTTGATTGCTGCTTCATCCGCCTGGCTCGCCGTTTCGGCGTTGCACCCGGCAGCCGCTGCGGCCAAAGCCGCCGATCCATCGCAACTGTTACAAACCTATGCGCGCATGCGCGGGGCAAAAAATTCAGGCCTGGCGCTGTGGTGGTACACCGGCACGGTGTGGGGCAAGCCCGTCAACGACATCGCGCGGCCGATGTTTCTGGTGCAGGGGCTGACGTACAACCGCGCTATTCTCAAGCCCGATGGCGGAATCGAGCAAAAACTCACAGGCCGGGGCTGGTATGCGGACCCCGCGACGGGCAAGCCCCTTGAGACATGGACCAATCCATTCACGGCCGAGAAGATCACACCACCGCATATCAAATCGCTGCAAACTCAAAATATCGGTGCCGATGGGGCGCTCGCTGCGCGCGAAGCCACGCAGTTCGATGCGTTTTCGGGCGGTATCGGCGGGCTAACCGTCAACGGCGACACCATTTGGCTGACCGAGAATTTCGTGGCTAAGACGAAGCCCGATGCGACGCGCGGCGGGGCAGTGAATACAACCTCATCGCTCTCCACCTTTACCTCCAAGCTCGCCGACGTTGACAATGACGGCGCGGATTTCGTGCCCAGTTATCTCAATTATCAAAGCCTGGGCTCGTGGCCCGCGTGGATGAAGATGGACGGCGCTGAGCAAGCGCGCGGTGGTTCGCTGTCATGGCAAACGCGCGGCCACAAAGTGCGCGGCCCTCAAGACGGCCCCGCAGATTTGCGCGCCTGGGTCGAGGCGCGCCATCCAGGGTTCTTGGCCGATCCGGGGATTTAGGAAATCTAGACGTTAAAGAGAAATAACAACACGTCGCCGTCTTGGACGACGTATTCCTTGCCTTCCGAGCGCATTTTGCCGGTGTCCCTGGCACCTTGCTCGCCCTTGCAAGCGATATAATCGGCATAGGCGATGGTCTCGGAGCGGATGAAGCCCTTCTCGAAGTCGGTGTGGATCACACCTGCGGCTTGCGGGGCCTTGGTGCCGCGCTTGATGGTCCAGGCACGCACTTCTTTGGGGCCCACCGTGAAGTAGGTGATGAGTTCGAGCAGTTTATAGCCTTCGCGGATCACGCGGCTGAGGCCGGTCTCTGACAGACCCAAGCTTTCCAAAAATTCTTTTTGCGAGGCGGCATCGCCCAGTTGCGAAACCTCGGCCTCAATGGCGGCGGAAATCACCACCATGGCCGCCCCTTGGGCCTTGGCCATCTCGGCCACGCGCGCGGAGAACGCATTGCCCGTGGCGGCCGCACCTTCCTCGACGTTGCACGCATACAGCACGGGCTTTGAGGTCAGCAGTTGCAGGCCGTGAAAAATCTTTTCGGCTATCGGGTCGGCGGGCGTTGCGGTACGTGCGGGTTTGCCCGCCCGCAGTGCCACTAAGGCTGGCTCGATCACGGCAATCAGGTCTTTTGACTCCTTGTCCCCACCCTTGGCTTTTTTGGTGGCCTGGTCGAAGCGGCGTTCCAAGCTTTCAAGGTCGGCAATCATCAATTCCGTGTCCACGGTCTCGGCATCGCGCACCGGGTCCACCGAGCCTTCGACGTGGGTCACGTTGGGGTCTTCGAAACAGCGCAGTACATGCACGATGGCGTCGGCTTCGCGGATGTTGGCCAGGAACTTATTGCCCAAGCCTTCGCCTTTCGAGGCGCCGCGCACGAGCCCGGCGATATCGACGAACTCAAGCTGGGTGGGAATTATTTTCTGCGGCTTGGCGATGGCCACCAGCGCGTCGATGCGCGCATCGGGCACGGCCACACGGCCCACGTTGGGCTCGATGGTGCAAAACGGAAAGTTGGCCGCTTGTGCTGCGGCCGTGGCCGTCAGCGCGTTGAATAGGGTCGACTTGCCGACATTGGGCAGGCCCACGATTCCACAATTAAAACCCATGCGTAAATCCTAGTTCCGGGAATAAACAATTTTATATGGCGCCCCCTCACCCCAACCCTCTCCCCTGGGGGAGAGGGTGTCGAGCGTATGCGAAGCGGTGAGGGGGGGTGCAGTGAGTTGGTTCGGCTGTTGCCGTTAGTCTAGATTCTTATCCTTATCTTGCTTTTCTTTGGCTGTGATTTTCGGCTTCGGCGCGGGCGGTTTAATCAGCAGCGCCACTTTGGTCATGAATTTGTTTTCATCGCCCGCGATCAATTGCGGCATGGCGGCGGCGATGGCATCGAGGTAGGGGTCGAGCCACACGTTGTCGGCCTTGGCGAAATCTTCCAGCACATAGCCCTTCACCAATGTCTTGCCAGCCGGGCGGCCCACACCCATGCGCACGCGCCAGTAATCGAGCCCGATGTGGGCGTCGATGCTTCTCAGGCCGTTGTGTCCGGCGTTGCCGCCGCCCTGTTTCACCTTCAAGCGCCCCGGGGCCAGTTCGATGTCGTCATACAGCGCGATCACATCGGCTGGCTCGACCTTAAAGAACCGGCTGGCTTCGCCCACGGCTTGGCCCGAGAGGTTCATGAAAGTGCCCGGCTTTAAGGCCAGAACCTTCGTGCCATCAATAGTGCCTTCACTGATGTGGCCCTGAAAACGTGCCCGCCACGGCCCAAAGGAAAACGCCTTGACGATGCGCTCAAGCGCCATGAAGCCAATGTTGTGGCGATTGTGGGCGTAATTCGAGCCGGGATTGCCCAGCCCCACCAGGAGCTGCATGACGCACCCAGAAATGGCGTGGAATGAGAGAAGAAAAACCGGCGGCGGCTATCAAAAACCGCCGCCAGCTTAACAGGTTTATTTCTTCTTGCCGCCCTTGGCATCTGCTGCCGGAGCTGCGGCTTTGCCTGCCGCACCCGGGGCTGCGCCTGGGGCTGCCTTGGCGCCGCCCGCCGGAGCTGCTGCACCTGGCGCTGAACCAGGGGCCGCGCCAGCCACTGCACCCGGAGCTGCCGCTGCGTCGCCTTCGGTGGCAGTCGCTGCTGCGGCTGCGGTTTCGTCGACGGTCGGTTCAGCTTCCACGTATACGGTGGGTGGCGCGATTGAGCAAATGGTGAAGTTGCGCGCGACCGTGGGCTTCACGCCCTTGGGCAATTTCACGGCATTGATGTGAACGGAATCGCCGATCTTCAGGCCGGTCAAATCGATCTCGATGAAATCGGGGATCTCGTCGGGTTTCACGCGCACCTCGATGTCGTGGCGTACGACGTTGAGCACGCCGCCGGTCTTGATGCCGGGCGAGGCGCCTTCATTTAAGAAGTGCACCGGCACGGGCACGCGCACGGCGGTGTTCTTGTCGATGCGGCGGAAGTCGACGTGAATGGGACGGTCGGTCACGGGGTGCATTTGCACCTCGATGGCCATGGTCCGTTCGGATTTGGCACCCTCGATTTCCATGTCGAACAACGTGATGCGGAAATTCGGGTTGTGCAAAAGCGTGGTGAGCGTGCGCGGCTCGACAGATATCAGGGTAGGCTCGGCCTTTCCGCCATACACGACCCCAGGAACGAGATCGGCACGACGTGTGGCACGGGCTGCCCCCTTACCTGCCCGCTCGCGCGGTTTCACCTTCAATGAGGCGACCTGCGGCATGGGTATTCTCCAATTTTATCAAGTGGTTAGCCAGGCCTCCAGGGGTGCCCAAGCTAGCCTTGCGAGTGGCGCAAAGCGGGCGTGGTGTACACGGGCCCGGGGCGCCTGGCAAGGCGGGGGGGATGGGCAGAATGTTTAGCTTTTATTGGGCTTGGTCAAGCGTGCGCCCGCCAGAACCAAGGGAATAATCGTGACTAAGAAAAAGAGGTGGTACCAGGCGGGGAATTTGTCCCACAGGCCGTAGTGCACGGGGAGGAACAGCACCAGCAGCGTTCCCCCAAGTGCAAGAGGAAGGCGTGTGTGTGCTGGGGCGAACCGCGCCGCGATGGTGCCAGTACCTAACGATGCGGCAACGCCGAGTGCTAAACGCGCGCACTGCATCGCGAATGAAAAATCCATTGATGGTTCGGCAGTGGCGTATCCCGGCAATCCAAACCGCAGCAGATAATTGAGCAAGGTAGCGATGACGACCCAGCTCACGAGCCCGGCAATGAATGTGATGATGAGGCGGACCATTCAGTGCTCCCCACAGCTAGGGTTTCGTTCGCTACGATGAGAGAGATATTATGCTTAACCGCATATCACTCGCCAACTGCTTCGCCGCACTGCATCATACCGGGCGTGAATAAAAATACCGCTGCGGTATGTCCGCCGCCTGATAAAAAACCTGTTATATCAGGCGGAACAGGCGGCCAGGTTCTGTTGCGCTGCGTCATACAGCGCGGTGTTGTTTTTGAGTCGCTCAATTGTTCCACGTGGAACAATTTTCACACAATCCACAAGCCGCAAGTCCAGCTACATCGACTCCCGTTCGGTCAATTTCATCGCTGGCACACCAGCGCCGATATCGATCCATGACATGCGCTCAAGCGCGATGACCCGGGAGCTTTCCAAGTTCGAGACGTTTTGAGTGCGCTCAGGCATGGCGTACTTCACCAGACACAATGCACCGTTGGAGCGGCGCAACGGCAAACCGATTCCGTTCATCTCGTAAATCAGGCCCGATTTATCCGACAGCAAAACATGGGAATGAAAGCCGCAAGGCTGGTTGGCCGCAGCCCACTCACGCGCAAGGCGTGCCGCACGGGCCTTCGGTGCCAAAAGCTGCGCGTAGTCTTGGCCCGTTGTATCGCGGCCAATCAAGGCCGCCATGGCGGTGCCGAAAAACCGCACCATCAGCGTATCGGGCGCCACATCGGTGATAATTGTCCAAGGCAAGCTCTGCGGGTCGGCGTTATCGAAAAAATCACCGAGCAATGGAATGAGATTACCCCGGGCCAATGAGCGCCAGTGCTTCTCGAAAACGGCGACGCTGTCTGTTTCAGGCCGCCCAACCGCGAGGTCCAATGAGTGCTCCTAGCCTACTCGAACAAGCTCGACACCGAAGCCTCTTGGCTGGTGCGTTTAATGGCTTCGGCCAGCAGCGAGGCAATCGAGAGTTGGCGGATGTTGTCGGCCAGGCGCACGGCTTCGGTGCCCTGGATGCTGTCGGTGATCACCAATTCCTTCAGTGGCGAGGCGGTGACGCGGCCCACCGCGCCACCCGACAGCACGCCGTGGGTGACATAGGCCGACACCGACTTGGCGCCTTCCTTCATCAGGGCCGTGGCGGCGTTACACAACGTACCGGCGGAGTCGACGATGTCGTCGACCAGAATGCAGGGGCGATCCCTGATCTCGCCGATGATATTCATGACTTCGGACTGACCCGCCCGCTCGCGGCGCTTATCGATGATGGCGAGGTCAGCATGGATGCGCTTGGCGATGGCGCGTGCCCGGCCCACGCCACCCACGTCGGGCGAAACGATCACGGGCTGGTCACCCTTGAAGCGCTGCTGAATGTCGGCGGTAAAGACCGGCGCAGCATAGAGGTTGTCGAGCGGGATATCAAAAAAGCCCTGAATTTGCCCCGAGTGCAGGTCCAGCGTCAGCACGCGCCCGGCACCCGACTGGGTGATTAGGTTGGCCACCAGCTTGGCGGTAATGGGCGTACGGCCGCCGGTTTTGCGGTCCTGGCGGGCATAGCCGTAATAGGGGATCACCGCCGTAGCGCGCCTGGCGGAGGCCCGGCGCAGGGCGTCCAGCGTGATCAGCAATTCCATCAGGTTGTCGTTGGCGGGGTAGGAGGTGGGCTGGATGACGAACACATCTTCGCCACGCACGTTTTCGTGGATCTCGACGAAAATCTCCATGTCGGAGAAGCGCTTGATGCTGGCATTCGTCAGCGGCAAATGCAGGTAGGCGGCAATCGCTTCAGCCAGCGGCCGGTTGCTGTTGCCCGCGATCAATTTCATCGGCACCGCCCCTTATCACCAGCACTTGACCTGGCCCCAACCCCAATCAAGCGCGGCGCAAACTATCAACCTGTCAGGGCACTGTAAACCGTGGTGCGAGCGATAAAAGTTCCATGATTTGAGGCAGCCCGGCCTCGGCGATGGCGAACGCCGCCGCGCCCCACCGGCCATCCAACGACCCCCGTGGAATGGTGTTGGTCAGCTTGGCTTCGCCGAGCTCCTGGCCGTCCTTGGTAATGGCCCGCCAGCTGATGGTCACGAACTCCTGGCCATTGGCGGTGGGCTGGGTGCTGACCTGGCCAGCCAAAACGACTTCAGGGTTGGCATCGTCGCGCTTCATATTATTGGCCAGCAGGGATTGCAGGGTGGCGATTTGGAGCGCCTCACGGCCATCGCCCGGGGCACCTTCCATGGGCTTGACCGAGACCCGCAGTGGTGTGGGCGCACTCGCCTGGCGGGCGTTTGGCGGGGCAGCGGCAGGGGTATCGGCGACAAGCTTATTTTTGCCCTCGATGATCTCGTTGATGACATCGGCCGCATCACGGCCAAGCTGATTGGCCAGGGCCGTTTCGCCCTGCTCCCAGCTGGCGAGGGGCATCGACAGGCTTTGGGTGTAAGCCCCAGCCGGGCGGCCAGCCCGTGATGTCAGGGCCCAAGTCAGACCCGCCACGACCATGCCGTTCTCATCCCGCCGATCGATGATCTTACCCGTTAGCGTGAATCCCAGACCGGTGTTAGCGGGGACCGCCTCGGCGGGAATTTCGTAACTTTCCAAAGCCTTGGCCACAGCACTCGTGAGTTGACCATTCAGGGGCTCGGGCAAATCCGTAATGGGCAGAATGGCAATGCCCACGGCCGAAGGCACATCGAGAATCGCAATATCAGACGTGACCTTCGCAGTTCCTTGAAACGGTTGTGGCACCGAACCGCAAGCGGCCAGGACAATGCAGATGAGTGCGGCGCGCTTCATCGGTCTAGCGCGATGGCAATGGCCGACAACTGGTGGCCGTAGTCGGGCTCTTTGCGCTGGACCGAGCGGCGATAGCTGAAAAGGGTCGCCTCCTCGGCACAGGTATCCTGGCCGGTGATAATCACTTCGCCCACGTGGGCCGCGCGCAATCTGTCGGCAGCGAAAGCGGCCAGATCGAAATAGCAATGGCCATTGGGTTGCCGGTTAGTGAAATAACGTGCGAAGCCTGTATCCTTGGCCACGAACCGTTCGATGAATTCCGGGCCAACTTCGTATGACGCTTGACCGATACATGGCCCAACAGCCGCGACAATATTCGCCCGCTGCGTCCCTAGGCTTTCCATTTTCGCAACGGTGTTTTCTAACACGCCATCGAATGCCCCACGCCAGCCCGCATGGGCCGCAGCGATCACTTTGCCCGACTTATCGGCCAACAATACTGGCGCGCAGTCGGCGGTAAGAACACCAAGGCTCAAGCCGGGCGTGGTGGTGACAATGGCATCGGCAATCGGTGCCTCACGCCAGTGCATCGGCGCATCGGCGATCATCACATCGGCGGTATGACGTTGTTTGACGGTGATGAGGTGCGCCAATGTTGTGCCCACAGCTTCGGCGCAGGCCGACCGGTTGCGATCCACTGCGGTCTCATCATCGTTTGCACGATACGCGCAGTTCCGATTGCCAAACGTCTCGCCGGGCCTATTGCGGGTGAAGAATCCATGGCGGACGTTTGCGATGGAGGATAATTTATCGGTCAGGATCATGCGGTTAATCTTTAGCGAAGCCATCGAGGCTGGGCAACTTTGGGTTCGCTATCGCCATCACTTTGAACAAAACGCCCATGCCATGGGGCTCAGTGAGACGGCGGACACCCTGTTCGATCCTCTGGGCTACATCAACCGGTTTGCCCTTGGCCAATTGAACCTGACGAACGCCGATCCCAAGCTGTCGCAACCAGGTCCCTTGTTCAACGGGGCCATGCACAGTAGCGCCGAACTTTCGCGCCATAGCAGCGACGGCAGTAAAATCGACATGGGCAGTGATATCGGCGCTGCCGGGCGCTTCGAGGACGTTGTGATACGTGTGCTGCTTCACAGCTTGCAACGTATCGCCCAGGGCCTGGGCGGTATGGCCGTAATCGATCAACAGGGCCGCTCCGCCATGACTGGCTATGCGCTGAGATGCTTTAGTTACGAACGCGGCCACGACGTTCGATGTTTCAAACATCGCACCGATCTCGGCAGTGGCAGCCAGCGCAATCGGCACGGGCGCATCGCCTAAAGCCCGCGTGTTAAAAACAAAATCGTCATGGGGACCCAACTCAATCACCCGTTCGGCCCAGCCATCGGGTGTGCGCTGAAACTGCCGGATGGGCAGGGCATCCAAGAATTCATTGGCGATGACGATACTCGGGCCAGGTGGCAGGTCCGCGATGTCCTCAGCCCACCTGATGGCCCAGTCCTTAAGTTTTTCGCGCTGCAGGTTGCGCAAGGCTGGGCTGCGCTCCACCAAATGAATCTGTACGGCTGCAGCAAACCCCGCCACACCTTTGGCCGCACGCAATGCGTCGGCCATCAAGGTGCCGCGGCCTGGACCGCATTCGATCAAATACAATGGATCGGGCTTCCCCATTTTTTGCCAGGTGACTGCGCACCACAGCCCGATGATCTCGCCGAAAGTCTGGCTGATTTCAGGCGCGGTGATGAAATCGCCATCTTGGCCGAACACGTCGCCGCGCGCGTAATAGGCCGCAGCCACAGCGTCCATATAGTCAGCGACGGTGATGAAGCCCTCGCGGCGGATGCGTTCACGCAGCGCCGCCGCCAAGTCGGGCGACGACGGCATCGTTATTTCGCCTTGGCGGGGATGGGTTTGGCGCGCATCACGCAGTAGATGCCAAACAAGATCATCGGCACTGATAGTAACTGGCCCATGGTTGCGCCCATGGCAAGGAACCCGATGTGCGCATCTGGTTCGCGGAAGAATTCATCCGCAACTCGAAAAACTCCATAACCAATCAAAAAAACGCCCGTCAGAATACCTGGCTTGCGGCGGATCGTTTCGTTTCGTGAGAGCAAATAGATAATGCCGAACAACACCGGGCCTTCCAGCAACGCCTGATAGAGTTGGCTGGGGTGGCGTGGAACATCACCAGCTCCCGGAAAAGCCATCGCCCAGGGCACATCAGGTGCGACGCGCCCCCACAGTTCCCCATTGATGAAGTTTGCTAGCCGCCCAAGGCCGAGGCCAATCGGCATCACGCAGGCCACACCATCGGAGATGTACCACTGCTCAAGCTTGTACTTTCGGGCGAACAGCATGATGGCTAGAATCGTGCCGAGCAATCCGCCGTGGAAGGACATACCGCCCTTCCAGGTTTCTAAGATCGAAAGTGGGTCGGCCAAGTATTCGGCGGGTTTGTAGAACAGCACATAACCAATGCGCCCACCCAGCACGACCCCCAGCATTGCCCAGATAAAAAAGTCATCAACCTGCAGCGGTGTCATCAGCGCAGGTGGACGCTGCACCAGACGGCGCATGTACCACGCCCCGGCCATGAGGCCCGTGATGTAGGCTAAAGCGTACCAACGGATGGCGAGCGGACCGATGGAGATGATGACGGGATCGATTTGTGGAAAGGGGATGGCGAACAAGGAATATGTTCCATGAATTGGAATACGTAAGGCGTCGATTTTCGCCGGTATTCTTGTGCACGTCTATGGCAGTCACGATATAATGATCAGCCGCCACATTTCAGGAGCCTGTCATGCAAACTCAAAACCGCATTTTCGATGACTTAGCCAAGGTCGCGGGCGGTGCGCTCAGCGCGCTGGGCGCTTTGAAGCAAGAAATCGAAGCCATGATCCGCGATCGACTTGAGCGCACCATGGCTGATGCCAATTTCGTGCGGCGCGACGAATTTGAGGCTGTCAAAGCGATGGCGGCCCAAGCGCGTTCCGAACAAGAACGCCTTGAGGCGCGTATCGCGGTGCTGGAGAAGACGCAGGGTAAATCTTCGCCCGCACGCAAAAAAAGTACGACCTAAAAGTCAAAATCGAGCGATCGCCGGGCCTTCAAACGGCTGCCAACCGATTCATTCGACTCACTTTTTTAGGCTTATCCACAAGCTCCGCGACTCCGCGGAATTCCGCAACATTTTGTGTTGCTGGCGCAAAACCCCTCCTATATCTTGATTCATGTTCATTAACGCCGGGCATTGGAGCGTTGGGGAATCGAGGCCCGGTTCGTTAGGTGTTTTGAGGGGAAGTTCATGCAGTCCGACACGACGCGCCGTCAGGCCGCGAAGGTTGCGCACCCCGTCGATATCATCGAAGACATCATTGCCGACAAAGAGTGGGTCTATGACCGCCGCTGCGAAACCGAGCTGGCGGTCGAAGCACCGGGAACCTGGTGCGATTACGGCATGTTTTTCGCCTGGTCAGATGACCTGAGTGCGCTGCATTTCAGCTGCGCCTTCGATATGCGCGTCCAGCCCAAGTTGATGGGCCAGATCTACGAACTCTTGGCCAAGCTGAATGAACGGTTGTGGATGGGCCACTTCGCGATTTGGGTGGAAGAAGGCATTCCCATGTTCCGCCATACCATCCGACTTCAAGGCCCTGTCGATGGCGAAACCATCACTGACATGATGGATTTGGCCATGACCGAGTGCGAGCGATACTACCCGGCCTTTCAGTTCGTCATTTGGGGTGGCCGTACGGCCGAAGATGCCATCGCCAGCTCTTTGCTGGACACAGTTGGCCAAGCCTAGCGGGAAGCTTGCAGGCTTTCGGCTCTCCATCTTGACCTTAAAGCGCGTTAGAGTGCGGTCATGATCGAAGGCACCATACTTCTTGTCGGCTGCGGCAAAATGGGCAGCGCCTTGCTTGAGGGCTGGTTCAACCGTGGCCTTAATCCGGTCGATGTGATCATCGTTGAGCCCGCGGGGCGCGCAGCCATTCCCTTATGCACCAAGCACCCGGCATTGACGGTGCTGGCCAAGCCGCAAGACATCCCACGCGATTTTATCCCCGACGTCGTGGTCTTCGCTTTCAAGCCGCAGACGGCAGCCGAGGCGCTGCCTCAGTACGCAAGCTTTGCGAAAACACAGTCGCTGTTTCTGTCGATTGTTGCCGGCAAGACCATCGCGTTTTTCAAGTCGCACTTGGGCACGGGCGCAGCCATCGTGCGCGCGATGCCCAATACGCCTGCCGCCATCGGCAAGGGCATCAGCGTGCTGACCGCCGCCCCCGAAGTTAGTCCCGTGCAACGGCAAGTTTGTGATGTTCTTATGGCCGCCGCGGGTGAAGTGGCATGGGTAGCCGATGAGGGTTTAATGGATGCGGTCACGGCCGTGTCGGGGAGTGGCCCTGCCTATGTGTTTTTGTTGGCTGAGGCACTGGCCGCAGCGGGCAAGGCCGCTGGCTTGCCACAAGCCCTGGCCGAACAATTGGCGCGCTCAACGGTTGCCGGATCGGGCGCTCTGCTTGCCCAAGCCAAAGAGTCGGCTGCTCAATTGCGCCAGAACGTCACTAGCCCCAACGGCACCACCGCTGCCGCCTTGGGCATTCTCATGTCTGATAAGGGCTTGGAACCATTGATGACCCAAGCCGTTAGCGCCGCCACCAAGCGTTCGCGCGAGCTATCGGGCTGAGGGGTTTCTCCACACGATAGCTGACCGCGCCTTGATTCCGCCCTAGGCCTATGAAAGCTTCGGTATATTAGCGGGACACGGCATCATGGCGCGCAAACCTCAATCGAGAAAATCTAAACCCGCCGCTGGCAGCGATCCGCTGATGCGTATTCTGAGCGCGGCGATGGACGAAGCTGCCGCAGTGGGCTGGTCGCATCTCTCGTTGGAGGGTGTGGCCAAGCGCGCCCGGATGAAGTTGGGCGATGTGCTAACGCACAGCCCCACTAAAGCGCACCTGCTCGCTCGTTTTGCCAATCACATTGACGCTGCCGCATTATCGCCCGTTGATGCCGTCGATCATACTCAGTCAGTCAAGGACCGCTTATTCGATTTGCTGATGCGCCGCTTCGATGCCTTACAGAAGCACCGAAACGGCATCATAGCCCTCATGAAGGGTGTTGCGCGTGACCCAGCCGAAGCGGCCATGCTGCTCGCGCGCCTGTCTCGTTCCATGACCGCCACATTATCGGCGGCGGGCCTTTCACCCCATGGACTGATGGGTTGCGCACAAATGATGGGTCTGAAGGCGGTTTATCTTTCGGCTTTGCGGGCGTGGCGGGTTGATGAATCGTCGGACATGGCCAAAACCATGGCAGCTTTAGATAAAGCCTTAGGTTTTGCCGAACGTGCCGCCAATTTCGCGTCGATGCGCGGGCGCAAGCGTGACACTGCTGAAACTCACCCGAACTCAGCATAGCCGCCAAAATATGGAGCTTTCAGGTCACACTATTCTCATCACCGGCGGCGGATCGGGCATTGGCCTCGCGTTGGCCAAAACATTCATAGCCGCCGGAAATGAGGTGATTATCGCTGGACGCGACCGCGCGACACTTGAGGCAACCGTGGCCCAAAACCCGGGCCTTCAGCTTGTGACATGCGATATTCAGAATACCGCGAGCATTACCGCCCTATGCGCGTAATTTAGCAGTCGCGTTAACATCCTCATCAACAACGCCGCGATTTCGCAAGCGATTGTCTTGACGGATCAAGGCTCGCTTGAGCGGCAAGTCACTGAGGTTGAAATTAACTTGCTCGGCACGATGCACATGGTGAATGCGTTCTTGCCCACGTTGGCCACAAAGCCGGTCGCCGACAATAACTTAGAGCAAGCAGCCCGATCCAACTTAACGCTGCTTGCTCTAAAGGGGAATGCACACACTTGCCCTCAGACCGCCCCGAGGGCTATCGGACAGCGTGATGTCACCGCCCATGCTGCGCACGATATCGCGCGCGATGGTCAGGCCCAGGCCAACACCCCCGGTTCTTGGATTGCGCGACTCTTCAAGCCGCGTGAACGGCCGGAACACATCCTCGCGCTTGTCTACGGCAATGCCCGGCCCATCGTCGTCGACATGAATATCAAGCATGCGGTTATGCGCGTGCGCCGATACCCACACTGTCTTGCCGTACCGCGCCGCATTACCAATGAGATTGTTGAGGCAACGCTCGAGGGCCACGACCCGGATCGGCACCTGAGGGGGCAATGGCCCCACATCAAGCGAAATGGCCGTGCCATTGCGGCGGAAGCGCGCGATAACGCCCTCTAGATATTCCAATATGTCTTGGGGCGTACTTTCTTCTGCGCCTTCGCCGCGCGCGAAAGCCAAATAGGCATCAAGCATGCGCTCCATGTCGGCGGTGTCGTCCTTCAGGGTTGCGATATCCTCGGGGTTTAGCTCAGGTTTGAGCATGGCAAGCTGAAGCTTCATGCGTGTTAGGGGTGTGCGCAGGTCGTGCGATACACCGGCCAACATTTCGGTCCGCTGGGTGATTTGCCGCTTAATGCGCCCGCGCATGATGTTGAAGGCGCGGGCGGCTTGACGTACCTCGAAGGCACCCTCAGGAGTGAAGTCAGGCACCTCGCGCCCCTTGCCAAATGCGTCGACGGCTTGGGCGAGGCGCCGCACGGTCTTGACCTGGTTGCGCAGGAAGACAGTGGCAACGCCAAACAGCAACATGGACGATCCCACCATCCAAATCACAAAAACATAGGTGGTGGAACTGAAGAGCCGCCGTCGTGGGGCTAGAACATGCAGCACGCCGTCGGTTAGTTGAACGTGAATCGAAATGAGTCTGTCGCCGCGATACGTGGTCAGATCAATTATGAAGGGCCGTTTAAGCGCGCTCCATAACGCACCTTCCAGAATATCGCCGGGAATATCCTGCCGTTCGGCCACGGTCTCGCCGGTGAGTGCTCCACCACGATCCACACTGAATTCGATATCGAGCGTGCGCTTGGCGTTATCTTGCGCCCACGCCAAGTTTTGTTCGCCGGGATAGTCGGTGATGAAATTGACGAGCGTGGCCACATCGCCTGCCAAGCTTGCCGCCATCCGGCGCGACATCGTATCCCAATGGTTTTCATAGAAGATGTAAGTCGAGATGACTTGCACGACAATTAACGGCACGACGATGATCAGGCTGGCGCGCGCCATGAGGGTGCGCGGCGCCCAGCGCTCCCAATCGATCGCGGTCAGCCGCCAGCCTGGCCCCTTCAGCGCGGGGCGGGCGGCGCTATCGTGCGTTTGTTCGGTCATGCGCCGTCAGCTCGCAGCAAATACCCCGTACCGCGCACGGTCTGAAGGTAACGCGGTTGGCGCGGGTCGGTTTCAAGCTTGCGCCGTAGCCGGGTAATTTGAACGTCGATGGTGCGCGGGTTCGAGCCTTCCTCGGCGGCGGCGGCCAAGACCAAGCGATCCACGGGCTCGTTAACGTGATCGACGAGAATGCGCAGTAATTCCGCCTCGCTTGCTGTGAGATGCACGGCCTGGCCGTCTTGGCTGAGTTGATGACGCGCCAAATCGTACCGGCAGTGGCCAAATTTAAGTTCTAACCTGGTCGGTTCATCCGGGGCAGGTGCACGCCGTAGAATCGAATTCACACGCAGCAACAACTCGCGTGGTTCGAATGGTTTGGCCATGTAGTCGTCAGCGCCGTGCTCAAGACCTTGGATGCGGTGTTCGGCTTCACCCATGGCGGTGAGCATCAAGATTGGAACATCACTTGATTTGCGGATGTGTTTAATGAGCGAGAGGCCGTCTTCGCCGGGCATCATGCGATCAACCACCAGCAAATCGAACCGCAGGCCGTCCATATGGCGGCGGGCTTCGGCGGCACTTTGCGCGGCCGTGACCATATAGCCGTTGTCCTTCAGGTATCGCGCCAGCAAATTGCACAGCCGGGGGTCATCGTCGACCACCAGAATATGATTCGTGGCATCGGGTTTTTCAGGATCTACGGCCATGTGGCTATTCTAGCGCGTTTTGGGCGCATTGGACACGGGCTAGTCGCCCCTCGTCTTGAAGCGCCAGCGAGCGTCGTCGTTCATGATTCCCAGCATAACCTTGCGAAACCCCTCCACGGCCGAGGGCCCTGCGTCCTTATAGGCTGCGGCGATGCGCGCGCGTTGCTCGGTGGTGAGCATTCTTTCCAATTCCCGGCCTTTGTCGGTCAGGTGCAGTAGGCGCTGGCGGCCATCCTGCGTTCCCTTTTTTTGCAGGATGTAGTGTTCGCGCACCAGTTGCCCCAATACCCGCGCCAAGCTCTGTTTGGTGATACCCAGAATCTCCAGTAGTGCGCTAACCGTGATGCCCGGATGGCGGCCGACAAAATAAATCACCCGGTGGTGGGCGCGGCCAAAGCTTTGCTTTGCCAGAATTGCATCGGCCCGGGCCGTGAAATCGCGGTAGGCGAAAAACAGCAATTCAATCGCCTGACGCAAATCTTCGTCGCGCAATCCGGATGAAGAAATAACGGGCTTGGAGTTCGGCATGAATTGGGCCTTTGTGAAATATACGTCAGTATTGTTGACATATTACCCCGAAAGACATAGGTTCGTGAAGTTACGATTCGGCTGAGTCTTACGAAAGAAAATTACGCGTCAAACGGAGCGCGCCATGTCTGCACCAACCTTCGACGATCGCGATGGGTATATCTGGTTCAACGGCA
Source organism: Rhodospirillaceae bacterium (assembly GCA_009693785.1). Classification (GTDB taxonomy): domain Bacteria; phylum Pseudomonadota; class Alphaproteobacteria; order Rhodospirillales; family Rhodospirillaceae. The sequence continues at coordinate 47,944 of SHWP01000002.1, forward strand.
GTTTGATGCCGTGGCGAGGGGCCAAGATCCACGTCCTGACTCATGCGCTGCATTACGCTAGCTGCGTTTTCGAGGGCGAGCGTGCCTACCGGGGCAAGGTGTTCAAGCTGGAAGAACACACCGATCGCTTGTTTTACTCAGCCGACGTGCTCGACATGAAAATGCCCTTCACGCCACAGCAAATCAACGATGCCACCAATGAGACAATCCGCGCCAATGGCCTGACAGATTGCTATGTGCGCCCGATGGCTTGGCGCGGCAGCGAGATGATGGGCGTGGCGGCCCAAACCACCAAGACCAACGTTGCCATCGCCGTGTGGCAATGGCCGTCGTATTTCTCGCCCGCAGAGCGCCTCAAGGGCATTCGCCTCGACATTTCGACATGGCGACGCCCGGCGCCCGATACCGCACCCGTGAAAGCCAAGGCTGCGGGTCTGTACATGATCTGCACGTTGGGCAAGCACGCCGCCGAACGCAAAGGCTATGACGATGCGCTGATGCTCGATTATCGCGGACTGGTGGCCGAAGCGACGGGCGCCAATGTGTTTTTTGTCATCAACGGTGAAATTCATACGCCTACGCCCGATTGCTTTCTTGATGGCATCACACGGCGAAGCGTGATCGCGCTAGCCAAAGCGCGGGGCTACAAGGTGATTGAACGCGCGATTCAGCCCGAGGAAATGTCCAAGGCTAACGAATGCTTCCTCACGGGCACAGCAGCCGAAGTTACGCCGGTACGCGAGATCGGGCCTTACAAATTCAGCCCGGCGGACGTGTGCCGTACCCTCATGGCCGACTTCGATGTCGCAACGGGTAAGGCCGACCCGGCGAAGTCTGCAGCGGCTTAGGGTTATGCCCTGGCGGCGATTTCGCGCAATCGCCGGCGGAGTTCAGCACAATCGACGATAAAGTCGACATCGCGGATGTGGCGGGCCTCGGTTGACGCCCCGGTTGTGCGCGAGAGCAGATACTGAAACGGCATTCCAAAGTGTGCGCATGTTTGGCGGATCAGCGGGTCTTGTGCTGGATCGTCGATAATGCCGATCACCGTGCAGGTGAGTGGGGCGAGATAGAGCGCCAACAGGTCGGTTCCCATGGTGCCGATAATCACTGCGGCGTCAGCGAATAATTCCTTTTGCCGGGCGATGCTCAGCGTTGCCATGTCGACCGATTGAAAGCCTTCGTCACGCAACACCGTCGTGAATTCATCAGCATTGGCGATCATCCGTTTACCGACACCGGCGCGCGACAAAAAGATTCGTTTGCCTTGATTGGGCTGCACCTTTGCGGCACCTCGAAACCCCTGCCGTAGAAACGCCACATGCTTTGGGTGCGGCGGCATCGAGCGTCCCGGTTGGTAGACATGCAGCATGCGGAAAGAATATCGCTTGCCCTTGGTGCAGCGGATTGTGTCATCGGCTGAGATCCCAAACAGCGCGAGCATGTCATGAAATTTACGGCCAAGATTGTCGGGCACAACGATCTTGAGTTTGCGCGATGGACAAAGTGCGCGGCCCTGCAAGCGTGTCAAAAAATCAATCATCCAATGGCCAATGTTGTTGTCGGGCGGGCCAGAGACGAGTAACGCCTCTTCATCGATGTGAATTGTCTCGGCAGGCGCGTAATGGGCCACCAAGTGCGCCGGGCCAAAATAGGCATGGGGTAGAAAGTTAAATGTCGCGGCGATGCCCATGTAGCCCGAATCGGTCAATGCCGTGCCATCAGGTGCGAGTGCATAGTCCCAACCAGGAACCCAATGACCGCCCGGGATACTTGCGAAGCTGCTAGCGGTGGTGCGGTAATTTGTTGCCACGGAATAGGGCGACTGTGCCGGGATTGAAATATCAAGCGGCGCGTCGACTTCTGCCCATCGTGCACCATTGCGGGTGCACCAGTCTTGAAGCGTCGTAGCGGGCGATATCGTGATGGGCGAAAGGATCGTCGCGTGGGGATACATCATCCGCAGAAGCTGCTCGGCGAAGGCTGCATTGTTGGCGCATAGCGCAGAGGCGAGCGCTGATTTCGCCGCATAAATAGCTTCAGTCGAAGGAACCGCGCACTTTTTTTGTAATAGTCCAAGAGCCGGGACAAAGTGACTTTGCCGCCCGCAAGGTCGCCACGCTGGAATTGGCCGGTAGCGATAATGCCCGATGCTATCGCTGTATCGTCGTCGCTTAGGCCAAGAGCTAACGCATGCTCAGCTGCTTCAGTTGCAAGCGGGTCATTTTGGCCAGCGCGGGCTTGCGCTAAACCGAGCCACGGCCGGGGCGCATCGGAAACCGCAGCCAATACCCGCTCGAAATAATTTTGTGCGGCTGAAAAATCCTTTGCCACCAGCGCACCATTACCGCGCAATTGCCAAAAGCCAGGGTTATCAGGCTGCGAGGTGATCAAATCCCGGCAGATGGTATCGGCGGCGATGAAATCTCCGGCGGCGGCTAGGCGTTGAATTTCAGCGACAGCGTTCGCGGGGTCCATTACCGATTACAAGCCTAGCGCGCCCAACGTTGGGCGCGCTCAACATCGGCGGCCGCCTCGCTGACCCACTCAGCGCTCTTTGCCGTGGTTTCTTTTTTCCAAAAAGGTGCTTTGGTTTTCAACCAGTCCATCAGAAATTCGGCTGCCGCGAAAGCATCGCCGCGATGGGCGCTGGCCGTGGCGACGAACACGATGGGTTCGGTGGGGATGAGCTTTCCAAACCGATGAATAATGCAAAGGTCGTCTAAGGGCCAGCGGCTCTTGGCATCAGCCGCCAGCTCTGCCAACTGGCGCTCGGCCATGCCGGGATAATGATCGAGTTCCATCGCTGTGATGGGTTCTCCCGTGGCGCGGTCAGGTCCGCGAAAGTCACGCATCTGACCGGTGAATGTGCAAACCGCGCCCGAGGATGAGTTTTGTAACGAGAACCGCGTGAGTTCAGCACCCGGTTCGAAGGCTTCGCGCTGCACGCGGATGTCGATTTCAACGGTCATCAACCACCTGTGACCGGTGGGAAGAACGCAACTTCTTTCGCGCCCGCGACACTTGCATTGATCTGGCTATGCACTTGGTCGATGGCCGCGCGGATGAGTTTGCGGTCGGCAAAGGCAGCCGCATGCCGGGGGCTGCGTTGGGCGAGCCAATCGATCAGCTGCCCAAGCGTGCCGACCGTTGGTGGCGGAGAGACAGTCTCTTCCGCCGCACCAACTTTCTCACGCACCCAGGCGAAATAAAGAATATTCACAATTGCCGCACTATTCTTTGGACGTGCTATCGCCCGACAGCGGCGTACTGCCTTCGGCCATGTGGGCAAGCCCCGCGCGTAAGTAATCGTAGCCGGTAATCAGTGTAATGGCGGCGGCAATCCACAGCCCGATTTCACCGATCAATTCGGCGGGAATCCAGTTTGGCGCTGCGCTGCCCACGATCAAGAACCCCAGTGCAACCATTTGCACAGTTGTTTTGGCCTTGGCCAGGGCTGTGACAGGCACGCTGACGCGCAACTCAGCCAAGAATTCCCGTAAGCCCGACACCATGATTTCACGCAATAGAATCACCAATGCTGGCAGGTATGACCAGGGCCCAACACGATCGAATGCTACGATCATGAGCAACACCGAGGCCACCAGCAATTTGTCGGCGATGGGGTCAAGGAACCGGCCCAGACGCGAGACGAGCTTCTCACGCCGCGCCAAGTAGCCATCAAAAAAATCGGTAATACCCGCGAGCGTGAACAGGGCACAAGCCGTCCAGCGCATGGCGGAGCTATCGAAGAAAAACATCGCCACGACCACCGGGATGATGCCGATGCGCGATAGCGTTAAAATGTTAGGTACGTTCCACACAGCTTATCCTCCAGCCGCCGTGACCGGCAGCCAATGTCAACACTATCCTTCCGGATGGAAATGGTCATAGAGTTTTTTGGCCATGGCCGCACTTATTCCGTCCACCGATTGCAGGTCGGTGATGCCAGCGCCCGAAATGTCCCGGGCCGAACCAAAATGCCTTATCAATGCTTTTTTGCGTGCGGCGCCTATGCCTACCACTTCATCCAGGGTTGAGTGACCCATGCTTTTGGCTCGCTTGGCGCGGTGAGTTGTGATGGCAACTCGGTGGGCTTCGTCGCGCAGCCGTTGCAGAAAATAAAGTGCAGAATGATTGGGCGGCAGCATGAAGGAAGGTTGGCCGGGAACGTGAAAATGCTCACGGCCCGCGTTGCGGTCGGGGCCCTTGGAGATCGCGACCATCACGACATCGCTGATGCCTAAATCAGTTAGCACTTGTTGGCCCGCGCTGAGTTGGCCTTCGCCACCGTCCAGCAGCACCAAGTCTGGCCACTGGCCTTGTGAGCGGTCGGGATCTTCGCTTTGGGCGCGTGAAAATCGCCGCATGAGTACCTCACGCATGGCACCGTAGTCATCGCCTGGCGCGAGACCCTCGGTTTTGATGTTGAACTTGCGGTAGGAATTCTTCATGAGGCCCGATGGCCCAGCCACAATCATGGCGCCAACCATGTTCGTGCCCGAAATGTGCGAATTGTCGTACACCTCGATGCGCTCGGGCGTTGCTGGCAATTTGAACACCTCGGCCACACCCTCTAATAAAGCTCTCTGAGCACTGTTTTCTGTGGCACGCCGCAGCAAGGCCTCACGGGCATTGTTAGTTGCATGATCGACTATTTTTTTGCGCTCTCCGCGTTGTGGCGCAGAGACTTCGACCTTACGGTTTGCCCTGAGTGCCAGCGCCTCGATCACCAAGGCCTGATTTGGCAGGGGTGCGCTGAGAAGGATGGTCTTGGGCGGGGGAAAGGCCGCATAGAATTGTCCCACGAATGCTTCCAGAATCGCACCGTCTTCGTCATCGGCGGCGTGGGCTGGGAAATATGCGCGGTTTCCGAAGTTTTGCCCGCCCCGGAAAAAGAACACCTGCACGCAGCTTTGCCCGCCTGCGCGATGCAACGCCACCACGTCGGTTTCGGTCATGCTCGACACATTGATGTCCTGATGCGATTGCACCACGGTGAGTGCGCGGATGCGATCGCGAAAACGCGCGGCGGTTTCGAAATCCAGCGCGGCGCTGGCCGCATCCATGCTCTTGGCCAGATCATTCTGAATCGCCCGGCTGTCACCATGCAAGAATTCACGGGCCTGACGAACCAGATCGCCATAGTCAGTCTCACTGATCTTGCCCACACAAGGCGCAGCGCAGCGTTTGATTTGGTGCAGAAGGCACGGCCGCGTACGATTAGCGAAAACGGCATCGGTGCAACTGCGAAGTAAGAACACTTTTTGCAACGTCGTGAGCGTGCGGTTGACGGCAGTGGTCGAGGCAAACGGGCCAAAGTACTCATTGCCCTTAGCGCGCGCGCCACGGTGCTTGAGGATGCGCGGATAGTTATGCCCCCCGGGGACGACGATGTAAGGAAATGATTTGTCGTCACGTAAAAGAATATTGTAACGGGGCTTGAGCTGCTTGATCAGGTTGCTTTCCAACAACAACGCTTCGGCCTCGGTATGCGTGACGACGATTTCCATGCGATGGGTTTCGAACACCATGCGTTGCAACCGCATCGGCATGCGGTCGACCTTTGTGTACGACGTAACGCGCTTTTTGAGATGCTTTGCCTTGCCGACATACAACGCATCGCCGGCGGCATTGATCATGCGATAGACGCCGGGCTTTGGTGGCAGGGTGGCCACCATTCTGGCGATCACGGCCAAGCCTTCGCCCAAACGAGGTTTGGACCCGGCAGGAGTCTCGGACGTTGGCAAAGTGTCGGTCGGTGATTGCGCGCGGGGCATGGCTTTATCTGACCACCCACAGCGATGGCGTCAATGAGGCCAGGTTCGCCACAAATACCTCATGAAAACAGGCTTTTAACAATTATCCCCGGAATCTGTAGACAAATCTGTCGATAACTTAGCGGAATTTGGTTGTATCTGGCGGCCTACCTGAGGCCACGCCGGTTCGCCCATTTTGTGAGCATAAGTCTAATTTATTGATTCTGAATATTTTTGCTTAAATTTTGTGTTGGGCATCATCGTCGAGTACCGGCCTTAGATATGGCAGGTGAGGGCCCGGGCAATTGTAGGCTCCATGTGCACAACTTTGGCGGTCACGGCGCCGCATAGACCTAGAAAACGGCTGTTTTCCTATGCTCGATCTGCTGCTTAAGCAGCCAGAGACCGGTTAGACGGTTTTGCCGTGCTCTGGTTTCGGGCGCGGGCGGTTTGCGGCAAAGCGTTCGATTTCGACGCCAACGCTGCGCGCATCGGTAAAGACATCCAGCTTTTCCACACGCACGCGGGCTGAGCGCGCGAGCGGATGCTGCAAACAGATCTCAGCGACCCGTTCGGCCAGCGTCTCGATCAGGTTGATGGTGCCATCGGCGACAATGGCGCGGATTCGCACCACTAAATCTTCGTAACACAGCACATTACCCAGTTGATCGGCATGCGGCGCATCGCCTTCCAAGGCGCCCACATCAAGATTGATGCGAATACGTTGGGGCCCGCGTTTCTCATGGGCATGGACGCCAATGATGCACGTGAGTTCTAAGTCGCGCACGAACACGTGGCGGATGCCGGTTCCTGCATCGGCGATCTTCAGCGTCTCGATGACTTGGTTCTTGGTCATGTGATTCTCTAATCCTCGGGCTGTGCGTCCTTGGGGACTTGCCCCCAGCCGAGATGTTGCCCGCCGTCGAGCGCGATCATTTGCCCCGTCATGGCCGGGGCTGCAAGAATAAACCGCACTGCCGCGCAAATTTCTTCGGGTGCCGTGCCCCGTTGCAAGGGGAGGGCACGGCTTTGGGCATCGAATTGCGCTTGGGTTTGGCGCGGGCTTGGCAACGTTGGGCCAGGCCCCACGGCATTAACGCGGATACGAGGCGCTAAAGCCAGGGCCAATGTTTGGGTGAGGGTCCAAAGGCCTGCCTTGCTAACGGTGTAGGATGCGAAATGAGGGGTGAGGTGCCACACCCGCTCATCAATCATGTTGATGATGGACCCCGACGTGCTGGCTGGAAGTTGCCGCGCGAACGCCTGCGCTAAGAAAAAAGGCGCTCCAAGGTTGATGGCTAAATGGCTGTTCCACGACTCGTGGGTTGCGGTCTCAATATCGTCGCGTTCGAAAATCGAGGCGTTATTGATGAGGCATCCCAGCGGGCCAATGCCGCGAACGACATTTGGTATGAGGGCATCGACTGCTTTGGCGTCGGCTAGGTCCGCCTCGCAAGCAATGGCCTTTCCGCCCTTTGACTTAATAGCGGCCAAAACCTCATCGGCAGCTTGCGATGACCCATGATAATGAACCGCGACCGTCCAGCCCTCGGCCGCCAAGGATTCGGCCAAGGCACGGCCGATGCGCCGGGCCGCGCCCGTAATCAACACGGTCTTTGGCATATCTAAAAGCGTGGTACTGGCCATTGATTTTGCGCCTACTGCTCTGGTGCTGGTATAGCCATCGCGGTTAAAAGACAAGCGCATGACTGAACCAACCCCAGAACCCCAATCTAAAACCAACGCGGAGGCCACCGCCCGCCGCTCCACGGCCTTTGGCACCTTCCTTTTGGCGGCTTTCTTGAGCAGCTCGTTATTGGCGCTGCTCGCGGCATACCTGCTTTTGGCCCCTGCACCCATCGCCCGGCCCGAAGCCTCGACACCCACGCCGCAGGCCGTGGCTGATCCGGCTATGAAAAACGTGATCACCCTGGTCGCGCCGCGCAGCGTGATCATGCCTGATCTGTTAGCTGATTTCGAAATCGAGGCAGGTCTGCGTATCGAATTGATTTCCTACGATAACGAGGAAGCATTGCTCGGTGCGGCGGCGGGGACTTCACTAAGCGCCGATGTGATCGTTGCTTCGGGCACGACCATCAAACGCTTGGGCGCCCAAAGCCGCCTGGGCGTCTTGCCCGCCCGTGTCATTGCTAGTCTCGGCCAAGTGGACCCGGCGTTACGGAATCTTGCCACGGCCTATGACCCAGGTGGATTAAGTGCGGTGCCATTCGCTTGGACCACCATCGGCTTGGGTTTCAATCGTGAAGCGGTTACGCAACGGTTAGGGAATGCAAACCTCGACTCATGGTCGTTGTTGTTCGATCCGGTTCAGGCAGCAAAACTAAAAGACTGTGGCATTCGCAGTATCGATGCCCCTTCGGCGGCCTTTCCGGCTGCGCTTATGTCGTTGGGCCTGGCACCCAATGCCGACACACCGGCCGATACCGAACGCGCTTCAGCGGTGTTAGAGACGATGCGCGCCAGCGTCGCTGGGTTTGACACACGAACGGTTGGTGATGCGCTGGCCACGGGTCAGGCGTGCTTGGTGATGGCCGCCGCCAGCGATATCTACCGCGCGCGCAATGATTCGCGCGATAATGCCATGCCGTTTTCCGTGCAGTTCATAATCCCACGCGAAGGGGCAATGTTGCGGCTTTACATGCTGGCTGAATCGCGCGCGGTAAAGAACGCAGCTGGTGGAGCGGCATTGATTGATTACTTGTTGAAGCCTGAAGTCAGCGCCCGCATGACGAATAGCCGGTGGATTGCCAATGCCATTCCGGCCTCGCAACTATACATCCGCCAAGAGATCAAGGACGACCCCGGGCTATACCCCGATGTCGGAGCGTTTTCCCGGCTGTGGGCCGAGCAAACGCCATCGCAAGCGACGGTAAAATTGCGCGAGCGGTTCTGGCAGCTGATCAGCGTCAGCCCGCCCGCGCCGTAAAGGCCAAGCTTACTTATACATCGCGATGTGATCGCGAATGAATTGGGCCAGCGATGTTGGTTCGCGGCCCGTGATTTGTTTGAAAGTATCGGTGGTGGTGTTTAGTCCACCCTCGGCGATGCCGCCGATCAATTCGCAAACAGCATTCATGTGCCAATTGTTACCTAAGGCTTTAGTTAGCGCGGCTCGGTAATCCGCTATGGGCAGATTGACATATTCAACCTTGCGCCCAAGCCCCTCACTGAAGATGTCCGCCACCTGCCCAAACGACAAGGCTTGGGGGCCCGTCAGCTCGTAGCTTTTATTTTCGTGCCCTGAGCCACTCAGCACAGCGGCAATGGCCAATCCAATGTCGCGGGCATCGCTCATGCCTGTTTTTCCCTCGCCACAAGGCAGGAAGAATTTGCTTTGCTCTTTGATGGTGCGGGCGTTGCCAAGCAGATTTTGCATGAAAAAATTGGGGCGAATCATGGTCCATGCCAAACCGGAAGCTCGAATATGGGCTTCGACTTTTACATGGTTGGCCGGAATTTCCTGCTTCACGCCGGGTTCAGCCTCGATGGACGATAGCTTCACGATGTGCTTCACACCCAATGCTTTGGCGCGGTCAACGAAGTGCAGTTCCATCCCCAGCTGTTGCTCGGTGTTTGGCAGAACCAACGTGGCTTTGCTCACGCCCGCCATGGCGCGGGTAAGTACGCTGTCATCGGCCATGTCGCCAACGATCAACTCAACTCCAGCGTCGGCCAATGGTTTGGCTTTTTCCACATTGCGCACGATGGCGCGCAGTTTCAGGCCCTTGCCCGCCAAGGCGCGAGCCGCAGTGGCGCCTGTTTTTCCTGTCGCGCCGGTGAGTAGAATCATGTGAATGACCTCAATAAAATGGATATCCCGCGCTGGCCAATACGTGACTTAAGCCCCGGTTTCAACGGCAGCTTTGGTAAATCGCTAAACGGTCCGGATAGCGGTTAGCTTGATGGGCTGCCAAATCCACCGCCGCCGGGTGTGGCTATGGTCATCGAGTCGCCCGCGGCAACATCGACCGAATCGGTAGGCCCCAAAGTCTCGCTGGTACCATTGGCCCGGCGTACAAGCGTTTGCCCAGGCGTTCCTTCACCGCCACCTTCAAGCCCGAAGGGGGCTGTCATGCGTCGACCCGAGAGGATCGATGCGGTCATCGGCGACAAAAACCGGATGGTGCGTTGCACCCCTTCGCCGCCTTTGTGCCGTCCGGTCCCGCCCGAGCCTCGCCGGATCGCAAACTTTTCCAACACCACGGGATAGCGCCACTCCAAGATCTCGGGGTCAGTGAGGCGGGAGTTCGTCATGTGAGTTTGCACCGCGGTTGCACCATCAAAGGCGGCGCCCGCGCCCGCCCCGCCGCAAATCGTCTCGTAATACTGGTGGCGCTCATCGCCAAAGGTGAAATTGTTCATGGTGCCCTGGCTCGCGGCCAACACACCCAGCGCACCATACAGCGCATCGCAAATAATTTGTGAGGTCTCCACATTCCCCGCCACAACGGCAGCCGGCGGTTTGGGGTCGAGCATCGAGCCCGCTGGAATCTTCAAGGTAATGGGGCGCATGCACCCATCGTTCAACGGAATATCTTCATTGATGAGTGTGCGAAAGACATACATCACAGCCGCCCGGCAAATCGCACGGGGCGCATTGAAGTTGGTGGGCCGCTGGCCTGACGTGCCTGTAAAATCGACGGTAGCTTGTCTTGAAGCCTGATCGATTGTCACGGCAACTTTAATCACGCCACCGTCGTCCATGGGGCATTCCCGTACACCAGAACGCAATTTGCCGATTGCCCGCCGTACCGCTTCTTCAGCGTAATCCATTATGTGACCCATGTAGGCCACGACAACATCCCGCCCATAGGCGTTGCATGCGCTGCCCAATTCATTCACGCCGATCGCATTAGCGGCGGCCTGCGCCTTGAGATCGGCGATATTTTGGTCAATATTGCGAGCAGGCGAGGATCCGCTGCTCAGAAGCGCACGAAGAAACTGTTCTTGAAACACCCCGTCGCGCACTAGCAGCACATTATCCAGCAATACGCCCTCGTCATTAATCGTGGTGCTCTTCGGTGGCATTGAGCCCGGTGTAATGCCACCGATGTCGGCGTGATGACCCCGGCAGGCCACATAGAAATGAGGTTTGGCTTCACGTTCCAAATATACCGGTGTGACAACGGTTATGTCGGGTAGATGCGTCCCTCCATTGTACGGGGCATTGAGCACAAAGGAATCGCCGGGTGTCATCGTGGCGGCGTGTTTTTCCCGCACGACACGCACACTCTCGCCCATGGAGCCGAGGTGCACGGGCATGTGCGGCGCATTGGCGATAAGTTGACCATCACCATCAAAGACCGCGCATGAAAAATCCAACCGTTCCTTGATATTCACGGAACGCGCGGTGCTCTGTAAAACAGCGCCCATGCGTTCGGCGATCGACATGAAAAGATTGTTGAAAATCTCAATCTTGGCCGGGTCACGCGCCGTTCCTATGCTTCGCCGGGCGGCCGCGTTCTCACGTGTGAGAATCAAATGACCGTCGGCCAGGACCGTGGCCTGCCAACCTGTCTCGACCATTGTTGTTGCGTTTGCTTCGGCGATCAACGCAGGCCCAGTAATTTTTGACCCAACTGAAAGGGCCGCGCGGTCGTGAACCAGTGCGTCGTGACTCTCACCCTTTGAGATCAACCGCACGCGCGCAACCGGCGAGGGAGTGTTTGCGGTAGCGGGTGGATGAAAGGCCTCAGGCGGTGTCGTGATATGTGTTGCCACTGCTTCGATGTCGGCGCTTTCGCAAATGATGGTTTTGCTGTCTGGAGCAAAGCCAAACTTCTGGCGGTAGACGACTGCGAAGGCTTGTTGCATCTCCAATAACGAGCCCCAAGTCACAGCCAATGGCGTATCGCTGCCTTCGGCCCGCAAATGCAGCCGTTGCGTGATGCTGATTTGTCCTGGCATAACATCGCGCGCAAGTTCATCACGCGCTGTTCGAACCAATGTCTCAAGGACAAGCATGATTGCCGCAAGGTGCGGCTCATCTAATGGTAATTCGATGGTTTGCTGCTTGTTGACGCTTTGCGCGGCCAAGCCGATGCCAAAGGCCGAGAGCACGCCTGCTAATGGATGGATGACAACGGTGGCGATATCCAAGGCTTCGGCCACAAGGCAGGCATGTTGCCCGCCTGCACCCCCGAAACTTGCGAGCGCATAACCCGTGACATCATAACCTTGTTCGATCGATACGCGTTTGATGGCGCGGGCCATGTTATCGACGGCGATGGCAATGAAGTCACTAGCCACATTCTCAGGTGTGCGCGGCTGGCCGGTGGTTGCGCTGATGTCATCGGCCAGCCGCATGAATTTCTCCCGGGCAACTTGACTGTCGAGCGCTTGATCAGCGCCGGGCCCAAACGCTCGAGGGAAAAACTGCGGCTGAATCTTGCCCAGCAACACGTTGCAGTCGGTCACGGTTAGGGGGCCGCCCTTGCGGTAACAGGCCGGGCCGGGTTGGGCTCCGGCGGATTCTGGGCCGACACGGAGCCGCAACCCATCGAATTGGCAAATCGACCCGCCGCCCGCGGCGACGGTATGAATTTTCATCATCGGCGCGCGCAATCGCACGCCTGCCACCATCGTGTCGTAGGCGCGCTCAAAGTCACCGGCGATGTGCGAAACATCGGTCGATGTGCCGCCCATGTCAAAGCCGATAATTTTATCGAACCCCGCCGCTCGCGCGGTTTGCGCCACGCCCACCACGCCACCAGCCGGACCCGATAGCACCGCATCCTTGCCATGGAACCGCTCGGCAGCGGCAAGTCCGCCACTCGACTGCATAAAGTACAAGCGTGCGCCGCCGGTTTGCTGAGACAGGCGTTCGACATAGGCCCTCAAGACCGGTGACAAGTAGGCGTCGGCGACTGTGGTGTCGCCGCGCCCGATAATTTTCATGACGGGGTTGACGCGGTGGGATACAGAAATTTGTGTAAACCCCAGGTCTTTTGCAATCGCTTCGAGGGTCATCTCATGCGCAGGATAGCGGTCGGCATGCATCAAAACGATGGCGAGTGATTTAAAACCGGAGGCGCGTAGAGATGCCAACGCTGCGCGTGCGTGCGACCGGTCGATCTCTTGCAAAATTTCACCATGGGCAGAGGTGCGCTCACGAATCTCGGCAACCTGGTCGTAGATCATCGCGGGCAATTTGATATTCAGATCGAACAGGCGAGGGCGGTGCTGCGTGCCGATGCGAAGCACATCGCCGAGGCCGGCCGTGATTGCGAGTGCGGTTGGCTCACCTTTGCGTTCGAGCAACGCGTTCGTTGCGATGGTGGTGCCAACTTTAATGGCATCGATGTTGCTGGCCGGAAATGGCGCACCCGGAGGTAGTTTCATGATCGAGCGCATGCCGTGCAGCGCTGCATCGTCGTAATGAGCTGGATCGTCCGAAAGAAGCTTGGCGGTCGTGAGTGCGCCATCTGGGGCAATGGCGACGATATCGGTGAAGGTGCCGCCCCTGTCGATCCAAAACTGCCACCCCATTGCGCGGTCCCGATCCTGCGAATCGCCTGCTACTGAATTGTGCCGTTTCGATAGCAGTAGGCCCATAAAAACAACAGCGACCGTTGGGGTTGCGCCACCGAAAGACCACGCTAACACATTGTTAAATCTATATTTTTAATATGGCATGCAATGGTATTGAGCCAGATCATGGCAAAAACTCTAATTGCGAATAATTCTTAATATCGCTATATGGTGGCCTAGTCAGCGGTCGTTCCGCGAAGGCGCTGCCGAAGGTGAATGAGCAGAAAATGTCGGCCAAATTTCATGTTTCTCTCGGCGGGCTAAAGGTTGGCGAAAGCGGCAGGGTCGTGGCCCTGGCGCGCGCCGACCGGCGTTACCGCGAAAAATTGTTGGCCTTTGGCCTGACGCCTGGAACCTTGGTCTCGGTCGAACGCGTCGCCCCCATGGGCGATCCCATGGAGCTGCGCGTGCGTGGCTTCGCGCTGAGCCTCAGGCGCGGCGAAGCCGACGCCGTGACGGTGGAACGCGCATGACCGCCCGCATGGACAAACCCTTGACCATTGCCATCGTTGGCAACCCGAATTGTGGCAAGACATCGCTCTTCAATGCGCTGACAGGCTCGCACCAAAAAGTTGGCAATTGGCCGGGCGTGACGGTCGACCGCAAAGAGGGTTATTTCACACATCAAGGCCGCAAGGTCGCGGTAGTCGATTTACCGGGTGTTTATTCGTTGGCAGTTTCGGGCGAAAGCTCAATCGACGAACGCATCGCTCGCGATTTCATTCTCTCTCGCGAATCCGATCTCGTCGTCAATATTATCGATGCCTCGAATTTGGAGCGGAACCTCTACCTCACCACTCAGCTGGCCGAGATGGGTGTGCCGATGATTGTTGTCCTGAACATGATGGACGCGGCGCGCGCCAAGGGTCTGACAATCGATTTGGCTGCAATACAAGATCAACTTGGCGTAACGGTGGCGGGCGTCGTGGCGACAACGGGCGAGGGGTTAGCCACGCTGAAGAGCATCCTGATCTTTACCGAACCTTCGGCCAGCATCCCTCGCCTGAGCATCGACTTTGGCGAGGTTGTGAACAAAGAGATCTCAGCTTTGACAGCGATGATCCCTGCGCGAGCGGGGAACAATCCAGCTTATGCGCGATGGGCCGCGGTCAAATTGCTGGAAGGCGATGCAGGCGTCATAGGTAGCGTGAATGAAGCTGTTCGAAGTGCGGTCATGGTATCTCAAAGACGCATCGCGGCCACCGCTAACGAAGATGCGGACATTCTAATCGCCGACCGGCGGTTCACCATGGCGCACGCATTGGTGCAAACCGCCGTGACGCGGCACGGCATTGCCAGCAGGTCGATCACCGACCGCATTGATGCGGTTGTGCTCAATCGCGTGCTAGGCATCCCGATCTTTCTCGCTGTCATGTATGTGATGTTTTTATTCACGATCGATGTCGGTAATGCGTTCATCGATTTCTTCGACATTCTCGCGGGCACCATTCTGGTCGGCGGTGTTGGCCATGTTTTGAACGCGCTGGGTGCCCCTGCGTGGTTTGTCACCATCTTGGCTGGTGGTGTTGGTGGCGGGATGCAAACCGTGGCGACCTTCATTCCGATCATCGGCTGTTTGTTCTTGTTCCTATCTGTCCTTGAAGACAGCGGTTATATGGCGCGCGCGGCTTTTGTGATGGACCGGTTCATGCGCGCATTGGGGTTGCCGGGTAAATCCTTCGTGCCGATGATGGTGGGCTTTGGCTGCACGGTACCCGCCGTGATGTCGACGCGCACACTCGATAATCACCGCGACCGCGTGCTGACGGCGGTGATGTCGCATTTCATGTCGTGCGGCGCGCGGTTGCCGGTTTATGCCTTGTTTGCGGCCGCGTTCTTCCCGGTTGGCGGGCAAAACATTGTTTTCCTGCTCTACATTATCGGCTTGGCCTTTGCGGTGGCCACGGGGCTATTGCTGAAAAACACCATTTTGGCCGGACATTCCGCGCCGTTCTTGATGGAACTGCCGCTGTATCACCGACCGACATTACGGGGCGTGTTGATCCGCACCTGGGAACGGTTGAAGGCCTTTGTGTTCAAAGCGGGTAAGTTCATCGTGATGGTTGCGGTGGTGCTGACGTTCCTGAACTCATGGGGCCGCGATGGCAGTTTTGGCAACGAAAACACACAAAACTCCGTGCTCGCGGCGGTTGGTGAAACACTGATCCCGGTTTTCAAACCCATGGGGATCCGCGAGGACAATTGGCCCGCTGCGGTTGGGCTATTCACCGGGTTGTTTGCCAAGGAAGTCGTCGTGGGCACGCTTGATGCCCTTTATTCGCAAATGGCTGCGGATGAAGCGGGTGCCGGGGCCCAGAAGCCTGGATTTGATTTTTGGGCGGGTATCGGCAATGCGTTTGCTTCAGTCCCCACTAATCTCGCGAGCCTTGCCGACCGCCTGCCCGATCCCTTGGGGCTCAATTTGACAATCGCCGAGAATGTAGAAGATGCCGCCGAGAAGCAGGCCGTGACCATCAATACCTTCGGCATGATCGCATCGAAGTTTGACGGAGCTATTGGCGCCTTCGCCTATCTCATCGCGATTCTTCTCTACTCGCCATGCATGTCAGCCCTATCGGCCTATTACCGCGAGCTTTCGGGGGGATGGACGGCCTTCGTCGCCCTTTACTCGACTGCTTTGGGGTATGGCTTTGGGGTGCTGACCTACCAGATCGGCACATTCAGCCGCGATCCGGCCACAGCGAGCATTTGGATCGGTGTGATCCTTGCTTTGATTCTGAGTGGCGTGGGAGCCCTCATCATTACCGGGCGGCGCGGACGTCCGTCTGTCCTGGCTCCGGCCGAGTGATCAAGGTTCCCTAACATGATCCTCACCGACCTTCGAGATTATCTAGCGTCGCGCAAACGTGCATCGGTGGCCGAGATTTCCAATCACTTCGGCATGGATGTCCCAGCCCTCGAGGGCTTATTGGCGGCCTGGATCGCCAAGGGCCGCGTGCGGCGGTTGAAGGATCACTTGCCGTGCGGAACGTGCGGTAAATGTGAATCAGCAACCACGGATATCTACGAATGGGTGGGCGTCAACGGTTGCCCGGACCCGGTGATCAGTGGCCGGCGCCTCAGCCAGCAGGTTACCGGTACGTGAATTCGGGTGCCGCAGAGATGAGTGCAACCAGTCGGCGCAGCTCATTCTCTTGGGTTTGCAAACTCGCCGTGCCGTTACCAAGATAAGACTGTATGCCACTGCTTGATGCGGCCCATGCGCGGAGCGCGTCGTAACCAGATTTCGATATCTGATAGCCAACGATGCGGCCGATCCAATCATCCAGTAGTTCTGCGGTCGACTTGGTATCAATCGACTCATTGCGCAACGTCACGCTTAACGCACCGTTTGAAATGGCCGTGAGGTTGGTATTCCACTGCGTCATCAAGCCCGTTGTGCTCAGCCAGTAATCACTGTCATCCGGCCAGCCATCAGGCGTGCCCCACAAGAACAGGGCGTCCTTGGTTCCAGTAAAGGCCGTGGACATCAAACGCGTTGGCTTGATTTTCGAGTTGATGGTGCGTGCAAACGCAATGACCTTCTCATACGGGCGACGCACCTTAACGGCCGGGCCTTCCATGACTTGAGTGTACCTCAAGATTTCGCGTAACACCGAGGCAATCTGGTCGGGGCTTTGACGGTTGTCGAGCCAAGTTTGGATTGCGAGTTGCACGACTTCTGAGGGTGGGTTATCGCCAAAAATGCGTATGGCAATTTTGTTGACGACGAACTCGGCAGTCTTTACGTGCTGGGCCGCCAGCTCGATCACCTTATTGCCCTGCGCCACGCCAGTGGCTGCTTGCGCGTCAGTGACCGGCTGCAAGGGGGCAAGGTCGACACCCAAAAACTTCGCGGCATTGCGGTTATGGTATGTGGACTCATACACAAACTGACCATTGGCAGGCAGTGAACGCGTATTCGAAATGCGCTGGTTCATGCCCACCGTCCAGCCTGACAAGGCGCGGCTGGCTTGCAGGATGTCTTGATCTGAAAACCCACGAGAGTTTGAACCCACGGGCTCAGGGCCTGGGCCATTCCATGGCGGGGTTGTCACCCCGAGGTAAGCGCCACGCCCCATAGTGTGAAGTTCCAAGAGTTCACGCCCATAATTCTCGTTGGGTGTTGTCGCGCGGCTCACAGCGTTATCGAGATAGAACAGCATCGCCGTGGAGCGTGCATTGGCATTCACCAGGTCGGTGAAATTCCCCAAAGCGTACCGGCGCATGACTTGCTGGTCGTAGATTGGCAAGGTGAACATCACCTGCGAGCCCTCGGCTTGGGCAACGTTAAAATGCCGATGCCAAAAATCCACCATGAGCTCGCGGATCTGCGCGGTATTGTGAACGTTGCGAATCCAGGTCGCTGCGATTGTCTCCTCAGCGATGCGATTGATTTCGTTTTGCGGCAATGTCCGGGTGCGGGTGACGTCGTCGTAGATGTCGTAGAGTTCCTTTCCAGACATGGACAGGGTATTGAGCGGGCGGTCCTCGTCAACGGCGGGCCAAATTCCCTGGGCATCATTGCGCTCGCCATACGTAATGCGCAGCGCGGCATCAGCCAGGATTTGGGTCGTAATGGGATCATCACCTAGGGGCGCGGCAAGCTGTTCTTCAACCCAACCGGCCCAGCCTATGGCTTGAACTCTGGCGATGTCGGTGTCGCGCGCGCCGAACGTCACGCGGTTCAGGGCAATTAGTTTGGGAGATGGTTTATCGGGTAACATGACGCCTCGGTTTCATTACAATCGTCATTTTGAATATCGACTTACGCTTTTTTGCCGCCCAACGTCCCGGCATCGTCGCCGTTAACTATGCCCATCGGCTGGTAGGGAATCGTGGGGAACACTTGATCCAGCCGACGCGCACCGTGACGTTTGGCCAAGACTTCGCCGATCACGCGGCGGTAGTCGGTCGTGACGTCAAGGTCGCCGTTGAAGAGTTGATTGGGGGCCAGCCCTGGCCAGGTGCCGTAAATCTTGCCGCCGTTGACGTTGCCGCCTAGCACGAACATGTACCCGCCCGAGCCATGGTCGGTGCCTTGGCTTGCGTTTTCGCGGAAGCGGCGGCCAAATTCGGTCATCGTGACGACTGTGGTTTTCGCACGGAAATTCGAGATCTCGCGCCAGAACGCGCCAAGCGAACGGGCTAAATCTGATGCACGAGCATTAAATTCAGCCAGGAGGTTGTTGTGGTGGTCCCAACCACCCATGTCGATGTGGGCGACTTCAAGGCCGATATTCATTTTCATCAGCGACGCAAGCGAACGCAACGATGTGGTTAGTGCGCCGCCCGGATAGCCGTAGTTGGTATTATCCGTCGCCAAGTTGCGCAGGCCGGTTTGAACCGAGGCAATGGCATCAAGCGTTTGGGTGGCTGTTTTTTCATAGCCTGTCGTGCCTTTGTTCATAGCACGTATGATATTGGCATTGGCGTCGCCGCCAGAGACCGTAAAGCTACTGGCATTTGAAATTGCAATAGACCCGTTAAAGCCCAACAGCGATTCCGGATTATTCGTCGACAGCGCGATGGTTCCAAGCTGCGGGCGAGTGCCTGAGAGCGATTTTAAATGGCGGGTCAACCAGCCATCAGTTGGCGTTAGCTCATCTTGATTGACACCCAACTCCATAAGCTCTTGGCAGGCGAAATGGCTGCGCTCCTGCATGCGCATGCCAGCGGAATGAACAATGGCCAGGCTCTTGGCATCGTAAAGCGCCTTGAGTTCAGTTGTTGACGGATGGAGGTAAAAATCCACGCCCTGAAGGGTGCCGACGCCAAGACCAGCATTGTTGCCGCTCGATAACACGCGGATTGTGGGGCGGTTGCTGATGTAGTTAGCGTCGCCAGCGGGGGCGATCATTTGCAGGCCGTCGCTGCCAAACCTTAAATACAGAACGATAAGGATGTCTTTCGCAGGCGCTTGCTGCGCAAATGCGACCTTAAGCCCCGGGGTGACGGCTGCAAAAACAGCGCCCGATGTGGCGGTTCGCAGAACTGAGCGGCGGGACAGGTTCATCGTTAGCTCCTGGCGGACTTTTTCGACTCTCGTATTATCTCATAATCTGAAGAAAGATGCTCGATAACAAAGGCTTGTTACACGGCCAATAAGATGAGAAAAACGAGGTAAACCCTCAATTAGGACTATTTTAATCCTCAATGGGTTGCCCTGTTCGACCACCGTTTCGTTACAACCCAATAACACCTGACCCTTCGCCATGGTTGCCGCGTTTGCAAGCCTCATAAATGAGATTTTTCAAACTTTTGTCAACGATAGTTTTACGTATCGCGATGCAGGCGGCTCAAACAAAAGGGCCGGAGGTTTCCCTCCGGCCCTTGGCCGATTCGATAGCAACAAATCTTAGAAGTTATATTGACCGGTAAGGCCAAACTCGCGGCCACGCGGCAGTTGCAGTTCCAGGGCATTTTTCGAGTTGCCCGGGTTCTGCGTAAAGCGCAAGGCCGAGGAATCCGCGCCACGGAAAATTGCGCCCGGCGTCAGGTCGTTGAGCACGTTGTTTGCATAGAGCGTCAGGTTCCAAGCCTCGGTTTCAACCCCGAGCTTCGTGTTCATCATGTATTTGTTGCCTGTCCATGACACGTTGTGAACTTCTCCAAACGCCTTGGACCTGTAAGACAAGTCGCCTCGCAGGAACCATTGTGCATCAGCCGCCAGGTCGTCTTTCCAACTGGCTGAAACCGTACCGGTATGCTTAGGCGCAAGGATGCTGTGCTTGCCCTTGGCGTTGCCGCCATTGGCCAAGGTAAGGTCCTGCGGAACGCCAGTGAATAGCTCGATCTGCTGGTCGTTGGCTTTCTTAAAGACGTGATCGGCCAACCCGTAGTTGGCTGACAGAGTCAGCTGTTGCGTTGCCCGAATCGTGCCGTCCAATTCGATCCCCTGTACGCGGCTAGCGCCAGAGTTGGTTTGAATGTTGAAGCCGGACGGGCCATTCGGCGTCAGGATGTTTTGTACGACGTTATTGATTTTCTGTTTCTTCCAATCGATGTAAAATACATCGCCATTAAGTGTGGCGCGACCGTCCATCAAGGTCGATTTCACGCCGAGTTCATACACGAGATTCTTCTCTTCATCGAAGATCGTTTGGCCCGCGGCCTCAAGCCTCGCGAACTCTGCGTCGGTTGGGCCAGCGGCGGTCTTATTGAACAGAGGCGTATTGAAGCCGCCGGGCAACGAACCCACCGCATACGACGCATACACCAATACATCGTCATTAACTTTGTAGTCCACCGACACGCGTGGCGTGAAGCTCTTGATCGACGATTGGACTGGCCGCGCTGTCGCGGCGTTAAACGGTATGCGGCGTTTGTCTTGGCTGTAACGAGCTTCGGTGCTCAATTTCAGTGCATCTGTAATGTCGTACTGAAGTTGGGCAAACGCGGCTTTGTACTTAATGAAGCTTCGGCTGAAATCGCGGCCATCTTCAAAAAAGAAGGCGCTCGTGACGACGTTTCCGCCGAGGGTGCGTCCGCGGGTTTTGGCCTTGCGATTGTAATAATAGACGCCCGCTAAACCGCGCAGGCGATCCTGTTGCGGCGAGGCGACTCTGAATTCACCTGAGTAATCGTAGTTGATCTCGTAACTTTGAGATCCGCCACTGGTCTCAACAATCGCGGTCGTGCCCGAGACTGGGTTGAGGAGAGGGAGGCGATCAGCGTCAATATTGTATGACGCTTTGTCGGTGTTGTAAGTCATCTGGGCGATTGAATTCCAGTCGTTGTAATCCCACTGGATGTCCGACGTGTACATGCCGACGGTGCGGTAGTTGCCGGGTTTTACGCCGGCACCGTATATCGTCAACGGAACGCCGGTCGCGAACGCGGGTGACGCGAAACTTAGTGCCGCTGGCTGGGCCGGTGTTGCAAGGGTACGGTCATTGCGAGCGGCTTCCAGCGCAGTAAAGAAATTCCGCAGGGCTGTCTGGTCGTAACGCAGGATTCGTCCAAATGTCGGACTGAGGGGGTTGTTGTCCACGGCCTGGATAGCAACGCCATCTACCAGCGCCGGCAAATTGAGATTCGGAGCCAAGCCCCTGATCTTCACTTCGCCGCAAAAATAGCTGCGTGCGGTGTTGGGTACGCCCGCATCAATTCCAGGCCGGAAGCAGTTGTTTTTCGACGCCGGAATGTAGACCGAGGCGAATTGGCTATCGTATGACTTGTTGTAATCGACCTTAACATTAAATTGTAGGTTTTCGGTGGGCAGGAACCGCAGTTTAGCCGTCACGTCGCGGTTTTCTTCCTTGCCGAGCCTGCTGTGGTCGCTGCGTGTCGGCACGCTCACGAAGTTGTTCTCCGGCCCAACTGACCTGCCTGTGCCGCCCGCATATTGGTTGCGCCATTGACCGCCATAGTACTCCCAGTTCCCTGAGAGGAAATATTGAAGCTTGTTTTCGATAATGGGACCGCGCGCCCATATCGCGCCCTTGTAGTCGCTGTGGCTACCAACGCGTGTTGTCAGTTGTCCTTCGGCGTCGTCCGAAGGTTGCTTGGTCACGTAGTTAATGGCGCCGCCGAACGCGCCGCGTCCATACAGGGCTGATTGCGGTCCGCGCAGAACTTCGATGCGTTCTAGCGCGTCCGTCGAGACGGTGCTGATCGATCCGGAAATATAAACGCCGTCCACGAAGAACGACGCCAACACGTCAGAGGATTGCACGCTTGATTGAGCACGAAGGATGGGGCGGTCAAAACGTCGTCCGAAGCTTTTATCGAATGAAAAATTGGGCGTAAAGTTTTGCAGTTCATATACGCCGCGGATACCGAGCTCTTGGATGCTGTTGGCAGAGAACGCGGAAATCGATAGTGGAACCTCTTGCAGGTTTTCCTCGCGTTTGCGCGAAGTGACAACGATTTCCTCGATGGCGAGGTTCTGCGCGGCGGCGAAGTCGGCAAAGCCCGTGGCAAAAAAAAGTCACTGCGCTCGTGGCCAGCAGTGCATGCTTCAACCTCATCTTGATCTCCCCCAAAGGTCAGCAGTCGCAAATCAAAAAGATAAAGAGGCCACCCCAAGCAGCCTGCAGATTGCTGAGCGCAAATAGGACAGCGGGCAGCTAAATCTGGCAAGCACAAATGATGGAAAACGCTATGAGTTTATTGGCCGTGGCATAAATGCGACACTACGCGGGCCGCAAGCCAAAGAAAAAGAGCAATTATTTTTCATAATAACGCGATTTAAGGTAATCAGTTCCTACGCAATCTCCTGCAAGGCCTGATCGCCTCGCCTTATGCCGCCGCGAACGCGCGCTCAAGGGTGGGCACAGCGTCCATCAGTGTTCGGGTATACGCATGGGCTGGTCTGCTGAGCACTTGGTCGGCCGCGCCACTTTCGACGATCTTGCCCATGTGCATCACGGCCACCCGGTCGGAGATATGCCGCACCACGGCAACGTTGTGCGAAATGAAAAGATAGCTCAAGTCGAACTTATCTTGCAGGTCGAGCAGAAGATTCAAGATTTGCGCCTGGACCGAGACATCAAGCGCCGATGTAGGCTCGTCCAACAGCAACAAGCGTGGGTGAACCGACAGGGCGCGGCCGATGGCGATGCGCTGGCGTTGGCCCCCGGAAAATTCATGCGGCAACCGGTCGATGGCGTGTGGGTCGAGGCCAACCATTTCGCAGAGTTCCTCGGCGGTATCGCGCAATTGTTTTTTACTGGGTTTTTTGCCGACCGTTAGCGGCTCGGTCATGATGCGCCAAATGGGCCAGCGCGGGTCCAGTGAGCTTTGCGGGTCTTGGAATACGATTTGAATTTCACGCCGCGTGATCTCGTCGTGGTCCTTGAGGTCCTTGCCCTTGTACTTGAGTTGTCCCTCGGCTAGCGAGGCAAGGCCGACAACAGTATTGGCGAAGGATGTCTTGCCGCATCCGGACTCGCCTACAATCGATAACGTCTCGCCCTCGAACAAACTCAAATTCACGTGGTCGACAGCGGTTTGGTAGCTCACGGGTCGGCCAAAGAAATCATATTTCTTGGGGTAGCGCACGGTCGCATTCACGGCCTCAAAGATGGGTTGGCCGCGGCCAAAGCGTACAAATTTCGCTTGCGGTGCTGATCGCCCAGAATCTTTCAGCGGCGTCAAAGTTTTCACGCCTGCTGGTTTTTCGCCCGTCGCACTTTCGATCATGACGGCGGCCACAGTTTCAAGCCGCGACTTCGGCTGCTTGCCCTCGGGAAGCGCGTTGAGCAGAGCCTTGGTATAGGCATGTTGCGGCTTGCCAATGACATCGCGCGTTTTGCCGTGCTCGACGATCTTGCCCTTATACATCACATAGACGCGGTTACAGAGCTGGGCGACGACCGCCAGGTCGTGCGTGATCAGCATGACCGCGGTACGCGTGGCGGTTGCGCGTTCCTTGAGCAGGTTCAAAATTTGCGCCTGAACGGTCACGTCGAGCGCCGTGGTCGGCTCATCGGCCAAGATCAGCTTGGGTTGGCAGGAAAATGCCATGGCGATCATGACGCGCTGGCGCATGCCGCCTGAGAGTTCGTGAGGATAGGCCATGAAGACCCGTTCGGGGTCTTGAATTTTCATGTCCGATAAAAGTTGCAGCGAAAGCTTTGCGGCTTCGTCGGGTGTAATTTTCTGGTGGCGCATAATCACGTCGAACATTTGTTCGCGCACGCGCAACACCGGATTGAGCGCCGTCATGGGCTCTTGGAAAATCATCGAGACTTCGCCGCCCCGGATCTTTCGTAACTCGTTCTCGTTCATCGTCAGCACGTCGCGGTCGAGCACCGAAACCGTACCATGCGGGATTTTTATTTTAGATCGTGGCAACAGGCGAAGAATGTTCAAGGCCGTGACGGATTTGCCTGAGCCAGACTCACCCACAACGCCCACCACCTCGCCCGCGCTAATATCGAGCGAGATTCCCTTCAAGGCCTCGACCACATCGCCTTGGCTGATGAAATGGAGCGCCAGGTTGTCGATGCGCAAAACATTATGAGAGGCCGGCGCCGTGGTCATGCGGGTGTGTGCTTTCGAATACCGGTCAAACGTCGATACTGCGGCCGCGCTTACGCGCGAGGCCGGCGATTCCATCGCCCACCAGATTCATGGTGATCACGGCCATGACAATGGCGCCTGCCGGAACCAGCAACATCCAGGGGGCTTTCAACAGGTATTGGCGGCTTTCGGCCAGCATGTTGCCCCAGGTTGGTACGCCCAAGGGCGCGCCGATGCCCAGAAACGACAAGGCGCTTTCAGCGATCAAAAGCCCGGCAAAGTGAAAGGCGAAAATCACGAATAAACTTGCCCGCACGCCGGGAAGCACGTGACCAAACATGATGGCAAACCGGTTGACGCCTGCGATGTGCGCGGCCTTCACATAATCGCGCTGGTAGATCGAGCTCGCCTCGGCGTAGGTCACACGCATATAGACCACCCACGACAAAAGGCCCAACGTTAAAACCAACGGCACAAAACCATGGCCGACGATCACCACAACGACAATCGCCACGATAAGAAATGGCAGCGACTGCATCGTGTCGGTGAATTGACGAATGATAGTGCGTGCCCAGCCTTCTTTCTCGGCGGCCATCAAGCCCAAGGTCGTGCCAATGAATAGATTGATGATGTTTGCGGTCAGCGCGCACGCCATCGACCACTGCAGGCCCGCGACCGCGCGGCTCCACAAATCGCGGCCCAAGTGGTCACTGCCCAGCAAATAACCCTTCGTTCCAACAGCGGCAAACCTGGCCATCAAATCGCCTTGCATGGGGTCATGGGTTTGCAGCCATTGGCCAAACACGGCCAGCACGACAATGGTCACGAACAAGATGAAGGCGATGACGATCTCGACGTTCGTGAATTGCTTGATTTTAGAGCGGTTAAACCGCGCAATCACATTGAACGGGTTGATGCTCTCTGTCGCATTGTTGGGCGCACTGACGCTACTCATGACTCACGACCCCTTTGTCCGTAGGCGGGGGTCGAGATAGCGGAACACGAGATCGGTGCAGGCATTCACGGTGAAGACCATGATGGCGATCATGAAGGCCAGCGCTTGTACGACCGGGAAGTCGAGTGTTTGCACGGACTCCAACAACAGCCAACCCATACCGGGCCAGGAGAAAATTGTTTCTATAATCGCGCTACCGCCCAGCAGGAATGCAAACTGGGTGCCGATCAGCGCTGCCGCACCTAACAGGGCGTTGGGCACGGCGTGGCTCCACAGCAATGTCGTTTGACTTGCGCCATTGGCGCGCGCAGTGCGGATGTAGTCCTCGCGCATCGCTTCGGCGACGTTAGCGGCCACCACGCGCGTGAGGCTCGGGACGAGGAACGAGGCGAGACTGCAGACCGGCAGCACCCATGTGCGGGCATCGAGCGGTTCATAACCCAGTGATGGCAGCAAGCGCAGGTTCACGGCAAAAATTTGAATCAATATAAGTGCAGTGACGAACCCCGGCACGCCCTGCATCACGAACAGCAAGCCCGAGATCGCTCTGCGTTCCGGATTTTCCGGTTTAAAGCCCAGCCACGATCCCAGCGGGATGGCGATTGAAGCCGTCAGCAAGATCGCCATGCCAGCCAGGTGCAGCGTGCGGGGTAGCATGTCCAAAACTTTCAGCATCGCCGGTTCGGCGCTGGCCAACGACTTGCCAAAGTTGAGCTGCAATACATTGAGCATGTAGCGGAAATATTGAACGAGAAGGGGCTGGTCTAAACCATATTGCGCCCTGATCGCCGCAAGCTGTTCCGGCGTGGCGTCATTTCCTGCCAGGACCAAGGCGGGGTCGCCTGCCTGACGCATCAAAAAGAATAAAAGTGTCGTGACCGTGAACAGCAGCCATGCCAATTTTCGCAATTGGAAAAGCAACGGCATGAGGGCCGTCATGATGTCGCTGACCGCTGCCTTTGCGGCAGGCGGATTGGGGGCGTTATCGGCAACCGAACTCATGCCACTCCCATACGTCCCTGTTTTGAGTCTGGCTATTTAAAGCCTGTTTCGTCGTTTCTTGGCCCTATGTAAGGCGCGCGGAGACTATACCAAGCAAAGAGCACGCTTCTAGGGGAATCTCACCCTGCTCAAAAGCCGCATCCTGGGCATTACGATTATATCTGCTGGAATGACGAGCGACTAAATATCCGCCTAGGACATGGCCTTGGCCGGAAGGCGCGCTAAGGCGGCTTCCATGGCTTTTGATACGGTCTGTAACACCTTGACCCGTGCATAACGTTTGTCGTTGGCGGCGACCAAATGCCAGGGCGCGGCTGCCGTCGAGGTGCGGCTGATCATGTCGTTCACTGCCTCTTCATAAAGGTCCCACTTTTCGCGGTTGCGCCAATCGTCCGCGGTGAGTTTCCAGCTTTTATGTGCGGCCTTGCCTCGATCCTTAAAGCGGCGTTTTTGTTCGTCCTTGGTAATGTGGAGCCACATTTTGACGACCACACCGCCCGTTTCGGCCAGTTGGCTCTCGAAATCATTGATCTCGGCATAGCCGCGCATCCAAGCTTCTTCATCGATTAGATTCTCAACGCGCTCCACAAGTACGCGGCCGTACCAACTCCGGTCGAAAATCGTCATATGCCCGGCGCGGCCAAGGTGGCGCCAAAACCGCCAAAGGTAATGGTGCGCACGTTCTTCATCGGTGGGCGCGGCGATCGGCACAATGCGGTAATCGCGCGCGTTCAATGCGAAGGTCAGTCGGCGAATGGCGCACCTTTACCTGCGGCATCCCATCCTTCCAATAACACCACGCCCGCTCCTTTGACCCCGCTAATGATGATCAGGGTGGGAAAGTCCGCCGCCCGGGCGCGCTGCTGCAGGTCGATCAGGTCGAGGCGCAGCCGGTCGCGAACCTCGCGGAATGCCGCGTCCGATAGCTTTGCCCCAACCTCGGCAGTTTCAAACATGCGCAATTCTCCTCTTTGGCGGCCCTCGGATTTATTGTATGTCCGCCCCTTCACCCGTCGCGGGTGGGCTTTATATGTGCCGCTCAGTCTGACCTTTGCCGCCAGCCAATTCTTTGATCGGGCGCAAGTCCAGACCTACCGGCAAGATATAGGCTAAACCCGCCAATTTGAGGACATGATCCATGGCAGTTCGCGTTGCCCTGAACGGATTTGGCCGCATTGGCCGCATGGTGTTCCGGGCGCTAATCGAATCAAAGCGCACCGATATCGAGGTGGTGGCCATCAACGACCTGGGCCCGCCTGAGTCCAACGCGCACCTTTTAAAGTGGGATTCCGTCCACGGGCCCTTGCCCGAGGATGTGAGCGTGACTGGCGATGTCATGTCGGTGGCGGGCCGCCAGTTCAAGGTGCTCAAGGAAAGAGACCCCACCAAGCTGCCCTGGAAAGACCTCAAGGTCGATATCGTCGCCGAATGCACAGGCATATTCACCGATAAAGACAAGGCGCAGGTCCATCTCGCCGCGGGTGCAAAACGGGTGCTGGTCTC
The DNA here is from genome assembly GCA_009693785.1 of Rhodospirillaceae bacterium. Lineage (GTDB taxonomy): Bacteria > Pseudomonadota > Alphaproteobacteria > Rhodospirillales > Rhodospirillaceae. The sequence goes on from SHWP01000002.1 coordinate 75,682, forward strand.
CGCGCCATCGGCAGGCGCGGATTTGACCGTGGTCTATGGCGTCAATCACCAAAAGCTCACCTCAGCGCACACCATTGTCTCGAATGCGTCGTGCACGACCAACTGCCTGGCCCCGGTAGCTTATATTTTGCAAAAAGCCTTTGGCGTGAAGCACGGCTATATGACCACGATTCACGCCTACACCGGCGACCAGGCCACCGTTGATACGCTGCACAAAGATCTTCGCCGCGCTCGCGCCGCAGCCATCAGCATGATTCCCACATCAACCGGTGCGGCTAAGGCTGTGGGCGAGGTGTTGCCTGAATTGAAGGGTAAGCTCGACGGCACGGCCATTCGCGTGCCCACGCCCAATGTCTCGGTGGTGGATTTTAAGTGCGTGCTGGCCAAAGATGTCACTGAAGCTGATATCAACGACGCCATGGCTGCTGCAGCCGCCGGCGAGTTGAAGGGCGTTCTGATGGTCAACAAGCTGCCGTTGGTGTCCATCGACTTCAATCACAACCCTTACAGTTCGATTTTCGACGCCACACAAACCAAAGTTCTCGAAAAAAACTTCGCCCGCGTGCTCAGCTGGTACGATAACGAGTGGGGCTTTTCGAACCGCATGCTTGATACACTGGCCGTGATGGGCAAACTGCTCTAGGCGCCACTGCAAACCGATGGCGAAATTCAAGACACTCGATCAGGCCGATGTCGCGGGCAAGCGGGTGCTGGTCCGTGCTGACCTGAATGTGCCGATGAAGGACGGCCGTGTCACTGACGCGACGCGGCTTGAGCGCCTCATGCCGACATTGACAGATCTTGCGGCCAAGGGCGCGAAGGTCATCGTGATCTCGCACTTCGATCGGCCGAAGGGTAAGCGCGTGCCTGAGATGTCGCTGCGGCCCGTGGCGCAAGCGCTTGAAAAAATCGCGCGTCAGCCGGTCGCCTTCGCCGATGATTGCATCGGTCCGCCAGCGGCGAGTGTGATTGCGGCATTGCAGGGCGGCCACATCGCGGTGCTGGAGAACCTTCGCTATCACAAGGGCGAGGAAGCCAACGACAGCGTTTTCATCAAAGATCTGGCCGCGCTCGGCGATGTTTATGTGAACGACGCCTTCTCCGCCGCGCATCGCGCCCACGCCTCGACGGAAGGGCTCGCCCACATGTTGCCTGCGTTTGCGGGTCGTCAAATGCAGGCCGAACTGGAAGCGCTGGCCGCCGCGTTGGAAAATCCCAAAAAACCCGTCATGGCCATTGTTGGCGGCTCGAAGGTATCAACCAAGCTCGACGTGCTTTCAAACCTCGTGAAGCGGGTGAATGTACTGGTGATTGGCGGCGGCATGGCCAACACATTCTTGCACGCTCAAGGCATCGATGTGGGCAAGTCGTTGTGCGAGCGCGATTTGGCTGAGACGGCGGAACAAGTGCTGGCGAAGGCCACCGCACACGGTTGTCAAATCGTGCTGCCGCAAGATGCGGTGATTGCCGATACGCTCAAAGCCGGGGCGCCAGCCGAAGTGTGCGCCATCGACGCGGTTCCGGCAGACCAAATGATTCTCGATCTCGGCCCCGCCAGTACGAAGTCGATTGAGCAGCATCTGCGCCAATGTAAGACATTGTTATGGAACGGTCCGGTCGGCGCCTTCGAGACCAAACCCTTCGATGAGGCCACCATGTCCATCGCCAAGGCAGCGGCTGCATTGACGAAGAAGGGCGAGCTTGTTTCCATTGCCGGTGGTGGCGATACCGTTGCCGCCCTCAACACGGCTGGCGTGACCGGTGACTTTACGTATGTGTCCACCGCTGGCGGTGCATTCTTGGAATGGATTGAGGGCAAAGACCTGCCGGGCGTCAAGGCACTGGCGCAATAACGTTCATCGCAAGCAACACCAGAATCGAATCCACACTCGCCCAGACATTCTCACAGCCTGGCAATGAGCGTTGCGCAAGCTCCATCGCAGATGCTGAGCCTTGTGCGAGGCCAGCGAAGACACACTTGGCGGCTTCGTTCAGTTTAATATCCGCAAATGCGGTTTGTAGCGCGGCGGTCTCAAGGGCCGATGAGTCTGCTATGGTTATAAATGGCATGGCCGCGATGCGTTGGGCCGCCTTCTGCTGATCGATACGCCGGGGATTGCGGGCAAAAATATCCCATCGCCGCGCGCGGTTGAGGAAAAAATCCTTGATGGTCTCGCGCGCGATGAGGTCGGGCTCGTCTGCCAGCATTTTCGCAGCAGTCTTGGAAAAATTAAATCGCGCTATCGCATCGGCCAGCCGCACGGGCCCGGCATACGCAAGATCAATGGCGCCAAGCTCACTGGCGACACAACGGAAGGATAACGCATGACCCGCAGCAGGGGCAGGCGATGCCCCCTGCATTGCCGCCAGTGCGGACTGCGCCTGCGGGTTCACCGCGAAGAAGTTACTCCGCGAATCTCGAACACGGGCGGCGAAATCAATGCCGCTTATTCGATCGGCGGCGTTGTTTGCCAGGGCCAATCGCTTGACGGCAGCCGCCACCGAAGCGCCGGGCGTTGTGTCGTAGTCGAGAATGACAACGCCCTCTGGCGCGAGCTTCGTTTTAATCGCCCGCGACATGGCGGTGCGTGCGTCAGTGTCGAGACGTGACCACAACTCATCAATCACCAACACATCAATCCGAGCGCGATCATCACCGATATCGGTGTCGTTGACGGTGACGAAATGGGTAACTTGTGCCTGGGGGCAAGCCGCCCTCAGCTTGGCCAAGCGGTTCTGATCGCACGGTCCCAATACCGCGTATGTCAGAGTGCCTGAAAAATCCGGTGGTTCAATTTGGTTGAACAGCAATGTAATCGCGAGACGGCGTGGGCTTAACAAGGTCAAATCGCACGCGGTCATTGCTGGGCCCAAGTCAGTTTCCCGTCGGTATCATCAATTCAGGCGCAATTGAAACGTCATCCACGCGGCAAAGCCCAGCAAAATAACCGCCGAGGATTTGTTGATCAGGCCCAGCGTCGACGCGCCAATCTTGGCACGAAAGGCTGCCACGGACCCGCTCAACAACAGCCACCAGGCCATGGAACCAACAAAAGCACCGCTGACCAAGGCGATAGCTTGGCCGAAGGCGGTTGCAGCCTCAGTGTTTGCGGGTGCAGCCAGCCCCGCGCCAGCAAAGATCGCCGCGAACGACAAGATCGTCATGGGGTTGGTGAGCGTGAGCGCGCAGGTGCTGGCAAACGCCACCCATAACGAACCGCCCGGTTGATTCACGTTGCCCGCGTCGGCATCGCGGGGTGTCTGCCGCCACGTGCTCGACGCGATCCACAACAGCACAGCAATACCGGCGATGCGTAAATAGGGCCCCGTGCTTTGAAGAATCAGCGTCACCGCTGTAATGCCGAACGCACCAAGGGCAGCGTACATGGCATCGGCTGTGGCCGCACCCAACCCGGTCACAAAACCCGCGGCCATCCCCGATGCTAAAGTGGTGCGCATGCACAGAATGCCGATGGGCCCCACCGGCGCTGCAATAGACACGCCGATAAGCAGGCCTTTAGCGAAATCTGTGAGGAACTCAAACAGGGCGATTCTCCCAAACAAGATCATGTTGCCGGTGTCATCCAACCGGCTTTGCGGGTTTTGGAGAACCGGGGAGCGGCTAAGCGGAGGCGGTGCGGCCCATTTGCGCGAATTTTTCGCGGCGTCGGGCGCGTAATTGGCCAGCGTCGACTTTGACCAACTGATTCAATTGAGTTTCAATCGCATCGCGCACGGCCGAAACGGCTGCTTCGGGTGAGCGGTGCGCCCCGCCCACGGGTTCGTGAATAATGCCGTCGATAATGCCGAGTTTTTCTAAATCCTGCGCTGTCAACTTCAGCGCTTCGGCGGCGGACTTGGCTTGTTCGCCATCGCGCCACAAAATCGAGGCGCAGCCCTCGGGCGAGATCACCGAATATATCGAATGCTCCAGCATCAGCACCACATTGCCGGTGGCCAGCGCAATCGCACCGCCCGAGCCGCCTTCGCCGATGATCACGGCGATGAGCGGCACGCGCACATCAAGGCAGGTTTGAATACACCGCGCGATGGCTTCGGCCTGGCCGCGCTCCTCGGCGCCCACACCGGGGTATGCGCCTGCGGTATCGACGAGGGTAATGATCGGCACGCCGAATTGGTCGGCCACCTGCATCAGGCGGCGAGCCTTGCGGTAACCCTCGGGGCGCGCCATGCCGAAGTTGTGTTTGATGCGTGTCTCGGTGTCGCGGCCTTTCTCAAGCCCGATCACCATGACGCTGCGGCCCTTGATGCGGCCCAGGCCGCCCACGATAGCCGCGTCTTCGCCGTACAAGCGGTCACCCGCCAGCGGCAGGAAATCTTCGATCAACGCTTTGATGTAATCGACTGCATGGGGGCGGTCGGGGTGGCGCGCGACTTGCGTTTTCTGCCAGGGCGTCAGCCTGGCATAGGCCGAGGTCAGGTCGCGTTCGACCTTGGCCTGCAGGCGGCCGACTTCCTCGGCGATGTTCATGCCATCCGAGTCAGACAGATGCCGCAGCTCGGCAATCTTGCCTTCGATTTCGGCAATGGGTTTTTCGAAGTCGAGAAAGTGCATCGCGCGATCGGTCCCTAGCTCGAAATGCGGTGCTCGTGGCCCGCAATTTTATTGATGAATTGGCGCGGTTCTATGTAATGACGGCGCGCGGGGCATCAATGCCCAAGGAGGGTTAACAAGTCAACCAATGGCCAGCAATTTTACCGCTTTACAAAACATAATGCATTGATTTTAAACGATAATTATGGGCTCTCATGGAGCCCCGCGATGATCGCCTCAAGGTCTGGTTCTTGGGTGGGCCCGATGATGCCATGGCGAATGGCAAAATCGATGATCACCAAATTGACGTTGAATTTGAAGCGGCTGGTCTCGCGCACCCCGGCCAAAATTTCATTGAGCGGAACCAACTCAAACGATGAAATTTCTCCATCGCGGTTGATGGGCACAACGGCCTCGGGCATCTCAAGGTCGAAGCAGAATAATGTATCGACCTTCAAACCCTCGGGCGCATCGAAGCTATAGGTGATCGTGCCGGTGGGCTGCGCCTGCCGGGCAAACGATTCATCCAGCCCGGCCTCTTCGCCGCATTCCTTGACCAGGTTGTCCATGAGGCTCAGGTGTGCGGGTTGCCCGCCCGCGACCATGTTGTCGAGCTTGCCCGGTTCCACACGGCAACTCATGGCGCGCGTGCCAATCCACAAATGAATGCCCGATGGGCGGCGGACAAACCCATTCACATGCACACCAAACGCGCGGAAACCAAAGCCCGGAACCAGCGCGCGGTCGATGCGCAGTTGCTCAGGTTCGGCCCAATTATTTTTCACACCATAAAGTTCGCCGCTTGGTTTCAAGAACGCGCCGGACGCAGATAGTTCGGGCACGATGGCGGCCAGGGCTTGGGTGCGCTTGTCCACTGTGTCGAGGGGTGGGGCGAATGTCACATGATCGGCGCGCACATCGAAGACAGCGCCAAACTGTGTCAAACCCGCGCAGCGTTCGGGCGTGACAAAACCAAAACGCGCGCCCTCGATCAGAAACGGGCGATAGCGTGCCAGGTCGCGGGCATTGCAGCGTTTGATTTTATCGAGAAAGCTCATGGGGGCATCCGACCCTTGGCCGACGGGGGAACATACCTTTCAATAGGATGCTCTGGTCCTTATCTTCTGTCCTCACCGCTAAGCTGACAAGCATTAACGTGAGCGCCATGATTCAGAAAACCGCGATTGCCACCGCAATCATTTCGATCTTCGTCGTGCAGCAAATGTCGCCGTCACGCGCGGTAGCGCAACCATTGCCTGCGAGCAAATCGCCGCAGTTCTGCATCATGGTTCAACAGAAGTTAGCAGCCACCGCGCTGGTGGGTGAAAACACCATCTTCGACGACATGCCATCGTACCGGCATTCAAAGCCAGCCGTGCAGCCGTTGAAGATTTATCAGGTTGTCACCTTTGCAAATCAAAAGCCCATCGTCGTGTCGTGCAAAATGAAAACGTCTGCGCACCTGCGCGAAATTTTTGGCGCGAACGCCGCGGGCCAACAGCTCTTCTGCCCTGACATCGCGCGGCTGCTGCAACAACAAGCCGTCGACGAGCTAACCAGCGCTGGCCAAGCCGATGCTGCAACGTTGGCTGCAAAATTTGTGATTGATGTTGATAAGCCGTTTGTCGCGGGCAAGGATTACCTCGCAGACTTTCGCACCATTTATCGCGCCGAGGACGGCGTGGTGCACGTGAGCTCGCCCGGGCTCTACCAAGACCCCGAGAGTTGGTACACCCCACTGCTGCCGGAGTTCTTGAAGGGCCAAAGCTATTGCCACTTGGCGACGGTTGAGTATTTGAAGGCGGTGGCCACCGGCGAGATGGTGCCGGGAACAATCATCACGACCCACGACGATGCGCCGACCAAGCCTCATTGAACGTTGCTGTTCACGCAGGGGTTAGGTGCGCGCGATCGGCTTGTGAGCGCTAATACCTGTGAAATAGGGTTAGTGCCATGAACCGCGACACAGCCGTTAAACTCGCTCAGCAGGCCATCAAGGCCAATAACAAGCGGCTCGTGGACGCGCTGTTCGCACGCAAGGCTGAGCGATCACAAGCCCCGCCCGCATCCGCACCATCACAACTGCCGACCATCGCTGTCACCTGTGCCACCGGGTGGGAGTGCTATGCGATTGTCGAGGAGCTTGTGGCCACGAAACGCTTTCGGGTACGCGCCCTGTACCGCACGCCTGGCACGCAAGCCGCCGCACGTCTGGAAGCGCTGTTGAAAAAAACCGAAACCGAGAGCCCGGGCATCCTTACGCTGCAATCGGGCGTGGATATGAACTCGACCGAAACACTCACCCGCGCTTTTGCGGGTTGTACGAGCGTGGTGCTGTATAACACCGCCAACACCAGCCAGGCTGGCAAAATCACAAACCACGGCAATGATCCGGTGGGCGGGCGCCCCGTGGTGATGCGCCAAGTTCTAGCCGCGCTTGAAGCGTTGCGGGCCAACCCATCGGTGCGCCAAGTCATCACCCTGATTTTCCCGACCGACAAAGTCACCGGCATCGCCGATGACGCGCCGGCCATTCCGTGGTGGATCGACCAAAAACTGCGCCTGTCGGATTTCTTGCGCGCCCAGGGCGTCAACGTCACCTGCATTTACCGGCCCGCGTATTATTATGCCATGCACCGCGTCGATTATACCGCTCAAGCGCATTTCCGCGGCAGCGGTGCGTTGTCGCGAAACATGATTACCGAGAACAACATCCCCGGCATTACCGACCCCGATTTCATGGTGAACTGGATTGATGTGCGCGACGTGGGTAAATGGGTTGGCACGTGCTTCGAATACCCCGAGGTTTTTATGAACAAAGATCTGTCGCTGGCCTCAGCTGCGCTCACCGGCCACCAACTTGTCGAGATCGCCGAGCGCTGTAACCGGCACGGCACGAAATTCCGTTATCGCCAATTCCCGCTGTGGCTGATGAAAGTGCTCAGCCGTGTCTCGGAAGAAGTGGTTTATCCGCTGCGCTACGCCGAGTGGTACAACGCGAAGGGCAACGGTTATGACTTCGCGTGCCAGGATGACTTGGCCGACCTGAACCGCGTTCATCCGCTCTGGACATTCGAGCGCGAGCTTGAATTTTGGGGCATCAACAACATCAAACCCTCTGCGGGTGCGAAGGCTTAAAGGTTATGCGTTGGGTTCGTTGGACAATCGTTGCCGTATTAGCGCTGGTGGTCATCGCCTATGGGGCGATGGTGCAGCAACAGTTTGCGCGTCATGCCGACGCATCGCCCATCGCGGCGATTGCCGCAACCTCCGATGATAACGTCAAGGTCGATGAAGGCCGCTATCTCACGTTCCGGCCGCTGCATGTCAAAGAACGCTTGGGTCTGATTTTTTATCCCGGCGCTTATTGTGATCCGCGCGGCTATGCGCCGACATTGAAGCCACTGGCGGCGGCGGGCTATCGCGTCATCGTGGTGCCGATGCCATTCGAACTGGCCATTCTGGGAATCGAGCGCGCGGCCGAGGTCCAGGCCGCAAACCCTGATTTGAAAAACTGGGTGATCATGGGCCACTCGCTTGGCGGTGCATCGGCGTCCGTGTTCGCCAACAAACATGGAGAAACATTGGATGGCGTGGTGATCTGGGATTCATACCCGCCAACGTTCGCAAGCTTGGCCGACTTTCAAAAGCCGGTGTGGCACATTCATCGCGCGACACCGGATGGCGCGCCGCCAGAGTCGTTTGTGAAGCAGCGCGGTTTGTTTCCGCGCGACAGCCACTGGGTGCCCGTTCCCGGCGGCATTCACATGAACTTCGGCTCGTTCACAGGCGGTGGTTATCAAGAGGACTGGGCGCCGAGCATCAGCCGGGCGGACCAACACAAGATCGTTATCGCCGCGACATTGCAAGCGCTGGCCGATATCGAGCGTGGTGGAAAAGCAGCCCCGGCTGATGACGTGCATTAGCCACGCGTCGTCGCTTCACGTTTCGCATCGCGTCATACCGGACATGAATAATCATGCCGCTGCAGTATATCCGCGCCTGTTAAAAACCCTGTTATAACAGGCGGAACAGGTGCCAGCCGACGGCCTTGCCGTCTGGCCAATAGACGGCGCAATTCAGCTCAAGCTATAGTCCTGCCACGCGGCGGCAACTTGGACCGCGACATCGCCTAGATCCGGAAGCATCGTGGCCCCACCCTCATCGTCAAATGTCTGGTCCGAGATTCGCGAGCGGGCAACCTTTGTTGTGGTGGTGGCGCTCACAACCGCATGGGCGGTGATCGTGCTGGCCTACCTCTCGAAACTTGGCGCATCGGCACTCATGCAATTACCCGTCGGCGACATGGCGGCCTTGCTGGTGGCCATATCGGCGCCCGTGGTGGGGTTGTGGCTGGTGGCTGGCGTGCTCGGCCAGCGTCATGAACTTGCGAGCCTGCGGCGCAGGTTGGGCGAGATCACATCGCAAGCCCGCAACAGCATGCAACACACCGAAGTGCAGTCGCGCGCGATTTTGGAAATGGAGTCACAGCTCAAACGAAGTGCGGCCGCGGGCACACGCACACTCGTGCTGCAAGATCTGGCCGCACAGGCTGCCATCGTGGGCGAACGGCTTGGCATCATGAAAAGCGATGCCATCGATATGGCCTGGGCGCGGTTTGGCTCGGGGGATGTCGGGGCTTTTGTGCAGCCGCTGATTAGTTATCAGGGGCAACATCCCGACCTGGCCGAACGCATGGGCGATGCGGTGGTGCGCGATCACCCCGCGCGTGCTGCACTGACCGGGTTCATCCGCCGCTATGACCGTCTGATCGCAGCGCTGGCCGATGACAAGCTCGCCCAAGAAACGCTGGAAGAGGGACCCTTGGGCCGTGCGGTCAGTTTATTCAGAACCGCCGAGGCCCGAGCGCAATCCATACCAGCCGATGCAGCTAACCCAGCAGGCGAGGCCTCGGCATAAAACATGCCGTCATTCACAAAGAAGGTTCTGGGTGCGTTGGGTGTGAAAGCTGCACCTACGGCCCCGGCGGCAAAACCAAAACCCCAACATAAATCAGTTCTGCCACCGACTGACCGCGAGGCCTTGGTGAAAAACGCCATGGCCCTCTATCGCAAAAACGCTGCGGGCATGCGTGGCCGGATCGACGAAGCGTTGAAGCAACTCAAGGATGAACCGCTCAATCTGCGCGATGTCGATTCCATGACCCGCCTGCTGAGTATTCGACGGGCCTTCCTTGATCTGCGCCGATTGATGAATCACCGCGACCGGCGCTACCTCGTCCTGGCGGGTTTGCGCGAGTGGTTGGAGCAAACGCCCAAAGTGGCCCCGCCAGGCGTCAAAAAGCTGGTGGTAAAGCGTTGATAAGACGCTGGTTTTTAGGACGTTCCAGGGCCATTCTGGTGGCCTTTTCACCTTGACGGGGCGGGGGTGGAACGGTAAAACCCGCGCCTTCCAAGCGGTTGGCTTTGGCCTGCCGAATCCGAATTTATGAGGTTTCCCATGGCCCGCCGTTGCGCCGCCTCCGGCCGAGGCGTTCAGTCTGGCAATAACGTCAGCCACGCCAACAATAAAACCCGCCGCCGGTTTTTACCCAACCTGCACGCGGTGACGATGGTGAGCGACACCCTGCGTGTGAAAATCCGCCTGCGCCTGACCTCGCATGGTTTGCGCACGGTGGAAAAGCGCGGCGGCATCGATGCCTTCTTGCTCTCAACACCCGATGCCAAGTTGCAGCCCGAAGCGCTGACGATCAAGCGCCGGGTGAAAAAGGCCAAAGCGGCTCAAGCCGCCGCCTAATCCAGGCAAACAGAAATTCGAAAGCCCGCCGGTTTGGCGGGCTTTTTTATTTTACACGTGCGCCAATAGACTCCGGGCGATCTGAACCCAAAGCACTGTCAAAGCAATCCAGCCTAAGAAAAAAGCATAAGCACGGTGGCGCACGTTGTTATACGTCAGGTGAATGGCGCTTTGAGCGAGGCGGAAAACCACATAAGCCCAAGCCGTGAAATAAGTGCCGGGCGTAACGGCCTCGACGGCATAGGCCGTGAGGCAGGCCAGATAAAAAACCACCGGCGCCTCGAACAAATTCATGTAGTGACGCGCGGCGATCGTCACATATTCGGGTTCGGTACCGCCTTGAAATGCCGTGTAATATTTCAGCGGCATCTCGCGCATGCGCAACGTTCGCACCCGAACGTACGCCAGCCGGATGAAGGCGGCGATGGTCAGCGCCACGACCATGAGCATCGGCACGAAGATCAAAGCTTGATTGAACGTCATCTCGACCACGGCTCTCTCCCGCTCACGACGCGACTGCTGGGGCTATTTTAGTGGCGTCTTGGCTAGTGCCTAGGGTTTTACCCGCCGCATGAGCCGGGCTTGGATGTTTAACGGGCGAGGTTTTGCCATGCGTGGCCAGTTGCCGCTCGGCTTCGTTCCAACTGGGCAACGAATCGCCCGTCCAATCGAAACGTGCCGTGGCGGCCTCGTCACACCAGTTCACCAGATGCGGCATGGCCTTGCGGTGCGCGCCCGACAGCATGAAAGCGCGCATAGCAGCGACATCTCGCCACATCGTTAGTGTCCAGTAAGCCCCATTCGACTGGCGTACAAACGCGCCGAGGTTTCCCTCAGCGCGTTTGGCTTGTTGGATTGATGTCACGGAGTACCAAAGAAACGCTGGGGCATACCAAGCTGATCTCAGTCTAAGGCGTGTTACAGAAACGGTAGGCATTACGAATCTTCTCCAAGCTGACTGTTATTGGCCAGTTACACCTGCGGCAGTGGCAACCTGCGGGCTGTAGGCGTCACGGGTGAGCTGGATGTTGGCCTTGACCACATCTAATGTCGAGTAGCCGGTCTTGGCGCGCGATGGCGATAGTACGCTTGCGGCGGTTACCGCAGAGTCGCAATAGGAAGCTGCGCGCTCGGCATTCTGCAAACGCAACCAGCCGAGGCACAAATTTTGCAGCGCTACAACGCGGTCATAATCGCGCACCTTGTCGAGCGCTCGTTCGGCATGGCTGATGGCGCGTTCGTCACGTCCCATCATGAGTGCCTTGGTCGACTGCGCCACGGGAATCGATTTGTCAGGCCATAACCAGTTTGGCTCGATTGGGCTCTTGGCAAAGGCCGATCCCATGGCCGCCAAGGACATGATCAAGACGAGTGTTAACGTGATGATATCCAACGAGTAATTGACGCGGTTCATGACAACCTCCTGTTTTGCCAGGCGTGGGCCGGTGTTGGAGGGGAATCTAAGATACCAATAAAACGAATAGTAGACGGATAAAACGAATATGAGATACATAAAAAATGAATACCTTAGAAGGGAGCATTTCCCATGACCGAAATGGATTGGAGCGTGCTGCGTGATTTTTTAATCGTCGCCAAAACCGGCAGTCTGTCACGCGCGGCCAAGACGTTGAAGATCAGTCAACCCACACTCAGCCGGCGCATCGTTGCCCTTGAGGAGCAATTAAACGCGCGTCTGTTTGTGCGCACACCACGCGGATTGTTGCTGACAGACGACGGCGAAGGGGTGCTGGAAGGCGCGCGCCGGGTCGAGCAAGAAGCCTTGGCCATTGAGCGCAAGGCCGATGCCTCACAACAAGCACTCACGGGTACTGTTCGCATTTCCCTCACCGAAGGCTTGGGCACCTCGTGGCTGCCTAAAAAGCTCGCGGCGTTTCATACCCGCCAACCCGGTTTGTGCGTGGAGATCATGGTGGATAACCGCGCGGTCGATTTGGTGCGCCGGGAAGCCGACATTGCCGTGCGGATGTTCCGGCCCAACCAGCCCGATCTGATCGCCAAACATGTTGGCGATGTGGTGATGGGGCTTTATGGCGCCAAGAGTTATCTCAAAAAAAATGGCCGGCCGGAGCGAACTGAGGAACTCAAGCAGCACAAGCTGGTCGGCTTCGAGGACAACATGGCAAAAAACCCGGCCGTGCAGAAATTAGAAAGCCTGTTTTTGCGTGAAAACATTGTGCATCGCTCTAACAGTTTTATCGGCCAACTCACGGCAACACGCGCGGGTATCGGTTTGGGTGTGCATGATTGTTTCTTGGCCGACGCATGCCCTGATCTCGAACGCCTGATGCCGCGTTATTTTCAGCACAAGCTTGAGGTTTGGCTGGTGACACACCCCGATGTGCGCCGCAGCGCACGTATCCGTGCGGTGTATGATTTCATTTCCGAGGCGTTTGCCGCTGATAAAGCGATGCTGTTAGGTGAAGAGTCGGTGAAGAAAGCTGCTTAAGCCACAGCCGCCGCGCGCAAGGACATCGCCGTGCGGTCGTCTTCCTCGAACAGATCGGTTAGTTCGGCAATCACTGCGCCGCCCAGTTCATCGGCATCCATCAGCGTCACGGCGCGACGATAATAGCGGGTTACGTCGTGGCCAATGCCGATGGCCAGTAACTGCACGGGGGAATAATTTTCGATGTAGGCAATCACATCGCGCAAGTGCTGTTCGAGGTAATTGCCGGGGTTCACCGACAGCGTGGAATCATCCACCGGCGCGCCGTCGGAAATGACCATCAAGATACGCCGTTGTTCGTGGCGTTGGATCAGCCGGTTGTGCGCCCAGGCCAAGGCTTCGCCATCGATGTTTTCTTTCAGAATGCCTTCGCGCAGCATCAGCCCCAAATTACGCCGCGCCCGCCGCCAAGGGGAATCCGCCGCCTTGTAAATAATATGGCGTAAATCATTCAAGCGGCCAGGGTTGGCGGGCTTGCCGTGTTCGGCCCAGGCCTTGCGCGATTGCCCACCCTTCCATTGGCTAGTGGTGAAACCCAAAATCTCCACCTTCACGCCACAGCGCTCTAAGGTGCGGGCCAAAATATCGGCAGTCATGGCGGCAATGGTAATGGGCCGCCCGCGCATGGACCCGGAGTTGTCGATCAACATTGATACGACCGTATCGCGGAACTGTGTTTCCTTCTCACGCTTGAACGACAGCGAATGCGTTGGATTGGCGACGATGCGGGCCAAGCGGCTCGCGTCTAACAAGCCTTCTTCCAGGTCGAAATCCCAACTGCGGGTTTGTTGCGCCATCAAGCGGCGCTGCAAACGGTTGGCAAGGCGCGCGACTACGCCCTGTAGATGGGCAAGCTGACGGTCAAGCTGGAGGCGCAGGCGCGCCATCTCTTCCGGATCACACAGGTTGGCCGCATCCTCAACTTGGTCGAACTGCGTGGAGTAAACTTTGTAACGCGCTTGGCCGCGCTTTTCGTTATGGCCGGGCTTGGGCCGGATCTGTTTGCCCTCAGAGCCCGGTTCCATGGCCGCCTCAAGCATGGAAGCGGTCTGGCTATCCTGGTCGTCGTCGGCCGCCTCACCATCCACTTCTTCGGCACCGGTTTGGCTCTCGCTTTGGCCCTTCGCTGATTCGGATTCTTTTTCCTGCTGTTCGTCGGATTCTTTTTGCTCGGCGTTCTTGTCGGACTCATCGCCGGTTTCGGTTTCTTCCTCGTCCAACTCCCGGCCGCCATCGTCCTTTTCCAGTTCGAGCGCTTCGATCAATTGGCGTTCAATATCGGCATAGGCTTTCTGGTCGTGCAGTGCGCCCTTCAGGGCGTTAAGGTGTGCATCAAGCTTATGGCCGAACTCGGATTCGTAGATGTCTTTGACATGCTTGCAGGTGGGCCCCAATTCGAAGCCACCACAGCGGTCATGAATCAGAACCTTCAGCGCATCGCCCATCTGAATTTGGAAGTGTTGGCGCGCCATGGCGTAGCCTTCCAAGGTCAGGCGCTGTTCCAAAGCTAGGCCAATGTTCTGCGCCACACCCTGGAAGTGCTCGACACCCAAAGCCTCGACCCGGGTTTGTTCCATCGCGTTGTAGGCATCGATGGCGTCCTTGCCGTTGGGCATGCGCCGGGCATGAACGCCGGCATTATGATGCTTCAAACGCAGTGCCATGGCGTCCGCTGCGCCCCGCAATCGCACCACATTCTCTTTGGTGAGTTTTTGCGGGGGCAAGGGCAGGCGGACTTCGCCACTGGCGGCCGCACCGAATTTTTGATTGTTGGCGATCGGCGTGAAAACCACCGTGGCGTCTTCGCGCCCTGAAATCGCTTTCACAACCGCTGCGGTCGCGGTCTTGAACGCCTCGGTCTTAGACGGCCCGCGGTCAGGGTAGCTTTGATATTGGTTCGAGGCCACGGGCGGCGCGGCCGCCTACGCCGCTTCGATGGCCGCACCCGCCACGTCGTGGCCGAAGCAGCGCTGATAATACTCGGCGATGGTCGCACGCTCGGTTTCATCGCACTTGTTGAGGAACGTCACCCGAAACGCGTAGCCGATGTCTTTGAAGATCGAATTATTCTCGGCCCAGCTAATCACCGTACGTGGCGACATGACGGTGGAAATGTCGCCCGCCATGAAACCCTGACGCGTCAGGTCGGCCACGTCGACCATGGCTGAGATGATCTTCTTGCCTTCCTTGGTGTTGTAGCCGGGGACCTTGGACAGAACGATATTGGTCTCGGCATCGTGCTCAAGATAATTGAGCATGGCGACGATGTTCCATCGATCCATCTGGCCTTGGTTGATCTGCTGCGTGCCATGATAAAGGCCTGTGGTATCGCCCAAGCCAACGGTGTTGGCGGTGGCGAATAGGCGGAACGCTGGGTGCGGGCGGATGACTTTGTTTTGGTCAAGCAGCGTCAGCTTGCCTTCCACTTCCAGCACGCGCTGGATAACAAACATCACATCGGGGCGGCCTGCATCGTATTCGTCGAACACCAAGGCCACCGGGTGCTGCAGCGCCCAAGGCAACAAGCCTTCACGGAATTCCGTGACCTGAACGCCTTCCCGAATAACGATGGCATCCTTACCGATCAAATCAATCCGGCTGATATGGCTGTCGAGATTGATGCGCAAGCACGGCCAATTCAAACGCGCGGCCACCTGCTCGATATGCGTTGACTTGCCGGTGCCATGATACCCTTGAATGAGCACACGCCGGTTGTGGGCGAAACCCGCCAGGATCGCCATGGTGGTATCGCGGTCGAAACGGTAGGCCTTATCGATGTCGGGTACATGTTCGTCGCGCTCGGAGAACGCCGGCACCTTCATATCGAAGTCGAATCCGAACACATCGCGTACCGAGACCTGACGGTCAGGCAAGCGCACGCCCATGTCTGCCCGAGGGATCTCGGATTTCTTACTCATCTCGATGCTCCAGATTTAGCGTCGCGGCGGCCTGTAGGGCCTAGGTCGGGGCGCGTTTATGACACGCCCGCGCTTTGCCGCGCAATGTACCTCTCAGACAGGCTCAACCCCAAAGAATACAAGGCTATATGGCTATTTTAGGCTGGTTACGATTAGCCAATCCCTTTGGTCCAGCCACCATCGGCGGTCACAGAAGCGCCGATCAGGTTGGCCGCTCTGTCCGATGCCAAGAAGACGATCAATCCGGCAACCTCTTCAGGCTCGGCGAGGCGGCCTAAGGGGATCTGGCTGGTATAGTCTTTCTCGACCTCTGCAATGCTGCGCCCAGAGCTTTGCGCCAGGCGGTTCATCAAGGTTGACCAGCGCTCGGTACGTGTCGGGCCGGGGTTGATGGCATTCACGGCCACGCCATGGGGCGCGGCTTCTTCGCCAACCCCGCGTGTGATGGCCAGTAGCGCCGCGTTGGCGGCAGCACCAGGCAACATGCGCGGTGAAGGTTGCAGGGCCGTATTGCCGACAATGTTGACGATGCGGCCATATTTTTGCGCGATCATGATGGGCAGTACCGCACGCATCATGCGAATGGTGCCCATGACCTTCAGCTCGAAACTGTCTTGCCACACACGGTCAGCCAGTTCCCAGAACAGTCCGCCTTGCGATGCGCCAGCCGAGTTGATCAAAATATCGATGCGTCCGAATGTTTCAGCCGCGTGTTTGGTAACGTGGTCCGCGGTGCCGTCCTGGGTTAGGTCGAGCGGCATCACCAGCGTTTCCGTTCCATGCTGGGCGTGCAGGTCGGCGGCGAGTTTCTCAAGGTCAGCTTTGTTGCGCGCGGTGAGCACCAACTTCGCACCTTCGGTTGCAAGCAACCGCGCGCTCATGGCGCCAAGTCCGCGGCTCGCGCCCGTGATCACCGCGACTTTATTTTTCAAACGCAGGTCGATGACACATTCTCCCTAAACCGGAATCTAATTTCTCGCTGCGCGCCGCAAGGCGGTTTGTAATAACTGATAGGCGCCATTGATGGCCTTCATGCGCGTTTCCGCCTCGCGGCTGCCGCCATGTTTATCCGGGTGGTGGCGCTTCACCAACTCTTTATAGCGAAGCTTCAAATCCGCCAAGGTGATGGGGCCATCTGTGTCGAACACACGCAGGGCCTTGCGTTCCTCCGGCTTCATGCCCATGTCGGTGGCCCAAGACTGAGCCCGTTTCATTTTGGCTTGCTTGGGATCGAACGCTGTGCCAGCTCCTAAATCCATCGGGTCGCGAATATCGGCGCGCAACCAAGGCCGGGCCTTTTTAACGCCGGGACCGTTGCCGCTCATAGGCCACGTCGGCCTGTCCCATGTCGCCATGCGGCGGATTTCAGCCTCGATATCGGCGGGCGCCATGTGGATGTGAAAGTCCCACTTGGCGTTATAGGCGCGCACATGATCGAGGCAGAACATGACGTAACTGGATAACGTGCGGTCTTGTGGCGCACGAAAAACGCCCTTGGCCGTGCAGCCCTTCCAGGCGCACATGCATGAAGCGTGTGCGCCACTTCGGCTGCGCAAGGTCTCAATGGTGATGGGCTTGAACCGGGTCATGCCTAAAATATCGTGCGTTCGGCGTCATGTTCCAATCTTGTTTCTTCAGGTGCTTTGTGCTTCCTCAGGCAGGTCTTTTCCACCAACTGAAAGAGCACTCATGGGCCAATATCGCGATCGGATGACGGCCAAGCTCAACGCGGGATTGGCGCCTTCAAGTCTTGAGATTCACGACGATTCGATGCGGCATATAGGGCATACTGGCGACAACCCCGATGGCCATGGCGAAACTCACTTCAAGGTCACGGCGGTGTCGGCGGCCTTTGCAGGCAAATCCCGCGTTGAACGCCAACGATTGGTTTATGGCCTTTTAGCCGATGAGCTTAAGGAACGGGTGCACGCTTTGGAATTGGTATTGCGCGCACCAGGTGAAGGTTAGCTATTGGCCTTTGTTTCTTCTTTATTAGCGCCCGAATAAAATTGTGGAAACTCACGCTGCACGATGGGCCCATTTGTATCCCACGAATGGCAGGTGTCGAGTAACGGCGGCCTGATAGTGGTCTCTTTGCGTTTGGCTGCGTTTATTCGCTCGAAGCGTTTGCTGGCAATGGTTTGAAACGCCGTCGTGGCAATGGTCCCCAACATTTCCACAAGGTGAGTACAGCCATTCACACCGCCGAACTTCTCTTTCACTGCGCGTGTGAAGCCCGGCACCATCCGCATACCAATCAATTCTTTGAATTTTGGCGTGATGTCGCCGCAAATGCGGAAGGGTGCGAATTCCGTCACGGCCAGCGCATCGACGATGGTCATGCGGTCGTCATAGGTGATGCGAAAGCCCATGCCGTGCAAGGGCTCGCCGACGGGAACTTCGCCGCGGTCGCGATTGGGAAAGCTGTAGGTCTTGACGTCGGTCATCCAACCGTCGACGTCCCATAGGCCGTCGGCGCGCTCATAGCCTTCGCATTTCACCGTGCGGGTATGGAGTAGTTTTCGGTCGGCGGTCGAGGCAGGCAACGGCATGGGCGATTCCAGTCCAAGGTGAAGGGTGCCCCAATGCGGAGCATCCGTCATTTAGGCCAGAAACCATCATTCTGGTAGAGCGTTTTGTGCGAGGGCCCTATGCAGCAAACGCCATGCTGTCAGCCTTTAGGCCGTTCCGTAGTTCTCGCCATAAATAAAGGCGTTACGGTCTTTCAGGTCCTGCTCCAGTTCGGTGTTGTAGACTGCATAGAGATCGCGCACGGACACCATGCCGACCACCTTTTTGCCCTCGACCACCGGCAAGTGCCTGTAATTACGCTCGCGCATCATTCGGATGGCGTCTGAGGCCTTGTCGTCTGGCCCTAAGGTGTCGGGGTTTGCCGTCATGATATCGCGGGCGAGCGCCGTATCGGGGTTCAACCCGGCTGCGATCACGCGCGTCGTCATATCGCGCTCGGTGATGATTCCAACCAGCCGGTCGGCTTCCATCACCACGACGGCTCCGATTTTCTTTTCGCGCATCATGCGCGCAACATTGCGCACCGTTTCGCTTGGCGCGGCTTTTTGAATGGTTTGGCCACTGATCACGTCGGGAACGATCTTGCGGTACATCACAGTCCTCCCTGCTTTAAGACAGCGGATGGGGTCGTGATCCCAGCAACAATCAATCGGGATCGCATAGACCCCTCAAGATCTCAAGTCTGCGCGCCTGGGCGTTGCCTGGCAAGACGCCGCGGCTAACGGTTTGATTAAGCTGCCTTATCCGATTTCCGTGGAACGGCGCGCGGCGGTGAAACCCGGATTAATGTCAATTGATTGCGCTGACGGCGTAAGACTTCAAAGCGGAAACCATGGAATAAAAACTTCTGGCCTGGTTCGGGGATGGCGCGTGATTCGTGCAGCACCAAGCCTGCCAACGTGGCGGCTTTCTCGTCGGGTAATTGCCAATCCATTTCGCGGTTCAAGTCGCGCAAGGTCACGCTGCCATCCATCAGGTACGACCCATCGGCCTGTGGCCGAACACCCGCCACGGGCAAGTCATGCTCGTCACGAATATCGCCGACGATTTCCTCGATGATATCTTCGAGCGTGACGATGCCCATCAGCGCGCCATATTCGTCGACCACCAAGGCGAAGTGTTCGCGCCGCTCGCGGAAAGCATTCATCTGATCGAGCAACTTGGTGGTGTTGGGAATGAACCAAGGCGGTGTTGCTAAGGCTGCCACATCGACGCGGTCGGTTTTCCCATCGGCGGAATCGATGGCGCGCAGCAAATTTTTTGCGTGTAGCACGCCGACAATGTTGTCAGGCTGTTCGCGCCACAGCGGAATTCGTGAATAGGGGCTGGCCGCGACTTGTTCGATGATGTCACTGATGGGCAGGTCAGCGTCGATGGTCACGGCTTTCTTGCGGTGCACGATAATTTCGCTGACCTCAACGTCGGTCAGGTCCAGCACGCTGCGTAACATGGCGCGCTCGTGCTTGACCTCCTCCTTCACTTCTTTCTCGCCCATTTGCATTTCGATAGTGCCACGCAATTCGGCAATAATTTGCTGGGCCGACATGGTTTGCTCGGTGGCGATGCCAAACAGGCGCAGCGCTCCGTTAACGAAAAATTCCACGGCGATCGTATACGGCCGACACACCCATACCAGCGCCGAAACCAGCCCAGCAGTGCGCAACGACATGTTGTTGGCATTTAACAAGGCATAGGTCTTTGGCAAGATTTCGCCGTAAACAACCACGACCACGGTGATCAGGCCGGTGGCGTAGGCCACGCCATGCTCGCCAAAGGTTTCAATCATGACGCTGGTGGTCAAGGCACCTGCAGCCGTATTGGACAGAATATTGCCAAGCAACATGGTCGAAATGAGCCGTTCGCGGCGCTCCAGAAGGCGGGTCACCGTAACAGCGCGTTCATCGCCATCGTCTTTGAGTTGGTGCATCAACGGCTTCGAGGCAGCCGTCAGCGCGGTCTCGGCCCCGGCAAAAAACGCGCCCGCCGTGAGCAGAAACAGAATCACGATGGCTAAAGACATCATGGCATTCCTCTTAATCTCTTCGACTGGTTCAATCGGTTGTCCGTGGCCGCGGCTAGCTGGCCAGCGCTTGGGCCAGCGTGGCGCGCAGGGCCGGTTCGCTCACCTCACGGCTCAGAAACGCTTGGCCGATGCCGCGCGCGAGCACGAAGGTCATTTTGCCGTCGGCTACTTTTTTGTCTTGAGCCATATGCGCCATCAGGGCCTCGGGCGTGATCTTGCCGCGTGGCCCCGTTTTGGGCGGGGATACGGGCAACCCGATGCTGGCGAGATGGCGTTTGGCGCGCACAGCGTCGTCCTTAGAACACAATCCCATCCGTGCGGACAGTTCAAACGCTAGCACCATGCCAATGGCCACGGCTTCACCATGGAGCAGTTGGCCGCCGTAGCCCATCTCGGCTTCCAAGGCATGGCCGAACGTATGTCCGAGATTAAGCAACGCCCGCGCACCCGACTCTTTTTCGTCTTCGGCCACGATCTTGGCTTTGGCGCGGCAACTGGTGGCGATAGCGTGAATCAAGGCGGTTTGATCGTTGGTCCCCAGCGCCAAAGCCGTTTGTGCATTGGCTTCTAACCAAGCGAAGAGCGCGGCATCGCCCAGTAAGCCGTACTTGGCGACCTCGGCATAACCGGCCAGGAGTTCCCGGCGTGGCAAGGTGGACAGAGTTTCGGTATCGGCCAAGACCAATCGTGGCTGGTGAAAACTGCCGACCAGATTCTTCCCGGCGGACGTGTTGATGCCAGTCTTGCCGCCGACGGAGCTATCCACCTGCGAGAGCAAGGTCGTGGGGATTTGAATAAAATCGACACCGCGCAGCAAAATCGATGACGCCAAGCCTGCAAGGTCGCCGACCACGCCGCCACCCAACGCGACGATCATTGTCTTACGCTCGCACTTCGCTGCCAGCATGGCGTCGAGCACCTGAGCGAGGTGGTTGATATCCTTGCTAGCCTCGCCAGCGGGCACAATCACATGGTCGGTCTTGATGCCGCTTTGCGACAAGGTAGTTGCAAGGGGGCTCAGGTAAGTCGCCGCTACGTTCGCATCGGTCACGATGAAGGCGCGTTTTTGCGAGAGTACCGGCAAGATAAAATGTCCGGCGTGCGCCAAAAGGCCCCGGCCAATCAGAATTTCATAGGAGCGTTCCCCGAGCGCGACTAGAACTGAGGTCGAGGCGATGGATGTATGACCGTCGGGGCTCATGGTGTGGTCGCGAGGGGTTGACCGAGGTGTTGTTCCAAGGCCTCCAGGGCGCGTGCTGCCGTAACGTTCGGGTTGTCCGCCCCGGTATCCACGGCCACATCCGCTTCGGCATAGACCGGGTAACGGGTTTGCATCAATTGTTGCAATGTCTCGCGCGGGTCGCCGGTATTCAGCAATGGGCGGTGCGAGCGGCCCTTGGTGCGCGAGATCAAGGTGTCTAATTCAGCACGCAGCCACAACGAGACGGCCTGTTCCTTGATCAGCTTGCGGGTCTCGGCATCCATGAACGCTCCGCCACCGGCGGCAAGAATGCAAGGAGCACCTTGCAGCAAGCGCGACATAACCCGGCGTTCCCCATCGCGAAAATATCCTTCGCCGTATTTTTCGAAGATCTCGGCGACTGTTAGGCCCGCTGCCTTTTCGATTTCGGCATCGGCGTCGACAAACGGCACATCGAGGCGTGCGGCTAAACGACGGCCGATGCAGCTTTTGCCAGCACCCATCAAACCCACCAAAACGATGGTTTTGGCGAGGGGTTGTCCGGGGGATGTGTCGCGCTGGTCGTTCATGGGCTCGATGCTGCTCAGGCCTTGTCTGGACGTAATGTAGCCGTGATTTCGCCATTCGCCCACTTTAGGGTTATTAACCGGCTGAAACCGAAGCGCTTGAATGCAACAAAAGACCTGATAAACCAAGGACTTTCGTGGACTTTTACCTACCCGTTGCTTACTCTCAAGGCAGGTGGTTCAACGGCCCGCGAAGACCGCCCTGCGGCGGACCGGCCCGCTTGGGCAGGGTGAACGTTGAATGAAGGACCTGAACTGCGATGGCGAAGCTTCTTCTGGGGACTGTGGCATTGATCGTTCTCGGCGGGGTCGTGTTCTTGGCGACATGGGATATGCCACCGCCAACCGCCACCACCGAGAAAGTCATTCCGAATGAGCGTTTCCAATAAACGCCTAAACATCTGCTACCGCACGCTTTTAGGTGGCGCTGCCTTGTTGCTGACCGCTCCGGCGTGGGGCCAAGCCGCCCCGCCGCGGGCTGCCCCACTGACGCTGATGCCGCCAGCCGCCCAAGCACCCGTTGCTGCTCCGGCGAGTGTTACACCCGGAATCACCGTTGGCACGCTTGATGAGGTGGGCACGGACCGCATCGGCCTGATTGACGAATCTTCTGGCGCCTTGCCTGGCACCATGTGGCAAGACAGCGACCCAGTATTCGTGCGATCGATTTTACCACAGATACCCCGAAAAATGCCCTCGCTGGCGATGCGAAAGCTCGCGCAACGTTTGTTGCTGCCACAGGCCAAACAACCCGAAGCCAAATCCGATCCATTCGCACTGGATGTAACGCCCACTGCGGCGGAGCCGCCGACGGGCGAAGCGCAAACCGCCGCGGCTCAGCAGTCGGCCTGGCTATTAGAGGCTCGCCTGAACGCGCTCGCGGCCATGGGCGACTGGAATAGCGTCGCGGCATTGTTGGAACTGGTGCCGCAAGATCGCGTCAGCGAAGCCATGGCCCGTCTCAAGGTTGACGGTCTGCTTGTCGAGGGCAAGACCGACGCAGCTTGCACCGAAGCCCAGGCCGCCCTTGCCCGCCAACCCGACACGCATTGGCAGAAGCTATTGGTGTTCTGTCAATTCGCCACCAAACAAACCAGTGCGGCGCAATTGGGCTTGTCGCTGTTGCGCGAGCAAGGCGTGGAGGACCCCGCGTTTTTCTGGGCGGCGGAACTGCTGCAAGGCAATCGCCCGCTCACACCCAATGGATTACAACGCATTGCACCGCTGGAGCTCGCGATGTTGCGGGCCACCGGCCGCGCGTTCCCCGATGCGGTGGTGCGCGATGGCGACCCCACCATGCTGCGTGTGCTGGCCGAAATGCCGCTGCCCGCGATTGAGGACGAGAAGCTGACGGAAGCTGAGAAAAAAGACCGCGCCCGATTGATGCAAGATAGCCGCATTGTCACCGCCGAGCGCGCCGCTGCCATGGGCGCGCTCGACCCCGAGGTCGTGCGCACGCTCTACGTCGCGCTCGACCTCAGCCAAGATACACAACCCGTACAATTAGCCCAAGCCACCGCCGATAACGTGCGCGCCCGGGCCTATATGTTCCAAATCGCCAAGGCGCAGACCGTGCCCACCGCACGCGCCGAAGTCATGGCGAAGGCGATTGATCTGGCGCGTGCCGATAAAGGCGAGAAGGGGCCAGACCTGGTGACTGTGGCGCGCATCTATGCGCCGTTCTTGAGCGAACTCACCCCATCGCCCGATTTGATTTGGTTTGCGGGTCACGCGGCGCGTGGGTTGCTCGCCGCAGGCGCGCGCGATGCGGCGCTTCCATGGTTCGAACTCACCCGTCAGATGTCGCGTACCAGCATCGAGGCTGCGGGCATCGCCGACGGCCTTTGGGCGGTCGAGCATATGGCCGAAAAAGGCTCGCGCGGCAACATAACGCCGCAAAACATTCGGGCCTGGCAGGCGACCATTCCAGCGGCGGGTGCCATTGCACCGCGCGAACGGTTGCTCAATTTGCTCATGTCCCTGGGTGATCCTATTTCCGCCACCGATTGGCTGCCGGTTGTTACCGCGCCGGTCAAACATGCCGCCATGACACCCTTGTCATCGCACCTGTGGCACGCACTATCGCTCGCCGCGCGCGATGCCAATCTTGGCGATACGGTGGCCCTGGCGTTGGTGGCGTTGGGCGACGACGGGCCCACGGGCGCATCGCCGCTGACACTGAATAAGGTCATTGAAAGCCTGATGATCGTTGGCCGCGAAGACGATGCACGCGCGCTGGCCGCCGAGGCCGCGCTGGTTCTGGGCCTCTAACACTATCGTGCCTCGCACGCGGTCTCAACGGCAGGCGGCCAAGCACGGGCAAGCTTCCGCGCATGTCGATGCGTTTCTCGAAATGATGTCGGCCGAACGTGGCGCAGCAGCACACACACTTGCGGCCTACCGCGAAGACTTGATGACGCTTGAGTGCTACCTTGCCGCGCGCGGCCTTACCCCCGCCGCTGTCTCGTCGAAAGATTTGCGAGATTTTTTGGGTAGCCTCCATCGTGCAGGGTTGGCGCCGCGCTCGGCGGCCCGGCATTTATCGAGCCTGAGGCAGTTCTTTCGTTTTCTCTATGGCGAGGGCATACGCAAGGACGACCCCACCAGCGCACTTGATCCGCCGCGGCTGCCCAAACCCTTGCCGAAGTATCTCAGCGAGCGCGAGGTGAATGGGCTGCTCAAGGCCGCCCGCAAGATCGAGGGCGCGGATGGGTCCCGTGCCAGCGCGCTGTTGGAAATTCTGTATGCTGCGGGCTTGCGTGTATCGGAACTTGTGGCCCTGCCGGTGGCGGTCGCCCGCAATTCCTCTGTCCTGATCGTGCGTGGCAAGGGCGGCAAGGAACGCATGGTGCCCGTGGGCGAGGCGGCACAAGCCGCCCTTAAAGCCTATATGAAAGTTCGCGACGAATTTCTGCCCTCAAAAAAGAATACGAAAAAAGCTGTATCTCCGTGGTTGTTTCCATCCCGTGGCAGTTCCGGGCATATGACGCGCGATGGTTTTGCCAAGTTGCTGAAGGATATTGCGGTGTCGGCGGGGCTCATGCCCTCGCGCGTATCGCCCCACGTGTTGCGCCATTCGTTCGCCACACACTTGCTCGCTCACGGCGCTGACCTGCGCACGTTGCAACAACTGCTGGGCCACAGCGACATCTCCACCACGCAGATTTACACGCATGTGCTGGACGAACGGCTAAAGAAGCTGGTGCAAACCCATCACCCGCTGGCGGGGTTCAAGCTTTAGGCTTTTCCAATCATCGCCCGCACCTCGTCTGCTGTTCGTCCTGCCTCACGCAAGGCACGCAGGGTTGGGGCCTGGTCGCGTTTGGAGAATTTCTTGCCATCGGGGCCCAACAGCAACCCATGATGATGGTAGGCGGGTGTCGGCAAGTTCAGCAGATGTTGCAGCAGGCGATGCACATGGGTAGCCGCGAACAAGTCTTCGCCGCGTGTGACTAACGTCACGCCTTGCAACGCATCGTCCCACGTACAGGCGAGGTGATAGCTGGTGGGCGTGTCTTTGCGGGCAATCACCACATCGCCGAAAATTTCCGGTGTGACGATTTGCTTGCCGCGCACTCCATCGCGCCAGGTCAATGAGCCCGCCC
Source organism: Rhodospirillaceae bacterium (assembly GCA_009693785.1). Classification (GTDB taxonomy): domain Bacteria; phylum Pseudomonadota; class Alphaproteobacteria; order Rhodospirillales; family Rhodospirillaceae. Next base: position 101,306 of record SHWP01000002.1, read on the forward strand.
CGCGCGCCGCGTCGTCCATGCGCAGGCGCAAGGCATAACTTTCGCCAGCATCGATGCGCTTTTGTGCGGCGGCGCTCGACAGCGCCCGGCACGTGCCGGGGTATAAGGGGCCATCGGGTCCGGTTGCGATCAATCCATGGGGCGCGGCCGATGCGTTGGCGATATCGGCACGCGTGCAAAAGCACGGACAGACCAAGCCTAATTTTTTGAGTGTGCCAATGGCGCCCTCGTAGTCGGCCATGTGTTCCGATTGGCGGCGCACGGGCTGTTCCCAGGTTAGCCCTAGCCAGGTCAAGTCCTCGTAAATCGCCGCCTCGAACTCGGGCCTACAGCGGCCCCGGTCGATGTCCTCGATGCGCAATAAAAACTGCCCGCCCCTGGCGTGCTGGGCTGCGAATAGCGCAGCCTTGGCGGTGCCCAGGTGCAAATACCCCGTCGGGCTGGGGGCAAAACGGGTCACAACGGGCGAATCGGAAGTTGTCATGCAAACGTCAGATACGGGCCATGATGGTGGGCCATAAGCCCCAATAGCGTACCAGAGTTTGTATTCCACACGGAACTTGCTAGAGTGGCCTCAGCAGTTTTTTCAGGAGCATGCGGCCATCGTGGGAGTCTCGCTTGAAGCTTCCCCAGCGCTTGTTTTGAACGCGGACTTCCGTCCGCTGAGCTACTTCCCATTGTCTGTATGGTCCTGGCAGGAAGCCATCAAGGCGGTATTTCTGGGCCGCGTGAATGTCGTCTCCGAGTATGACCGCGTCGTGCACTCGCCCAGCTGGGCGATGAAACTGCCCAGCGTCATTTCGCTTAAAAAATATGCGCCGATGGAACGTTCACCCGCATTCACGCGGTTCAACGTGTTCCTGCGCGACAAGTTCATGTGCCAATACTGCGGCACACCGCACCCCACAAATGATCTGACGTTCGATCACATCATTCCGCGTTCGCGCGGCGGGCGTACCACCTGGCAGAATGTTGTCACGGCCTGTGCGGATTGCAACTTGATGAAAGGCAACCGGCTGCCGGAAGACGCGCATATGTTTCCCAGCCAGCGGCCGTTCCGGCCCACGTCATTCCATCTGCAAGATATCGGGCGCGGTTTCCCGCCCAATTATCTGCACGAAAGCTGGCGCGATTATCTCTACTGGGATACGGAACTGGATCCGAGTTAGACCGCTCGTTCGCCGTCAAATCCGTTTCGACAACCAAATCGCGAGCCTGGTTCCGGCTTTGATCGCACCTGTCAGGGCTGCATAAGCAGGCGCCTGTTCGGCACCATTCTCTAGGCTGACATCGCGGTGGTGCATTTCATCGGCGCGGAAGGATTCGATGGTGGATTTTAATTCCGACTCATCCTCGCCCAGGCTTGCCGCTTGTTCGGCGTAATGCTCGCCAATCACGTCTTCCACTGCGACCGTGCAGGCCATGGCTGCTTCACGCCCCATCAGCGCCGTCGCTGCACCCAGCGCGAAACCTGCCGCATGCCATAACGGTTCCAACGCGGTCGGGCGCACACCGCGTTGGCGCATGATCGTGTTGAAGCGCTCTAGGTGCTTTTCTTCTTGGGCGAGCATTTCGGTCAGCACCGGCGCGCTATCGGTTTTGCCGAGCACGGCCAACTGGCCTTCATAGATTCGCTTGGCGCCATACTCGCCCGCCTGATTGACGCGAATCATCCGCGCCAATTTTTCCTCTGGGCTCAGATCGCCGGGCAGGGGGCGTGCCGAAGTCATGATCTATTTCCACCAAGCGTCGCGGCGTGTAGCCATCCAAGAACCAAAGGCCAAAACGAGGCAGGCGATGATGTTATATCCCGCCATGGAAAGCCCCAAGAACCTGAAGGCCGCATCTTCGCAACTGGTCCGGCCAGGCTGATTGAGCGCGGCAAGCAGGTCGGTGGGGCTGAGCTCTTGCGGTTTGCCTGCGCAGGCCGTTGGCCCTTGCCACCAGCGCTCCTCGACACCGGTGTGATAAAGCGCGATCCCGGCGTTGAGTAGGAACAGGCCAGCGCACAGCAGAACGATCATTCGGCGCGAAGGCCCATCGACCACGGGCATCATGGCCAGCACTGCCAGCGCCAGTGTCAGGCCATAGGGTACTCGTTGCCAGTAGCAGATGGTGCAAGGCCACAGATCGAAGCCGTACTGCGCCACCAGGGCCAGGCCCAATGCGCCAGCCGAGGCCAGCGCGATGCCAAAAATGGCGAAAAAAGAGCGATTCTGTAAAGTCATGGTCCGAAGTTTAGGCGATCGGCCGCTCAAGCACAAAACCGGCAAAAATGAGGCGGCTAGGCGCTTTGACAGAGCCCCCCTCGCTAGTTTATGTCCCTGCCTCTTCGCGGGTATGGCGGAATGGTAGACGCAGTAGACTCAAAATCTACCGGTCGCAAGGCCGTGGGGGTTCAAGTCCCTCTACCCGCACCATCCTCATCTGGAATCAAAGAAAATATATGCGCCTTTCAGCACTTCTAACCACGCTGTTCGTGCTGTCGACGGGGGCTAATGCCGCTGAATGCGTGCAGGTTGTCTTCCGCGATCTCAATGGCGTGATCGTGAAATCCGACATCCCGGTGATCGGCTTGGTGGTCGAGGGAATCGAACCGGTGGTGAATATTCCCTACGAGCCCACCATGAAGAAAGAAAAGGGTGCGCCGGCGGCCTGCCCGGCAGACTTGATCGAGATGGTGCGCGGCTGGTTCACGACCACCTGCATTTCTGAGCAAGGCCGGGCCGCGGCCATCCAGGGCGATGCCAAGGGCGACGCCGAGTTGGTCAAGACGCGCTGTGCGGCGATGTATAAAGCGATCAACTGATTCGTTGGCTTGGCAACATTCAGACGGTAGCGATTAGCCCAAAGCTCATGGCCTTGGCGGCCGCGTGGGTTTTGTTGTGTACGCCGAATTTGGACATCACGTTCTGGAGGTGAAAATTAACGGTGCGCTCCGTGATTTTCAGGATTTTGGCGACTTCCCAGGCCGTCTTGCCATCAATCGTCCAGCGTAAAATCTCAACTTCGCGATCTGTCAGTGAAGTTGGTTTGTCCGATTTCGATTTTAGCGTCTCAAGGTCTGCTCCAGTCTCTTCAGATTGGAACGCTAAGATGGGCATCCCATACACGACATCGTCCCTCATCCCTCATCCCCCAGCCCCCAGCCCCCAGCCCCCAGCCCCCAGCCCCCAGCCCCCAGCCCCCAGCCCCCAGCCCCCAGCCCCCAGCCCCCTACAACTACTTCTGTCGGCACCATCGTCCTTGATCGGCGATTGGTTGTGTCTCTTCGCGGATACGATTTTGGGCTGAGTCGAAACTAGAATCAATCGACTCAAAACTATTTGGGCTGGATTTGTTCTGACAGTCAAAAGCCGCCCCGATGAGCCATTGGATCAGGACCGGTGGGTAGCGAACCCACCAAGCTTAATTCAGGCTAATTTATTAGATACCTACTGTATGTATCTAATTATTTCCTAGGGAATCTCTGGCCTAGCGGGGGGTGTCGCTGCCGCCTCCGCCCAGGCATGGGTGTGCAGAATGCAAGCATCGCAGACCCCACAGGGCTTAGGTTCAGGCCCTGTGGTATCGGGTGCGTAGCAGCTCCAGGTGTCACCTGGGGCGAGCCCCAGCTCCTTGGCCAGGGCTGCAATTTGGGGCTTAGAGAGGTGCACTAAGGGGGCGACTACCTGGGGCGGGTTGGGCACGGCTTCGGCCCACATGCGCCGGAAGGCGCTGAGGAAGGACTCCCGGCAGTCGGGGTAGCCTGAATAGTCTACCGCATTCACCCCAATCCAGACCTCTTCGGCCCCCGCCCCGGCCGCCTCGGCGCAGGCCAGGGCTAAAAACACGGCATTACGGCCCGGAAGGAAGGTGGGGGCAATACCCCCGCCGCGCATCTCGGCCATGGTCCGGCCCGTGGGAATGGTGATGGCAGGCTTATCCCAGCCCACGTCGATCAGGTGGCGCTCAAAACCGAAGCGCTCGCACTGCTTTTGGGCATAGGCGATTTCGACATCGTGGCGCTGGCCGTAACTAATCCCGAGGCTGCGCGGGTTACGCCCGTGCTGGCGTGCCAGCAGCAGGCATACGGTGGAATCAAGACCGCCCGAATGCAGCACCACGCAGCGCTTGGGGGACACAGCCATTAGCCCACGGTATAGCGGCAGGATTCACCGCAGCTAGGCCTGCGGACCGTCACGCCCACCAGTTGGGGAAAAACGGCCTTGAGTTGTTCGGCGATCCAGCGTGCCAAGTGTTCGAGCGAAGGTTTTTCAAGGCCCGGAACGCTGTTGAGCAGGTGATGGTCAAGCCGCTCGCGCACCTTGGCGATCTCGCGGCCGATATCTTCGAAATCAACCACGCAGCCCGTAGCGGCTTCGGGTTCGCCCGCCAGTTCCACTTCCACACGGAACGAATGACCATGCATGCGTGTATTCTCATGGCCGTCGGGCTTATGCGGAAAGTGGTGCGCCGCCTCGAAGCCGAACTCCTTAACAATGTGAAATCGCGTGCTCATGAGGTTACGGAATGCCCAGAAATTTGTGTGTCTGCAAGCTCAAGCGCCACTCGGGATGCGCCAGGCAATAGGCGACGGCAGCTTGAGTATTAGCTTCGCGCGCGGTTCCGTCCATGGGTTGCAAGAAGTGGTGCACAAAATCAAGCGCGCGATAGCGTTCAGGCTCGCCACGCTCTTGCGGATAAACCAACTTGAGTTCATCGCCCTGCTTGACCACCAAGCTGGCATCGGCCTTGGGGCTGACGCAAACCCAATCCACGCCCTCTGGCACGGCGAGCGTGCCATTGGTTTCAATGGCGATCATGAACGCATTACCATGCACCGCCTCGATTAACGCGCGATCTAATTGCAGCAAGGGCTCGCCGCCCGTGAATACGACAAAGCGTTGTGCGCTGCCATTTCCACGCCAAGCTTTTGAAATCGTGGCGGCCAAGTCATCTGCGGTCGTGAACTTGCCGCCACCTAAGCCACCGGTGCCCACAAAATCCGTGTCGCAAAATTTGCACATCGCCTGGGCGCGGTCGCGCTCAAGCCCGCTCCACAAATTGCAGCCCGCAAAGCGGCAGAACACGGCCGGGCGGCCGGCATGGGCGCCCTCGCCTTGCAGCGTGTAGAACAATTCTTTGACGGCGTAGGTCATGGTGGTGATGGTCCAAAAGCGGCGCTGACATAGCCCCTTCGACCCAAAGAATCTAGGGCCGAGGCCGGTTTAGGGCCACATCAGAACGCCCACCACAGCGCCTGTCATGCAGGTGGCCAAGGTGCCTGAAATCAACGACTTATAAGCCAGTTCGACAATTTCGGCACGACGTTCAGGCACCATGGCACCTAATCCGCCGATCATGATGCCGAGCGAGCCGAAACTGGCAAATCCGCACAGGGCATAGGTCATGATCAATCGGCTGCGCGGACTCAAAGCATCGGGTGGCAACTGCGACATGTCGATATAGGCAATCAGTTCGTTGAGGACGGTTTTGGTGCCAAGCAGCGCGCCCGCTGCGGGCAATTCCGACCACGGCACACCAAGGCACCAGGCCAGCGGCGCCATGACCCAGCCCAGAATGCGTTGCAACGACAACGGTGCCCCAGCCACATCGGGTAATAGTGCGATGATTTGGTTGGCCAAGCTGACGAGTGCAATGAGCACGATCAGCATGGCGATGACGTTGATCACCAGCTGTATGCCATCGGTGGTGCCTCGCGTGATCACCGACATCATGTTATCGCCAGGCTCTCCCACGCTGAGCACGGTTGCGTTGTTATCGACCAATCTTGCGCGCTCGGGGTCTTCGGGGATCATGATGAAGGCCATCACGATGGCCGCGGGCGCGCTAATGATCGAGGCGATCAAAATTTGCCCCAGCGCGTTGGGAATCACGTTGGCCAGGAACTTGGCGTAAAGCACCATCACCGTGCCTGAGACCGTGGCCATACCCGCCGTCATGATCACGAACAGCCCCGCTCTCGATTCCGCACGCAAATAAGGGCGCACCACCAAAGGTGACTCGGTCATGCCGACAAAAATGTTCATGGTGGTCGCCACGCCCGCTGGTCCGCTCACCCCCAAGGTCCGTTGCAGGATCCAAGTAAAGCCGCGCACGACGGGCTGAATAATATTGAAATGGAACAGCAGCGCCGATAACGCGCTGATGATGAGGATGAGCGGCAAGGCTTGGAAGCCCAACACGAACGTCGAGGCGCTTTCTTTGGTGAGAAACGGGGAATCGCCCCCGCCGAGGTAGCTAAACACAAATGAAGTACCCGCCCGCGTCGCAGTATCGAGCGCGTCCACCGCACTATTAAGAGTGATCAGGAAATTCTGTCCGGCCTGGAATTTTAGCAACAGCCCGGCTAGCAGGAATTGCAAACCTAGCCCCCAGGCCACGGTCTTCCAACGCACATTCTTGCGGTTTTCGCTGATCGCCCAGGCGAAGGCGATCATCAGGCCAAGGCCGAGCAGACTTTGGGCAGCAAGCATTTGGATTTCCTTGTCTTGCGCCCAGTGCACGGATGGGTCGTGCGGGGCATCGTAACCGTTGCGGCTCAGGAACGAGAGATGGATACTAGGGTGAATAGCAATCTAAGCAAGCTGGCCGCGACCATGACCCCCCTGACGACCCCCACGTCTGTTACCCGGCGTAGCGCGATTACCGCTCTCGCCGTGGCTGGTGGCGGGGTCATCTTTGGCGTGCCGCTTGGCAGTACCGAGGCAGGAGCCCAGCAGGCCAAGACGGACTATGGCCCTGGCGGCCCGACCGAGGCGTTCAAATACTGGCTGAAAATCGGCGCTGACAATTCGGTGACGGTCAACGTGCATATGGCCGAGATGGGCCAAGGTGTGACGACCGCGCTTCCCCAAATCGTCGCTGAGGAATTGGGCGCCGATTGGAAAGACGTGCGCTTTGAGTCCCGGCCAATGGCAAAGTTTATTACAACCGCGGATATAGCGGCGGCTTTACCGAGGGTACGGGCGGAAGTGTTTCGATCCGCGGCCAGTTCCAAATGTTTCGCGAGTTGGGGGCAACCGCGCGCGAAATGTTCAAAGCCACCGCGGCCGCCAAATTCAAAATTCCTGCCTCAAGTTTGACGGCCGAGCATGGCCACATTGTTCACGCTGCTTCCGGGCGCAGTTTGAGTTTTGCGGCATTGGCCGAAGCTGCCGCCCGGCAGCCACCACCAAACGAAGTCACCCTCAAACCCAAGGCCCAGTGGACGCTGATGGGCACGTCTGCTGCGCGCCTTGATACGCCTGCCAAGGTCGATGGCTCGGCCGGCTTTGGCGTCGATGTCATCCTGCCCGATCTGCTGGTTGCGACTATCCAAGCAGCTCCCGTGTTTACCGCCCGATTGCTGAGCGTGGACCCAGCCCCGGCCATGAAAATTCCTGGCGTGCAGCAAGTCGTGGCGCTCGATAACGCTGTCGCTGTGGTGGCAACTGGCTATTGGCCCGCGCTGCGGGGTTTGAAGACTTTGGCCCCGGTATGGGACACGCCCGCGCGTGCCCACTATGGCGCGAGCGATTTAGCGCTTGATCTTGAATCCGGTCTGAACCGTGCGAATGCGCCGGTATTGCAGTCCATTGGCGATGTGGACAGTGCCATGAAAGCTGCCGCCCGCACGGCGGTATTCGAGTACACCGTGCCTTACCTCACACACGCTTGCATGGAACCCATGAACGCCACCGCCCATGTGCGCGCCGACAGCGTCGACATTTGGATGCCAGGCCAGGGGCATACGACAGTCATTGAAGGCGTGGCCAAAGCCTTGAGCATCGATCCGCTCAGTATCCACGTCCACCGCACTTTCTTGGGCGGCGGGTTCGGACGGCGCGGCGAGGGCGATGTGGCGGTGCAAGCCGCACTCATCGCCAAGCAAGTTGGCCGTCCGGTCAAACTGATCTGGTCGCGCGAAGAAGATATCCGGCAAGATTTTTACCGCCCGGCCGCGAAGATGCGCATTATGGCTGGTCTTGATGCCAACAACTTGCCCGTGGCCCTCGATATATCGAACGCCGTACCCTCCATCTCCAAGCGCCGCTTTCCCGATGCGGTCAAGGATGGCAAGGATATGTCGGCGTTGGCAGCCTTCAACGACAGCCCCTATGCCATCGCCCATTCGCGCATGCGCTTTGGTTTGGTCGATAACGGTATTCCGGTTGGCTATTGGCGCTCGGTCAATCACAGCCAGAATGTGTTCTTCCGTGAGCCGGCGATCAACGAGCTGGCCGCGCGCGCCAAACAAGATGGCCTTACATTCCGCAAAGCCTTGCTGGCGGGCAATACTCGCATCCTGACGTTACTTGATGCCCTGATCAGGTTAGCTGCTTTTGACAAGCCCATGGCCGCGGGCATACCTGGCACGCGGCGTGGGCGTGGCGCGGCATTGTCGACGTCGCACGGCTCAATTGTTGCGCAAGTCGTCGAAGTCAGCGTGGCGGCCGACAACGCTATTACAATTGACCGTGTCAGCTGCGTGGCCGATGTGGGCACCATCGTCAATCCGGGCATTGTCAGCGCGCAAATGGAAAGCAGCATCATCGACGGCCTTTCGGCGGCGATGTTTGGCGGCATGACGCCCAAAAACGGCGGCATGGCGGAAGGCAATTTCAGCGAGCTGCGTTTCATGCGCTTGGCCGAGGCCCCCGAGATGAGGGTCGAGGTGCGCGATTGGCCCGAGGCGGCGCCCGGCGGTGTGGGCGAGCCGGGCCTGCCGCCCGTGGCCCCGGCACTGATCGCGGCCCTGGCCCAAGCCACCGGCGTTTGGTTGCGCACGCTGCCGGTGGTCAAGCAGGGATTTAGCGTCTAGAGTCTATTGAGCCATTGATCGCGCGATCGCCTGGGCGATCAGCGTCATCTTGCAAATATTGGGCGGGAATAGATCGATCAATTCTTTCAATGTCGCGGCAGCCGCTTCGCTGGGCGCGGCCAACGGCACCACCGGGCAATCGAGGTAAAGGGCGCTGGCCTGATGATTGGCCTGATGGTCCATGGCTGCCGCCGCCGTGCCCAAGGTGCCGTTATCGATAATCAGCTGCAACTGGCGCAGCAGCAGCTGCAGAAATTGCGGCCATGCGGTGAAGTGACGATAAAACGAAGGAATCACGCGGCCATCGGGGCCGTGGAGTTGATGAGCCAGCGCGCGCAATAATGCTTTTGTGTCATCGGCAAGTGCAGCCATTTCCGCCATGGGTGGCAAAGCCGTGACGTTCGCAATGGGCGGGCGCGTCAAAGCCCCGGGCGTGGGTTTGCGTTGCGCGCGGGCTTGGGGTGTTTCATCTAACATCAATCGCAACGCCTTCAGCGCAAGCAGGTTGGCCGGGTTGGCGCTGCTGTAAGCGCGGCAAGTGGCGCGCACAGCTGCCAGCGTTTCGGCACTCATGTCGCAGGCGGTGATTTCGTCAGAGCTGAAATTCAACGCCAATGGCTGCTGTTTGGCCAGCAAGGCTTGGGCGACTTCCGCCACCCGCCCCGAGACATACAATGGCCCCACACTGGCCCACGCCCACTCCAGGCAGCCAGGCACCGTGGCCATGTGCCGGAAGATCAGGTTGACCATCGGCACGCGTAATGAGTTTCGAATGTCGTTGTAAATATCGGCGATAACCCCGGTCGCGTCGGCCTCTTTGATCTCGGCGAGAGCGGTGTTGGCCATGGTCATACGCAGCTTTTTACGCGGCGCGCTTGGCTAGCATTTTTTCGAAATCCTTGGCGCTGAGGGGGCTTCGAGTAATAAAACCCTTGTATGCTGTCGCAGCCATTGTCGCGCAGGAAATCGACGTGCTCTAAAATTTCCGCGCCCTCGGCCACCACTTCCAGATTCAATCCACGCGAGAGGCCAATGATCGCGCGCGCGATTTCGGCGGTGTTGGAGTTTTCCTGCACGTCACGCACAAACGCGCGGTCGATCTTCAAGGTGGTGATGGGGAACCGCCCCAAATAGGACAGGCTTGAATAGCCGGTGCCAAAATCATCAATCGACAGGCCGCAGCCAAGGTCGCGCACTTTTTGCATGCGCGCGATGGCCGCATCGATGTCGTTCATCAACATGCTTTCGGTGATCTCGAGCTCCAGCCATTTAGCGTCGAGGCCGCAGGAAGACAAATTGGCGACAACCTTGTCGATTAGGTCCTTGGCACGGAATTGATGCGCCGAAACGTTCACCGACATTTTGATCGGCTCATAGCCCATGTCTTGCCAGGCCTTGGTTTGGCGGCAGGCTTCCTTCATCACCCAGGTGCCGATATCGACAATCAGTCCGGTTTCTTCAGCCACGGGAATGAACTCACCCGGCCCGATCATGCCGCGCACCGGGTCCATCCACCGGATCAACGCCTCACCGCCCCTCACCTGATTATTTTTTGGATTGACCTTAGGCTGGTAAAACAAAACAAATTCATTGTTAGCCAGCGCACCGCGAATACGCTTTTCCAACTCAAGCCGGTTCTTGGCCTTGGTGTTCATATCGGAGGCAAAGAAACGGTATTGATCGCCGCCCGCCTGCTTGGCAAACGACATCGCGCTGAGTAAGCCCTTCAACAACTCGTCGAAGTCTTTACCGTCGGTAGGGAAGATCGACAGGCCCACCGATAGCGTGGCGAAAATATCCTCGCCCTTAAGGTGAAAGGCCTGGCGCATGCCTTTCAATACTTTCTCGGCCACGATCACGCTGTCGTCGATGGCCGAGATCGGCGTCATCACCGCGAACTTATCGCCATCGAGCCGGGCGGCGGTGTCGGACTGGCGCACCACCTTGCTCAAGCGCTCGCCAAATTCTTTCAGCAACTGATCGCCCGCGGCATAGCCCAAACCTTCGTTGATGATCGTGAAGCGGTCGATGCCCATGACCAGCATGGCGATGGATTTGCTGGCGCGCTTGGCGTTGAAAATCGATTGCCCCACGCGGTCAGATAACAAACCTCTGTCAGGCAGGCCGGTGAGGGGGTCGTGGCCCACTTTGCGTGTTGCCCCCGATGCGGCATCGCTCTGGAATGTTTCCGACAAAATCAGCGCGACGAATTAGCTGGGCTCGCCGCTCGCGTCGCGGATCGGCGTCATGGTCAGCGAATGTAACTGCGCCTTGCCGTCGGCGTGCTTGGAGCGCACGGATTCATAATGCTGGCGCTCTTTCGTGCTCCACAAGCCCTCGCAAAATTCTTCGTCGTTGTACTCGCGGAACAAATCGCGCGCATTCATGCCCTCAAGGGCGGGCAAGGCGTGGCCGGTCAATTTGGTGAAGGCGGTGTTGGCGCGCCGGATGATGCCCGCGCGGTCGGTCACCATCACGGCATCGGAGGTCGCATCCAGCACGGCCTGAAACAAGGCATCGGGTGACGTCATCGGCGCGGGTATCCCCCTGAAAACAAATGCTTTTTGTGCGCCAGCCCGGCGCAAGGGCTCCTTTATAGCCCTCCCGGATGGGAATGGGGAGGGGGAAGCATCGGGTCGCGACCGCAGTCGTGGATGATCGCCGACGCCATGACGCCGCGCGAGATTCTCAACGCAGACCCAACCACGAATCCGATGACATCGGCCGGGCGATGCGTTCATCGCCCCGGTCGTGAGCCCTGCCTAAAGTGCATCAGCTTTTGCCATGCCCTTGCTTAAGGGTTTGCATAATTCCCACCGATCAAGTCAATCAATGTTGTCTTCAGATTTGACTATTATCACGCTCAAGGAATAGTCGATTGGTGTGAAGTTACCTGAAACATATTTTTTTGCTGCGATGTCTTCGATCCAAATTCGATGTTTCTCGAAGGCAGCCATTGCGCCTTGTTCATCTAGCGACCCGGCTTGCTCAAGATCTTCCAGGAGTTCAAGCGAAGCCCTGCATATTTGCACGTCTTGCCCGACTGACATATCAAAGCGAACATATTCACCTTCCCATCTGGGGCGGTTAGAAATTAGCCTCGTGAAATTCGGTTTCACTATTTCCTCCTTTTGTGTTGACGTTTTACGCCCCCTCTTTATCTGGACTTTCTCAGCCAGTTGTTCTTTATCGATGGCTACAGCCAATGAGTGTTCGTTAAATCCAAAGATTGCCGCGATAGCTGCATTTGCATCGGTGTGTTTGATGTCTACCTTGCAACGCTGCGCAAGAAATAATCGTAGGCTTTTTGCAGCCGCTCTACGGCGATCATCGGTAAGTATAAAGCTAGGGTATGCCATAAGACCTTCTTCTCCCAGATTCGCCTCAATAAGTCAGTGCTCCCATTTCTGACCGCGAACCCGTGAAAGAAGATCGGGGCGATTCAGAGGCAGGTTTTCCGTCCGCATGTTGCGGGGGAGCGGAATGCTATCTGCAGGCATAACTTTACATAGCGTTTTTCTGCTTCACGATCAACTAGATAAGGCAAAAAATTCCGGAAGATTCTAAACCTACAAGCATGCCCATGATTTTTCCCAGACCGCCCCGGTATGCTTATTCATATTTTTTTTCGAACTATCTCTTTGCGGCATGAATAACACCTGCCTTGAGCCTAAACATGAGCGCGACCTAACTGTCGCTCTCCATCATTCGCGGCCTGCCAATTCAACCATCTGTTCGTGTTGCTATTCTTCGCTGGCGCAAATCGCTTCCTCACGCTTCGCTCCGCGTCATACCGCCTCTGCATAAAAATACCTCAGCGGCATAACAAGCCTTCGCGTTCACCAGGCGGGCCTGTATTTTTCCTGTAAGAACAGGGATACAAAATATTTTCCACGGCTGACGTGACGCAGGCTTGGCCAATCAGGGGCGCGAATTTTTCATGACCTTGCGCTCGGGTTTTCCCCAACATTCTCCATGCTCTTCGGCAATTTTTCTTGGCTGTGGCTTATACAGCGCGCATCATCATGGCTGATGATTCGTGATGATGCAGGATGGTCATGAGACGTGCCTTTGAAATTTTTCTAGTGATGGCTTTGGTTCTTGATGTTGGCGCGGCCATCGCTGCCGAGCCGCCAGCAATCCCGCGCGATGTGCTCGCTAAGGCCGATTACGTGAAGGGCCGCGCTGCGTTCCAAAGCCGTTGCAGTGCTTGCCACGCTCTTGCAGAAGGCTCAGCCGATCTTGCTGGCCCCGCGCTGTTTGGCATGTTCAAGCGCACCGTGGGCACTAAGCCCGGATTCGATTTTTCACCAACCCTGAAAAAAGCGGGGCTTACTTGGACGCCTGCGTACTTGGCCGCGTGGCTGGCCGACCCCAAGGGTTACTTGCCTGACAACAACATGATGATCCCCGAAGCCGTGCCCGAACGCGACCGGGTGAACATGATCTCGTTCATGATGGTGCCACCCGGATGAGCGAGCAGCGCCCATCGCCGTCGTTCTTAGGCCCCGCTGGCGGCTGGGCGTCGCTGAAGGCCAGCGCGCAGCATTTGCTCAGCGGCGGGGCCCCGGTCGCTGGGGCCAAAACGCTCCTCAGCCTCAACCAACCCGAGGGCTTTGACTGCCCCGGGTGTGCCTGGGGCGATCCCAAGCATACCTCGTCCTTTGAGTTTTGCGAAAACGGCGTTAAGGCCGTGGCCTGGGAAGCCACCGCGAAACGCTGCACGCCCGAGGTGATGGCGGCGCATAAAGTGTCCTGGCTGGCCGCGCAAGATGACCATGTTCTGGAGTCTTTGGGCCGCCTGACGCAGCCCATGATTTATGATGCGGGCGAAGACATATACAAAGTTATCAGCTGGGATGATGCCTTCGCGCTGATTGGCGCGGAGTTGCGGAAACTCGAGAATCCCGACCAAGCGATTTTTTATACTTCTGGGCGCACGTCCAACGAGGCGGCGTTTTTGTGGCAGCTGTTCGTGCGCGAATTCGGCACCAACAATCTGCCCGACTGCTCCAACATGTGCCACGAGGCCTCGGGTGTGGCGCTGAGCGAGTCCATTGGCATCGGCAAGGGCACGATCCTGTTGGAAGACATGAAACTGGCCGATGCGATTTTTATTTTTGGCCAGAACCCCGGCACCAATCATCCGCGCATGCTGGGTGACCTGAAAGAGGCCGCCGCACGTGGCGCCAAAATTGTCACCATCAACCCCTTGCGCGAACGTGGGCTGGAACGCTTCGCCGACCCCAAGAACCCGCTCGATATGGCCGCCAATGCCATGGGCGGGCCGGGTGCGTCACTCACCAGCCTTTATTTGCAACTCCAAATCGGCGGGGATTTGGCGCTGCTCAAAGGCATGATGAAGGTGATCATCGCTGCCGACGAAGCCGCACGTGCGGCGGGTGACAAGCCGGTGCTCGATCATGAGTTTATCGCTGCCCATACCCAAGGCTTGGATACCTTGATCGCCGACCTCGAGGCCGAACCATGGGAACGCATTTTGGCGCAGTCGGGCCTCACGCGTGCCGAGATCGAAGCCGCGGCCGAAATTTATATGAACGCCGAGCGGGTGATTTGCACCTGGGCCATGGGACTCACCCAGCACGCGATGGGTGTGGAGACCATTCAGCAGATCGCAAACTTGCTGATGCTGCGCGGCAACCTGGGGCGGCCCGGCACCGGCCCGTGCCCCGTGCGCGGACATTCCAACGTGCAAGGCGACCGGACCATGGGCATCACCGAATTGCCCAAGGCCGAGTTCCTCGACAGCTTGAAGCGTGTGTTTGGTTTCGAGCCGCCGCGCAAGCCAGGCGTCAATACCGTCGAGGCCATCCGCGCCATGAGCGAGGGCCGCGCCAAGGTGCTGCTGGCCATGGGCGGCAATTTCGCGGCTGCGTGCCCTGACTCGGATGTGACGTGGGCAGCGTTACGTGGCCTCAATTTGACCGTCCATGTTTCGACGAAACTCAACCGCAGCCATCTCATTCACGGCCACAAGGCGCTGATTTTGCCCGCCCTGGGCCGCACCGAAATCGACACTCAGAAGACCGGCCGCCAAGCCATCACCGTGGAAGACTCCATGAGCATGGTGCACGCGAGCCAAGGCATCAACCGCCCGGCGTCGGAGCATTTGCGCTCGGAACCCTGGATCATTGCTGGCATCGCGCTGGCGACTATGCCGCAGTCAAGAATTCCTTGGGCAGAGTTGCGCGAGGATTACCGGTTGATCCGCAGCAAAATTGAAGCGGTGTTTACCGATTTTGAGAATTACAACCAGCGCATAATGCGCGCGGGCGGATTTTATTTGGGGAATTCGGCCAAAGAGCGCGTATGGAAAACCAAAACCGGCAAGGCCAATTTTATCGCCACGCCATTGCCGCCTGAAACTGTCGGGACCGCTGCGCAAAAACTGACGGCGGAAAAGGTCTTCACGCTGATGACCTTCCGCGCCCACGACCAATACAACACCACCGTATATGCCCGGAATGACCGCTATCGCGGCATCGCCAACAAGCGCCGGGTGGTGTTCATCAATCCAGCCGACATGGCGGAGTTGAAATTGAGTGCCGGTGATATGGTGGACCTGGCCACGGTTTGGCATGACCGGCGTGCGCGCGTGGCACGTGGTTTCGAGATCACGCCCTACAACATTCCGCGCGGCTGCTTGGGCGCCTACTTTCCAGAAACGAACGTCCTCGTGCCGCTTGATAGCCACGGCGCGCGCTCGGGCACGCCCACCAACAAATCCATCCCCATTACGTTGCATAAAGTGTCCGTCTCATGACTCAATCCAATGCCATCGCGACCACGCCCAAGCCGCCCTATTACGCGGTGATCTTCACCTCGTTGCGAACCGAGGGCGACAATGGCTATGCAGCCACCGCCGATCGCATGGTCGAGATCGCCCAAACCATGCCGGGGTTCTTGGGCGTTGAGTCCGCCCGCGATGGTTTGGGAATTACGGTATGTTACTGGGATAGCTTAGCCGCGATTGCCGCCTGGAAGGCGCAAGCCGAACACCAAGAGGCTCAGCGACGCGGCAAGACAGAGTGGTACGCCAGCTACCGTACGCGTATTGCCAAAGTCGAACGCGACGACAATACCCATGCCTGAATCCGGCTCCGCCGAAACCGAGGCTGCGATCGCCACGGTGCTGGCACGTTATCCAGCGTTGGATGGCCCTTCGGCGCTGGTGTTTCTCGCGCTCTGCGCGGCTCCTTCGGGGGGCAGGGCCCTATCGAAAAAGCTTGGCCTGGCGCAAAGCGATTTATTCCGCAGTCTTGCCACGCTGGAAGAGGTGGGGCTGGTCTCTGCGGCGGATCCGCCTGTCGATGATGACCCCCTGCGGCGGGTTCTGACTCTGACCACGGCTGGCTTTCAATTGAAGCTGGATCTGCAAGTCAGCTCGTAGGCGCAAAAAACGCCGCCAAGTTGCCCTGGCGGCGTTCGTGATCGTCTCGGGTCTGGCTGGTTAGTCAGCCTTGGCCAACTGCGCTTCTTTGTTGCGGCTGTCGATGTACTTCTGCCACTGGTCGGCGTCTTTGGCTTTGTCCTTGAACTTTCCTGCGCTATTGCACGAGGCGCGCGCGGCACCCCATTTCTTCTGTTCGATCTGGGCGATGCACAGCGTGATCCAAGCCGCGCCTTCGTCCTTCAGGCCCTTCTTGTCGATGGCCGTTTTGCAGGACTCTTCGCCGTCCTTATACAAATTCAGCTGTAACTGCGCCTGGCATAGCCGCATTTCTAACGTGCCGTTAGTCGACTTACCTGCCGCTTCGCTCAGCCAGGGAATCGCCTTCTTGTATTCGCGGGCATTAAAGAACGCGTTCGCGACGGCCTCCAGGTTCTCGGGCGTGCGCTGAATCTGGTTAGCCTTGAAGGACTTCTCCATCAGTACCGCGCCCTTGTAGGGGTTCTCATGGTACATATAGAGCCGGGCGAGACGGACAATGTCCTTTTCTTCGGTGATAAAGCCTTGCCTATGGGCGGCGTCGTAAATGACGAATGATTCTTTTTCTTTGCCGAGTTCGTTATAGATCGCCGACAGTTGGATCCAATAGGTCTTGTTGCCGGGGAATTTGGGCAGGATCGTCTCCAACAGCGGGGCGGCCTCTTTGTAGTTGTCCTTTTCCAACAGGATGGCCAACTCAAGCTGGTACCAGTTTTCCTTGGGATCCGGCGTGGAGGCGATGGCTTGCTTGATCAGCGACAGTGATTTATCGAAATTCTCGATTTGGTAGTAGGCGGTCGCGAGCATCGCCAGGCCCTGGCCGTTGATCGCGCCGCCGGCTTTCACACGCCAGGCCTCAAGCATTTGCACTGCCTCGCGGTACTGCTCAACCACCATGTAAAGCTGGCCGAGGTTATACATGGTCGAGAGGAGCTGGGTCTCTGGCAGGCCCTTGCCCTCTGCGGGGTTGGAGACATCGATGCTCTTCTTGAACGAGTCGATGGCGCCCTTGTAGTTCTCTTGCTCGGCATACATGTAGGCGTAGGTCTGGAACACCGAGGCGCGTTCGTATTCGTTTAGCTTGTCGCTCGCGCTGACCGTATCGAGCACCGTCTTAGCTTCGGCGTAGTTTTTTGCCTCAATCGCTGCCTGGGCCTTGGTGAGTGCCTCGAACGTCGGTTTGTTCATCGCCTGGACTTTTTGGGTCTTTGGCTTGGGTGGCGGCGGCGCTTTTTCTTGCGCGATGGCAGGCGTCGCGGTGGTAAGGGCCACAATGGGGCCCATGGCAACGGCGAGCCCGATGGCTGCAGTGAATAAGCCGCCTACAATCCGGAACTTGGTCATGGTGATGCTCCTCTGTCCCGAGCTTACTGATTTTCGAGGTCGAAGGTGATCACGACCTGTTGGTTGTATTGTTTCACGGGGCGGCCATCATCGATCTTGGGCTTATAGCGCCAGCGTTCCAGCGCGCGGATGGCAGCCTTATCGAAAATTTCCGGGGGTTGTGCCGTGATGATCTTAATGTCCTCGCAGCCGCCCGTTTCGTTGACGGTGAAACCCAACTGCACCCAGCCCTCAATCCCGCGGGTTGCTGCACGTTCAGGGTATTGGGGGGGCACACGTACCAACGGAATAGCATCACCGTCGGATGGGGCTTCCAGGTTGTTCCTACCTAAGTTGAGATTCTTGCCCATGTTGGGGGCGTTCATGCCAATCGCCATGGAGCCAGTGGGCGTCTTCGAGGCGTCGGCCGATGGCGGCGGCGGCGGCGGGGCATCTTGCTGTTGGGGCTTTTCGGGCGCTTTGCGTTCTTTGGTTTGTACCGTCTCGTCGCGTTGTTGGCGTACGAACTCAATACTCGCCGATTTGCTAGCGTCCGTCAGCGCGGGAATGCCTTGAGAGATCAAGTATTGCATCAGCCAGAACAGAAAAATTGTCGCAACGACCGAACCGACCAGGGCGCTGCCCATCCGCATGGTGTTGTTCATCGCAGGAGTCCTCCCGACGTCAAAAGCGATGCGCGGCGGGTCGCCGCCACGCCCCATTATATCAGATTATTTATCGACCGTCGCGATGGCGGTGCCCTCGGCTCCGGCTGCCTTAATTTGGTTCATAACCGAAATCACGTCGCCGGACTTGGCGCGCTTGTCAGCCTGAATAACAACCGTCCCTTGGGGGTTTTCCGCCAACAGTTTTTCGACCCCGGCGCGCACCGACCGAATGTCGAGCTTTTGATTATCCATGTAGACTAGGCCGTCTGCAGATACCGCCACCAGCACCGCCGCGCGGGCTTGCTGATCGCCGGTTGAGGCATCGGGTCGTTCCACTGTGATGCCAGATTCCTTAACGAATGAGGCAGTCACGATGAAGAAGATCAGCATGATAAACGTGACGTCCAACATGGGCGTCATGTCGATTTCCGCTTCTTCCTTCTTGCGGTCGGCGAATTTTTGCTGAGCCATGATTTTTTCCTAAGGCCTAACCGCCAAGTTCGCTGATGACCACGCCTGAAACGCCGGCCAAGCGCGCTTGATCAACTACTGTTACCAGAGTCTGCGCCTTGGCTGCCGCCGCCGCGCGAACCACGACGTTGGCTTCGGGGTTTTCAGCCCGCAGTCGCTGCACGTTTGCTTGCACAGAACGTGGGTCGACCGTGCGCCCCTCCATCACCACTTCATCGTTACCGTTGATATCGATGACGATAGAAACGTTTTTCGTATTCTGTTGTTGCAGCGTGTCGTTGTTTGATTGCGACAGATCGATGCCGTTTTCCTTAGTGAAGGACGCCGTGACGATGAAGAAGATCAACATGATGAACGTGACGTCCAACATGGGCGTCATGTCGATCTCGGCCTCGTCGGGGGCTTTACGTGCGCGCTTTGACATGGGTGGCCTCAGTCCTGTTAGTCTTCGATCTTATTTGTGCTCAATTTCAAGTTGGTCGGCGAGTTGCTTGACCTCAAACTCTGCGCGCCGGGCAAGTTGAACGCGGAAATACATGCCAGAAAGCGCCGCCACCATTCCCGACATGGTCGGAACTGTGGACTGAGAAACACCGCTGGCCATGGCGCGAGGGTTCGATGACCCGGTTAGGGCCATAACGTCGAACACCGTCACCATGCCGGTCACTGTTCCCAGCAAGCCTTCCAATGGGCACAGCGCCACCAAGGTTGTGACCATCAGAAGATTGGAGGTCGCCTCCAAGCGCGTATTCGAGATCAGCTTGTCGCGAATCTTATGGGCTATCCAAGAGTGGTGATCCGTGCGCGCGTGCCAAGCATCCAACGCGTCCTGGCAAACTTTCCTGTGGTTGAAGGAAAAATAAATATAACGCTCTACAATCAATACCCACATGAAAAACGTGGTGACCCCGATGATATAAAGCACGGGGCCGCCACGCTCCATAAACCGTTGAATTGCTCCAAAGAGGTCGATCTCCATGGCTTATTTGCCTTTTTCCATGTGCTCGGCGACGATGCCGGCTGACTGCTCTTCCAGAATTTCCACCACCGCGCGGCTACGGCCCGTGGCCAAGCTGTGCAGCAGGAGAAGCGGGATGGCGGTAACAAGGCCCTGCACAGTGGTGACGAGGGCTTGCGAGATACCGCCCGCCATCATCTTAGGATCACCCGAACCGAACAGGGTGATTACCTCAAAGGTGGTGATCATACCAGTCACGGTGCCGAGCAGTCCGAGCATCGGGGCGATAGCGATGATGACTTTAATAGTCGACAAGCCACGCTCCAAACTCGGCAACTCCTTCAGAATGGCCTCGTCCAGTTTGAGCTGCAGGGTCTCGGTCTCGCGGCCCTTATTCTCTTGATAGGCCAATAATACGCGGCCTAAGGGGTTGCTTCCGCTTGGTGTGCGGCTCTTGGTTTGCGTCATCACTTTGCTCGCGACCATTGACAACGTGATGATCCGCTCCAAGGACATTAACGTTCCAATGACCAGAAGCACCATGATGACCCAGCCGACAGTGCCGCCTTGGTCGAGCCGCTCGCGGAAGCTCGCAGTCTGCACCAACAGGCTCAACAATGCGCCGCGCGACGGGTCTACCGCAGAATCGACCATTCCTGAAGTTGCGTCTGCTAGATCTTGGCCAGCGCTAACTGCTGCGGCCGACGGTTGGCGACCGAGAACCGCCAAGCGCTGTGTGCTCGAGAGGTAGTTGAGGTACTTGCCGTCTGAGACCGCCGTGAAGGGCCCAATGCGGACCACTTCGCTGTTGTTTTCCTTGCCATCGATTGACACAACGGGTGCCGTGAAGCGCGCGATCTTGCCCTGCTCAATGGCTTCTTCCAACAGCACAGCCCACATCGACTCAAGCTGTTTCAACTCGGGCAGTTCCTTGCTTTGCGCCAATTTGTCGATGACGACATCGCGGCCGGATCTTTGGGCGCTAATGATCGAGTTGCGCAACTGGCCGCGGGTATCGCCCGCCGCCTGACGCACGACGCCGAACAATTCACCGAATGAGCCCAAGCGCTCCTGCAATTGGTTTTGCAGATCGGTTAATTTCAACTCGCCCTTTTGGAAATCGGCCTCAAGCTTGGCGCCATCGGCTTCGGCCGACGCCACGCTGGCTTTGGCTTGCTGTAGCAGGCGCTGCTGGTCGGCCTGGGCGCGGCGGAACTCGTCCTCTCGCTGTTTGTTGACTGTGGAGTCTTCAGCACGGCCTTGACGGACGCGCTCCAACAACTCTTGCAGAGACTTCGAGGCCCCTGCGGCTGGCGCCGCCGCGGTTGCCGCTGGGTTGGCGGCTGGAGCCGTCGGTTTGGCTTGCTGTGCAAAGGCAACAGGAGCAATCGCCATTCCGAGCGTCAGGGCGGCAATGGCCGTGACTGTTTTCAAGGAATTCTTCATTTCGCTGACTCCGGAGCATCCATGGGAACATAAACGAGATCAGGTGCGACTTGCTGACGGGCCACGGCAAGGCCCTTTTTCACGCTGGTGACGTAGCCGTTATCGATTTCTTCCCACTTCTTTTCTTTGATGTTCCAACGGCCGACTTCACTATCGTCCAGTGTTTTATAAAACAAGGCGACGCGGCCCAAGCGAAGGAATTCCACATTGGTGTTGTTGCCTCCCTTATTCAGGACGCCCGTATAACCCTCAATCGTGCGGCCGTATTCGTTCTCGATCTGGTAGGCTTCAAGTACGCGGCGGTATTTTTCGGCCGGGCTGGCATCTGAACGGCCCATGAGCTGTTTCAAGCCAGCGACGCGGTTGGTGCGCTCTTCGGCCAAGAAGGGCACATCGAGAGCTACGAACTGCGCGAAGGCATCGACCATGCGCAACATCAAGGGGACGATTTCGCGGTCGATGGTGGCGACGCGCAAGATGTCTTTTTCGATGCTCGCCGATTCAGACTGTTGGCTGTTCAACAGGGACTTGAGCTGGTTGTTGTAAACCTGCAGCGAGTCGAGCTGCTGCAACACCGATTTGTATTCGGACTCGATGCTGCCAGTGGCGTCATCAATCTTATTGATGCGGTCTTGCGACTGCTGATTTTCCTGCTGCGCGGCGATCAATTGTTCCTTGGCGGCATTCAGCTCCTGCGCCG
>SHWP01000025.1 GCA_009693785.1 Rhodospirillaceae bacterium
CACAACCATCCATCTGGTGATCCCAAGCCCTCGCAAACCGACATCGACATGACGCGACGGGTGAAAGACGCCGCCACAGCTGTTGGCCTGACGCTACATGATCATGTCATTGTCAGCCGGGGCGGCTCGGTGTCGTTTAAGACGTTGGGGCTGCTTTAACTCTGCCGGGAGGAGACAATCCCATGGGAGCAATGTCGATAACGACTGTAGTACGTACACTCGCTGTGATCTCTGTTGCGTTTTGGGCCGCAACGGCACTTGCCGGCCCGCAACGACTTCTGGCCGTACATCACGACATCACCGCCACGCTCGACCCAACCGCACACACGCTTAAGGTAACCGATAGCTGGCACTTGCCTGCCGCACTGGTGAGCGCAGATACGACCTTCACCCTCAACGCCGCCCTCAAGGTTCGCAGTTTGACTAAGGGTGTAAGCATCGAGACGCTCAAAACCAATGCGCCGGGCGAAGATGTGGGCATGGATCGCGAAAGCGAAAATGGCCGAACACCATTGGCGGTGAATATCTATCGCTTGAAAGGGGCGGCGCCTGGGCAGGACGTGACATTCAAACTGGCGTACGAGGGCGAAATCAACAACCCGATCACGACAGTCGGCCAGGAATATGCCCGAGGTTTTAGTCAATCGCCGGGATTGATCGAGGAGCGCGGTGCATACTTGGCGGGCTCTTCGATTTGGGTTCCTCAAGTCAAGGACACGCTGGTGACTTACAGGCTCAGCGTCGATCTACCGAATGACTGGAAGTCGGTCAGCCAGGGTACGCGCCTGGAAAGCGAAACAGCGGGCAATCGACATAAAGATGTATGGTTGACCGACACGCCGACCGAGGAAATTTACATTATTGCTGCCAAGTTCAGCGAGTATTCGCGCGATGTCGGTCAGGCGACCGCACAAGCGTTTTTGCGCACCCCTGACGACGCACTCGCCGCACGTTACCTGGAGGCCACGGCCGGATACATGCAGATGTATCGCGAGATGATCGGTCCTTATCCCTACTCGAAGTTCGCGTTGGTCGAGAACTTCTGGGAGACCGGCTACGGCATGCCGTCGTTCACGTTGCTGGGCGAACAGATCATCCGGTTCCCGTTCATCCTCAACTCGTCCTATCCGCACGAGTTGCTTCATAACTGGTGGGGCAACGGTGTGTTCGTCGATTTCGATAGCGGCAACTGGTGCGAGGGGTTGACGGCTTATCTGGCCGATCATCTTGTCGCCGAGCAAAACGGTCAGGGCGATCTCCATCGCCGCGATATTCTTTTGCGGGTGACCGACTATGTGACGGCTGAAACCGATTTTCCGCTGAGCAAGTTCAAAAGCCGTTACAACCCGGTGACCGAAGCGATTGGATACGGCAAAACCGCCATGGTCTTCGACATGCTGCGCCGCCGTGTCGGAGATAAGGCATTCACCCAAGGCCTGCAAAAATTCTACCGCGACAATAAGTTCCGAAACGCGTCATTCGCCGATATCCGCGCCAGTTTCGAGGCAGTTTCGGGCCAGGACTTGAAGGCCTTTTTCGACCAATGGATCGAACACACAGGGATGCCCGATCTCAAGTTAGCCAAGATCGACACAAAAGGATCGCGCGTCACGCTAACAGTCGACCAGGTTCAGGCCGGCTCACCGCTCGCCCTCGATGTTCCGGTGGTTTTCCATGCTGGCGGTCAAGCTATCGTTAGGTCCCTGTCGTTCAGGGGCGATGTGGCCACCCTCACGCAAGCCTTCGACCTGCCCGCTAAGGCAGAGCGCGTCGAGATTGATCCGCAGTTCAATGTCTATCGCCGCTTGAGCCCATTCGAGGTTCCAACGAGCTTGTCCAAGGCTTTTGGCGCGGAGAAGGCGCTGATCGTGTTGCCCTCGACAGATGAAGCAAAGCTCTTCGCGGGGCTGGTTAAATCGTGGAGCAAGTCCGGGCTTGAGGTTGTGCGCGATGCCGATGTCTTCGAGCTACCCGCCGACCGGGCGGTTTGGGTTCTTGGAACCACCAACCGTTTGATTCCCGCAATCAACACGGCGTTGAAATCTGAGGGCGCGTCGATCGATGCAACAGGAGCCAAGCTGGAAGGCGCCGACTTTGCGGCCGCGTCCAAGAGTCTCGTCATCACCGCACGTCATCCGAAAACGCCGACGGCGGCTGTGGTTTTCATTTCGGCGACATCTGAAGCAGCCGCCGATGGCCTCGCGCGCAAACTGCCGCACTATGGCAAATATAGCTGGCTGGTGTTTAACGGCGACGCCCCCGAAAATGAGGCCAAGGGGGAATGGATTCCGCGCAACACACCATTGGCGCGTGATCTGGTCGCAACGCCCAAGCTCGCTACGTTGGCGCAGCGTCCGGCACTGGCGGCAATACCCTCGCCTATCGACGAAACACGCTTGAAAGCCGACGTCACCTGGTTGGCTGACCCAGCGCGCGAGGGGCGCGGTGTGGACACCGCAGGGATTGAGGCTGCGGCCGCCTACATTGCGCAGCGTTACAAGGATCTGGGGCTAAAGCCACTCAGAGGCGCCACCGATTATGGTCTGCCATTTACAGCTATAGGACCCGGCGACAAGGCGGTGAAACTCAAGAACATTATCGGCGTGCTGGAAGGCTCCAACGCAGCCTTCGTAGGGCAAACGCTGATCATCTCGGCCCACTATGACCACTTGGGCCGCGGTTGGCCGGATGTGCGGGCGGGCAATGAAGGCAAGATTCATCCGGGCGCGGACGACAATGCCTCAGGAGTCGCCACGATCCTTGAAGTGGCGCGGCTTATGAAAGACCTGAAGCCCGAACGCACCATCGTGTTTGCCGCTTTTTCGGGCGAAGAGTCTGGGTTGCAGGGCTCGAAGGCCTACGTCGCAGCGGCAAAAGACACAGCATTCCCTTATCCGCTGACCAAAATCATGGGCGTTCTCAACGTCGATACGGTCGGCCGACTTGAAAACGGCAAACTGCGGATTTTCGGCGGTGAAAGCGCGCGCGAATGGCCGTTCATTTTCCAGGGCACGACAGCAACGACCGGGATAGCGATCGAAGTCATCGCCAAAGATATCGGCGCATCGGATCAAAAATCCTTCGCTGAAGCCGGTGTGCCGGGCGTGCAGGTCTTTGCGTCAACGGCCGTGGATTATCATCGCCCAACCGATACTGCCGACAAACTCGACAGCAAGGGGCTTGTGAAAGTAGTCGCCACGTTGAAAGAGGTCGCAGAGTATCTCGCCTCCCGGCCCGAGCCGATGGCATATACCGGGCCGAATGCAGCCGTTGTTGCAGCCACCGCACCACCGCCTACAGGCAGCGCCCTGCGCCGGGTTGCCACCGGGTTGGTGCCCGACATGGCCTATCAAGGTCAGGGTGTACGTGCGGCCTCTGTCACAGGCAAATCGGGGGCCGCGCTTGCGGGCTTGCGAGAAGGTGATGTCGTCGTTTCCATGGCGGGCCAGAAAATCGACGATCTCAAGGGCCTCTCGGAAGCCCTCAAGACATTCGTTCCGGTGCAGGTGATCGACGTCGTGTTTATCCGCGACGGGAAGACCCAAACAGCTTCGCTGCGCCTGGGCGAGCGATAGATCGGGTTCTCTCAGAATTGAGGCAAGCCCAGAGAAATGCGCCCGACGCGTAGTTTGATCATGTCATCGGTCGGCGCCATCACGCTGCCAGCCTGTGCATCGCGCAAATAGCGGCCGAGTGCGTTCGCCCCAGCGTAACTTTTCCCACCGCCGATATTCATGGCGATGCGTGTGACTTCCAGCGCGGTTTCATCGGCGGCGCATACGGTTTCGATCAAATGGCGGGGATCGGCCGCCCCGTCAGCATCCAACTGCGCGGCCACCGCCATGACGAATGCGCGCGTACGGTCAAGCGACAAGCGCATCTCACCAATGTAGCGCTGGATGCCATCGAGCTTGGCGAGATTCGAACCCGTATCGCCATACGTACGGCCGGTGACATGGCCGATCGCTTCGGCAAATGCGCCTTCGGCAATGCCAAGGTACACAGCAGCAAAAGTGATCATCGAAAAGGGCATGAAGACTGGAAACACCTGCTTTTGCCAGCCGCCTTCGTCACCTAAACGATGCCGGTGTGCTTTCAACTGCCCCCGGAACGTCATGGGCGATGAAGCATTAGCGCGCATACCCAAACCGTTCCATGCACCATCAATCGTCCAATCAACGGCGGCCTTCTCAATCATGAACGCCGTGTAGTTGCCAACACCCGCCGTCTTGTCATGCAAAATGGGTGTGAAATAGAGATCGGCATGCCCTGACGATGTGACCCACCCCTTATGAACCTCGGTAAGGTCGTAGGCATCTCCCGCGCGCGTGGCGTAACTTTGCATCACCCAGGTATGCGAGCCCGTGCCTGCCTCGGAAATGGCGGTAGTCGCCAGCAGCTTGCCCGCCGCAAGGGGTTTGACGAAGGCCTCCACCTGCTCGTCGTTGGCCAAGCGCCATAGCGGCTCTATCGCCTCGCAATGCATTTTGAAGCACATGGCCGTTGAGCCACAGGCCCGCGCCAGCCGCTCGATCACCATGACTGCGGTGCGGATGTCAGCGCCTTGGCCGCCCCACTTTTGAGGAATGCGCATGCCCAGCAGCCCGGCCTTGGCCAACTCATCAAAATTATGGCGTGGAAATTCAGCGGTGTGGTCAACCTCATCGGCACGCGAACGCAAAACCTGTTCGGCCAGCCGCTCAGCCGCCTCGACAAGCGGCCGCTGATGGTCGAGCGGATCAAACAATGACATTGAGCTAACCCTAGTTGTGGCCAGCGCCGAGGCCTTGCACCAGCCAAGGGTTTTTGTGCTCGTTGGGCATCTCGCGCTCCATGCTTAGTCTCTTATAGGTCACCCACCATAGAGGCGATTCCATGCACAAAAAAGGCTCTCTGCCACAGGACTGATGGGGTTACGATAACCTCACCCTGGCGAGCACCCCCGGAATTGCCTATACACGTCGCATAACCCTGCCCTGAGAGTGGACTGATGATCCCCCGTTACGCCCGCCCGGCCATGACCAAAGTTTGGGAGCCGGACAATAAGTTCCAGATTTGGTTCGAGATCGAAGCCCATGCCTGCGATGCGCAGGCCAAACTCGGCGTCATCCCCGAATCCGCAGCCAAGGCTGTGTGGGACAAGGGCAAGTGGGACATCGAACGCATCGATGCCATCGAGAAAGAAACCAAGCATGATGTGATTTCTTTCCTGACCAACCTGGCTGAATACGTGGGGCCCGACGCCCGCTTTGTCCACCAGGGCATGACCTCTTCGGATGTGCTCGATACCTGCTTGTCGGTTCAGTTGGTTCAGGCCTCGTCGCTGCTGCTCAAAGACATTGACGACCTATTGATCGCGCTGAAAAAGCGCGCGTTCGAGCAGAAATTGACCGTCTGCATGGGGCGCAGCCACGGTATCCACGCTGAGCCTACGACCCTTGGCCTTAAGTTCGCAGGCTTCTACGCAATGTTCGAACGGAATCGGAAAAGACTGACTGCCGCGCGCGATGACATCGCCAGTTGCGCTATTTCCGGCGCGGTCGGTACCTTCGCAAACATCGACCCATTCGTTGAAGAATACGTTGCCGAGCGCATGGGCTTAAGCGTCGAGCCAGTATCGACCCAGGTCATCCCGCGCGACCGCCATGCCAATTTCTTTGCGACCTTGGGCGTCATCGCCAGCTCTATCGAACATGTCGCCACGGAAATTCGCCACTTGCAACGTACCGAAGTGCGCGAGGTCGAGGAATATTTTTCCCCGGGTCAAAAAGGCTCCTCGGCCATGCCGCATAAGCGCAATCCGGTGCTGACCGAAAATCTGACAGGCCTTGCCCGCGTGATTCGCGGTTATGTCACCCCTGCCATGGAGAACGTAGCTCTGTGGCATGAACGCGATATTTCGCATTCATCGGTGGAACGTTACATCGGCCCCGATGCCACGATCACGCTCGACTTCGCTTTGGCGCGCCTGACCAACGTCATCGACAAACTCGTGATTTACCCCGAAGCCATCGCGCGTAATCTCAACATGATGGGCGGGCTTGTATTTTCACAACGCGTATTGTTGGCGTTGACTCAAGCGGGCGCCAGCCGTGAAGACGCCTATGTGTTAGTGCAACGCAATGCCATGAAGGTGTGGAATAGCGGCGGCCAGTTGTTGGATTTACTCAAAGCCGACGCCGAAGTGACTGCGAAGATTCCAGCTTCGCACCTCGAACCCCTGTTCGACATGAGCTATCACACCAAACATGTCGACACGGTCTTTAAGAGAGTGTTTGGCGAGGCCTAGGCCGCCTTACTCCACCCGCGCCGCCACGCGAAACCCAATCACGGCAATTCGAATGTCAGGCAAATCGTCCCGACCACGTGCGGCTGAGCGCGCATAGCGCGCAACCGATTCGTACCCGGTCCCTTTGATGATGCGCTTGTGGCAGTTCTCACCGCTAGTTACAGGATTGGCCGTCCCGTCCGATAGGGTGTGATCGAACGCCCAACAATCGAACACCCATTCCCACACATTGCCAAAGGTATCGTGCAATCCAAACGCATTGGCGTGAAACGACCCAACGGGTGCCGTGAACTCATAGCCGTCATCGCAGTCATGCGCCTCGACCTGCGGGTGGTGATCTTTCACGCGCTTGTCGGCGACGTTGGCATGTTTGCAGATCTCTGCTCGATCCATGCCCCACGGAAACGTGGCCGTGCTACCAGCGCGGTTGGCGTACTCGAACTCGGCTTCCGAGGGCATGTAGTAACTGTGTCCGCCCTTGGTATTCAGCCACTCGATATAAGCCAAGGCCTCGTACCAATCGATGCACACGACGGGGTGTTTATCGGTCTGCTCAAAATTGACCTTCTGCCAGTTGCTATCAGCAACAGGGCCCTACTTGCCGGTAAAATTCCTACAGTTCGACCCAACCGGCCGCTTGGTCGCTTTGACGAATTTGGCGAACTGCCCGCGCGTGACTTCGAATTTTCCCAAGGCAAAGGGTTTTGCGATTGTCACTTTCGTAAGCGGCCCGTCCCAACGCTGACGGTCGGGTTCATCATCGGGCGCGCCCATGGTGAACGACCCAGCAGGCACCACCAACATCTCGGGACAGTCGGCGCAGTCTTTAAATGTCTTTGGATCGGCAGCGATGGCAGGCAAGGCCGCCAGCCAGCATCCAGCGAGAATAATGAGACCCCGCATCTTTTCCTCCCCTGTCAGCGAAGGAATCTACGCCGGGGCGGAAAGGCCGTCGAGGGAGGTTTATTTCTTAGCCTCGGCCAAGACTTGCCGGGCCGCTTCGTCATTGCATTCGTGGAGCTTACTCATCAACTCTTTGTCGGCGATCACGATATTTTTCGCGGCCAGATCTTTCTTCACCTTGATGATCATATCGGCGTCGCCAGGGATGTCTAAATTCGAGGCTAATACATCCTTGGCGTATTGGTCTGCCGCCGGGCCCGAAAGCCCCAATTTGCCCGCGAGCCATTGGCCAAACAATTTATCCCGCCGCGAGGCGACCCAGAATTGCTGGTCCTGGTCGAGCTGAAACTTACGTTCAAAACCTTTTTCACGTTCTTGAAATCCGTCGCTCATAAAACCTCGCTAAGGGGAACGGCTTTTTCTCGCGGTCCCTATACAGATAGTGCTCTTTTAGCGCAATCAACAGCTTGACCGGCGACAATTTTCATTGACGGTTTGCTAACACTGCCCAAGGCTGCCGCCCCATGTGCACTGTCGTTATTCTGCGCCGCCCAGACCATATTTGGCCTCTCATTCTTGCCGCCAACCGCGATGAGATGCTGACCCGGCCTTGGAAACCCCCAGCCCGCCATTGGCCCGACCGGCCCGAGGTCTTGGCGGGCCTTGATGAACTGGCTGGTGGCACTTGGATGGGCCTCAACTATACGGGCGTGGTCGCCTGCATTCTCAATCGCCACGGCACGCTGGGCCCCCAGGAGGGCAAACGCAGCCGGGGCGAGTTGGTGCTGGAGGCTCTCGACCACCCCGACGCCACCGATGCTGCTGCGGCCCTCAACGACATCTCGGTGCGGGCCTACCGGCCATTCAACATGGTCATCGCCGATAACCGCGACGCCTGGTGGCTAGCCCTGCGCGATGGGGCCACGCGCATGCACATGGAACGAATCCCTGACGGGCTTTCAATGTTCACCGCACGAGAGCGCAATGACCCGAACGATCCTCGCATTGCTGCTTACTTGCCGAAATTTGAGGGAATCGCGCCACCTGATCCCACAGCCGGGCTATGGGATGGATGGGCAGGCTTGGTGGCCTCAACCGACGCCACCGGCCAAGAAACACGCGCCATGACCTTCCGCACCGAAATCGGGTTTGGCACATCGTCGTCTTCTTTACTGGCGCTGCCGTCCGTCAACGAGGCGTTCCAGCACAAGATGCGCCCACTTTGGCTGTTCGCGGCGGGCCCACCCGATTCTGTTCCTTATGTGCCCATAACATAACGCTGAGCTTGGATTTTATGCCTTTACTGACATAGGTCAGAACAGCTATAATTTGACTCATGAAGCTGCTCGGGTGGATTGGCCGCGCCAAAGATGACCTTCTCGCCTTTCCTGCCGATGTAGTTCGCGAGATTGGACATGCGCTCTACGAGGCTCAGAAAGGCGGTAAACATGATTCCGCCAAACCACTAAAGGGTTTCGGCGGAGCAGGTGTCCTCGAAATCGTTGACGACCATCGCGGTGATGCCTATCGGGCGGTCTACACGGTACGTTTCGCCGGAGTGATTTATGCCCTTCATGCGTTCCAGAAGAAATCGCGCAAGGCATTGCAACTCCACATAGTGAGATTGAAACAGTCAGAACTCGGCTGAAACTGGAAGAAGAGGAATACAGGCTATGGGTAAGAAACAAGCCATAACTAAAAAAACAAATGTTAGTTCCTCGACCGGCAGCGCCTTCCATGCCCTTGGCTTGCCCGAAGCCGATGACCTTGTGCTCAGGGCTGATCTGCTTCGTAAGATTGCCGAGATCGTTAAAGCGCGGGGGATGAGCCAAACTGAAGCAGGCAAACTGATGGGGATGGATCAACCGCGTGTTTCTGCCTTGCTGCGGGGTCAGATCACGAAGTTCTCGACTGACCGGTTGCTGCGCGCGCTCAGCGACCTTGGGCAAGACGTGGTGCTGAGTGTTAGCCCCTCGCGGCGGAGCAAAGGACAACTCTGGCTGGCAGCATAGTGGAATGCGAATATCGTCATGCTGCTCCCCGATTCTTAGAATGTCCCGCCGCTAAGGCACAATGACAGGCCTGTGGATAAAATCATCTAAAGGCCGAAATCTGCGCACAAATTGTGGGGCGTTCGCATTTGTTGTACCCCCCAAAACCACCTGCTATACGACGGCCCACGACCGGCAATGATCATTCCAAGATCGGACAGCACCGCCGTTCCGGCGCCACCCGGTCGACTAATTTTCGGGGATCCCCGCTATGGCGCGACGCAAGCAAATATACGAAGGCAAAGCCAAGATTTTGTTCGAGGGGCCCGAGCCCGGCACGCTTGTGCAGTACTTCAAAGATGACGCCACCGCCTTCAATAATCAAAAAAAGGGCACCATCACCGGCAAGGGTGTGCTCAACAACCGCATCTCGGAATACCTGATGCAGCGGTTGGAAGAGGTGGGCATTCCCACCCATTTCGTTCGCCGTCTCAACATGCGCGAGCAGTTGGTGAAACAGGTGGAAATCATTCCGGTCGAAGTGGTCGTGCGCAACATCGCCGCTGGGTCGATCTCGAAGAAGTTTGCCATCGATGAAGGCACGCGCCTGCCCCGCTCGATCGTTGAGTATTATTACAAGAATGACCAACTTGGCGACCCCATGGTATCGGAAGAGCACATCACTGGCTTCGGCTGGGCATCGATCCACGAGATCGACGAAATGCTGAACATGTCGCTACGCATCAACGATTTTCTTACTGGGCTATTCCTTGGCATCGGCATCAAGCTGGTGGATTTTAAGGTCGAATACGGCCGCCTGTTCCATGACAACGGCGAACTGCAAATTGTGCTAGCCGATGAAATCTCGCCCGACAATTGCCGCCTGTGGGACGTCAAGACCAACGAGAAGATGGACAAAGACCGCTTCCGCCGTGACATGGGCAAGATCGAGGAAGCCTACCAAGAGGTGGCGCGCCGGTTGGGCATTCTGCCCGAAAGCGGACCGTCGGATGTTAAGGGCCCCGCGACGATCCAGTAGGGCGGCGAGACAACAATCAGCCAATCCCCGGTCCCCAAATCAAAACATGGGCCGGGGATTGAAATTTTGGGAGACGAGCATTGAAAGCCAAAGTGCATATCACCCTGAAGGCGGGCGTGTTGGACCCCCAAGGCAAGGCCGTCGAGCACGCGCTGCATGGCCTGGGATTCAATAGTGTTTCCGAGGTACGCCAGGGCAAGTACATCGAACTCAAACTCAAGACCAAAGACAAAAAGAAGGCCAAGGCTGAGGTCGAGAAAATGTGCAAAACACTTCTGGCCAATACTATTGTCGAAAACTTCAAGGTGGACCTCGACGAATGAAGGCCGCCGTCATCGTTTTCCCGGGCTCTAACCGTGATCGCGACGTTGCCCTGGCGGTCGAGCAAAGCACCGGCCAGCCACCCGCCATGATTTGGCACCAGGAAGCCAAGCTACCCAAGCTTGATCTCATCGTTGTACCGGGCGGTTTTTCTTATGGCGATTACTTGCGCTGTGGGGCGATGGCATCACAGTCACCCATCATGGCCGAGGTGAAGCGGCAAGCAGCCAAAGGCGTGCGCGTCATTGGCATTTGCAACGGTTTCCAAATCCTGACTGAAACTGGCCTGCTGCCGGGTGTGCTGATGCGCAATCGCGGCTTGAAATTCATCTGCACTGACGTCCACTTGAAGGTCGAACAAACCAAGAGTGCCTTCACATCGCGTTACAAGAAGGGCGAAGTCATTCGCTTTCACATCGCCCATAACGAGGGCAATTTTTACGCCGATGCCAAGACGCTGAAACAAATTGAAGACAAGGGTCAGGTCGCGTTTCGGTATTGCGAGGCTAATGGCAAAGTCAGCAACGCAGGCAACCCAAACGGCGCCAAGAACCACATTGCGGGAATCTTCAATGTTAAGCGCAATGTCTTGGGCCTTATGCCGCACCCTGAAGTGATGTCTGACCCCATGCTGGGCTGTAATAACGCCCGGCGGATGTTCGATAGCATGGTGGAGGCCGTGGCGTGAAAAAAGCGGCTTCGAAAATCAGCGCTGCCGAAATTAAGTCGCATGGCCTGACAGCCGATGAGTACGCGCGTATTAAAAAGATCATGGGCCGCGAACCCAATTTGGTGGAACTGGGCATTTTCTCGGTCATGTGGTCCGAACATTGCTCGTACAAGTCATCTAAACGCTGGTTAAAAACACTGCCGACCAAAGCGCCCTGGGTGATTTGTGGACCTGGTGAGAACGCAGGCGTCATCGACATTGGTGATGGCTTGGCGGCTATCTTCAAAATGGAAAGCCACAACCACCCCTCGTACATCGAGCCCTATCAGGGCGCGGCCACGGGTGTAGGTGGTATTTTGCGCGATGTGTTCACCATGGGTGCGCGGCCCATCGCCAACATGAATGCACTGCGCTTTGGCGATCCCAAGCACCCCAAGACCAAACATTTGATCTCGGGCGTGGTGTCGGGCATCGGCGGATACGGCAATTGCGTTGGCGTGCCCACCGTTGGCGGCGAAGTGAATTTTCACTCGTCTTACAACGGCAACATTCTAGTCAACGCCATGGCTGTGGGCCTAGCGCGGCAAGATAAGATTTTTTATTCAGCGGCGTCGGGCGCGGGAAATTCAGTGGTGTATGTCGGCTCTAAGACGGGACGCGATGGCATTCATGGCGCCACCATGGCCTCGGCGGAGTTCGATGAGGCATCGGAAGAAAAACGCCCGACCGTGCAGGTGGGCGATCCGTTCACCGAAAAGCTGCTGATTGAAGCCTGTCTGGAATTGATGGCCACCGATGCCATCGTGGCCATTCAAGACATGGGCGCAGCGGGGCTAACCAGTTCGTCATTCGAGATGGCGTCCAAGGGTGGATTGGGCGTGGAACTGAACCTCGACAACGTGCCCCAGCGCGAAACCGGCATGACAGCCTACGAAATGATGCTGTCGGAAAGCCAAGAGCGCATGTTGATGATCTTGAAACCCGGCAAGGAAAAGCTGGCCGAGAAGATTTTCAAAAAATGGGAGCTCGATTTCGCCATTATCGGCAAACTCACCCGCACCGGCCGCATGGTGCTCAAGCACGGCGGCAAGATTGTCGGCGATTTGCCCATCGACCCTCTGGCCAAAGCGGCACCGGAATACGACCGGCCATGGGTGCCCTCGCCCAAACAACCAGTTATCGCCACGCATGATGTGAAGGATGTCGATTGGCGCGAGGCGCTCAAAACATTGATGGGCTGCCCCGATTTGGCCAGCCGCCGTTGGGTGTGGCAGCAATACGACCACACTGTCATGGCCGATACCATCCAACGCCCCGGTGGCGATGCCGCCGTGGTACGCATTCATGGCACCAACCGTGGCCTTGCTATCTCCACCGATTGCACACCGCGTTACGTGAAAGCCGACCCCATTGAGGGCGGCAAGCAGGCCGTGGCCGAGACCTGGCGCAACCTGACCGCCGTAGGTGCAAGGCCCTTGGCCATCACCGATAATCTCAATTTCGGCAACCCCGAGAAGCCCGCGATCATGGGCCAGATTGTCGGCGCGATTCAGGGCATCGGCGAGGCCTGTAACAAACTTGGCTATCCTGTCGTCTCGGGCAATGTCTCGCTTTATAATGAAACCGACGGCAAGCCGATTTTGCCAACCCCGGCGATTGGCGGCGTGGGCGTGCTCGACGATCTCAGCAAAGTGATGACACTCGCTTTCAAGCGAGATGATGAGGTGGTTATTCTGATTGGGCAAAAAGATTCAGCCAGCGGCTGGCTCGGCCAATCACTCTACTTACGCGAAGTCTGCGGCCAGGAAGCCGGAGCGCCGCCGCCCGTCGATCTTGAAAAAGAAAAAGCCGCTGGTGACGTGGTGCGCAACCTGATTAGCAATGGTCTGGTCACGGCATGTCACGACATTTCCGATGGCGGGCTGATGGTTGCGCTGGCTGAAATGGCGCTAGCAAGCAATATCGGCTGCACCCTGGATGACCCGGGCGCACCGCGTCACGGCTTGCTATTCGGCGAAGATCAGGGCCGTTATATCGTTACCTGCAAGACCGCTGACGCCAAGCGCATCATTGCCGATACCGACGAGATGGGCGTTCCCGTGAAGGTCATTGGCCGAACTGGCGGCAGCGATATATCGATTATCGGTGCGGGCGCTGTGTCACTGAAAGCTTTGCACATCTTGCACGAAGGCTGGTTCCCGACCTATATGGCCAGTTAGAGTAATCACGGAGAGACTGCCATGGCCATGAGTGCCGCTGAAATCGAGACCATGATCAAGGCCACCTTTCCCGATGCGAAGGTGACGATTGAAGACTTGCGTGGCGATGGCGACCATTACGCGGCAACTATTGTCACAGGCGCCTTCAAGGGCAAAAGCCGTGTGCAGCAACATCAAATGGTCTATGCGGCCTTGAAGGGCAAAATGGGCGGGCAATTGCACGCACTGGCCCTGCAAACAGCCGCAGAATAAGCCATTCCCAAGCGTTTGAGTTTAGAAGCACAGTCAGCTACCTTCAGCCCATCATTAGGCAACATTGCCTCAAAGGAAAGAGATCGCCATGTCCGACAACCCCGCCATTGAAGCCATCAAAAAGGATATCTCCGAGAACGATGTGGTGCTGTTCATGAAGGGAACGCCCATGTTCCCGCAATGCGGTTTTTCGGCCGCCGTGGTTCAGGTATTGAGCCAAGCCGGCGTCAAGTTCAAAGGCGTGAACGTGCTCGCCGATGATGGTTTGCGCAACAGCATCAAGGAATTCACCAACTGGCCGACGATCCCCCAGCTTTATGTGAAGGGTGAGTTCGTCGGCGGCTGCGACATCGTGCGCGAAATGGCGCAGTCGGGCGAGTTGGAAGAACTGTTCAAGACCAAGCAAGTCGCCACAGCGGCTTAAACCAGAATATTAACCGTCGCGCGGGTTGTTGAACCAATCGTCTTTGGCGAGTTGGTCCCACACTTTCTGCACGACAAGCCCGCCCGCCGTTTTCACCTTGGCTTCATCGGCCACGGCCAGTTGGCTGTTGAACACCTGAATGCGCCCTTGCGTCATCACGTGACGCACCATCATGCCGTTGCAATAGAGTAAGTTATTCATTGGCTCGGGTGGCAATGCCCCCGAGCCTACCAACAGCCCGCTGACATCGACCGTGGTGAGATCAGCCTTAGCGCCAACTGCGATGCGCCCCAAGTCTGGGCGGCGCAGACCCTTCGCCGCCACCCGCGTGGCGCCATCCACCGCATCCCATATCGTCGGCGATTTCATCGGTACGGCGCTAGTTCTGTTGAGGTGTCGGTAACGGTTCTTGCCGTACAGCACAGCCAGCTTCATGTCTTCGACGTAGTCGTTGGAGTGCGTATCAATACCGATATTGGTGGCAACACCCGCGCCCAAGGCTTCTGGATAAGGCTGCGAGCCACCGCCCGCCCCTCCGCCCGACGGGCAATGCGCATAGACCGTGCCATGCTTGACCAAAATGGGCCCATCGACCGCCCAATCGACGCCACTCATGTGTGCGCCGAATACCGGCTGGTCGAGCATCCCCAGGCTTTCCAACCACTGCGTTGGTGTCATTTTCCATAGCCGCTTCACCGTCTCGCTCTCGCCGCGCGATTGCGACAAGTGAATATGCAAGCCCGTGCCCAATTCGGCACAGGCCTTTTGCATCGCCATCAGCGTTTTGTCGGTATGCGTGTCGGTGCCGTGGGCCGACATCATTGGCATGATCAGGCCATCGCCAGCGCCCATATTCTTTTTACCAAACGCAAGGCTCTCACCGATTTCCTTGATGGTGTCGGCTTCCGATGCAAACAAAGGCTCATCGGTTTTGCGGAACCACAGTTCGAACAACCGCGTGGTATTGGGAATCATGTGGCCGGGAAAGCCGCGTACGCCCCATTGCTTAGCGATGCGCACATAGCTTTCGGCTTGGCGCAAGGTCAGGCTCATCTCGACATGGGTTGTGCTGCCCGAGCGCAACAACTCTGCCAGGTTCAAGGCCGTGAGCGCATCTTGCTCTTCGTCAGAAAGTTTTTCGACAATCTGCAGTGGGTGGCGGTACGAACGGCCGGACTCGATGATGCCGCGCGTGGGCGTGGCCGAGCAGCAATGCGTGTGGCCCGAGATGAACCCCGGCAACACCAAATGTTCTTTCGCATCGAGTTTGCCGAATTTGCCCTTGATGGGGTTGGTGGATATATCCTCGATGACACCACCGCGCACCAAAATGTTGGCATCCCGCACCAGGGCCAGTTGCCCATCTTTTTCCGTCAACGCCCAACCGGCTTGGATGACAAACGCGCCTTCCGGCGGGCGCGGACCCGTTGCGGCGCTAGCCTGGTGAGCCCCTGGCCCTGCCGCAGCGAACGCCGCGATTGGGGCCGCAGCAGCAGTGCGCAACAATGTTCGGCGGGTGTGTGAGACCGGCTCTTCGCCCTCAGCCGCGCAAATAAAACACGACCCGTAATGCGACGGATCGGCAAAATCGTGGCTACACTTGCGGTGATGAAGCGTCATGGACCCCTCCCCTGTTCAACGCCTCAAGCTTGAAACATTCCCGGCAACGTGGCCAGGGCCAAAAAGCAAAAGCCCCGCGTCTGGCGCGGGGCTTTGGGTATCCGAATTGAAAGTCTAATTAGCGCGAGTAGAACTCGATCACCAGGTTCGGTTCCATTTGCACCGGGTAGGGCACATCGCCCAACGAGGGCACGCGCTTTAAGCTGCCGGTGTGCTTGGTATGATCGACCTCGATGTACTCGGGCACATCGCGCTCACCTGACTCAATGGCTTCCTTCACGGCAGCCATCTCGCGTGCCTTCGGGCGCAGTTCTAACAGGTCGCCGACCTTGACCACAAACGAGGGCACAGTAATGCGTTTGCCGTTCACCTTCACATGGCCGTGGCTGACGAGCTGACGCGCTGCGAACACGGTGGGCACGAATTTCATGCGGTAGACGATCGCATCCAACCGGCTTTCGAGAATGCCGATCAGGTTTTGCGAAGAGTCGCCCTTGCGGCGCATCGCTTCTTCGTAATAGCGGCGGAATTGACGTTCGGAGACGTTGCCGTAATAGCCTTTAAGTTTTTGCTTGGCCATCAACTGCACGCCGTAATCCGACGGCTTCTTGCGGCGTTGGCCGTGCTGGCCGGGGCCGTATTCGCGTTTGTTGATTGGGCTTTTGGGGCGGCCCCACAGATTGACCTGCATGCGGCGGTCAATCTTGTATTTACTTTCGGCGCGTTTCGTCATGGTTCATCCTATTACTTCGTGTTTGTCCTGGTTGGACACGCGCTCGACATCTGTTTTCAGGGGATGCCGCCGCCGCCGTGGCGATGGAAATCAGACCAGTCGTTGCCAGTCTCTTCCGTCGCCCGCAGACTCAGGCGTTAAGGGCGCGGATCATAGAGGCGGGCAGACTTAAGTCAATCAGCCTCTTTCGGCATTTCCTCATTTAGATTCATGTGCTTAGAAAGGTAATGGCATTGACGAAAAACAATCGTCGCTTGTCAACCGCTTTAAGCATTTGCCAATCTAGCAGTGTGCCTACCTTAACGTATCGACCAGTCGACACGAGCAGCACAGCTAAAGGGAGACCGATCAAATGCTGAACAATCCCGCTTATGAGAAAATGACCGCCGCCGAAGCAAAGCAAGTCCAAAAGCTTCGCGACATCATAATGGCGTCCCAATTGCCGTCGCGCGAACTTGATGAGAATCTCCTGATAGCTACATTTAACATTCGCGAGTTCGGCGCCAAAGGTAAGACGCGAAAAGCATTTGCCATCAATGCTTTGGCTGAGATCTGCAGCTGTTTCGATATCATCGCGTTGCAAGAACTGCGCGCTGATTTGCGTGACCTAGACCGGATGCTCACGGTGATGGGGCCATACTGGAAAGTATTGTTCAATGACCCGGCAGGAAAAGCCTTGAACAAGGGGAACGATGAACGGCTGGCGTTCGTTTACGATAGCCGCGTCATTAAATTCTCCGGTTTGGCCGCCGAACTCATGATTACCGATGATTTCTTCGGCAGCGACTCAAACAAAGCTTCCATGCCATGGCGGACGCCTTACATGGCTTCGTTCCGGGCGGGCTTCTTTGATTTTGCTCTCCTAACCGTACATATCCAATGGAACGAAAAGGCGGAGTTCCCGCACGCGCCAAGGAAATCGCGACGCTCACTAAATGGATTGGGCAGCAATCCAAAGCCGCACAACTATATGAGCCGGACATATTCCTTTTGGGAGATTTCAATATACCTGACGTCGGCAGCGCTGCGTTTAAAGCGCTTGAAACAAACGGCTTTTCTGTTCCAAAGCAAATCCAGTCGATCGCAACAAATCTCAAACGCAATGCACACTACGACCAAATTGCCTTTGATGCCGAAAATACAAAATGCACCGTGGGCAAGGCTGGCACTATTGACCACACGAAAGCGTTTTTCGAAGGGCTGGGCGAGAAAGAGTTCAAGGCCATGACCTACCAAATTTCGGATCACTTGCCGCTATGGATCGAACTGCGCATTAACGAAACAGATCTCGATCAATTCGTAAAAAACACGTGAAGATTTAACGAACCTTATCTTGGGCGGCGCATTCTACTTGAAATAGGTTCGGGTGGTGGCTCGGCTTTCACGCCAGGTTGGCGCGGGGGGCGGTCGGGTCTGCGGCCATAACGCAACTCCTTGATGATGCCGTGAAAGGTGCGCACTTCCTGCTCGGTCAGCTCGGCACGCAGCAGCATGTTTCGAATGTTGATGACCATCAGCGTGTGCTTTTCCGGATCGCGCAGGAAGCCGCACTCCACCAATTCGCGCTCCAAATGCACGAACAGATCCATGATATCTTTTTTTGCCGCGGGCTCGGTGCGGTTGAAGGCCATGGTGGCTTGCGGGCCATCGTAGCCCGCTTGAAACCACTCGTAAGACACCACCAGCACCGCTTGCGCCAAATTGAGCGAGCTATGCTCGGGGTTCATGGGGATCTCGACAATGGCATCGCACAGGCCCACTTCATCGCTGGTCAGGCCATGGCGCTCGCGCCCGAACAGAATGCCGATTTTCTTGCCTGCCTCGGCGTGCCCACGCATATCGCTGGCAGCACCCTTGGCCGTGAAAATGGGTTTGACCATTTCACGGCGGCGCGCCGTGGTGGCGTAGGTTCGCTGCAAGTCGGCTATCGCTTCAGCCACAGTGTTAAAGCTTCGGGCGTTCTCCAAAATTTTCTCACCGCCTGAGGCCGCCGCCAAAGCCTTGTCGCTCAACCAATCGACCTTGGGGTCGACCAGGCGCAAATCCGTCAGCCCGCAGTTGCGCATGGCGCGCGACGTGGTGCCGAGGTTCTCGGCCAAGCGCGGCTCGACCAAAATCACACAAGGGCTATTGGCCGCCACCTTGGCGATCAGGCGGCCTTTGTCTTGATGCAGGGGTGCGGCTGGGCTGCGGGTCATGGTGGCCTTGGATTACCGCTGCTTGATTACCAACCCCAGCGGCCCCTTGCCAGCCCTGTCCTCAGTTGGGCTACGATGGGTGAAACAACCCCACTCGTCATCATCGGTCACGGGAGTAGATGATATGGTGATTAAATACCGCACCGCTTGGCTGGTGTTTCACCGCTGGGTCGGCATTATCATTGGCATTATCATCGCCGTGCTGGGCCTCAGCGGTGCGGTGTTGGAGTTCGAATCCGAGATCGATTCCGCGCTGAACCCAGAACTGCTGTTGGTGCAGCCAGGCGGCACACCACTCACCTACGATGCCATCGTGCAAGCCGCCGCCGACGCACACCCGGGTTGGACGCCGCGCTACATTGAACGCATCGACGACGACCCGGCCGCCGCCTTCAAAGTGGTGGTGCGCGATGCCGCCTTGACCGAAAAACAGGTGTTCGTGAACCCTTACACCGGCGCGGTGCTGGGTGAACGCTCAGGGCTGTCACCCATCGCTGTGATCCGCCGCATTCATG
Organism: Rhodospirillaceae bacterium; assembly: GCA_009693785.1. Classification (GTDB taxonomy): domain Bacteria; phylum Pseudomonadota; class Alphaproteobacteria; order Rhodospirillales; family Rhodospirillaceae. The sequence continues at coordinate 19,175 of SHWP01000025.1, forward strand.
GCGACTTGGTATTGGGCGAGCCGGGCGAGAACATCGTTGGCGTATTATCGGTATTGTGCGTTGGCTTTTTCATCGCAGGCATCGTGCTGTGGTGGCCAGCCAAAGGAGGGTTTCGCCGGGCGCTCGTTCTCAGCGGCAATACCGAACCCAAGCGCCTGATGCGCGAATTGCACAATGTATTCGGTGCGTGGTTGGCCGTGTTTTTTGTGATCGCAGCCGTCACGGTTCCGCCGATTGTGTGGAAGATTAATTCACCGGGCGGCGAAGGCGGCCCTGCCGCTGGACCACCGGGTGGACCACCCCGCCCCGCGGGTGGGCCTCCTGATCAAAGTGGCCAGCCATCAGTTGTTCAGCCAGAAGCCCCGCAACAGCCCATCAGTTGGCAAGCTGCCGCTGAAACCGCCGCCAAGGTCGTGCCCGGTCAGTATTTGGGTTTCATGCTTCGTAATGAGGGCCCACGCGGCATTTACATGGTGCGCTTCTGGCCGCCGGGCGAAACCGGCGTGTCGAAAATGACCAACGTGTTTGTCGCCATCGCCTCGGGCCGTGTGCTGCGCAGCCAGAGCCCGCAAAAATTCACCGCGCAGTCATTGCTACAAACCGACTTCGCCGCCAACATTCACTCCGGTGCGATTTTGGGCCTGCCTGGACGGCTGATCATGTTCGCCGCAGGGCTTTGCTTTCCGGTGTTGTTCGTGACAGGGATCGTGATGTGGTGGCTGGGAAGGAGGAGAGGAGTGAGCTAGCCAACCTTAAAGTTAGGGCCTTACAGTTATTTTCCTTTACATCGCCGTCTTCGCCTATCATCGCACCCCAAGCTGTCGGCTTTTGTTCCATCCTTCTGAGTCGACGCTCAATATCTTTGAGTAATCTCCGATCAAGAATTTCGAGAAACTCCATACCAAAAAATCGACTTTCCTTATCACCCGATATATCACCGCCCATAGGTGAGTTAAATATTAGTTCAATCAACTCACGTAATTCCTTGCGAATTGCTGAGAATGCAGCCAAATCGCGATTCCTTATAGATTTAGCAAGGTCATTCAAAAGATCTGTTGCCCAAGGAACGTCATCCTTAATTAAAGCAGAAACAAAAAGTATCGCCGTCACTCCGTTAGACTCTCTGAGTGCGGGATGCTCAAGCAAATCTAAAAGCATAGGTGGGAAAAGTCTCTTGGTTCTCTTACGAGGCCTTTCAACAAGCCGAGATTCAATTCTACTCGGCAAATCTTGATACATGATCTTGATTTCTTCAAAGAGCTTTGCAGCGTTGCCTTCACCGCCAGCGTCCTTGGAAGACTTTGTTTCATCTTTAGGGTTGTGTTGTTTTAAGAGTTTGGAAATTCGATCCCGGAACGTCTTTACCTGAAGCAATATCGCTTCGCGGTCGGGCTCGCTATTCGGAACTTTCTCGAGTAGCTGGATAACTAGCTTTGTCAATGAGTCTTCATTGTCGTCACAATTTTGGAATTGCGCAAAAGGGCCCACACTCGCAGAAGAAAGAGGTATCCCCAATGCAACACCATAAACAGGCGTATCCAATTTTCCTTTAGCGACGCCCGCTTCATACAAAATCCATGGGCGACCCACACTTTGGGGCGTAAGGAGGCAAACTACGTCTGACGCAGAGCCTAATTTATTCATTATTTCAGGAAACCACTCCACGCCATACTCGATACCTTGTGAACCCTTTCGATCGGACGACCGAAAAGACTTCAAAATGCCTGCACTAACGTTTTTCAAAAGTGAGCTAAAGGCCTCGGCTAGCTCGGCATCTCGAGTGTCATGGCTTATGAAAATGAGAGGATTTGAAGCAGATATCTTGCTGCCCGAGAGGCTTGAGCCTGAAGTTGTCGAGCTATCGGACAAGCAAGCGCTCCTATATATAGCTAAAATTACTCCACCTAATTCTACTCGCTATCGTGTCAAATGAAACGGTTTTCTATTAAAGAAGGCATTCGCTCTAGACAGGCTAGAAAGGGACCAAACTGCGATATTACCCCGTCACCCCGCTTAACCGCTTGAGCACACGCTCGCGGCCGATCAGCGGCAGCAGCAGTTTCAGTTCGGGGCCGTGCGGCAAGCCGGTCAGCGCCATACGCAGCGGTAGGTAAAGCCCTTTGCCTTTGCGGCCGGTGGCCTCTTTCACCTTCTCGGTCCAGGCATGCCAGGTGTTTTCATCCCACGCACCATCGGGCAACAGCGGCGTGGCCTGTTGAATGAACGTGGTGTCCTCAATGCTGGGCGCGTGGGGGGCAAAGCAAATCGCCCACCATCCGGCGGCCTCGGAGAATTTTTGCAAGTTACCGCGCACTGCGTTCCAAAACGCTTCGCCCAGGCGGTCCAGCTCTGGCATCGGCAAACCCAGCGCCTCAAGGCGCGGGCGGACGGTCGTGAACGGTAACTCATGCAGGATTTTGGAATTGAGGAATTCCAAATCGTGCGGGTCGAACTTGGGCGTAGAACGTCCAAAGTGCGAGATATCGAACTCGGCGATCAGTTGGGCCATGTTGGCCCGCGCCTCGATGGCATCAGACGAGCCCAACTTCGCCACCAGGCTAACGATGGCCATGGGCTCAAGACCATTCTCGCGCAAGTCTTGCAGCGACAGCGAGCCCATGCGTTTGGATAGCCCCTTGCCTTGCGCATCCACCAGCAGCGGCAAGTGCGCAAACTGCGGCAGGGGCGCATCGCACAGCGCCTGCCAGATTTGGGTTTGAATGGCGGTGTTGGTGACGTGATCCTCGCCACGAACAATGTGGGTCATGGCCATGTCGATGTCATCGACCACGCTGGGCATCATATAGAGGAACGACCCATCCTCACGCACCAACACGGGGTCGCTGATGTTCTCGCCCCGATAGGCGCAGCGTCCGCGCACGCCGTCATCCCAGGCGATCTCGCCCGCAGCAATCTCGAAACGCCAATGGGGCTTGCGGCCTTCGGCTTCGAACTTGGCGCGCTCGGCATCGGAGACTTTGTGATCAGCGCGCTTATAGAGCGGTGGTTTACCCGCCTTGAGTTGCAGCTTGCGCTTGAACTCCAGCTCGTCGGGCGTTTCGTAGCAGGGATACAAACGGTTGGCGGCTTTGAGCTTGTCGGTGGCGGCCACATACGAGGCGATGCGCGCAGATTGATGTTCTTTGCCATCCCATGTCAGGCCCAGCCAGGCCAAGTCGCGTTCGATGGCAGCGGTGAATTCGGGCTTGGAGCGCGCGGTGTCGGTATCGTCAATGCGCAGGATGAAGCGCCCGCCCAGCTTTTGCGCGAACAGCCAGTTGATCACGGCGGGCCGGGCATTACCGATATGCAACAGGCCCGTGGGGCTGGGGGCGAATCTAAACGTTGGGGTCAATGCCCTGCTCCATCATCCTGAAAACCGTTGGTGATCGGATAGCGGTAATCGCGCCCAAAGGCCAGGTGCGTGATTTTCACACCGGGCGGAGCTTGACGGCGTTTGTACTCGGCGGTCTTGAGCATTTTATAAACCCGGCGCACGGTAGCGATGTCATAGCCGCGCGCGGCCACGGCGGCCACCCCTTGCGCCTCTTCGATCAGGCTATGAAGAATGGCGTCGAGCACATCATAGGGAGGCAGCGTGTCTTGGTCTTTTTGGTTGGGCTTGAGTTCGGCCGTGGGCGGCTTAGTGATGACGTTCTCGGGCATGACCATGCCGCTTGGCCCCAAGGCACCGTCGGGCTTGTTGGCATTGCGCCAGCGCGAGAGAGCAAACACCATAGTTTTGTAAACATCTTTCAGCACCGCATAACCGCCGCACATATCGCCATACAGCGTTGCGTAGCCGGTGGACATTTCGCTTTTGTTGCCGGTGGACAGCACCATCTTGCCGAACTTATTGGACAGCGCCATCAGCGCCATGCCGCGCGCGCGCGACTGCAAATTTTCCTCGGTGATGTCAGCCTTGGCGCCCGCGAACATTGGTCCCAACATTGTATCGTAAGCCTTCATGGCCGGGCCGATGTTGATGGTATCAAGCCGCACGCCCAAAAATTTGGCCACGGCAGCGGCATCATCCAAGCTTTCCTGGCTGGTGTAGGGCGATGGCATCATCACGCAATGGACGTTTTCGGGACCCAGGGCATCGGCTGCAATGGCCGCACAAATCGCACTATCGATGCCGCCCGACAGGCCCAGCACCACGCCGGGGAATTTGTTTTTGCGCACATAGTCGCCCATGCCCAGCATGAGGGCATGGTAGGTGCTCTCCAATTTATCGAGCGGCTTGGCCAGGGGTTGAGCAGCACATACCCAGCCATTGGCGCCCTTGGTCCAGGCGGTCATGGTTAGTGCTGGACGCCATGAGGGCATTTGCACGGCCAGGCTTCGCTCGGCATTCAGCACAAAGGATGCGCCATCGAATACTAAATCGTCCTGACCGCAGATTTGATTCACATAAATCAACGGCAGTTTGGTTTCGCTGACGCGGGCCACGGCATGATTGAGCCGCAAATCGGGTTTTTCCACATCGAACGGCGAGCCGTTCGGCACGACCAGCATTTCCGCACCAGACTCGGCCAGCGTTTCTGCAATGTCCTCGAACCACATATCCTCGCAGATCATCAGGCCGATGCGCACGCCGCGCACCACGACGGGGCCCGGCGCTGGGCCCGATGAGAACACCCGGCGTTCATCGAACACACCGTAATTAGGCAGATGGTGCTTAAAGCGAATAGCCGATATCGCCCCACCATCGAGCACCAGACCAGCATTGAAGGTCTTGCCTTGGTCTTTGCCATCGCCACGCCAAGGCGCACCGATAATCAGCGCCGGGCCGTCATCGGCGGTGTCCTTGGCCAAGTCATTGACAGCCGTCACCACCGCTTCCAGGAACGCTGGGCGATAGACTAGATCTTCTGGCGGATAACCGCTGACGGTGAGTTCCGGAAATACCACCAGATCAGCATTGACCCGGGCTGCGGCAACACGCGCAGCGCGGATCAAACCCACGTTGCCAGCGATATCGCCAACCGTGGGGTCAATCTGAGCAAGAGCAATGGTGAGGGCTGTGGCCATGTCGCCTGACGTGGTGGATCGCCCAGGGCTCGAGGCGATGAGAGAGAAGTTATTGCGCGGCGGCGATTTGATCCTTGCGCGCTTGCAACACCCGCGAGCGTTCGTCTTTCAACATTTCCGCGATCAGGAATGCGAGCTCCAAGGCTTGGCTAGCATTTAGCCGCGGATCACAATGGGTGTGATAGCGATCCCCCAAACGCGCTTCGGTGATAGCCTGTGCGCCGCCGGTGCACTCGGTCACGTCCTTGCCGGTTAGCTCGAAATGCACGCCGCCGCCATGGCTGCCCTCGGCGCGGTGAACACCAAAGAACGATTTCACCTCGGCCAAAATGCGGTCGAACTGACGCGTCTTGTAGCCCGTATTGCTTTTCATCGTGTTGGCGTGCATGGGGTCGCACACCCAAACAACATTTTTCCCTTCGCGCTTGGCCGCGCGGACCAGTGTCGGCAAGCTTTCAGCCAGCTTTTCCGCACCCATGCGGGTGATCAGCGTCAACCGTCCGGCGTCGTTGGACGGATTGAGCGCATCGCACAGTGCCAGAAGTTCATCGGGCTTCACGGTCGGGCCGATTTTGATGCCAACGGGGTTGTTGATGCCCTTGAAGTACTCGACATGCGCGCCGTCGAGTTGGCGCGTGCGCTCGCCGATCCAGACCATATGCGCCGAGCAGGCGTACCATTGGCCGGTAGTGGAATCGATGCGGGTCAGCGCCTCTTCGTAGGGCAGCAGCAAGGCTTCATGCGAGGTGTAAAACTCGGTTTCGCGAATTTGCGGCACGGTTTCGCCGGTTAGGCCACAGGCTTCCATGAACGCCAGCGTTTCTTGAATGCGATCGGCGAAGCGGCGGTACTTCTCGATCTGCACTTCGTCTTTGACGAAGCCCAGCGTCCACTGATGCACTTTGTGCAAATCGGCGTAACCGCCTTGCGCGAAGGCGCGCAGCAAGTTCAGCGTGGCGGCCGATTGGTTATAGGCCTGCACCATGCGTTGTGGATCGGGACGGCGCGCTTCAACCGTGAAGTCCATGCCGTTGACGTTATCGCCGCGATAGGAAGGCAACTCGACGCCGTTGATGACTTCCGTGGGCGAGGAACGCGGCTTGGCGAACTGGCCAGCCAGGCGGCCAACCTTGACGATTGGCATAGCCGCACCAAAGGTCATCACCACGGCCATTTGCAAGAGAACCCGGAAGGTGTCGCGGATGTTGTCGGGGTGGAATTCGGCGAAGCTTTCCGCACAGTCGCCGCCCTGCAGCAGAAAAGCGCTGCCCTCGCCAACGCGGGCCAATGCGGCCTTCAAGCGGCGGGCCTCACCGGCGAACACCAAGGGTGGATAGTTGCGCAGGGTCTTTTCGGCAGCCTCGAGTGCTGCCTTATCCGGATAATCCGGGGCCTGCTGGATGGGCTTTGCGCGCCAACTATCGCGGTTCCACTTCAACGCCGTAGCCATTGGATCCTCGAGGAAAAATGAGGCGGTGATATAGCCCTGGCTGCCCCGAATTACCAGCCGCAGGGATGCGGGCTACCACCAATGGGCGAGATGGCCCGTTTGAGCAGGGATGCCTGTTATCCCTGATGATACAGGCGAATAACAGGGATAAAAATTAACGATTTCACACTTAATAGTTGAAATTAACGAAATCCACAGAAGTCACTCCGGCTTGCCAGTGGCGACCAATTGCCCCAGCCGCTTGTGTTGCTCGCCGACCACGCCGTCGACCACGGGTGCTAGCTCTTTGAGATCGAAGCGGGCATAGCCGCCAACGACATAATCGAAATCGAGCGTGCTGCTTTGCGCCTCACCGGCCTTGATTGTAATTGTCAGAGTCCCCGCCACCGCTTCGCCCTGCAGCGGGCCTAGCCCGCCCGACAGCCGCAGCATCTTGCCGGGTGCGGCATAGATAACGCGGGCATGCTCGACAAACCCGCCGCCCGGGAGTTTTTCGCAAAAGCAGCCGCCGGGTTTTACGCCGAGTGAAAAGTTCGCCGCATCGCCCGACCAGCTATGGTCCTTGCTCCACCAGCGTTCGGGATGCGCCAGCTGCGCCCAGATCGCCTCGGGTGTGGCTGCCACTGTGGCGGTGTACGAGACGTGAAATCCGGCCGCTGTGCTCGATGCAACACGGGCCTGCGCGGGCATGACCGGTACCATCACCCATAACAAAACCAACGTTCCAACACGCTTCATGGAGCCCCTAATACTGAATTCGCCTTGACTTTAGCACTTGATTGAACGATCAATCAAGTGCCCATCGAGGGCCGATTGAGAGCAAGCAGCATGACCGCTGACACCCGCACCAAAATCATCATGACGGCGATGGAGCTGTTTTGGGACAAGGGCTACGGTTCGACCTCGGTCGCCGACATCCTCAGCCGCTCGCAAATTCACAGCGGCAGCCTCTACCACTTCTTTCCTGGCAAACAGGATGTACTGATCGGCGTGCTGGAATTCTACCGCGACAAAATCGACGAATGGTTGCTTACGCCCGTATGGAACGGCATCGACGACCCAATCGAGCGCATCTTTGCGCTGCTGAATGGTTATCGCACCCACCTTGTCACCACCGATTTTTCCTATGGCTGCCCCATCGGCAGCCTCGCGCTGGAAATTCACGAGCCCGACCCCAAGGTGCGCGACTTGCTGGCCGCCAATTTCAAGAATTGGACTAAAGCGGTGGAGGGCTGCCTTGATGCCGCCGCCAAACGTCTGCCGCGTGGCCTCGACCGCAAGGCGCTGGCCGAATATGTGCTCACCGTCATGGAGGGTGCGGTGATGCAAGCGCGCACCTACCGCGATGTCGGCTATTTCGACCGCAACGTCAAAATGCTGCGCCAGCACTTCGACATGTTGGTGTCACAAAAACAAACCGAAACCGTCAAAACCTAATCAATAGCAACGGAGGTAAACATGGAATTTAATTGGATCGCAGTGGTGGCGGCAGGGGCATCGTCGATGGTGCTGGGCGCGGTTTGGTACGCCCCACCTGTTCTTGGAAAGAAGTGGATGACGCTGGCGGGGTTGACCGAGGCGCAAGCCCAATCAGGCTCGATGCCGATGATTTTCGGCGGCGCGTTCGCGTTGTCGCTAATCGCCGCAGGCGTGTTCTCGATGTTCTTGGGGCCAAAGCCCGAACTCGGCTTCGCGCTGGGTGCGGGCTCATCGGCGGGCTTGTGCTGGGTGGCGGCGGGGCTTGGTATTAATTATTTGTTCGAGCGCAAGCCGCTCGGGCTGTTCCTGATCAACGGCGGCTACTTCACGCTGCAGTTCACGCTGTTCGGGTTGATCCTCAGCTTGCTGGAGTAGGTCTGGCGGCGGGAGTGGTGCAACTTGCCATTATTCCAATAATGTATTATATTTAATAGATAGTACATATATGGAATATGGCGATGAAGGCCTCCGTCCGCCGCACGACCGAGACAGAACGCAAGGCGCTGTCGGGCCCTGCCCTGCGCGCGTTCTTTCGGATTGCCGAAGACTGGGCACTCTCACCGGATGAACAAATGACTTTGCTGGGCGTGAGCGCGAAGTCCACGTTCTATAACTGGCGCAAAGACCCCGATGTGGCATTACCGCGCGACACCATGGAACGCTTGTCCTACGTGCTCGGCATCTATAAGGCGCTACAAATTTTGCTGCCCAAAGCCGAGGCCGCAGACGCGTGGGTGAAGCGGCCCAATACCGCCGCTCCCTTCGGCGGCAAGCCCGCGCTTGAGCGCATGTTGTCGGGCAACGTGGCGGACCTGTACGTGGTGCGCCAATACCTTGACGGCCAGCGGGGCGGCTGGGCGTGAGAATTCCTGTTCGCCGGGTCACGTGGCGGCCCTGCTATCGCATCGTCCCAAGCCGCTTTCCGCCGATCAATCTCTTCGAGCGCGTCGCCAACCCCGAGGACTGGGAAGCCATTATCGCGGTTGAATCGCTCACCAACGACCGTATCCGTGATGATGCGGGACAAATTCAACTTGTGCCACCGGGTGATCGCATCAGCGGCCCCGGAGCCAGCACAATCATGGCGGCGTTCACGCATCCCAATCCCGAGGGCAGCCGGTTTAGCGATGGCAGTTATGGCGTATTCTACGCCGCGCACGATTTAGATACGGCGCTTGAGGAAACAAAATACCATCGCAGCCGATTCATGCGCGCCACAACGCAGCCAGCGATGGAATTAGATATGCGGGTGTACGCGGTGGACCTCAATGGAAATATTCACGATATCCGGCGGCTAAAAAACAGCTTGCCGCGTGTGTATTCCCGCGACAGCTATGCCACCTCTCAAGAATTAGGACGCTCGCTGCGCGACTTGGGAAGCCACGGCATCGTCTATGACAGTGTGAGGCGGAAAGGGGGGCAGTGCGCTGCGATCTTTCGCGCGCGAGTCCTCTCGAACTGTCGGCAGGAGCGGCATTTATCTTATGTATGGGATGGCACAAAAATCACTCACGTCTACGAAAAAAGACCGCTCAACCCCGCTTAAAGTTTCACGACTTTTTACTCTGAGCCTGAACTCTAATGCAGTTTCACTTCTTTGGACGGATTTATCGCACTCCGACTGATGAGATCAGCCTTTTCGACGTTTGGTCCGTGGCGAAGGGCGAGTTGAGCGGCATCGGCGACGCGACGCTCAATAACCTCAGAGAGGACTCCGAGCTTGCCGTGTTGCACAGGGAAGTGGCCTGGCAGGCTCAGGCCATCATCGAATTTGTCGATCTTCTCGGTCAGCACATTCCGAGCAAAGGCCGGTGGCAGCATATAAGTTATCTCTACTTTGAGGCGCTAAGTTCGCTTAGAGAATCCGTTATCACGGGACTCAATGGCTCAACGCGCGCGTCTCTGAGCGTACTCCGCTCCGCTTTTGAGATGTTCTTGATTCATTGCTGGTGGCAGGAGCGTCTCTTTCTTAAAGAGACGTTTGAGCCCTACTACGAATGGCTAAGCGGGGAAAAACCCCTACCTCCGTTTAAGAACATCGTCCAGCAGAACTTTAAGACCTTCAATTTACCGAAGAGCGATCTGAGCTTCGATAAGGTCATGGAGACGTACAAACAACTCTGTTCCTACGTCCATGCTCCATTGCTGCATGAGTCGATAACGACGATCAATGCGGGAAACGCCCGCATCGCGACGAAAGACGCATTGTTGCATTGGTTGACGATGACGAAGCTGGCGCTTCGCATCGTTCTAGAACATTTGATCTTCCATAAGCCACAGTGTCTTTTCCCAGTGGATCTCAACAAGAAGTTCGCGTTCAGCCCTCCGGTGGGAATGTATTTCGATCTATACAACGCCGTGCCTATGCAAGCTGCATTGGGCAGTGAGCTTTATGAGAAATACCGTCAGGGCGCTAAAGGTGCTCAGGTCATAGAAGATTTGATGAGTTTTTACGACAACCAGGATGATCTGACGCAACAGCAGATTCTTGACACCTGGGGCGAGGTAGATGTGCGAGATTTCGGAGCCGACGTTCCAGCAGATATCGAGACTCGTTGGATACTCGTTAAGTCGCGTATGCGCGTCTTGAGCATGTCACTCTCGTATGGCGCTATGGAAACGGCATTCACGTTGTGAGAGAGCGTGAAGCGCGTTTTCAATTAATCCTCAACGCGGCGCTCTAAAAGCGACAGCCGTGCAATCAAATTTGGACTGCACGGCTGTTATTTTAAACGACGAATCTAAAAAGCTTGGACTTAGAAATTATACTTTATGCGCAAGCCGAAATCGCGTTTGTCGGGCACGCCCACGAAAATGCCTTGCGGGAAGCCGAAGGCCGGGAAGCCAAAGCCCGTCGGCAGCGCCTGGAAGATCGACCCGGCAGACCCTTGGAACACGTTACGGAAAGAGTAATCCCAATCGCGATTGTCGAACAGGTTGGTGGCATACAACTCAATCGACAGGGTTTCGGTCTCAACGCCGATACGCGCATTGATGCGGTAGTAGGGATCGGACTTGAGGATATTGGCTTCGCTGTCCCATGCCCGGCCGGTGTAATTCACGTCGCCGCGCAAGAACCAATCCCAATCGCCAACGAACTTGTTGCGATAGGTCGAGGCCAGCGAGGCGCTGACATTTGGCACGCGCGCCAAGTGGTTGCCATCGAAGCGCGTCACGTTAGAGGTGAGCTGGGCCAGGAACGGCTGCACGAAGTTGGTGTACTTGCCGGTTTGGTAGCTAGCCTTGAGGTTCACATCCCACTGATCGGTTAGGATCGCCGTGCTTTCCCACTCGATGCCCTTCAACTTGGCATCGCCGGGAACGATGATGCCAGTAAAGGTGAATGTCGTCGCCGCACCCAAGGTGGTCGGCACCACGAAGGCCGCGGTGGCCTTTAGGTTCGACCACGTCATTTTGTAGGCGGCGAGCGTGTACTGGAAGCGGCCATCGAACAGCTGCTGCTTCGAGCCGATTTCAAAGCTGTCGAGCTTGTCCGAGTCCGATAAGTTCGTCACACCTGGAAACGCCGCCTCGATCAGGCCGCGATGGAAGGCGCTGGCCGTGGCGTACTGGCCATTGAAGGTGCCCGGCAACACGCCGCGCGCCCAGCTGGCATACAGCGTCCAATCCTCGACGGGTTTGTAGTTGACGATCACGCGCGGCAGCCAATCTTTGAATGCGGCGTTCAAACCCGGCGCCGACGTGAGACGGCCTTGGTCTTTCTGATAGCGGATTTCGCCTTGCAGGCTCAGTTGCTCGGTGATGTCGTATTCCAGCGAGCCGAAGACTGCTTTCACCTTGGCCAATTCGCCGTTATTGGCGTCGAGCGCACCGGGCGTCAACGCCGAAACCGGCGCAGTATTGAATGGAACGTTGGGAGCCGTGCGCGACTGGTACAACACCGAACCGCCACCACCATAGCTGGAATAAAAATCACCGTCATAGAGATTGCCACCGATCATCCAGCGCAGCTTTTGATCCGCATCGGATTCAATGCGCGCCTCGAAGTGTTTGACCTTGGACAATGCCGGTGCCGCGCCATAAATGTTTTCTTCGTTGGAGCGGTCGCTGTCGAAGATACCCATTGTTTTGGTATCGTCGTAACCCGCGTTGAAGTTCAGGCTGATGCCGTTTTCGAATGTGAATTGGCCTTGGCCCGTCAAACGGGTGATGTTGCGCAAGATACCAAAGTGATCGAGCTTGGGTGCGCGCGCAATCAACGGGTCATTCAGGCTGTTGTTGACGAAGGCGTTGATCAAGCCGTTGGGGTTGCCAAGGCTGGCCAAACGCGGGCTACGCAGATTGGTATTGACCGAAATAACCCCCGCGCCAACTTCCCGTACCGTGGGAATATGGCCGCAGATGTAGGGGATGGACAAAGCAAACGTGCGTGGCGCCTTGGTGACTGCGTCAAATCCTTGGAACGTCCGCCCGGCGCAAGAATTATTGCCATGCAACGGACCCGACAAATGCGCAAGCGGGCCGTGGCTGTCTTCGTCGCGCTGATAGTAGCCGCGGAATCGCAACCAGGCGTTATCGCTTGGCGTCGCATACAGCGTGGCCGACGCGGACTTCGTGGTTTCCTCACCCAGCTTGCCGCCATCCAGCGCCGTATAATGCGCGCCCTTCTTATGTGTCAGTAACGAGGTGCGCGCCGCAAGCTTACCGGACACCAGCGGTCCCTCGAAGCTAAGGTTCATGTCGTAGGAATTGCGGGTCGATCCCGTCGCGTTGATTTCCCCCGCGTACTCATCGCCGGGATTGCGCGTGATGAAATTGATCGCGCCGCCGAAGGTGTTGCGTCCGAAATAGGCGTTTTGCGGCCCCTTCAACACTTCGACGCGCTGGACGTCGGTCGTGTTGACGGCGTTGACGCCACCCAGAATATAGATGCCATCCATGAACACCGCCCCGGTTTGGATGCGCGGCAATGAGTTGGCCGACGTCAAGCCGCGGAAGTTCAGGATGGGGATGTAACGGCCCGCACCGTTGCCGCCGACGGTTTGCATGTAGGCACCGGGGGCAAGCTTGCTGATTTGCCGCATGTCGAAGATTTGCGCCTTTTGAATGTCTTGGGCGCTGAACACCGTGACCGAGATGGGAATATCGAGCAGCTTTTCTTCGCGTTTACGCGAGGTGACAACAATTTCTTCCAGCGCGGTGGCTTGCGACACCTGCGTGCGCTCGGCCTGCTGGGCGAACGATGGTGCTGACAGGCCTACAAGACTCACTGTCGACAGCATCAAGGCGCGCGCGGCAAATGAACGGATGTGCATTTTCAATCTCCCCCAAGACTCAACCACCCGGCCTTACCCCGCCCGGGCAGTGTTTTCACATGCACTCTTTATATGTTTTGTTCAGAGAACTCAGCACCAGACTCCACACGTTTGTTCACTAGTCGGGCGGTGTGACAAATCTACAACAGGCCCAGACCCTGGGCCCGGCTGGAAATTGAGGCGGCAAACCAATCGAGGTCGCGGAATCTCAAGGGGGCATGGCCGATACAATTCATATGCTTGGTAAAGCCCACCAAAAGACGGAATTCCTTAGCCAGGAGAAAGAGGTCGAATGAGGCCTTTTCCAGGGCGCAGAGCGGGCGAACCTGCTCATAGCCCGCCATGAACGCCTCGGCATAGATAGGGTCATGGCCGCCATAGTTATTGGCCCACGTATAACAAGCCAGGTCTTGGATAAAGCAATCATCGCCAGCGTTATCGAAATCCAACAGCGTGAAATCGCCACCCGGTTTCACATGGACGTTATTGAAATGAAAGTCGCCATGATTGGGCCCGCGCGGTAGCGATGTCTCAACGCCCTTGACCGCGCGCGTCAACGCCTCGGCGACGTGCGTGTAAAGTTTAAGGTCATCGGGGCGGTCGAACAGAAGCTCTTTCAAGTACACAAGATTGGCCAGAAACGCCGTCGACGGATTTGCGGTGCGCGCGACGCTAGGCCGAAAGTCAGCGCCTGCGATATGAATGCGGGCAAACATGGCGCCCATGTTGCGCGCAACGCCAGCATCGGGGGCTGCGCCAAATTTCTTGCCCTCGGCCCACTGAAACAGTCCAACCGGACGCGGCCCCTCGGGCACATCGGCCAAAAAGAACGGGCTGCCATCAGTGGCCTTGGTTCCGCCCGCCACTGGAATGCCGCGCGATTGCAAGAAATCCAAAAACTCAAGTTCGTAGGTGACATCGTTCACGCTGCGCCAACTCGCGCGCCATGCGCGCAACGCATACCTGCGCGCATCGTCATGAACGATGTAAATGTCATTCATGCCGCGATAGAATAATTGGCAGACCGGCGGACCGTCGAACGTGTAGCGCCGCGCCAACTCGGCGGCGAGGCTGCGGACATCGAGCACCGAATGCGAAATTGATATAGGGGCAGATGAAATGGCGGCGCGCGGCATGGATTTTGGGGACTGCCCTATTTCAGCGACAAATTTTCGTACTGAATGCCCATGTGCCAAACATCGAGCCCGCTGACTTTATTGCTGGCGGCATAGGTATCGGCCACATAAAGAATCCAAATGGCGGGATAGGCTTCGCGCATCCGGGCCACCAACTCTTGCAACCGAGGCAGGCGTTGGGCCGGGTTCATCTCCGAGGCGACGTCCCTGATGGCCGGCACAAGCGCCGGGTCGCAATTGAACGGATGGTCCTTCACGCACGAGGCAGTCTCGATGGGCCGGGCGGCATCGTAGGTCGAGCCGCTATCCCACACCCAGCCGAACAGATCCGTGTCGCCCCACTCGCTGGTGACATAACTTTGCAGCCACTGGGCATAGGTGATGGAACGCAATTCCACATCGATGCCAAGGCTGCGGATGCTTTGCGCGACTTGCTGATAAATCAACTCATCGGACGCCAGCTGACCTAAAAATACGCTGATGCGTAGCTTGAAGCCATTGGCGTATCCTGCTTCGGCCAGCAGCGCCTTGGCTCCAGTGGGGTCAAATGGGATGGGTGGTATGCTGGGGTTATAGCCGTTCGTGACAGGTGCTGCCCCTTGGTTGGCGGGCTTCACGCGGCCATCGAACACCGAGCGCACCAGGCCCTCGCGGTCCACCGACATGGCCAGCGCCTTGCGCACGCGCACATCGTTGATGGGCGACTTTTCATTGCCAACCAGCCGGAAGGTCAGGGCCATGACCTGCGATTTTTCCAGCGAACGGATTTGAAAGCCCTGCTCGGGCAATTGCCGCAGTTCGTCGGGCCCCAGCCTGGCCGCCACGTCGATTTGGCCCGACAGCAGCGCCTGCACCCGGCGCACGGGCTCGACCACCGTATATAAGTCGATGGCATCGACCTTGGGCGCGCGCCAACTGTCCTTGAACGCGACGAACTTGGTCACCGCGCTGCCCCTGCCCCAATCGGCCAGCTTAAACGAACCGGTGCCGCTGGGGTTTTGCGCGAAGCCCTCTTCGCCCAGCTTGGCCCAAGCCGTGGGCGAGACAATAAAAATCATGCTCATGCGCCGGGGCAACACTGCATCGGGCTCGCGCGTGTCGATCTCGAATGTCAGGTCATCGATGCGCCGCAAGGCCGCGATGTTTTTGACCTCGCTCGACACATAATACTTGGCGCTCTCGGGCCTTTGGAGAAGTTTGAGGGTGGCGATAATGGCCGCGGCATTGCAGGGCGAGCCATCGTGAAACGTCACACCTGGGCGCAATACGAACCGCCACGTGGCAGGCTTTGTGTTCACCCACGATAACGCCAACCCCGGCTGCAGCACGCCCTTGGGGTCGATACGTGTCAGAGCATCGAACATGGCGATCCAGATTTCGCTTGAGGGCTGGCCCACGGCGGTGAACGGCACACCCAAGCTGGGCGGCAAGGCCCCACGCGCGATGCGAATAGTGGCGGCCTCAGACGCCGACGTGCTGACCAGAATGCCAGCGGCAATAACCGCACAGGCCCTGAGGATACCGCGCATGTTTATTTTTTCTCGCCGCCCGGCGTTGGCGTGCTGACGGGTTCGCGCATGGTGACGAACTCCTCGGCGGCTGTGGGGTGAATGCCCACGGTGGCATCGAACTGCGACTTGGTCGCCCCGGCCTTGAGCGCTACCGCCAAGCCCTGGATGATCTCAGGCGCGTCATCGCCGACCATGTGGCAACCCAGCACTCGATCGGATTTCTTATCGACCACCAGTTTCATCAGCGTGCGCTGATCGCGCCCCGAGAGGGTGTGGATCATGGGTTTGAACGAGGTGCGGAAAATCGCCACATCGTGGGTCTTGCGCGCATCCTCCTCTGACAACCCCACCACACTGACCGGCGGCTGACTGAACACCGCCGAGGCGATGTTGGCGTAATCCATCCGCATGGGGTTTTTGTTGAACTGAGTCTCGGCAAACATGCGCCCTTCGTTGATGGCCACCGGCGTGAGGTTGATGCGATCGGTGACATCGCCAAGCGCGAAGATGTTTTGAACCGTGGAGCCGCTCCAACCGTCGACAACCACGGCGCCCTTGTCGTTGAGCGCGATGCCAACCTCCTTGAGGCCGAGCTTGGCCGTGCTGGGCGCGCGGCCCGTCGCACTCATCACGCAATCAACCATTAACGCCGATCCATCGTCGAGCGCGGCAGTGAACACCGCGCCCGATTTTGTAACTGATGAAATTTTGCGGCTTGCGTGAATCTTGATGCCTTTTTTGATGAGTTCATTTTGCAAGTGCGCGCGCACATCGCCGTCAAACCCGCGCAGCACATGACTGGCGCGGATCACCAAGTGAACCTCCGAGCCCAGTGCGCGGAAGATGCCCGCGAACTCCACCGCGATGTATCCGCCGCCAAAAATCACGATACGTTGCGGTCGCTGCTTGAGGTCCAGCGCTTCGTTAGAGGTGATCATATGTTCGCGACCGGGAATCTCGGGCACCACCGGCCAGCCGCCCGTGGCGATGAGAATTTTCTCAGCCGTCAGCCGTTTGCCATTGACCTCGACCGTGTGCGCATCGGCCAGCACACCGTGACCTTGAACTAAGGTATTCCCCGCGCCCGTGAGCAGGTTTTTATAGGCCGCCTCAAGCCGGTCGAGTTCCTTGTCTTTGGCGGCAATCAGCGCGGGCCAGTCGTGCGTGGCGCCGTCGATGGTCCAGCCAAAGCCGCGCGCATCGTCGATGTATTCGCCAAAATGCGCGCCGATCACGAGTAATTTTTTGGGCACGCAGCCGCGCATCACGCAGGTGCCGCCAACGCGGCTGTGCTCGATCACGGCGACTTTGGCGCCGTATTTACCCGCCATGCGGCTGGCCCGCACGCCGCCGGACCCAGCGCCAATGGTGATCAGGTCGTAGTCAAAGCGGGTCATGAATCCTCAGGTGTTCGTCAGGGCCCCTGTCATCGCGCGGCTTGTTCCCGCGATCCAGAGGTTTTTGGTGTTCTTAAGTATCATAAAACGGCTTAAGATAGGCCCACACAACTAAAGGAGGTCGGCCATGGCACCAGCAAAGCAAATCCGTGCATTCGTCATTGTGGTGAGCAGCGTGCTGGGGCTTTTAAGCATCCCCGCCTTTGGCCAAGCCCCGAGCCTGGGCACCATCCATTTCCCAACCTCGGCCAAGCCCGTCGCGCAAGCGCCCTTCGAGACGGGTGTGAAGGCACTCTACAACTTCGAATTCGACCAGGCGCGCGTGGCTTTTCAAGACGCAGGCAAGGCCGACCCCGATTTCGCCCTGGCCGCCTGGGGCGAGGCCATGAGCCACAATCACCCGCTGTGGGCCGAGCAGAACCGTGAGGCTGGGCTGCAAGCCTTGGGCCGCATGGGCCCCACCCCGGCGGCGCGCGCTGCTAAGGCCCCCGAGGGGAAAGAGCGCGGGCTGATGCAAGCCATCGACGTGCTCTATGGCGAGGGCGACAAGCTCGCACGCGACAACGCCTATGCGGCGGCGATGGGAAATTTGTCGAAGCGCTTTCCCGACGATGACGAGATTGCCGTGATGCATGCGTTGTCGCTGTTGGGCACGGTGCGCCAAGGCGACACGGGCTTCCGCCACCAAATGCAAGCGGGCGCCATTGCCGAACGCGTGCTGCGCGCCAATCCCGACCACCCTGGGGCCGCGCATGACGTGATTCACTCGTTCGACGACCCCGAGCATGCGCCCTTGTCGCTGTGGGCCGCCCGCGCCTATGCCAAGATCGCCCCCGACGCACCCCATGCGCTGCACATGCCCTCGCACATCTTCGTGCAGCTCGGCATGTGGGAAGACGTGGTGGCCTCCAACACCAAAGCTTATGCAGCAGCCGATGCCTTGGCCACGCGCATGAACCTGCCGCGCGGGCGGGAGGATTTTCATGCGCTGTCGTGGCTGATGTACGGGAACTTGCAACTGGGCAAAATCGACGCGGCCAAAGCCAACCTGCAAACCGCACGCGACATCGCCAAAAAAGACAGTAGCGAGCGTGTGATGGATGGGTTGGCATCCATGGAAGCGCGCTTTGTGGTCGAGACCGAACGCTGGCAGGACCTCCCTGCACCGGGCGAGCCCATGGTCGACAGCAAAGCCGAAACCTCGGGCGCGCACATGAACCATGCCTATGACAACAATTCGGCCGTGCAATTTGCCCTGGGCCTGAGTGCGGCGAAGCTGGGCAAGCTCGCCGACGCACAAAAAGCCGAGGTGGCGTTGAAAGCCGCACGCGATAAATTGGGTGCTGGTGCATATCGTGGCAAAATCATCGCCGTGATTCAAAACCAAGTGAGCGCTGCCATCGCCATGGCGAAAAAAGACCTGGCTGGCGCGGAAAGTTTGTTGAAAGAAGCCACGGCCACGGAAGCCAGTTTAGCCGCTCCCTCGGGCCCGCCGGAAATCATGAAGCCATCGTTTGAGAGCTACGGCGAGCTGCTACTCGCCGCCAACCGCCCTGCCGAGGCGGCCGCGCAATTCCAACAGGCGTTGCTGCGTACGCCCAACCGCGCCAAATCCGTGCAAGGCTTGGCCAAGGCAACGGCGGGGAAATAAGCGGAAATTTTCACACTGCTCACTTAGGTTGTGACCCCACCTTCCCGCTTCCGCGGGAATGACACTGGGGAGCTACTCCACCGTCACGCTTTTGGCGAGGTTACGCGGCTGGTCCACATCGGTGCCTTTCAGCACGGCGGTGTGATAGGCCAGCAGCTGCACCGGAATGGTGGCCACAATGGGCACCACGAAGGGGTCGGTCTTGGGTAGCGTGATGGCGTGGGTGGCCAGCTTGCCCGCGCGTTTCACCCCCGCCTCATCGGAAATAAGAATCACCTTGCCGCCGCGCGCCACCACTTGCTCGATGTTGGACAATGATTTGTCGAACAGCGCATCGGTGGGCGCGATCACGACAACGGGCGTATGTTCGTCGATCAGCGCGATGGGCCCGTGTTTCATTTCACCGGCCGCATAGCCCTCGGCGTGAATGTAAGATATTTCTTTCAGCTTGAGCGCGCCTTCCAGCGCGATGGGATATGACGACCCGCGCCCCAAGTACAAAACATCCCGCGCCTCGACCAAGGTCTTAGCAATCGTTTGAATCGCTGCGTCGGCGTGCAACATGTCGGCCACACGGCTTGGCACCTCGGCCAAGGCCGATGACAGCCGCGCCTCGATTTTGTGGTCGATGGCTCCCCGCGCCTTGGCCAGCGTAATGGCAAAACACGCCAGCGCCATGAGTTGCGTCGTGAACGCCTTGGTGGAGGCCACGCCGATTTCAGGGCCAGCTAAAGTTGGCAACACGGCATGAGATTCGCGCGCAATCGCGCTTTCGGGCACGTTGACCACCGAGAGAATATGCTGGCCGTGGGCCTTGCAGTATTTCAACGGGGCGATGGTGTCGGCGGTTTCGCCCGACTGCGAAACGAACAACCCGAGGCCGTTTTTGGACAACGGCGGTTCACGGTAGCGGAACTCCGAGCCCACGTCGGCTTCCACCGGTACCTTGGCTAGCATCTCTATCCAATATTTCGCGACCAGGCAGGCGTAGTAGGCCGTACCGCACGCCACCGCCGTGACACGATCAATGGTGCGCAAATCAAACGGCATGTCGGGCAGCGTGATGGAGCGCGCCGCCGGGTTGAACAACGCGCGTAACGTGTCGCCCAGCACTTGCGGCTGCTCGAAAATTTCTTTCTGCATAAAGTGCGGATAATCGCCCTTGCCGATCAGCGCGCCTGACAATGCGGTTTTCTTGATAGGCCGCTCGACAACCTTGCCCGACTTGTCGCGAACAACGGCAGAGTCCTTGGTCGCGATCACCCAATCGCCGTCCTCAAGGTACGAGATGCGATTGGTCATGGGCGCCAGCGCCATGGCATCGGAGCCGATGTACATGGCCTCGGTGCCGTAGCCCACCGCCATGGGCGAGCCCTTACGCGCGCCCACGATGATATCGGGACGTGCGGCAATCAGGATGGCCAGCGCGAATGCACCCTCAAGCCGTGACAACGCGGCCTGCAGCGCGTCTTCGGTCTTGGGGGTGGACTTCAGATATTGGCTAATGAGATGAACGATCACTTCGGTGTCGGTATCGCTCTCGAATTTGTGGCCTTTGGCTTCGAGTTCCGATTTAAGCTCTTGGAAATTCTCGATGATGCCGTTGTGGACCACGGCCACATGGCCATCGGAATGCGGGTGGGCATTGATCTCGTTGGGTACACCATGCGTGGCCCAGCGCGTATGCGCGATGCCGATGCTGCCCGCCAAGGGCTCTTGCGCGATCTTGGCGGCAAGGGCGGCAATTTTGCCCGGCGCGCGGCGGCGGTGGATTTGGCCGTTTACGAGTGTGGCCACGCCAGCCGAATCATAACCGCGATATTCCAAACGCCGCAGACCATCGACCAATAGGCTCGATGCATTCTCCCGGCCGATGACACCGATAATGCCGCACATGCTGTTATTTCTTCTTCTTATCTTTCTCGGCTTTTTTCTTGGCGCGGTATTTGGCGGCGAAGCCTTCAATGTTTTTCTGCCCGCCCTCGTTCACCGCCAATGCATTGTCAGGCACGTCCTTGCGCACCACAGCACCAGCACCCGTCATGGCGCCTGCGCCGATTTTCACCGGAGCCACCAGCACCGCGTTGGAACCAATCGATGCGCCCGGGCCGATGTCGGTGAAGGATTTGTTGAAGCCATCATAATTAGCCGTAATCACGCCTGCCCCGACGTTGGCCCCTGCCCCCACCCGCGCATCACCGATATAGGTGAGGTGGTTGACCTTGGCGCCTTTTTCGATGGTGGCATTTTTGATTTCGACAAAGTTACCGATGTGCGCATCGGGCCCGATCACAGCACCGGGGCGCAGCCGCGCAAATGGTCCAACTATCGCGCCCGCTTCAATGCGTGCGCCTTCAATGTGGCAATAGCCCTTGATGAAGACGTTGTTGGCCACCGTGACGCCGGGACCAAACATCACATGAGGCCCGACCTCGACATCTTGGCCGAGCTTGGTGTCGTGTGAAAAATAAACTGTCGCGGGATCGCTCAGTGTCGCCCCGCCTGCCATCACCGCGTGACGCATGTGGGCTTGGAACCGCGCCTCGGCGGCGGCCAAGCCAGCGCGGCTATCGATGCCGATCCATTCGCCTTCTTCGCCTTGAACCACCCCGCATGCCAGCCCAGCAGCACGCGCATGCTTAACGATGTCGGTGAGGTAATACTCGCCCTTGGCATTATTTTTGTCGACCTTGGCCAGCAGCGTCCACAACGTCACCGCATCCACAGCGAAGATGCCTGAATTGCATAACCGCACGCGCTTCTCATCAGGTGTGGCGTCTTTCTCCTCAACGATGCGCTCAAGTCCTTTGTGGCCAATCAATAGACGGCCCATGCCGGTGGGATCATTGAGCTGAAAGCCCATGACAGCCACGCTGGGGGCATCTGGTCCGTTGCGCACTGCCATCAGGCGGCGGTAGGCATCGATGGTCAATAAATCAGCCCCATAGGCGATGATAATATCGCCCGCGAAGTCCTTCAGCGCATTCTTGGCTTGCAACACCGCGTGGCCCGTTCCAAGGCGCTCGGATTGAATGACGGTTTGATGGGGGGCGACGGCTTTGGCCACATCGTCCATGCCTGGGCCAATGACCACCACGATGCGCGACACATTCAATTGATGCAGCGTGGCAAGCACATGGCCGACCAGCGGTAAGCCGCCCACGGCGTGCATGACCTTTGGCCGCGCTGACTTCATGCGCGTGCCAAGCCCGGCGGCAAGAACAATGGCGGCAGTTGGACGCTGGGTCATGAAGGGGCGTGGCCAGGGCAGCGAATACGTGCGGACCATGCCATGCCGGGGGCGATTGATAAAGAGTCCATCGGCCAAAAAGCCATGGCCTTACAATAGCTTAAGAATAATGCGGCACTGTGGGGCGCGTGCCAGCGTTTCTTGACACCCTGGGGCAGAGCGCTTTAAGAACCTGCCTCCTTCTGGCCCGGCTTTTTCATGCCCGGGCCGCCTCATCCCCCGGGTGAGCCTTGCATTGGTCTCTTGAGCCAGGGTCAAGGGCGGTTAGCTCAGCGGTAGAGCACACGCTTCACACGCGTGGGGTCACAGGTTCAATCCCTGTACCGCCCACCATTATTTCGGTCGTAACTTCAGCAAGTTAGCTGGCGACCTCGAAAGACCTGTGCCTTCCAAAAACCTCATCCGGCTTGAAAGGCGCTAGGATCAAGGCTAAGCCGGAAGGAGATGGCGCGTATTTCAAAATCCTGCTTTATATTCTGACTTCAGCCTTCAAATCGCAAGGCCGTCTTGCGGCTGAGAACATTGCGCTGCGGCATCAAGTGCTGGTGCTCAAGCGAAAACATCGCGGTCGGATCAAGCTGAACGGGCTGGGACGGGTGGTATTGACTTGGCTGTACTTGCGGTACCGGCCATTCGCCGCGCCATCGTGATTGTCAAACCTGAGACGTTGCTGCACTGGCACCGCAGGGGTTTCCGGGCATTCTGGCGCTGGAAGTCTGGTGCCAGGGTGGGGCGACCGCCAGTTCATCAGGAACTTAAGGGCTTGATTCATCGGATGGCGCACGAGAACCCGTTATGGGGCGCTCCTCGTATTCACGGCGAGTTGCTCAAGCTCGGTTTAGAGGTAGCTCAATCAACAGTGAGTAAGTATCTGCGCAGGCATTCCCGGCCAAGCGGCCAAACCTGGAAGACGTTTATCGAAAACCACAAGGACGCACTGGCGGCCGTTGATCTCTTCGTCGTGCCTACGATTGGGTTCAAACTTCTCTATGGCATCGCTATCCTTCACTTGAAGCGCCGGGAGCTGGTCTGGACGAATGCCACACTCCACCCGACTGCAGAATGGATCGCTCAACAGCTCACTGAGGCTTTTCCGTGGGAACAGGCACCGAGTTATCTGATCCGAGATCGCGATACGAGTTATGGTTCGGTATTCAAACGACGTTTGGAGAGCCTTGGCATTCGCGACCACCCAACGGCGCCACGCTCGCCATGGCAAAACGGTTATGCAGAACGGATCATCGGTTCAATCCGCCGAGAGTGCTTGGATCACACTATTATCTTCGGCGAGGCACACTTGCGTCGGACGCTGAGGTCGTATGCCTATTACTACAATCGGGCTCGGACCCACCTAGCGCTGGCAAAAGACTCACCGATTCATCGACCAGTTCAGCGACGAGGAGAGGTCATGGCGCACCATCATCTCGGCGGACTCCATCACGAATATGCTCGGATGGCTTAAACGGAAGGGACAGGGATGGAAATGATAACTCCTGGGGTGGCACGAGTTCCATCGATTAATGGCGTGACCTCGGTGGTGAAGGTGAGATGCAAGCTAATAGCCAGAAGCACGTTGCGTCGAACTTTTTTTACGACATCGAAAGCGCCGACAATTTGCGTGGGCTGATTTCCGGCATGCATGACCCGCAAAGCCGTTGATACAAAGCGCCAAATGTCCAAAAAAGAAAGGGCGTCAAGCGCCCCTTTATAACTCCATTTCGCATTTCTGAACCCCCGACGTGATACGTCACGTCGGGGGAACGTCGGTGCCAACCAAAATAATAGTCGCCGACTAATCGCTAATAGAACTCGCCGGAGCGACGCTATTGTACTTATTGTCTGTACCTTCACATATCTTTCCAACCACGACCTGTGCAGGTGACTTGGCGAGTGTGCCGCCGGCATTCTTTGCACCGTTAGGAGAGCATTTGATGACACCTGCAACCTTTGTCGTCGGCCCTTTGTATCTGCTGACACGACCCCAGACGCTGCTGTCGGCATAATAGGCCGCGAAGGTCTTGATGTTGTCTTTATCGGGATAAAGCACCGCTACGCCCCCGCCGTAACCAGCCGATGATCCGGCATTTCGTGGCGGAAACCATATTGCGCCGTCACGAGTAATGGACATTTTTGGACTGTCGGTCCGCATTGGCATTGGATAGATCGTGAATTTCTCCGTCGTCGGATTAAAGTTTACCAGGTGATTGTCAGTCGTCGACCAAACACTGTCGGAAGGATCAACCTCAGTGTCATAGGGATTCGCGTAAGGAATAGGTATCTTATACATGTTCACTTTACCGGATACCGGATCGAGACGAACAACAGATCCCCCCTTACCACCAACTTCGCCATATGTGCCTGACCACACGATGTCCTTAGAATCGACGCCTAGACGCCGCATCATGGTGAGCTTGTCTGTCACAGGGTAGCGCCGGAACGTCTCTGTCTTCGGATCAAACTTGTTCAGTGAGCTATCCATATATCCAACATACCAGACGTTATCCTGATGATCGACGATAACGCCGTAGGGTCTGTTCTGCGGGTTTGGGGTCTCATAATATGTGATCGTTTCGGTCTTCCGATTCCAATGCGCCAACTTAGCAGTGGCAAGGAATCCTACCCATAGATCGCCTTTGGAATCAAAAATTTCGGTCACGCTACGGAGTTTCGGCTGACCTTCAATCTTATATGCGTCTGTAAGGCCATTCTTTGGGTCGAAGTGTGCGAAAGCTCCGCCGCCACCCGAATACCAAACCGTACCATCCGCATCGACGGCTATCCCATGGCCACCGCCGACCGGCTGGACAAAGTCATCGCGCGCACCGGTGCGGGGATCTAACCGCACGATGTACCAAGGGCGACCACGGTCCGTGTAGTAGAGGTTGCCCTCGTAAAAGTCGATTTGTTGAGAGCGTCGCATCGGCGCCTTCGGCGTGTTTGGCGCCATGTACTCGATGAACATGGCCTTTGCCAATGCTGCCTCGTCCAATGGCGGATCAACTTCCTTCAGCACAAGGCGGGGCTCCGAGTCCAAGCCAAAATTCTTGCCAAGATATTCAATCAGAATCTCACGGTCTGGAGGCGGCAGGAGCGCGGCGTCAAACATCGTACCGTTGCCCTTGATATGCCAGGCAGGCTCCTTGTGCATATAGTCGACAAATAGCGCCCATCCATCCTTGTCGACCATGGGCCGACCAGCCGGCGCGTCTTGGTCTGAGTTGTAAGGAAAAAAATTCACGCCGTGACAGACAATGCAGGTCCGCTCCAGAACATCTCGACCTGGACCAGACGGGTAGATCTCGTCGTACGGCTCAATCTTGGCAGTTCCGTATGTCATGCCGCCCACGTAGGTCGGTTCTGTCTTAGATTCCTTCAGCGCAATGTCGGCACGGGCCTGAGCACCGCTTTTCACCTCGACTGTTATGGGCGACCCGGCAAAACCTTCCTTGCGCAGAGTCACCTCATACTTACCAGGGAAGAGATTCGTTATGCGATATTCGCCGTTGGCGGTATAGACCGAATAACGAACATTCTTCTCCTTGTTCAAGGCATTCACCATGCCTGCGACGAGTGGTTTTGACGACGTCACTTTACCAGAAAGCTGGCCCATTCCTGGAAGGAGATCGGCCGCAGCCGGCGTCGCAGCCGCTGCCAACCCTAGTAGACTTACAACACTCGCTAAGGCGCGTTGTGAAAAGGTCATTGCATTCACTCCTTTAGAGTTGAAGCGGACTAAGATGTGTATCTGCTCTATTCCTTGACCATTACGAAGTTTACTTCGATAGACGCCTTCTGATCTCGCCTGCTGCGATAAAATCGCCGAACTTGCCGGTAGCCTTCTTTATGCGCGGTAAGAGTCACGGTCTCCGGATCGATGTCCGTGCCGAAGCCAATGATGGTGCGGCCCAGATTTGCCGTGCGATATCGGCCAATCACGTTGGTGGTGGCGTCGTAGGTGAGGTGCCGCATACCAGACTCCATCTGCAGCGCCAATACCGCGCGGACGATTGCGCCAGCAATATAGTCGCCGCGCTCATCCTTCACACTGCCGAAGTAAACCAGTTCCGTTTCGCGAGGCGCACCGTTGTCATCGAAAAATGCGTCGCCATTGGCGTGGGCGGGTGGAGTGGAGAGTGCGTATGTGAAGAATAGACAAGCGGCGGCCACGCCAACACCGCTATACCTCGCCATGTATAGTTGGCTCGTTAGTCGACCCCTCTGGGGGTTGGTCACAGCTTAGCGTCCCTCACCAACTGCGTCCGACATCGTGCGATTTTATCTTCGATCGCACCACGGGATCAATGGTCGAATCGGCATTGTCACGTTGATAGCAGGCTTGCGACCGCTCTGCTTGTCCGTTAGCCAAGTAGATGAGCACAATCAGCTATTCCGGCTACCGGTTCCCGCCTGAGATCATTCACCGGGCGATTTGGCTGTATCTCAGGTTCACGCTCAGCTTCC
>SHWP01000003.1 GCA_009693785.1 Rhodospirillaceae bacterium
AGCCTGTTGCTGCCGCGCTTTGTCGGTGTTCGCAAAGCCCAAGAGCTGCTGATGAGCGGCGAGGCGTTTGATGCCGAAACAGCTTTAAAACTGGGCTTGATTGGCGCGCTGGTGCAAGCCGATCAACTCGAGGTAACAATGAAAGCTAAAGCCGCCATGCTTGCGGCCAAACCACCGGCAGCCTTGCGCGCGACCAAAGCTTTACTACGAGGCGATCTTACGCAAATTAAAGCCACCATCGCCGCCGAAGCGAAAGTGTTTGGCCAGCGCTTGCAATCAGCCGAGCTGCAAGAAGCCGTGGCTGCGTTTTTCGCCAAGCGCCCGGCGGATTTTTCGAAGTTCAGCTAGTCTGTCGGATCTCATCTGTGGATCATGCTTAATGCCTTCCCCGTTTAGTTTCTTCGATGTCTTTCCCGAGACAAGAGTTATCGAAACGGTTGACGTGGGTGCCCGGCCCATGGAGGGAATAAAAGAAGTCTACACGCCACTCAACGATAGACGAAAAACCCGCATTACCGCGTTCGAGCCTGACGTCGCATCATGCGACAATTTGCAAAAATCATTAGGCGCACCACACCGTTGTTTCCCGTATATTATCGGCGATGGGTCTGCCGCCGTTTTTCACGAAACCTCAACGCCAGCGACGAGTTCGCTTTATCCGCCGAATGGGCCTGTTCTCGATCTTTTTCTCGACATCGCGCCGCACGTTCAGCTTAAACAATGCCGACACACGCAAACAAAACGCTTGGACGATATTAAAGAAATAGAACGAATTGATTTTCTTAAAATCGACGTGCAGGGCGCTGAGCTTGATGTGCTCAAGGGCGCGATACGATTGATGCCGAATATCCTGGTTGTTCATACTGAAGTTGAATTTATGCCCCTATATTCCGGACAGCCTCTTTTTTCAGACATAGACATTTTTTTGAGAGGACAGGGATTCCAATTTCACACTTTTGCCAGCCTCTCCAGCCACTTCGTGCGGCCTGTTCGCGGCAAACACGGCGGTGGGGAGGGGAGTAATCAAATTTTATGGGGTGATGCGGTTTATATCCGCGATCTCTTGTCGTTATCGGGGCTCACCCCAGACCAACAGATTCAATTCGCCGCAATCTTGCACGAGTTGTATGGCTCAGTAGACGTATCTATGTACATCCTTGAGAGCCTCGTAGGCCGGGGTCACAAAATTGATATGCCGGAATATTGGCGGCGTTTGCGCGCGAAGACCTCGGGTTCATAATCTCTTCCGCTTGCACAGGCAGAACATTGCCATTGGCAGTGCTTTCGCAAAATATCCTGCGAGTTTTTCGAAACTTAATAGTTCGCGCACTATTTAGGTTGAGCGGTACCTGCAGCGGCCGCCGGATCGGTGAAGCCCTTAAATTTCACCATTTCATCGACAACGTCTTTGTTGTTGTTGTCGATCTGAGCCCATTCCTTGTCGGTTCTGCATACACGCTGTTTGCCGATGCGTGTGCCGGTGTCCATAGACGTGCGGCAGACTTTTTTCTCTTTGGCGGCTGGTGCTGTTGGCGTTGGGTCACTTTGTGCCCAGGCCGGCACAGTGGCCATGATTGAAACGCCAAGCGTAAGTGTCACAAGTGCGCGGATCATAATGCGCCTCACATATAATTTTGAACGACTATAGCCGACAACGGAAAGCGGCAAAAGCAAGATCAGCTGCGTGAGGGCAGGCGCAAAGGTATCGCCACGTCGGTAATGGCATGTTGGCGGCAGGCCGCTTTAAGCGTGTTCACCATGAGGCAGGCGATGGTCATGGGCCCCACGCCGCCCGGCACCGGCGTGATTGCGCCAGCCACCTTAGATGCTGCTGCGTAATCTACATCGCCAATCAATTTTCCCTTGCCGTCGGGCGTGGGCAGCCGGTTGATGCCGACATCGATCACGATAGCGCCTGGCTTGATCCAATCGCCCTTCACCATCTCGGCCTTGCCCACGGCGGCCACGAGAATATCGGCACTGCGGCAAAGCGCGGGAAGATCGACTGTTTTCGAATGCGCCATAGTGACGGTGCAGTTCTCATTGAGGAGCAACAACGAGACAGGCTTGCCCACCAATATGGAACGGCCCAACACCACCGCATGTTTGCCCGCGATATTGGGGGCCACATCGGTGATCAGCATGATGCAGCCCATGGGCGTGCACGACACCAATGAATCTCCACCGGCCAACAATCGCCCGGCACTTTCAGGATGGAGACCATCGACATCTTTTGCTGGGGCAATAGCGTTGATAATGGCGAACTGGTCGATGTGCTTGGGTAACGGCAGTTGCACCAAAATTCCGTTCACGGATGGATCGGCGTTGAGTTTGCGCACCAAAGCCAAGAGGTCGGCCTGCGATGTGCTGGCAGGCAAATCGTGCTGGAACGAGTTCATGCCCGCAGCCGTGGCGGTTTTTTGTTTACTGCGCACATAAACCTGGCTGGCGGGGTCTTCACCCACAAGCACCGTGGCCAAACCAGGAACTACATTATACTTGGCTTTCAGTGCGCTGACCGATGCGGCGATGGCGGTTTTCAAGCGGCCCGAGGCTTCTTTGCCGTCGATAATAGTGGGTGAGTTCATTTTATGGTCCAGGTTGCAGCGATGGTGGCGAGGGTCTTGGTCTCTCCGGTGATATGCACGACCTTGCGCCGGTTAGCCTCACCCGCATGAATCGTCACGGCGCTTTTTGGCACACCAAAGGCCTTGGCGAGAAGAGCGCAAATGGCAGTATTTGCTTTTCCCTTGTCGGGCGGCGCGGTGGTTTTGATCTTCAGCACTTGGCCATCGAGCGTGGCCATCAGGCCATCGATAGAGTTTTTCGAGGCCTTAGGCATAGCGCGAACATACAGCATGAGGCCGCCGGAAACAGCGCGGTAAAACGTCATGAACGGTGGAGCGGCTTAGCCCGTCAGCAACCAGCCGCGAAACACGCCCAAATACTCGCGCACCAAATAAAGCCCTAGCAGTAACAAGATGGGCGAGAAATCGAGCCCGCCGAACACCGGCACATAACGGCGAATCTGGCGCAAGGGCGGCTCGGTCAGCTGGTTGACGGCGCTGCCCAACATGTAAACAAAGCGATTTTGGGTATTGATGACATTGAATTGCACCAGCCAGCTCATCACCACCGAAATGATGACAACCCACCAATACAGCCCAAGAATAATGTCGATCACATTGACGATGGGAACCAATAATACCATGCGTTTTTCCGTGCGCTGCGCGCGACCACCTGATTAGACTGATGATATGTAAACTAATGTCGGTTCCGGTTTGGCGCAAGGATAAGCGGGAAAACGTGACATGAGCCTTATTCGACAGTTGCTGTCTATTGCCAGCTTGTTGGGGTGCTGCGGAATTTTAAGCACCGTTGAGGCTGCTGAGCGCTGGACCTTAACAACCCTGGTGCCTGGCACACCCATGCACGGCATCAATGGTTTGGCCTGGGGGCCCGACGGCAAGCTGTATGGCGGCAGCGTCATGGGCCAATCGGTCTATCGCATCGACCCGAAAACCGGCGCAGTGGACACAGTAGTGCCAGGGCCAGATGGGGAGGCCGACGATGTTGCACTCGCAGCTGACGGCACCTTGGCATGGACAGCAATTTTGGCAGGCGAAGTTCGTTTGAAACGCCCAGCCGGTCCGGTTCTAGTCATCGCTAAGAATTTAAAATCCCCCAACCCTTTAGTGTTCGATAAATCCGGGCGGTTATTCGCCGGTGAGATCGGGCCCGATAGCAAGCTTTATGAATTGGACGTCGCTGGCCAAAAGCCACCAAGATTGATTGTCGGCGGGCTTGATAACCTCAACAGTTTTGAATTTGGCAAAGACGGACGCCTGTATGGTCCGTTTTGGCGATCTGGAATTTTGGTGGCAATTGATGTCTCGACGGGCATCGTGACCAAGTTAGCCGAGGGCTTAGGCACGCCAGCTGCGGTTAATTTCGATTCCAAGGGACGCCTGATCTCGGGAGATTGGAACACTGGCGAAGTCCGTCGCACCGACCCCGTCACTGGAAAATCCGAAATCATCACAACCCTGCTCCCCCCGCTCGACAACTTGGCCGTGGGCAAGGATGACATGATTTATGTGTCTGACACCGGTGTAGCGGTGTGATCGAAGTTAATCCTACCACAGGCGCAACACGCCGCGTGGTGGGTGGCGCGTTCTCTACCCCGGGCGGGCTAGCCATGGCCATGCGCGAGGGCCGTGAGATTTTAATCGTTGCGGAATCCAATGGGTATCGTTGGGTGGACCCCACCCCGGGCAATGTTACCCGTTCAAAGTACAACATGGCGTTTGGCTCCTCCACGGGCGTAGCGGCGAATGATCATGTCATTGCACTCACCAACGCGCGCATGGGGTTTGTTCAGATCATCGACCGCGCGGCCAACACGCTCTTGCGCGATATGCGTGAATTGAAGGCGCCCTATGGCGCGGTTATTTTGGGCGACGACGACATTGTTGTTGCCGATTACACCAGTAATTCCGTGGTGCGCATTGCCGGTGGGATTGTGACCAGAGTAGCGACAAATCTTGCCGGGCCGGTCGGCATGGCAATGGCTGAGCCCAATGCAGTTTATGTGGCGGAACGATCAGCAGGTGTGATCTCGCGAATCTTGCTATCGGATGGCTCGCGCGAGGAGATTGTCAACGGCCTGTCGGGCCCGGAAGGCGTCAACGTTTTACCTGATGGGCGTTTGGTGGTGGCCGAGGTTGATGGACGGCGGGTGACAGTCATTGATGCTAAAACCAAGGCGCGAAATGTAATCGCGACTGATCTGCCTTTGGGTTGGCCCATCTCGCGCGCCCCCGTGGGCATGCCCTCTGGTCTCGCAGTTGGCCGCGATGGCGCGATTTATATTAACTGCGATGGTGACAACAGCATTCGCAAGATCGCGCGCACGAATTAAGGTGGAGAAATCAATATGAGATCGGTGTTGCTCGCGGTTGGCGTGCTCAGCGTGGCGGCCAGTGCCTTCGCCAACCCCTATGAACGTTCCGTCGTTGTAACGGGTATCAACGGGGCCGCGCCTGGAATTTCGCCCCACGGTTTTACCGGACTCAACTTCGGCCATGATGCTAAGCTTTATGCAGGCAGCGTGATTGGTCCTGGCATTTACCGCGTCGACGTTGCGCAGCGCACCATTGAACAAGTTGTGGGGGCGCCCGAGGGTGAGGCCGATGATGTGGCCATGGGCCCCGATGGCTCATTGGTGTGGACGGCGATTTTGTCGGGCGAGCTTCGCGCGCGCCGCCCCGATGGAACGATCACGGTCTTGGAAAAAAACCTGGCCATGATCAACCCCGTCAATTTCACCGCTGATGGGCGGCTGTTCACGGGCCAGATCGGCGCGCCGGACACATTGTTTGAGGTCGATCCGGCAGGGAAAAAGCCCCGCCGTGTTATTGCGACGGGTATGGGCGGCATCAATGCCTTTGTTGATGATGGTGGTGGCGGGCTGTTCGTGCCTTTAGCCGAGAAAGGAGCGATCGGCCGCGTGAACCTAACGACAGGCGCAGTGACAATTATTGCCGATGGTTTAAGCCAGCCGGTGTCGGTGAAGCGCGATTCGCATGGCGGCTTGGCGACAATCGATTGGACGACAGGGCGCGTCTATCATGTCAACGCTGCGAGCGGTGAAACCAAGCGCATCGCCACAGTACCGCCGCCGTTGGACAATCTAGCGATTGGCCCTGATGACACAATTTATGTATCGCGCCCGTCGGATAATTCCATCATCGCTATTAATCCCGATAGCGGCGCACAGCAGCCCATCATTCAAGGCGAGCTTGCCGCACCCGGCGGGCTTGTGTTCACACAACAAGGCGGCAAGGATACATTGATTGTTAGCGATGCCTACGGCTACCGCTATGCCGATCCCGTAACCGGCAGCGTGGAATTGTTGCCATTCGATCTGGCCACGAACGCATCATCGGCCGTGGCGGTGACGACCAATAGTATTGTGCTAAGTTATGTCCGCCGCCCAGCCGTTGTTGTGATTGACCGCGCGACGGGCCGGGCACGTTACACACTAAACGGTTTCAAGGTCCCCATGGGCGTGGTGGCCGAAGAGAGTGGTGACATTTTTCTGGCCGACTACGGCACCGGCGAGATTTTGAAACTCACGCCGGGCGCAACACCTGATCGAGTTGTGTTTGTAAGCGGTCTTCAAGGCCCTGTGGGTATAGCACGCAGCAATGACGGCCAATTGATTGCGAGTGAAGCGATCTCGGGCACAGTGAGCCGCGTTGATGTAACAACCGGTGCCAAGGCCGTGATTGCTCGTGAGTTGGCTCAGCCCGAAGGTATTGCGATTCTAGCCAACGGCAAGATTGCTGTCGCCGAGGTGGGCGCGCGGAAACTTTCGCTGATCGATCCAACAACCGGCGCCAAAGAAACAATTGCTGACTACTTACCCGTGGGGCAGATGTTTACACGCTCGCCCGCCCCGGTTTTTATGCCGACAGGAGTAACAACGGCCAAGGATGGTTCGATTTTCGTGACTTGCGATGTGGACAACACGGTTTTGAAATTCACCCCAAAGAACAACTAAATGAGTTGTACCTGACATGCCGGGATCGTGCATGAATCGAGCGCTGCGACCTCATTGGGTGAGGCAATTGAGCCTTGTTTTGGGCTTATTTCGTGCAACTTGACTTCGGGGATGTTTCGATAAAGTATCCGCGCCCTTCGAGCCCAGGAGCCATTCCTGCGCCCGAAGAACAAGATGGATTAGGGGCTGTAGCTCAGCTGGGAGAGCGCGGCGTTCGCAATGCCGAGGCCAGGAGTTCGATCCTCCTCAGCTCCACCATCGTTTTTATTATCTCCCGCCGCGATCGCGTTTTCAGCCGTCTATTTTTTCTTCTCTGCTGCAGCGATAAGCCGGAAACCGATCCAACCTTGCCGGGCCTCAGTGCGCAGATCAGGTCCGCCACGCGAGGATGAGCGTGTATACATTGGGCCCGTGCCATAGGCCCCGCCCCTTAAGGGAGCGTGCGTACAATCGCCGTTCGTTGCTGGTGAGCCATCGGCCGGTGTGGCTTTGTTGTCTTCATTCCAACAGTCGGCGATCCACTCCCACGCGTTGCCCGTCATGTCGTAAAACCCCCAAGGGTTGGGCTTCTTCATGCCCACCGGTGCGGTATAGGCCGTGCCGTCATTGCAAGCATGGCCGGGCCGGGCGGGATGCTTGGCGGTGAGAGCGGCATCGGCGACGTTGCCGTAAGCGCAAATGTCGTTGGGATTTTCACCCCAGAAATACCGCGTCGTCGTGCCCGCACGATACGCATACTCCCACTGAGCATTCGAGGGCAGTTGATAAGTGCGGCCGGTGATTTTTGTCAGCCAATCGGCGTAAGCCTTGGCGTCGGACCAATCGATGCACACCACGGGGTGATCGCCTCGTTGGTCCAAATCATTCTTCATCCAGGTTTGATCGGTGGAGCGAATCCAATCGCCTTTCCACAACGTGCAGCCGAGTTTGATTTCGTGCTTGGTGGCCTTTACGAAGGCCTCGAACTGATCGCGGGTGACCTCGAACACGCCCAATGCAAAAGGTTGCGCGAAGGTGACTTTCATCTCTGGCGTTTCCCAGGTGAGGCGGCGGCGTTCGATATCTTCCTTCCATTTAATTTCGTTCAGCAGCGTTTCGGCGGTGCCCATGGTGAACGAGCTCGCGGTAACGATTTTCATTTCTGGGCATTCGGCGCAATCGCGGAAGATGGACGGATCCTCCGCCGGACGATTTTGCGACTGGGCCAGGCTTGGGCCCGCCAGCAGTGCCGTGACCGCAATGATGATGAATGTGCGCATGGGCCTCTCCCCGGAATATCTCGCCCAAGCTTAGCGTGGGGTGGGATTTAAAGGCGAGGGCACAAAGGGGAAAGTTTTTGCGCAGGCCGGGCGCATGTGCCCAATGCCTAGAATGGCTTGGAGCCCGCAATCGTGGTGCGATGCATGTGGCGGGTGTACTGCGCTGCGTAAGTGGTGGCGTGATGCATCAGGCAGCGGTTATCCCACAACACGGCGTCGTGAGGTTTCCAGACATGCCGGTAAATGACCGATTCGTGCGTGGCATAGACAAAAAGTTCTTTCAGTAATTGATCGCTCTCGGGGGCTGGAAGGTCTTCGATTGCCACGGTAAAGCCTGGGTTGACATAAAGCGCCTTGCGTTTGGTTTCGGGATGCACGCGCACCACGGGGTGGATCGCACCAGTCAGTTGGCGTTGTTGCTCGGCGGTCAATGGTTTTCGGTTAGAGTCTTTTTGGGCTTGGATGTCGCCATAGTTGAAAATATGGCGGGCCTTGAGGTTGGCGATGCGATCTTTGAGATGCTGCGGCAACAGCTCGTAGGAACGGTATTGATTGGCGAACAGGGTATCGCCGCCATTGGGTGGAATTTCCAGCGCATAAAGCATCGAGCCATCGGGCGGTATGTCTTCGTATGAGACATCTGAATGCCAATAACGCCCCGCATCCTCAAGACCCACGGGTTCGCCATTCACTTTCTTGTTGGACAAAACCAAGGTGAATGGATGGCCGGGCAACAGATACTGCGCGAGGACGTGGCCTTTTAGGGGCCCAAAGCGTTTGGAAAATTCCTCGTGGGCAGCGGGTGTAAAATTTTGATTGCGAAACACTAGCACGCAGTGATCAAGCCAACCTTGACGAATGCGCGTAAAATCGGAATCGGAGAGCGGTTGGTTGGCATCGAACCCCACGACTTCGCCACCCGCGACCGGGGAGAGGGCACAAATGGTAAAGTTCTGCGCAGTCGTCATGGCGCAATCTACTTCACACCACCCATCATGGCCGTCATACGTTTGGCTAGCAGTAGCATCACAATGCCCGCCGCCACCGGCAGGATGCTGACCACGCCAAATAGCTGCGTGAGCGGCATCGATTCGTAAAAGGTGGCCATTTGCCCAGCCATGAAGTTGCCCACCGAGGCACCTAAAAACCACACACCCATCATGGCGCCGACAATTTTGGGGGGCGCCAGTTTGCTCATGGAGCTCAAGCCCACGGGGCTAAGGCACAGCTCGGCCCAGGTGTGAATGAGGTACACCATGGTCAGCCATATCGGGCCGACCATTTCACCAGCATCGGCTTTGATGGCCGCAATCGCCATGACCCAAAAGCCCACGCCTGCGCCAACCAGCCCCAGCGCGAACTTCACGGGGCTTGAGGGTTGCCGGTCGCCAAGCTTGAGCCACAATCCCGCAAATACGGGCGCGAACATGACAATGAACATCGGGTTGAGCGATTGGTACCAAGCACTGGGAAAAGCATAGCCCAATATTTCGTTATGGGAGTTTCGGTCTGCGAAAAGATTGAGCGTGGAACCAGCTTGTTCGAACACCGACCAAAACACCGCCGCGCAAATAAAGAAAGCGAAGATAATCCATAGGCGGCCGCGTTCGGCTGGGGTCCAGCTTTTGTCGAGAAACAGAGCGCCAAAAAAGACCACGGTTATAACCATCAGCGACGCCCCGGCGGCATCGCTGATAAATTGAGGCGTGATACTTAAAATGCCGGTCCAGCTTGCAATTGTTATGAGAGCGGCCGCGCCAAGAGCGGCCGCGCCATATGTAAACGCCTGACGTTTGAACTTGGTGGCGAGTTCTGGTGTGGACGCACCGCCAGGCACAACGCCCGCTGTGCCTAAAGATTTGCCCCCCAGGACATATTGAATCACACCCAAGGTCATGCCGATGCCCGCCGCACCGAAAGCCCAATGCCAAGTGATGCTGGCATCAAAACCCCAGCCCACGACCGTGGCACGAAAACCAGCATCTTGCGCGAGATAGCCCGTGACGAGCTGGCCGACGAAAGAGCCTAAATTGATGCCCATGTAGAAGATGGAAAAACCAGCATCGCGGCGCACGTCTTGCGGCGCATAAAGTTGCCCAACGATGACGCTAATGTTGGGTTTCAATAAACCGGTCCCCAACACGATCAGCGCAAGGCCAATGGGGAAAAACCCATCAACAGGGATTGCCAAACAATAATGCCCGGCCGCGATCAAGATGCCGCCATACAGCACCGCTTTGCGTTGGCCCAGCACTTTGTCGGCCAACCAGCCACCAGGCACGCTCATCAAATAGACCAGCGCCGTATAGGTGCCGTACACCGCGCCAGCGACGGCAACATCCATGCCCATGCCACCGGCGTCGGCGCTCATGGTCATGAACAAAATGAGCAGCGCGCGCATGCCGTAATAGCTGAACCGCTCCCACATCTCGCTAAAGAACAGCGTCGAGAGACCTTTCGGGTGGCCAAAGAAGGCACGGTCAGAGGCCGCTTCGCCGAGGCTGCCGTGTGATGCTGTTGCGATTGTCATTCTGTCCCCATCGATACTGTATCTACGCTGTGTTTATTTTCTTGTGGCGAAGGCGCGCTTGCCTTCTTGCACAAGGTCATAAATTTTAGCTGCGACCGGACCTAACCGGTCGACGACGGCCCGGTGCATAGGCCGGGTGACATCTTCCCACCGTTTGCGTTGTTCGGGAGAAAGCTCGTGTATCACCACGCCCTTAGCCTTGGCCGATTCCGCTTCCTGGCTCAACGAGGCACGCGTATCGGAGCGAACATAATCTTGATTGGGGAACGCGCTGCTCACGATGGCCCGGTCTTCGGGGCTGAGGCGCTCAAGCCAGCGTTTGTTGGCGAACAAGCCCGACGTGGCAAAGGAGTGGTTGGTCATGGTGAGTTGCGGTGCGTACTCCAGAACGCCTGTACGCACATACATCAGCAGCGATGATTCGCCGCCAGATATCAGCCCCGTTTGTAAGGCCGGAATCAAGTCAGGCGTGGGCAAGACAATCGTGTCGGCGCCCACGATTTTTAAAAACGCCTGGCTCGCTTCATAAGGGAGCGAGCGCATGCGGTAGCCTTTCGCGTCCTCAGGCGTCAGCAAGGGTTTTTTTCCATACACTTGCATCCAGCCGATTTCGACCCATTGCAAAAGTTCAATGTCGCGGCTGGATGCGATTTTTTTGGCCTCAGGCGTCCAATAATTATCGAACACAAAATCGCATTCCTCGATCGAGGAAAACAAGAACGGCAGATTGAGGACCGACGCCTCCGGCAAGGCCTGGGCGTAACCGTTTTCACCAGCGATACCCATTTGCCCGCGGCCCTTGCGCACAGCCTGAAATCCCACGTCATCGCCGCCCAACTCTCCATGAACCAATTGTTTGACGCTCATCCGGCCGCCCGACTTAGCGGTGATGGCTTCGTCGAACATACGCCATAGCTTGTCGCCCGGCCCGCCAGCGGGAGAGTTCGAGACCAGCGTGATCTCAATCTCTGCGGCTGCGACTTGCGCGCCGGCGAATAATCCAAGCAGACCAAGGAAAAAATAGTGCATGATTTTGTTCGGGGGTTATTTCTGCGAAAAGAATTCAATCCGTGCGCCATTGGGCGCGAGGACCGACAAGATATCAATCTTACCATAGGGCGCTAAAGTAAGCGGGCGGGCCTTGTCGGCCACCTGCCCGCCCTTGGCTATGAAGTCCTTGGAAAAGACATCAAGATTATCCACCGGCACGCGCAATGTCAGGATGCCAAGATTGGGCGCCTTGGCCTTGGTGGAAAAATCACGGCCGTCGATACCGACGTTAGCCAAGATTTGGATCGAGCCATTGCGGTCGGTGGGATGCGGCGCGTAGGCCGCAAATTTGCGTGACGTGCTTTGAGCAAGGTTTTTGGGCAAGCCCAGGGGGTTGTCGCCGGGCGGTTGAGATTTGCTGTCACCACCGAGGTGAACTTTCCAACCCAAGAGGTCGCCAAACAATTTCTCGCCGGGGCCAAAATCCGTCGACACCAAGGCTGAGTTAAAGGGCCAGCCAAAGCCTTTGCCGCTGCCTGCCACTAAACCAAACTGAGATTTGTCATAAGGCGGCGCATCGCGCTGCATTAAACAGAACACCTCGCCATTGGGCCCGCGCATCATCACCTCGGTGACGGTGAAGGGCCCTAACGTATAGGTGACCGGATCGTTGTAACTTTGCCAGCCGCGCTCGCGCAGCTGCAAGAATATGGCCTTCACATCGTCGACATACATGTACAGATCGAAAATGCCGCCTGTATCCCAAGACATGCCTGAAGAACGGATTTGCTCCTGCGCCAGGCCATTGAATTTCACCAACCGGATCAGTCCGCGCGTAGCGGTTTTCTTTTTCAACACCACTTGGTCGATTTTGGTGTCTTTGGGCACGCCCCAGAACTCGGCCATGGCGGCATCGGCTTTGCCCTCGCAGATCACCTCGAAGTCGCCCACATCCCGCCAGGTTGACGTGGCGGCCTTGAGATCGGCGACACTGATGACGGCTTCTTGAAAGCCTGTGACGCCCGTTGAGGGAATATCATCGACCGTGCAATCGGCGGCATATGCAAAATGAGTGAATGCCGCCCACAGGGTCAGCGTAAAGAATGGACCAACTAATTTCATTACCCACCCCCGTATCTCAATCTTAAGGCCAAACGGTAATCGACCGCGCGGCCCCATGCCATGCCCAAATGCAAACGACACACCCATTTAATTTCAGGGCTTTCGCCTCAAGCAGGCGTGATACAAGAATCGACCCATGGCCATAGGTTTGCCGCAAATATTGGCGACTATGAATGGGTATTAGGGGGTCGGGCCAGCAACGCATTGATAGTAAAAAAACGTTTGTTAGCCATATCGAACCGGGTGTTGCCGCTAGGCTTAACAGAGGACTGTCGATGTCACGAGTACGCATTGCCTTGGGCCTGGTCACGCTGGGGTTGATCTTTGGGCCCCAAGGCGCCACGGCTCAGGACAGCGGGACGATCGCTGAGATCCAGGCATCGATTGCCCAAAAGGGTATGGCCAGTGTCATTGTTGAGATGGACATGGCGCGCCATGAAGGCGCCTTGGGTATTGAACGATCGACCGCGGCCGGAGTGACCGATACGCCCGAATCCTTGACAGCAAAAATCGAACGAAACCGTGCCGCCGTGGCGAATGCCGCTCGCGCGATGCGTACCGAGCTTTCCCAAGCCAACATCACCATGGAATTGGAGTACGAGAACCTGCCGATGTTTGTCACCACCGTCGATGCGGCCAAGCTTGAGCGGCTGATGGCCATAAAAAACGTGAAGGCAATTTATCTCAACAAGGCTTTGGCGCGGCGGCAGTTCAACTCCTCGCTGCTGTTGCTTGAAAAAGTTGCCATTCCCATTTCATCGGCTTCTGACAAAAATGAAACTGTTGCGGCGGATGCAGCAACAGAGCGCGCCACGCGTTCGGCCGCCACAACAGCAGCGGCCGGCGACACACCCGAGAAAGCGCTGCTGTCGAGTAGCGTGACTTACATCAACGCTAACAAGGCCTGGGATCGGGGCTTCAAGGGCAAAGACCAGTCAATCGCGATTCTCGACGATGGCATTGATCGTAACCATGACATGTTCGTGGGAAAGATCGTCGCCGAGGCTTGCTACTCAACCAAAGTCAATTCCGATGACCAGCCGCTGTGCCCGGGCGGAACCACGTCATCGACATCGGTTGGCGCGGCCAGTAATTGCAGCGCCGGGCCAGAGGTATGTTCCCACGGCAGCCATGTAGCAGGCATCGCCGCCGGAAATGACATCATCGGCCAAATCACGCTGCGCGGCGTGGCGTTCGAGGCCAACCTAATCCCGATTCAGGTTTTCACCATCGTCAAGAACCAAGTCGACTGTAAAAACGAAACGCCGTGCATGCTGGCTTATTCGTCGGCGACTTTGAGCGCCTTGAATTTCGCGATCTCGCAGGCGGTGCCACAAAAACTCGCCGCTGTGAGCATCAGTTTGGGTGGCGACCCCGTATCCGGGGCTTGCGATACCGATGTGCGCAAAACCGCCATCGACAGTTTGCGCAACATCGGTGTGTTGACGGTGATCGCGGCGGGCAATGATGGAAATTTAAACAAGATTACCCCGCCTGCTTGCGTCTCGAGCGCCTTGGCGGTGAGCTCGATCATCATCACCGTGCCCGACCGCGAGGCCAATCAGGCCACCAATGTCGCCCTGCTAGCGCCCGGCGTGTTGATTAACTCGGCCAATCGCGGCAACGAGTATGTCAAACGCAGCGGCACGTCCATGGCAGCGCCCCATGCGGCAGGCGCCATTGCGATTCTAAAATCTGCCAAGCCCGCCGCGAGCGCTGGGGAAATCGAGAACGCCCTGAAGACCGGCGGCATTCCGACGACCTTGCCGGAGTGGACCTGGAACACGCCGCGCATCGATTTGAATAAATCGCTCGATTTGTTGGGAGCGCCGGGCACGGTGTTTGGTGTGGCCGTGCCAGGTGTGTTCGGCTCTAAAAACCCCACCGGCACATCATTCTTGCGATTTTTCGACATCGACAGCTCTGCGGGCACCATGACGGTGCAGATTTACGACGACACGACCGGCGTCAAGGTTGGTACATGGACTAAACAAATTCGCGGGTTTTCTTCGCCGCAATTCACGATGGCCACAATCGAACAGGAGTCAGTGCCGCCTATCTCGCCAGCCGCCAGCAACTCACAGTTTTATACCTTGTTTGTCGATGCGCCCTACGTTGGCTTTGTGCAGCATGTGTTGTGGAATCCGCAAACAGGGCTGCTCAGCAACGTGTCGGGTTGCGACAACGGTCTCTCGGGTCAGGGCCGATACGCAGGCAACGTGCACACTAGCCTCATCGGCGGCTATACAAGCTTCCTATTGGTTCACAACACCGGCAATACGGATGCGAGGCCCAGTTTTGATGTGCGTGATTCTCGCGACGGTGCGCAAATCGGCGCGTTTGCGACGTCTGGCAACATCAAGGCGCACACCTCGGCCCTCGTCAAAGTAAGCGATGTGCTGCAAACGCTAGGCAAACAGCCTGACAGTGGCCAGTTTCATCTCAATTTGATAATGAACACGATCGGTTTCTCAGGATTCATTCAACACTGGGTACAAAATGATGCCCAAGGCATCGTCACTAGCATCACCGCCAAGTGCGATATTTAAAACCCTTCAACTGGATGCCCCTAACCCGCTAGTCTGGGCCATTGGTTTGCAATGAGGGGGCGGTATGCTGCGGATCTTGATTGGACTCATGATGCTGAATGCTGGCGCAGCGTGGAGCGCAAACGAAGACCGCACAACTGGACCCAATAATGATGTCGTGTGCGCGGGTCACGAAGCCAATCGCGATTTCTATTTCACGGCATTGGACGTGATTTTCAACAAACGTCAACTCGACCGTGTTGAGGAATTTTTCGCGCCTGAGTTCAAAAACCACAATGCACCATCATGGGCCGCTCAGGGCCCCGATGCCATCCGCCAATATCTGCCCATGCTGGCCGCCGCCTTCCCTGATCGAGCCGTGGTGCATGAGTTTGTGCTCTGCGACGGTGATTACGTCATTGCGCGCACTCACGTGACGGGCACAAGCAAGGGCCCTTATATGGGTCAGCCGCCCACGGGAAAAAGTTACGACGTGACGGGAACAGACATTTACCGAATCAAGAATGGCAAGTTCACCGACCGCTGGGGCAACGAAGATGCCATGGGCATGATGCAACAACTTGGATACATGCCCAGCCGCCCACCGCCAACCGATGACAAGAGGTAAGTATAACCATGGCAATTCGACAGTTATTGATATTGGGATTTGCTGCTATCGCAGCCCCGGCCCTCGCGGACTCTCTCGATAACGCTTCGGGCATGGATCCCTCATGCAAGGGCCATGAAGCAAATCGCGAGACTTACCTGAAAGAGCTCGACTTGATCGTGAACCAAGGCCGTATGGACCTCGTGGCTGAGATGTTTGCGCCCGACTACACCAACCACTCTGCGCCACCCGGTGCCGCCCAGGGCCCCGATGCGATTCGGCAATACTTGGGGCTTATGAAAGCAGCCTTTCCCGACCGCAAAGTTAGGAACGACATGCTGCTGTGCGCTGGCGACAATGTGATTGTTCGGTCCACTGTCACGGGCACATCGACCGGTCCTTATTTCGGTAAGCCGCCCACGGGCAAAAGTTTCCGTGTCACGGGAACGGACGTGTACTTGATTAAGGATGGCAAGTTCCGCGCGCGCTGGGGCAATGAGGACGCCATAGGCATGATGACCCAATTGGGGTATTTACCCGACGAGCGCCCGCCCTTCGCAAACAGCGCTAAACCGAAGTAACGCTACGACACAACGGATAGCAACACGATGTTGATTCCGGTCCTGCAAACCGAACGGCTGACGATGCGTGCTCTGACGCTTGAGGACTTCGAGCCTTACGCGGCACTTCACGGCCATGCCGATGTCATGCGCTATGTCACGCCCGATCAACAACCCCTAAGCCGCATGGATTGCTTCACCCGGTTGTGCACCGCCATCGGCCATTGGGAATTGCGCGGCTATGGGCGTTGGGCGGTGGCCGATAAAAGCACTGGCGCGTTTCTTGGTGTCGTGGGGCTTTATTACCCCGAGGGCTGGCCTGACCTTGAAGTCACCTGGGCCATCTCGCCGCAGCACTGGGGCAAAGGCTATGCCGTTGAAGCAGCTAAGGCGTCCATGGATTACGCCTTTCACGTGCTGGCACGGGCGCATGTTATCAGCTTGATCCACCCCGATAATAAACCATCGGTACGTGTTGCGGAGCAATTGGGCGAAGCGCTTGAAGGAAAATTCGAGCGCAAGGGGCAGCCGCTGTTGATTTACGGGCGCAACAACCCAAAGCGGTGATACGTTTTATACCGCGCTCTTTCGAAGCAACGCCGCATAAAACCCATCGAGACCGCCGAGTTCGGGCCAATGACATGGCAGCGTGCGAACGTCACCGCGCGGCGTTAGAAATTGTGATTGATTACCAATGGATTCAATTCTTATCGGTTGGCGCGTGAGGCTTGGATCGATTGCGAGGACCGCATCAACCACCTCTTCACCTTCTGCCGGTTCGAGTGCGCACACACTATAGACTAGCACACCGCCAGGCTTAAGCATTGCGGCAGCAGCTTGCAGCATGTCGCGCTGGCGGTGCGCCAGGCGTGGAAAATCATCAGGGCGTTTAAGATAGGGCAAATCGGGGTGGCGGCGGATCGTGCCTGTTGACGAGCACGGCGCATCGAGAAGCACGGCATCGGCGGGTTGGGCTGGCCGCCAAGTCAGGGCGTCGGCAGTGACAACATTGGCCCGAAGCCCTGTGCGTTGAAGGTTATCGCTCAACAACGCCAACCGTTTGGCCGAGATATCAAGTGCCGTGACATCGCAACCCGCCGCTGCCAATTGCAGAGTTTTCCCGCCTGGCGCCGCACACAGATCGACAACGGCCTTACCCTTCGCATCACCCATGGCGTGTAGAAGAATTTGAGCCGGGAGCATCGCGGCAGCGTCTTGCACCCACCAAGCGCCCTCGGCAAAGCCTGGCAATTGCTCGATCCGACCAGAATCGTTCAGGCGTAATCCGCCGTGAGGGAGAACTTTCGCATTGAGTTTTTCTGCCCAAAGGGTTGTCGCGGTTTGGTCCTTCAGCGTGAGATCTATAGGAGCCTCAAGCGCGTGAGCTTGGGCAATCGCGCGTGCGGTTGATTCACCAAAAGCAGATAACCAGCGCTGCCATAACCATGCAGGCGTATTAAGCTGAGCTACGTCTTGGCTGCCCAGCGCATTTGGGCCGTGTTCCAGGACGCGGCGCAACACGGCGTTGACCAGTCCTGAAAATCTTTGCTGCCCAATCTGTTTGACCAAATCGACACATGTGGCCACGGCTGCATGAGGTGGCGTGCCAATGAATAAAATTTGTGCGGCACCTAGCCTTAAGGCATCGTGGACCTTGGCGGGTGGTTCGCGATCAAGAAACTGGCTCAAGACTGCATCGATTTGCCCCAACCGTCGCAACACGGTGGCTGCGAGCAAACGGGCGAAGGCACGGTCGCGCGGCTCAAGCCCATCGACGGCGGCGTTGAACACATCGTCTAGGGGCTTGCGTTGCCGCATGACGGCCGAGACCAGTTCCAATGCGCTTAACCGGGCATCGGGTTTTGCGCTGACGAAGGGCGTGGGCTGAGGCTGGCGTTCGCGGGGCTTCATGTGTAGACAAGGGCGCAGAAAATAAGCCCCTGTCA
Organism: Rhodospirillaceae bacterium; assembly: GCA_009693785.1. Lineage (GTDB taxonomy): Bacteria > Pseudomonadota > Alphaproteobacteria > Rhodospirillales > Rhodospirillaceae. The sequence goes on from SHWP01000003.1 coordinate 18,108, forward strand.
ACGACGATCCTGAAGTGAAATGAGCACTAATTTACAAGAACGAATTAATGCGGTGCCTTACTGGTACCACAAAATCGAGCTGCCCGGCGGCGTGGTCACGCCGGGCTGGGCGCCGCTTGATGCATCCGCCTACCGAGTGCCCGAACGCTTAGATGGACAGCGGATTCTCGATGTCGGCGCGTGGGACGGTTATTGGTCGTTCGAAGCCTTGAAACGCGGCGCACGGGCTGTTCAAGCAATCGACGATTTTTCTGACAGCCTGGGCGCACAGCTCAATGTGCCGCGTGGCAGTTGGACAACCTTTGACTTGTGTAAAGAAGCTCATGGTTATTCCGATGAGCGATGTAACCGGCGCGAGATTAGTGTGTACGACGTAATGCCTGAGACATTTGGTATGTTCGACACAGTTTTCTTTTTTGGCACGCTTTATCATTTGCGCCACCCGCTGCTGGCGCTTGACCGGTTAGCTGCCGTTTGTAACGGCTGGATTTTCGTCGAAAGTGCGGTGCTAGACGATTACAGCCCTTACCGCGGCGGACTCGGCAAGGGTTACCCCGACAAAGACCAAGTCCTGATGGAATTTTATCCCGACAATCAATTGGGCGACAATGTCACCAATTGGTGGGCGCCAAATGTACGCTGCCTCATGCACATGCTGCGCGCGGCAGGGTTTGTGGATTTGGCAGGTTGGAAACTAAGCCCAACACCTATGCATTTATCTGAATGCCGCGGTTTTGCCGCAGGGCGCAAACCCGGCGCGCCGCCAATTCCCGGCATGCCGCTCTAATAATTATTTTGTGGGCAAGCTGACGAAAGTTTGCTTCCATGCTTCGGTCGCCGCACCTTCACCATTGATGACAGTGAAGGCTTTGTTATCGGCGCCTGGGTTTGACAGCGCTTCGATACAAACGGCGGCCGTATCGGCGCGGGTGATTCTCTGGCCTGCAACATAGTCCTTGCGCGGAATTAATTTAATTTCCTTTCCCGTCGGGTCGTCAGTCATACCCGCTGGGCCAACGATGACATAGGTCAAGCCCGAGGCAAAAAGCGCTTCTTCTGCCAGGCCCTTATAGATCAGCACATTTCGACCAATCTTGTTGAGAAAATGATCTTTCTGGCCCGACACCGATGAGGTGATGATCACATATTTTTTGACGCCCGCAGCCTTGGCCGCAGCCGCCATGTTTTTAGTGCCTTCAAGGTCGACCGCTTCCGGGCGGTTATCGCCGAACACGCCGGTCGCGGCCTTTGCATCAATCACATAGTCGACGCCCGCCATGACCTTCGTGAGTGTTTCTGGTTTCAGCACATCGGCTTCATACCAATCGGCGATGCTCCCATATTTCGAAACGGCAGCGGCGCTATCGCGGGTCATGGCGCGCACTTGGTAGGGCTGCCCTGGCAACGCCAGCAGCATTTTCAAAATTACGCTGCCGTTTTTACCCGTTGAACCAGCCAATAAAACGACAGGTTTTTTAGCGCTGGTATCTTGCGCCTGCACACCGAACGGCACGGCCGCCACGAGGCAACTAAGAATAGCTCTTCGCGCAAGGTTCATCGAAAAAATCCTTAATATTGTGTATGTGGAAATAGTGGCTTGGCGGTCGGTGGAGCGTCACGTGCCAATATGGAATGCAACCACGCTTAGGTCGCATCGAGAAACCCGCGAACCACGGCCGCAGCATCGCTCGTCTTCACATCCAAAAAACCATGGCTCCAACCGGGCAGATCAAGAACCCGGCCGTTTTTGAGATATTGTTTGGCGCGCGGCGTGAATTCCCAGAGATCATCTTGTGGATTGAGCGCGAGGATTGGGTGGTCGAGTTTTTGTAATGCATCTGCGGTTTTGTAGTTATAGGCGGCATTATGACCCCACCATGATGTGGCGGGGTTCATGGTGCGCGCATGGAAAACCTGCGCGACCTGCTCCTTCGTGCGCCCCGTCATGCTCCAACGCATGGCCGAAGCCCACCACTTCGCCAAATGCGAGCCGTCAGCCGCAATCTCGGTTTTGGCGAATTGAATACGGCGTTCTTTTAATTCTTCATCCGTCCAAATCGCCGCGGAGATCATGATAATCTTTCGGATATGCGCAGGCCTTTGGATCGCGAGTTCAAGGGCAATCTTCGAACCGGTGTGATAACCCATGACATCGGCGCCACGAATTTTCAGCGCGTCCATCATCTCGCCCATGGCGGCTGCGTAGTCTTGAATGGATGGAGCTGAAGGCGGAGCATCAGAATTGCCAAAGCCGGGTGTATCGACCGCGATGGTTAGGCGGTCACGTCCCATTTCCAACATGAAGGTTTCATAGATCGCGCCCGAGTAGGGACTCATATGAAACAAGATCAGCGGCGGCTTTTGGCTCGCGCCTTCTGGCGCGGCCCGGCGATAGTGAATTTGACCAAAGCCGCAAGGCGCGTAGTGTTTTGTGATTCGAACCATGATCGCGCCCTACACCGGACCATCAAGAAACTCGCGCACGATCGCACCAGCACGCTCGGCGTGCACGTCCAGAAAGCCATGACTCCAGCCTTTCAAGTGAACGATACGGCCGTTCTGCATGCGGCCCTCGGCGCGCAAGGTCTGGGCATGAAGATCGTCATCGGGATTGAGAGCCATCATGGGCTGCTGAACTTTTGTAATCTCGTTTCCCATGTCGTAACTGAATGCGGCGTTGTGCCCCCACCACGAGGTTAATGGGTTGCGTAAGGCATCGCAGAACTGCACGGCCACCATTTCCTTGGTCCAGCCCGGGCCAGCCCAATGTAAATGACCCTTCCATCTTTTCACGATATGCGAGCCGTCTGCGCTGATGTCATCGTGGGCGTAATGAGCGCGGAATTTCTTCAGTTCATCTTCGGTAAAAATGGGCGCGGAAATTAGAACAACCCGGCGCACCTGTTGCGGGCGGGCATTGGCAAGCGCCACACAGGTTTCCGCCCCAGTATGAAAGCCCATGATATCGACTTGGCGCAGCTTGAGGCCGTCCATGAGATCGCCCATGGCGGCAGCATAGTCTTCGATCCTGGGCAACGAGGGCGGCGAGTTGGAATCTCCAAAGCCGGGAGTGTCGGGTGCAATCGCCAGTCTGTCGCGGCCAATAACAGGCAGAAAGTTTTCGTAAATGCGCCCTGAGTTGGGACTCATATGAAACATCAGCAGTGGTGTCGCCGAGCTGACGCCCTCTGGCGCCACCCGGCGATAATGGATCTGACCAAACCGGCCATCGACATAGTGTTTGGTCAGCGCCGTCATGATGGTGATGTTTTAAACCCAAGGATCCGGATGATGAGCTGACAATGCCACGCCCTGAAAGCCACCGGCTAGGTCTTCAATCTTGGCGATCGTGCTGTAGTGAGCCGCCTTAACCTGAGGTAGGATCGGTGCATGAAACCTCAAGCACCACTATTGCCATTATCGCCCGAAGCAGCGGCCTTAAAGCCCAAGGCCCCACTACCGCTAGAAGTTTTTGCGGCGCCACCACAAGCCATGCCGCCCGAGACTGGTGGCCCCAAGGGACCAGAACCAACCCGGTTCGGGGACTGGGAACGCAAGGGTCGCTGTTCAGACTTCTAATCCCCCGAGTCTCAAGAAATTCTTAAATCGGCGCTGCTAAGGCTCTAATTCGAAATCGATACTATTGCGCAGTTAAGATGGCGCTTGAACAAGATTAGACTGGCAAAAAGCCGGCTTTCGGGGACGGATATGGCGTTGAGCGCTTTCATCGATTGGCTACGGCTTGGGCATGGCGGGCCTGACCATGGACCCATGCCCTTGGACGAACCAGAAGACGTCCTGTTTTCCGCCGAGCCCTTACGAATTCTCATTAGCCCGTTGAGCGGCGATGCAGACAACCGGGCCGCGCGGCATATTCATGATCGCTTGGCCGGGCAGCTTGGCATTACCGTTCGCATTAGCGAGCGCCCGCTCACAGCGCCCGGTGCCGATAATTCCCAACCTGTGTTTTGTCCATGGCGGTCGATCTCGGCCGGCGGTGGCTCGCGCGTGAAAACGCCGACTTGCTGATCTGGGGCGATGCAGTCTCGGCCGCCCCCTTGAACAAAGACGCAGCGCCAGGTCAGTCGTGGCGGTTGCGGTTCTTGGGCTCGTCCACACCGGTACAGCCTTTGGGCGCTAGCCTCAGCGCGCCGGAACGCTTGGAAGTTCCAGCATTTTTTGATTCCGAAATTGGGATTTGATTTTCGGTGCATCCTTAGCTGCAGTGAACGTTGAATCCACCGAGGGTCTGCAAGCGCGCGCCTCGTTGTTCGGACCGACTCTCAAAAAAGTTAAGCACATCGCTGAGGGCGACTCATTGGGCACCGTGGCCGTATGCGCGACAATTCAAGCCTGCTACGCAGCACTTTTGCTATTGGACGGCTCGCGAACCGGCGATGTGCTAACCCTTGAAAAAGCAGTGTCGGTTTATCGTGGTGCGCTGATCATGGGCGATGATGCCTTCACCCCCCACGAGAAAGCGATGATCGGTGCGCATATGGCCGATGCCATGGCGCAGATCGCAGGGGCCACCGATCATGCGCGCTTGGGCAGCAAGACTGTTGAGTACTACCGCACTGCGCTGACCATGGTGCGCAAGGATATTTTCGCCGACGACTTCGCCGCCTTAAAAACGCGCCTTGGCTTGGCGCTGCACATCATGGCCGAGATCAATTCCGAGACGCGCTATCTCGACGAAGCGGCTGAAGCTTTCAATCAAGCCACCTCGATTTGGACGATCACCGAAGCGCCAGCGCGTTGGGCCGACATTCAAAACTCGCTGGGTGGATTGCTCATCACCATGGGCAAGCTGACTAATCAATCGGGCTTGTTTGATAAGGCCGTGGGCGTGTTCATCAAGATCGCCGAGGTGATGACGCGCCGCAGAGCGCCGCTGGTCTGGGCGACGACGCTGGCCAACATCGGCGCGGCCCTGAAAGAAAAAGGCGAGGCGGTCAAAAGCCCCGCGTATTTGAAACAGGCTGTCGCGGCCTTTGACCAAGCCGAGCAGGTGTTCGCCGAGCTCAACCTTGAGAGCAATGCCCGTATGGTCGAAACCCAGCGGGCGGCCGTGATGATCCTTCTGCAGGGCGGCCCTGCCAAGGCATAGGACCGAGCGCGGGCCTATTCCCGGCTGGGTTGAAAGTGCCAAAACCCCAGCCTGTTAATGCAGGAAAATAACAGGCGCATTTTTGTAACTTTATAATTAGATCAATGGGTTAATATAAAATTTTAGATTGATTTTAATATATCAAATAAGATCAAGGCTTTAGATCAACAATCCCCGCGCTCCACACACTCCACACAACTCACACACCTTGCAAAAACGGCGGATCTTGATGCGCGCCATCGCATGCTTGGCCCCTACCTCGACGCGCGGTTCCTGACCAAATCCTCCACCACGCTTGGGTCAGCGAGCGTGCTGGTGTCGCCCAAGTTGCCCACGTCGTTCTCGGCGATTTTGCGAAGAATGCGCCGCATGATTTTTCCCGAGCGGGTTTTGGGCAGGCCTGGCGCCCATTGCAGCACATCGGGCTTGGCGATGGCGCTGATGTCCTTGGCGACCCAATTCACCAATTCTGATTTCAAAGCATCGCTGGGCTCGACGCCGACTTTCAAGGTCACATAGGCATAGATGCCCTGGCCCTTGAGATCATGCGGATAGCCCACCACGGCCGCCTCGGCCACCGCCGTATGCCCCACCAATGAGCTTTCGACTTCGGCTGTGCCCAGCCTATGGCCCGACACGTTGATCACGTCATCCACACGCCCCGTGATCCAGTAGTAACCATCTTCGTCGCGCCGACAGCCATCGCCGGTAAAATATTTTCCGGGATAGGTTTTGAAATAGGTGTCAACGAAGCGCTGATGATCGCCATAAACGGTGCGCATTTGGCCGGGCCAGGAATCGGTGAGACACAGGTTGCCGGTGCAGGCCCCCTCCAACTCCTTGCCCTCGTTGTCCACGATGCAGGGCTTGATGCCGAAAAACGGCAGGGTCGCCGAGCCGGGCTTGAGCTTGGTGGCACCGGGCAATGGAGAAATTAAAATCCCGCCGGTTTCGGTTTGCCACCAGGTATCGACAATTGGGCAGCGCCCATCACCGACCACGCGGTGATACCACAACCAGGCTTCGGGGTTGATGGGCTCGCCCACGCTGCCCAGCAGCCGCAAGGTCGCGCGCGAGGTGCGCTTCACCGGGCCATCGCCATCGCGCATCAGCGCGCGAATGGCCGTGGGCGCGGTGTAAAAAATACTCACGCCATGCTTGTCGATGACGTTCCAGAAGCGCGATGAGTCGGGATAGTTTGGCACGCCCTCGAACATCAGCGTGGTGGCGCCGTTACATAGCGGCCCATAGACGATGTAGCTGTGGCCCGTGACCCAGCCCACATCGGCCGTGCACCAGTACACATCGCCGTCTTTGTAATCGAAGACGTATTGATGCGTCATTGAGACGTACACCAAATACCCGCCAGTGGTATGCAACACGCCCTTGGGTTTTCCGGTGGAGCCCGAGGTGTAGAGAATGAACAACGGGTCTTCGGCGTTCATCTCGACCGCATCGCAAAACTTGTGCGCGTTGGCGGTCATGAGGTGGTACCACACGTCGCGCGGCGATTTCATGGTCACCGCACCACCGGTGTGCTTGACCACGATCACGTGCTTGACCGAGGGCGCAGTTTTGAGCGCTTCGTCCACATTGGCCTTGAGCGGGATTTTTTTGCCGCCGCGCACGCCCTCATCGGCCGTGATCACCACGTTGGCTTTGCAGTCGTTGATACGGTCAGCCACCGAATGAGGTGCAAATCCTCCGAACACCACCGAGTGCACCGCACCGATGCGCGCACAGGCCAGCATGGCCACGGCGGCCTCGACGATCATCGGCAAATAAATGCAAACCCGGTCGCCTTTTTTCACGCCGAGAGATTTCAACACGTTGCCCAACCGGCAGGTCATCTCGTGCAGTTCGGCGTATGAGATATGCTTGGATTGCTTGGGGTCGTCACCTTCCCAAATGATGGCGATTTGAGTGGCCTTTGTGGCCAAATGCCGATCGAGACAATTCATCGAGGCGTTGAGGGTGCCGTCGTGGTACCAGCGGATGCTGACATCGGGGGCCTGGAACGAGACTTTCTTGACCGAGCGATAAGGCACGAACCATTCCAGCCGCTTGCCGTGCTCGCGCCAGAACCCCAGTTGATCTTTCACCGAGGTCTCGTACATCTCGCGGTAGGTGCGCTCGTTGACCAGGGCGGATTTGGCAAGCCCTGGCGGAACGTCGAAAATTTTATTGTCGGACATGGCTGTTCTCCCCTAGAGCGAGCCGCGTAATTTCGGAATCATACGGCTCGCTCTATCTCTTTTTTGGCGCATCGTGCCGAAAACCGGAAGCCCACTTTTCGGCACGATGCGCTCACCCAACAATAAACTTAGCGCCTGAGCAGAGTCACGCCTGTGGCGGGTCGCCGGGCGGGGCGGCGATGATGTTTTGGCCCACAACACTGACTGGATAGGGCTTTAAGGCCTGGCCCTTGCAGGGCCCGCGCACGCATTGGCCGGTTTGAATATCAAAACGGGCCGAGTGGTTGGCACAGAAGAGATACTGCTTAGTCACATCGAAGAACTGATCGTCGCGCCAATTAAGCGGCAGCCGCGCGTGGGGGCAGGAATTGACATAGCCCAACACTTTGCCTTCGTGTTGCACCACGAACACCGAGATGCGCGCGCCATCCTCCGAGAGCACAACTTCCTTGGCCCCGGTGGCGGATAGATCGGCCAAGGCGCAGAGAATGCCGCTCATGATGCATCCAGGCAATCGCCCACGCGAACCTCGCCACCTGCCACCACCTCGCCATAGATGCCGCAATCCGTGTGGTCATAGTGCTGACGCAGCAGGGCTGGAATATCGAGATCGCGCGACGCGGTGATGGGGTTGACGGTGGTGGCCGCGCAGCGCCCGATGCGTTTGACGATTTTCAACTGCGCGCTGCCCATGGCGATTGTCTTGCCGACCCAACCGAATTCAGCCCAGGGCTCGGCGCCGTCGATGACGATGTTTCCGCGAAAGCGCGAGGCTGCCACTGGCTGGCCAGTTTTGCTTTCAAGATCGCGCAACGTAGCGAGATTGATGATGGAGATGTAGGCCGGTTGCACATCCGTCAGCCAGGTTGCTCCCGCATCGATGAGCCCAATCGCCCCACGCGGATCTTTGAGCAACGCATTGAACACGCTCTCGGCACCGGCCTTGCCTGCAGGGTTGAGAATGTTGCCAACAAAAAGCGTGTTGTCCGCATGGGTGATTTTTAAAATGCCGCTGTCGGGGTTGAGGGCGGTGTGCACCTTGGCCAATTCGGCGGTGTGCGCGAGCATCAGAAACTCGCTTTTGCGCTGCCAGCTTGGGTTGGCGGGGTCGAAGGCACTGGCGGCATGGCGCAGGGCGAATCGCCGGTCGCCGGGAAAAATGTATCCGGGGGCGAGGGCCACCTGGCGCAACGACTCGGCGCTCAGACCCTTGATCTGGTAGCGGAGTAGATCTTCTATTATGTACCCGGTACGTAACATTATTTTTTAATATGTTGATTTATATAAATAATTATGTACCCTGTACATAATAATTAGGCGGGGAGGACTTTGCGGGTGGGCTGCACGATCACCCGCTCGAACAGTCCGGCTTTTTCGTAAGGATCTTGTTTTTGGAAGGCCCGAGCCGCCTCAAGCGACTCGAACTCGCAGATGTAGAGCGTGCCGATCATGGTGGTGGCGTCGTCGGCGAGAATCGGGCCCACAAAAAACAAATCGGGCTTGGTGATATTGAGCCATTCGATGTGCGAGGGCCGCGTTTTCATGCGCAGCTCCACATGGCCCGGCTTGTCGAGACAGATCATGGTGATGAGCATTGGCATTTATCCTTTGAACTGCGCCAAGCCCGCAATGCGTTTGGGCCCGACATTGATTTTAGCGCTGACCGCGCCGTCGTTCAGCGACACCTTGACCACATCGCCGGTGAACCAGTTGCCCGCGTAAGCCACATTAGAATCAAACGAGGCCGCGACAATGGCCCAGCCAAAGCCGGGCAGCGGTACCTTGGCGATTTCGCTGCCGTCTTCGCCCAGTACTTCGAGGCGATTGCCCAAGGGCAACAACACGCGCGCGCCGCTGCACGCTACATCGAACACCATGGCGGGCGGCCCGCCTTGCGAGGGTGCGAGTACTTTCAAGTCGGGCAATTGTTTGCGCGCACTGAGGTCGTAACGCATCACGCGCAAGCCGGTTTCAGAAGTATAGATCAATGTTTTGCCATCGCTGCCAAGCGCAGCATGGGTAATCGCCATACTGCCCGACACCCCGCCCGAGACTTCGGGGTAATGCACATGAACCGGTTTGCCTTCAGCCGTGAATTCGTAAAGCCCGCCCATGCCTACTTGATCAGGATGATCGGGTAAGTATTTGTAGCGCGTGCTCAAACCTTTGGGCTGTGCCGTACCCTTGAAATATTCGCTGAGCACATAATTACCATTGGGCAAAAACAGCACCTTGCCTACGGCGCGCTCGACCAAACGCGTGACATCTTTTTGTTTGCCCTCGCGCCCCACACGCACCACTTGCCAGGCCAGGTTATCGAAAGCCCACATGGTTTCATCAGGCGCGAATGTCAGCCCGCCCACCAAATGCGTTGTGCCCGTCACCCACAGCACGCCTTTTTCGTTCAGGTCTGCGTCGTACTGAAGAATGCGGCCCGCGCCCGCATGATCGTCGTTGGGGTTGTTGAGCAGAGTGGCGCCCGCGAAAACATCGCCCTTAACAAATGGCAACATGGTGGAAGCGGGTTGGTCTAAAGCCATGGCGGTCATCTCAGCGTCTGCGGGTAGAGCGGCGGCGCGCACTGCGGCGCTTGGCGGGCACCGCGCCAGCCTTGCGACGAATTTTGCGTTTGAGCTTGGGGGGTTTCTTTTTCGCTTTGGCTTTTGTGCCAGTGCCTTCAGGCGCACGGCCATAGGTATCTGCCAAACGCACAATGTCGTCCTCGCCCACGTAGGAGCCCGATTGCACTTCGATCATGTGCAATTCGTCCGTCCAGGGATTTGCCAAGCGGTGAACCGCGCCAGCGGGAATAAACGTGGACTCGTTCTCGCCCAATTGAAATTCTTCACCGTTGCACGTGACCCACGCCTTGCCCGTGACCACCACCCAATGCTCGGAGCGGTGCGCGTGTTTTTGCAACGACAACTGCCCGCCCGGTTTCACGCATAATCTTTTCACCTTGAAGCGCGGGCCCGCATCCATGGTTTGGAACCAGCCCCAGGGCCGGTCGGTGCGCGCGGCATTGGTGGCCTCGACGCGGTTTTGTTTTTTCAAGACCTCGACGATGGCCTTGACCTGCTGGTCATGGGACTTGTCGGCCACCAGCACCGCATCGGGTGTGACAATCACTGCAAGATTCTTCACGCCTAGCACGGCGGTGAGTTGCTTATCGCTGCGCACATAGGAGTCGGTGGATTCAAACACCAGCACATCGCCCACCAAAGCATTGCCATTGGCGTCGCGCTCAGCCTCGGCATGCAACGCCGACCATGAGCCCACATCAGACCAGCCCATATCGACGGGCACCACGGCAGCCTTTTCCGTGCGCTCCATCACGCCGTAATCGATGGATTGGCTGGGCACCTTGGCGAATGCGTCGGGATCAAGGCGGAAGAAAAACAAATCGTTTTTGCCCTTGTCGAGCGCTGCCTGGCAGCCGGGCCCAATCGCCGGTTCGAACTTTGCGAGTTCTTCCAAGTAGCGCTGGGCCGAGAACAGAAAAATTCCCGCGTTCCACGAAAAGGCGGGGTCTGTGATGTATTCAGCCGCCGTTTCTGCGTTGGGTTTTTCGACAAAGCGGGCAAGTGCGAACACGTCCATGCCCGGCAACGGCGCCCCGCGATTGAGATATCCATAAGCGGTCGAGGCGTGCGTGGGTTTGACGCCAAACGTGACTAAGTGCCCGGCGCGCGCGACAGGCAACGCGGCGCTGACAGCAGCACGAAAGGCCTGGGGTTTGCGGATGATGTGATCAGACGGCATCACCAGCATCAATGCCTCGGGTTCATCAGCCAGCAGCAACGCCGCCACGGCGATGGCCGGGGCTGTGTTGCGGCCCACGGGTTCGATGACGATGGCTTTAGGTTCGACGCCCACCTTGCGCAATTGTTCGGCGACGATGAAACGCTGCGCCTCGTTGCATACCACGATGGGCGCTTCGGATTTTGGCGCATCGTTGCCCAAACGCAGCGCGGTTTCTTGCAGCAATGTTTTATCGGTGACCAGGGCTTGGAGTTGTTTGGGAAAATCTTCGCGCGACAAGGGCCACAACCGCGAGCCTGCGCCGCCAGATAATATCACCGGGTAAAGCTTGGTCTTTTCAGCCACGCGCGAACGCCTTTGTTTGATTTGGCGGTGATAACCTATCGCGTCTTAGCGGTCGAGTTCATCGCGCAAGGGCCGCTCCATCAGCCCGCGCAGTTCTGCATCGATGGCGGCGTTGTGCGTGAGGATCCGGTCCATGGCAGTGCAGATCGGCATTTCAATGCCCTTTTGGCCCGCGAGCTTAACTACGGCGGCGGCAGTGGTCACGCCTTCGGTGACGGCGCGACGTGCCCCCAAAATTTGGTCGAGCGTTTGGCCTTGGCCCAAGGCCACGCCCAGCGAGTAATTGCGCGACTGCATGGAGGTGGCCGTGAGCACCAGATCGCCCAAGCCCGCCAGTCCCATCAGCGTCTCGGCGCGCCCGCCACAAGCCACCGCCAAGCGCACGATCTCGGCCAGACCCCTGGTTAGAAGGGCTGCGCGCGCATTGGCGCCAAGGCCCTTGCCATCGGAAATTCCGCAGCCAATGGCCAGCACATTCTTGGCCGCGCCACCCACTTCGACGCCCACGGGATCGGCCGAGACGTAAGGCCGGAAGGTTTTGGTTTTAAGTGCCTCAGCGATGGACCGGCCAAGCTCGGCATGGGTGGTGGCAAGCGTGACGGCCGTGGGCAAACCCATGGCGACATCCTTGGCGAAAGTGGGGCCTGAGAGAATCAACGCCTGATGCCCGGGCAAGGTTTCTTCGACAATGGCGGTCATAAGCGCACAAGTGCCCACCTCGATGCCCTTGGCGCAGATCACCACCGGCACTTTGGCGGGCAGGTGGGCCTTGATGGCCACACAGGTGGCACGCAGATGCTGAGCTGGGGGCACCAACAAAATCGCATCGGCTCGGCAGGCCTGGGCTAGATCGGCGGTGGCGACAATGGGCGGGTCGAGCGCCACGTCAGGCAGAAACAAGCTGTTTCGATTCTCACGTGCGATCGAGGCCACTACTTCGTGCTCGCGCGCCCACAGCACCACATCGCGGCCCGCGCGCTTGGCCGTGAGCGCCAAGGCCGTACCCCAGGCCCCCGCCCCAATCACGCCGATCCGCTGATACTTGTGATTCATTTGATTTAGGTCTGAACCGCCGGGCACGAAGAGTTTTAGAGTATATATAAGTCTATTGGTGGCACTGTAAGGTCCCGGAGATCAATACTGACGCCATGAGCGCAAAGAACAAGAAAATCTTAGTCACGGGGGCGGCGGGCTTTATCGGCGCGGCCGTGGCCGAACGATTGCTAGCTGCAGGCCATGTCGTTTCGGCCATCGATAATTTTAATTCCTATTACGATGTAGCGCTGAAAGAGGCGCGTTGGGCAAGGCTTGCGGCACACACGAATTTTCGCGGCACACGCGTGGACTTAGCCGACAAGCCCCTCACCTTCGCTGCTTTCGACAACGCCGAACCGACCCATGTGATCCATTTGGCCGCGCAAGCGGGTGTGCGTTACGGCATGGAAAATCCGCAAGCCTATGTGGATAGCAACCTGACCGGGTTCATGAATGTGCTGGAGGCCGCCCGTGCGCACCAGGTGGCGCATTTGGTGTTCGCCTCAAGCAGTTCGGTCTATGGCGCCAACCGCACCACGCCTTTTGCCGAAAACCACAGCGCCGATCATCCCATCAGCCTTTATGCCGCCACCAAGCGGGCCAACGAGCTGCTGGCGCATACCTATGCGCACCTGTTCAAGATTCCATGCACGGGCTTGCGCTTCTTCACCGTCTACGGGCCGTGGGGACGCCCCGACATGGCGCCCTATAAATTCACCGCGCGTATTTTAAGCGGCCAGGCCATCGATGTGCATCACGACGGCAACATGCGCCGCGATTTCACCTACATCGATGACATTGTCGAGGGCGTGGTGCGGCTGATCGATCATATTCCCGTGCCTGACGATGCCTGGAATGCGTTCAACCCTACGCCCGATGGCAGTGCGGTAGCGGCCTTCCGCTTGTTCAACATCGGCCGGGGCGAACCAGTAGAGCTGATGGACTTTATTCGCTTGATTGAAAAACACGCCGGCACCAAAGCCCAACTCAACCACGTGCCGATTCAGCCGGGCGAAGTGGAAGGCACATGGTGTGACGTCACAGCCCTCGAGCGCGCCGTGGGCTACCGGCCAAAAGTCTCGCTCGACGAGGGCCTGGCCAAAACCGTGGCGTGGTTCCGCGCCTATCACAAGGTTTGAACTAAGCCTTCACGCCCGCGCCAATGGCTGGTGCGGCGTGAGCGTCGAGCGGCCAGCGCGGACGCGGCTTGAAGTCGAGCGGGTCCATCAGACCCTTGCGCAAGCGCTCGATTCCCGCCCACGCAATCATGGCGGCGTTATCCGTGCACAACTTCAACGGCGGAGCGATGAAATCGAGACCCGCCGTGGCCGCGATGTCTTGCAGCCCCGCACGCAACGCTGTGTTGGCGGCAACGCCGCCCGACACGACAAGCGCACGGCCCTCGGGATATTCGTTGCGAAACCGTTCGATGGCGTTTTTCATCCGGTTGGTGACCGAAGCCACGACCGCGGCCTGAAACGAAGCGGCGATGTCGGCCACATCGCGCGCGGAGAAGGGGCCCCGTGGCAGCGCTTCGGCGGCCAAGCGCACGGCTGTTTTGAGGCCCGAGAACGAAAAATCGCAGCCGGGCTTGCCCACCATGGGGCGGGCGAACTTAAATCGCGTGGCATCGCCATCCAGTGCGGCGCGCTCGATAGCCGGGCCGCCGGGATAACCCAGGCCCAGCATTTTAGCGACCTTATCGAAACACTCGCCCGCCGCATCATCAAGCGTGGTGCCCCAGCGCCGGTAACGGCCCACATCCTCCGCCACCAAAATTTGGCAATGCCCGCCCGAAACAAGCAGCAGCAAAAACGGAAACGCCACATCGTCGGTCAACCGCGCGGTGAGCGCATGGCCTTCAAGATGGTTGACGGCCAGAAACGGAACTTTGTGAACTGCGGCAATTGATTTTGCCGTCATCACGCCCACTATAACCCCGCCGATGAGGCCGGGCCCGCCAGTGGCCGCGACGGCGGCGAGATCGCCAAAGCCCGTGTGTGCATCGGCCATCGCCTTGCGAATCAGTCCATCAAGATGAGCAAGATGTGCGCGCGCGGCCACCTCGGGTACGATGCCGCCAAAAGGTTTGTGCTCGGCGATTTGCGACAGTACCGCCTCGCCCAAAATGCGCTGTCCGCGCGCGCGATCGCCCGAAGCCACGGCGGCGGCGGTTTCATCGCAACTGGTTTCAATGCCTAGAACAATCATGGGCGGCGGGATTCGGCTTTTCGGCTGTCCGCGCACGCTCTACAACACAACCTGGTTTATCAAGGGCAAAACAACGGCGCGGAATACGGCTTCTCATCACACGACCGGCGGGGGATGCGCAAGCGTTGGCGGCAGCCGAACTGCGCGCGCACGGCCATGAGGTGCTGGCTTGCCCGCTGATTGCGATTGAGCCCACCGACGAGCCCAAACCCAACCTGACCGCCACGCAAGGCTTTATTGTCAGCGATGCCGATGGCGCCCGCGCGCTGGCCGAGGCGGTGGGGGTGCGCACCTTCCCGGTATTTTGCGATAGCGCCGGAACCGCAGCCGAACTGGCCAGGCTGGGATTCACCGATGCGCGCAGTGCCGATGGCGATGCCGCCAAGCTTGCTCGATTTGTCGAGCGCAGCCTGAACCCAAAACTGGGCGGCTTGGTTTATGTGTGCAGTACCAGCGCACCCATAAATTTGTCAGCCATGCTGGGCAATATGGGTTTTGCGGTACGCATGGCTGCCCTGTATGCCGTCAAGCGCATTGATGCGATGCCGGATAATGTTCGTAGCGCACTTGAAAGCAAAGCTTTGGACGGCGGGATATTTTTTTCCGCTGACGAAGCGCGCGCCTTTGCGCACGTTGTGCAGCGCGCCAACCTTGATCACACGACATCGCGACTTCTTGCGGTTGTTGCGTCACCCGTTGTCGCCGCGCCCCTGACAGTTTTGAAATTCGCGCGCGTTGTCACCGCGCCTAAATCCGACGCGTTAACGCTGATCGGGTTTGTCGACGACAGCTTGTTGCCCCAACCCGAGCCAGAAAAGCCCGCGCCGGTGGAAGAACCCATTGCCCCACCGCCACCTCCGCCTGTGGTTGAAGAAATTGCGCCGGAACCAAAGCCTGAGCCAATTCCCGCGCCCGTTCAAACGCCTGTACTGGCTGTGCCAGACGAACCAATTTCGCAACCACCAGAGCCGCAGCCCGAGATCGTAACCCCGCCTGAACCAACAACTCAGGCTATGGTCGATGAAGTGCGCATTGCCCGGCCAGGTTTGTTCACTGCATTGAGTGCGTTGATTGGCCGCCTTAGCGCACCCAAACCTGCGATTCAAACTGTGACGCCGCTCGAACCTGAGAGCAGCGCTGTTCCTGAGGCTGTGGCTGAACCACAGGTGGTAGTGGAAGCAGAACCAGTTGCAAGTATTGCGGAGGAACCGCCGCCCACAACCAGAATTGAAGACCAACACGCTGAAGAACCGGTTGCGGCACCGGCCGAACCAAGTACCACCGCGCCTGAACCCATCAGTTTGGCAACCAAAATCGCAGCACTCTTTCGGCGCTCACCCACAACGCACGAAACGCTTTCTGACCCGGCACCAGAAATTCAACCCAGCAGCATTGAAACACCCATCGAGAATACGCCGACGCTTGAGCCGGAACCGGAGCCGATCATTGACGTATTGCCTGAGCCGTAACCGACCCCTGAAAGTGTGAGCCATCACTCGCGGCACTGCCGCTTGAAGTGGCCGGGGCATCGCTGCCCGCGATTGAATCGCCTCCGCCGGAACCAGAACCGGAAGCGCCCGCAGCCCTGCGGCAAAGTTTGTTCACAAAAATTTCCGGGCTATTCCAACGTAAACAAGATCAAACGATCGAACCGGTTCCTGAGCCAGAAGCTGCGCCAGCTCCGGCACAGCCCGAGGCCATTACGCCTGTTGTTGAAGTAACCCCGCCCCCCGAAGACAAACCCACAGAACAACCGGTTGTGCCTGAGGTTGCAGCTATCGTTGTGCCCGAACCGATCGTGCCCGAGCCGCAACCCGAGCCGGTTGTGGAACCTGAACCCCCCGTGGAACCAGCTATCGCGCCAGAGCCAGAGATTATTCTGAAGCCTGGCGTGCTGTTGAGCGAAGACTCTGCTGAACCGTTGCCTGAACCATCCACGGGCGGCAAACCAAGCCTATGGGCAAAAGCAAAGTCCCTTTTTGGGCGGGATAAACAATCTGCGCCCGATGATCGTCCTGTTGAAATAGAGCAACCCGCGAGCCCGCCCGACACTCCGCCTCAAGCAGATACACCAACGCCTGAACTGGAGTTGGAGCCTGCGATTGCCGAGCCTGTGAGCGTAACGCCGCCGCAGCCAGAGCCCGAACCACTCCAACCGCCCGCACCGGCGCCTGAGCCGCAACCACCGCCTCCGGCGCCCGAGCCTCAGGTCCCCAGCATCACGATTGAAGAGAAGAGTCCCCAAAAGGAGAGTCCCTTGGCTACAATGCCCTCTGCAGCGAACCCCGCCGCACCCGCCCAGAACGAAAGCGTACATCCCTTGAACTGGCGGCGACGAACCAGAGCGATACCCTTTCCAAGGCAACCGCAGTGGACGAGACGGCTTCAGATAAGAGCGATCAACCGCAACGTACCGCCGCAACACGCAGCAGCGGACGTGCAGCGCGCTTGCTGGCGGAAGACGCCGCCGATGCGCGCGCACTCAATCAGCGTTTCCGGCCGAGCACGGCCGAGACGGCAGCCGACGCAGACCAAGACCCCGTCGATGTTCAAGCTGCAGGCGTGGTAGCCCAAGCTATGGCGCAAGCGGGGTCAAGCGGATTGCGGAAGTTTGCTTATTTTGTGCTGACGTTGGTTGTGATCGCGGGCGCTACCTTCGCCACTGCCCCGCAGTGGGCGCCGAAAATCCGCGATGCGATGCAAGCCGTGTCGCCGCAACCAGCCAGCACACCGGCGCTGCCAGCCGCGACCGATCAACTCACCGCGGTTCAAGCACGCGCCGATGCGCTTGCCGCCGATGTTGTGGCCCTGAACGGGCGCATCGCAGCCTTAGAACAGCGCCCCGCCAGCACATCAGCCAATGATGCTGCGATCAAAGCGATTGAACAGCGGCTGGCCGTACTTGAAAGCGGGCTCGGCACGAAAACCGCCGCCGCGCCCGATGGTTTGGGTGAGTCCGTGGTCAATCAAGCCCGGCAGCTCACCAACGTCAGTGCACGCATTGCCACCCTGGAAACCGCCATCGGCAATGTGGCGAAGCTTGAAGACTTGGCTAAACGTCTGAGCGCCCTGGAAGGCAAAAGCGCTGAGGCCAATAGTGTGCTGGCCTTGGGCGAACGCGTGGCCGGGCTGGAAAAACGCGACAACGTGGCCGCCACGGCCTTGGTGTTGGCCGCCGCGCAGTTGCGCGATGCGGCGCTGGCAGGGCGTATCTATTCGGCCGAATTGGAGACCGTTAATCAACTCACCGCACGCGCCAACGTAACGTTCGACGCGGCATCCTTAAGCGGCGATGCAGCCAAGGGCTTGATGCGCGCCGATGCTTTGAAAAATTCCTTCCCTGCCATGGCCGCGGCAACAGTGCGCGCAGGCGCCGTGCCTGAAAGCTCGACGACCTGGTTCCGCCGTATGCTCGATCGGATACTCTCCATCATCAATATCCGGCCCTTCGGTGTGGTCGAGGGCACCACGCCGGGCGCCATTGTTGCGCGCGCCGAGCAAGCCTTGCGTGCCGACAACCTGCCCCAAGCGGTGAGCGAACTCGACACTCTGACGGGAACTGCGGCAGACGCTGCCAAGACATGGCTTGCTCAAGCCAAGGCGCGTGTAACCGCCGAGCAAGCATTGAACGATCTATCGGCCCGCAGTGTTGGCGCCATGGGCGCCTTGTCGCGCACCCAACCGGCGGCGGCGCCATGATCCGTGTTGTGCTTTTTTCCGCAGCGCTGGCCGTCGCCGTCATGGTGGCGGTGTGGTTTGCCAACGATCCGGGCGAGGTGACGGTGTTGTGGCGCGGATGGCGCATCGACACATCGATGGGCATTTTATTGTTCACGATGGTTTTAAGCGTTCTGGCGATTCTTGGCGTTGCAAAAGTCATCGCCATTGTTCGCGGCACCGCACAAGGCTTTGCCATGGCGCGCAAGGACCGGCGCATCACCCAAGGTTTGGCGGCGTTGGGCCACGGCCTTGCCGCCGTCAACGCGGGCCAGCCCCAGGCTGCGCGTAAGTTCGCCAAAGAAGCCTCGGCGCTGCTCGACGATAACGCAGCCACGCGCATGCTCAACGCCCAGGCCGCCGCTGCCAATGACGATGGGCCTGGTTTGCGCAGCGTGGCGGTGAATCTGCTGGAACAGACCGAAACAGAGTTGTCGGCGTTGCGCGATTTGGCCGCACGCGCCCAAAAAGAGGGCGATGTGGTGGGCGCGCTGAATTACGCCAAGCGGGCGCTGGCCCGCAAAGACGCGCCCAAATGGGCGTTGGAAACGGTATTGGATGTGCAAGTCGCCAATGGCCGCTGGGTCGACGCCTTGGCCGCCGTCGACAGTAAACTTGGCCGTGATCATCTCGGCGCCGATGCCCACAAAAAAATCAAAGCCGAGCTTTTTACGCGCGCCGCCGAAGAGGCACTTGATCATGGCGATGCGGCAGCTACCGAAAACCATGCTCGTAAAGCACTTGACACACTGCCAAGCGAGCGAGCGCTGATATGTCATGCCCGCGCGCTGATGCTACAAGGCAAACAAAAGAAGGCCATGACCGAGATAGAGAAAGCCTGGGCCCTCTACCCGAGTGCGGCGATGCTTCGCGCCTACCAGGCCGCAGCACCCGGTGAATCGGCCCTCGATTGGGCGAGACGCGTGGAAAAATTGGTGGCCAGCACCGCCGATCATGCCGAAAGCAGGCTGGGCTTGGCGGAAAGTTCGTTGCGGGCACAGCTGTGGGGCCAAGCACGCAATCGATTGTCGCCTTTATTGGGTGACGATGTCCCGCGCGCCATTCATGCCCGCGCCGCCATGCTGATGGCGGAGCTGGAAACCGCCGAACGCAATGACGCAGCCGCGGGGGCGGCCTGGTTGAAGCGTGCGCTGGAACACTCGCACACAAGCACCGAGTCCAAACGCCTTGCGCCACGCTCGGTCAACGATTTATTGGCGGCAAAATTTTAGGCGTATTTCGCCGCCGTTTCGGCAGCGCGGCGTTTAACCGCATCCGACATCATCGGTTGTGTCAGCGCATTGTCGGAGAGCACAGGGTATTTCCCGCGCGGCTGGAACAATTGATAGTGCCACCACTCGCTGGAATAAAAATCCCACCCGGCAGCCGACATCAGACCTAGCAACACGAATCGATTGCGCTGCGCTTCGGCTGAAATTTGCGTGTTGCCGTGGTGCGACAAGGGCGCGAAAGCATCAAAGCCCGTGCCCATGTCGAGTTCACGGCCATTGCTATCAACCAGAGTAAGATCCACGGCCGCGCCCATGGAATGGGGTGAGCCGCGTTTAGGATCGGCCAGGAATTCGGGGTCGGGTGTATGCGCCCACAGGGCCCACTGCGCCTCGGCGGGGCGGAAAGCGTCGAAAATCTTCAGCCGCAACCCCTGGGGCTTGGCCAGCGCAATGGCGCGGGCCAGGCGCTCTGCCGCATCGGCGTGCAGATAACAGCCAGGTCGGCTATACACCGGCTGGCCCGTGAAGTTCTCCCGCGTGGCGTAAGCGATGGAGATGTCGACATCAAAATGCGGCGGGCCAATCTCGACCAAGGACATGCGGTGACTTTCTTTTTCTACACGCGGCAGATTGCATCAAATCACTCTGACGCTCAATCGGGCGGAGGGTCATCATGATTGTGCTGGCCTTCGACACGGCCTTGGGTGCGTGCAGCGCGGGCCTTTGGCGCGATGGGACAGTGTTGAC
Organism: Rhodospirillaceae bacterium; assembly: GCA_009693785.1. Classification (GTDB taxonomy): domain Bacteria; phylum Pseudomonadota; class Alphaproteobacteria; order Rhodospirillales; family Rhodospirillaceae. Next base: position 38,462 of record SHWP01000003.1, read on the forward strand.
CCAGGAGAGCGTCGTGATGGCCCAAGGCCAAGCCGAAGCCCTGATGCCGATGATCGAGCGAGTAATGACGGCAGCAGAGCTGACCTATGCGGAACTCGACCGCATTGCGGTGAGCGTGGGCCCAGGATCATTCACGGGTTTGCGGGTGGGAATTGCGACTGCGCGAGGGTTGGCGATGGCCGCAAACAAGCCCGCTATCGGCATTACCACCACTCACGCTTTGGCCGATATGGTGCCAGCGCACGAACGGCAACACCGCAGGGTTCTGACAGTTATCGATAGCAAACGTGGCGATGTGTTTGCACAATTGTTCGACACACATGGCGCGGCGCACGGCGAGATCGTCAATGTCGCTTACGAGGTTTTGCCCGCGATGTGTGGCGATGGCGCTTTGATTGTCGTGGGCGACGCTGCTGAGCGCACCATCGCCGTCTTGGGCGCGCACGCGGCACGGTCATCAACGCCCAATGTGTGTTCCATCGAATCTCTTGCGAGGCTGGCCAGTACGCGCAGTCCTGACCCAGCCGGGCCCCTGCCAGTCTACGCACGCGCGCCCGACGTAACGCTTCGCCCCGATGGCGGGATGTTACGGCCGTGAGTGAAAGTGTCACCACAACACAAGACTGTGCGTTGCTTGCCGACATTCACGCCACTAGTTTTCCCGACCCCTGGACCGCGCTTTTTTTTGGAGCATTGTTAGCCCAACCGGGCGTCATGGCTTTGGCTACGGGCGGTGAGCCCCCGCAAGCATTCATCCTGATTCGTGCCGCCGCCGATGAAAGCGAAATTCTAACCTTGGCCGTGCGCCCTGAGGCGCGTAATCGCGGAATGGGCGGGCGGCTGGTAGCTGCGGCGATGAGCGCGCTTGCGGGCCAAAATATCACGCGGTGTTTTCTTGAGGTGGCCGAGGATAATGCGGCGGCCATTGCGATCTACTCCCGCGCTGGGTTTACCACCTGCGGGCGGCGTAACGATTACTACCGGCACGACGGTACAAGCACAGCCGCCATTGTGATGGAGCGGCGGTTCGACGGCCCTAAAGCCGTTTGATGGTGAGAATGTGCGCCGCCTTGGGCCCGCTCTCGGCCGGATTTTCTGGCACAAGGCCGATCACCTCATGACCGTGGGCGCGCACCGAGCGCGGCACATTCTCAAGCGGTTCGGCGCCCTTTATACGCACGGTCGCGATTTCACCAGGCGGCATTTTCTCAAGCATCAACTTCGTCTTGACGAATGTCATCGGGCAAACGTCCGGGGTGATGTCGAGATAATATTTGGCCTTGATGGTCATGATCGCTGCTCAACCGCGAGAGTATTGGCCGGTTATTTACCATGATTCAAACAACGATATCGCCTTATGTCTAACTGAGGGCCAGCGTCAATGGCTGCTGTGGGCGGGTCAGGGGCGCGTTAAAAGGTTGATGAATATCAATTGCCACGCGCTTTTCTAAGACCACACTGGCAGTATGATATGAACCACTGGGCGCTCGTTGCGCCCGGTCCTTTGGTGGAGTGGTTATGAGCGGGCGCGGCGGCTTACAAGGCGATGGATCGCGGATCGAGACGCGCTGCGTCGACAAAGGCATGAAAATGACCGAGCAGCGCCGGGTGATCGCCCGCGTGCTCTCGGCCGCGGCCGACCACCCCGATGTGGAGGAAGTTCACCGCCGCTCCGTCGAGACGGACCCGCGCATTAGCATTGCCACGGTTTACCGCACGGTTCGTCTGTTCGAGGAATCGGGCATCGTGAAGCGGCACGATTTCGGCGATGGCCGCGCGCGCTATGAACCAACGCCTGAAAATCATCACGACCACCTGATCGATGTCCAAACCGGCAAGGTGACCGAGTTTCAAAATGATGACATCGAGCGCTTGCAACAAGAGGTCGCGCGGTCTTATGGCTACCGGTTGGTGGGCCATCGCTTGGAGCTGTTTGTCGAGCCGCTTGAGCGCGCGGTCATCGCCAAGACTGCAACGGAATCATAAGCCGACTTCATGACCTCTACGGCCCGGGCACTTACGTCGCAACTCACGCTGCCGTTAGCGCCGAGCGATACTTTATGCGCAGTGTTGCGGCTGGTGGTTTTTCTATTGGGAACCATCACGACAGTCATCGTTATCTCACTGCTACAACTTGTGCGGATTGAGACTGCGCCGGCCCGGCGTTTTTATTACCGAATTCTTGCCGCCGTACTTGGTTTCCAACTGATCGTTCGCGGCAAGCCTAGCGATGCTCAATTGCTGGTCTGCAACCACATTTCATATCTCGACATCGTGGCCATTGGCGCGGTAGCGAAGGGTGAATTCATCGCGCGCGGCGATATGGCCGATTGGCCGTTTTTTGGATTGATGGCCAAGGCCGGGCGCACCGTGTTCATTGACCGCAAGCGCAGTTCGACGGCAGGGGCTCGTGATCAAATCCAAGAACGGCTGAACCACGGCAGCAGGTTGATCATGTTTCCCGAATCCACCTCGGGCGATGGCAACCACATTCTGCCGTTCAAGAGTGCATTGTTCACGGTGGCGGAAAAAGACGTGAACGGCCGGCCTGTTGTCGTGCAGCCCATGTCGATTGCCTATACGCGGCTTAATGGTCTGCCGATCGGAGTGGGTTGGCGGTCGTTCTATGCCTGGTATGGCGATATGACCCTTGGGCCCCATTTATGGCAGGCCTTAAAATTGGGGCGCACCACCATTGAAATCGAATTTCATGAGCCCGTCACGGCGGCCCAATTGGGCGGGCGCAAGGCCTTAGCGGCCTACTGCCAAAAGGTTTCCGGGCGTGGGTTTTCGCGCATGTTGGGGGGGCGCGGGGCCCCTTAAAATTACCTTCTAAAGCCCCGGTTTCTTTGCATTTATAGGGTTTTCCGGGATATACAACGCCCAGCCGGTTGAGCCCCTGTGTGGCTTGCGGTCGGATAGCATGACAAGCACGTTTAACACGACCAAACCGCAATCGCCGCGCCGCAAGCTGTTCATCAAGACCTATGGCTGTCAGATGAATGTCTACGACAGCGGGCGCATGGCCGATGTGCTGGCGCCCCACGGCTTTGAGACCACCGACACCCCCACCGATGCCGACATGGTGATTTTGAACACCTGTCACATTCGCGAAAAAGCATCGGAAAAAGTGTTCTCAGAACTCGGGCGACTAAAACCCTTGAAAGAGGCCCGCAATAGCAATGGTCATGACATGACCATCGCGGTGGCCGGATGTGTTGCTCAGGCTGAAGGTGCTGAGATCACCGCGCGGGCACCGTTTGTCGATATCGTGCTGGGCCCGCAAACCTATCACCGCTTGCCCGAACTGGTGGCCCGCGCCGATCGCAAGTCAGGCGCCGTAGTCGATACGGAGTTTCCGGCCGAGCCAAAATTCGATTTTCTGCCCGCACCGCGCGCCGAAGGCCCCGCCGCTTTTGTTTCCGTGCAGGAAGGTTGCGATAAATTTTGCACGTTCTGCGTTGTGCCCTACACGCGCGGCGCGGAGTACTCGCGCCCCACAGCTGATGTGTTGCGCGAAGCGCGCGGGTTAGTGGCCGGTGGCGTTCGCGAAATCACGCTGCTGGGCCAAAACGTCAATGCCTATCATGGCCAGGGGCCGGGTAGTGCTGCGTGGGGTTTGGGCCGTTTGATCCGTGCGCTGGCCGAGATCGATGGCTTGGTGCGCATACGCTACACCACCTCGCACCCGCGCGACATGGACGAAGAATTGATCACTGCCCACCGCGATGTGCCGCAACTGATGCCGTTTTTGCATTTGCCGGTTCAATCGGGGTCGGATCGCATCTTGGCTGAGATGAACCGCGGCCATACCCGCGACGACTACCGCCGCACCATCGAGCGCTTGCGCGCCAACCGCGCAGACTTGGCCTTATCGTCGGATTTCATCGTTGGCTTTCCTGGCGAGAGCGAGCGGGATTTTCGCGATACGATGGACTTGATTGCCGAAACGACTTTCGCCCAAGCGTTTTCGTTCAAATACAGCAAACGTCCTGGCACACCTGGCGCCGCGCTTAAAAACCAAGTGCCTGAGGATGTGAAATCTGAGCGCCTGACAGAGTTGCAGCGTGTTCTACTGCAACAGCAAACCGATTTTAATGCGGCTTGCATGGGCCGGGTCATGGATGTGCTGCTGACGGGCCCAGGCCGCCATGCCGGGCAAATGGCCAGCCGTAGCCCCTATCTTCAGCCCGTGCATGTGAACGCGCCGCGTTCAATGGTCGGCCAGATCGTTGCGGCCCGCATCACCTCGCTTGAGTCCAACAGCCTTGGTGCTGATTTAGCCGATGCGCAGGCGGCTTAACGTGCGCGTGCACCATCTCGTCAAAGTTGATGGTGATTTATCGTGACGAGTGGGCCGCATCTTGCCTGCGAGTTCGACGATAACGCCATTCTTCAGGACGTCGTCGGGCCTCAGAATCAAAACCTGCTTCGCTTGGAACAACGCTTGGGCGTGGCCTTGAACTTGCACGGCAATGTTGTGTCCATCTCTGGACCTGAGGAGCAATCGTTGAAAGCCCAGACGGCGCTAATGGCTTTATATAAACGCGCCACCGCTGGCCAAGCCGTTGAAAGTGGCGACGTGGACGCCGCCGCGCGGCTTTCTGCAGATACCGCTGACAATGAAGATCTCACTATACGCACGCGCAAGAAACATGTGTCGCCGCGCACACCGGGGCAGGCCGCTTACTTGCGCGCCTTGAACGATCATGAATTGGTCTTCGCGCTTGGGCCTGCCGGTACTGGGAAAACATATTTAGCTGTTGCCAAAGCTGTGGCCATGAAAATCGCGGGCCACGTGGATCGCATCGTGCTGTCGCGCCCGGCGGTTGAGGCCGGAGAACGATTGGGTTTCTTGCCCGGCGACTTGCGCGAGAAAGTCGACCCGTACCTACGCCCGCTTTATGACGCGCTGTTCGAGATGATGCCGGGCGATCAGGTGGCGAGGAATTTGGAATCGGGCGATATCGAAGTCGCACCATTGGCATTCATGCGTGGCCGCACGTTGTCCAATGCCTTTGTGATTTTGGATGAAGCGCAAAACACGACGCCCGTACAAATGAAAATGTTCCTCACGCGATTGGGCGAGCGCTCGCGCATGGTGGTGACGGGCGATCTGAGCCAAGTCGATTTACCCGTGGGCGCCAAGTCGGGCCTTGAGGACGCGCTCAATGTCCTCAAGGGCGTGAAGGGTGTGGCCCGCATGGCGTTCACCTCCGCCGATGTTGTGCGCCACGACTTAGTCACGCGCATCGTCGAGGCCTATGACGCGCATGGTTCAACCGCGCCCCGTCCGGCCCGATGACAAAGGCAAGAGCAAGAATCGATATTTCCGTTTTAAACGGGGGCTGGCTGCACCATGACAAAGCCATCGTTGCGGCCTGCAAGCGCAGCGCAGCTATGTCTTTGAGCGTCGGCCGCGATCATCTCACACGGCGAAATCTATTGAAGGCGCAAGGGCGATTCGAAATTTCCGTCGTGTTATCGACCGACCGGCGGGTGAGAACCTTGAATCGCACTTATCGTGGCCTGGATAAGCCAACCAACGTGCTATCGTTTCCCGCGTTCGATGGCGTCATGCCCGTGACAGGGCCTGTTCTGCTTGGCGACGTTGTGCTGGCCTTGGAAACCACAGGCCGGGAAGCAAAATTAGAAAATAGGCCATTTCGCGCCCATGCCGTCCACCTGGTGGCGCATGGCGTTCTGCATCTGTTAGGCTATCATCACACCGTGGAGCGCGACGCACGACATATGGAACGGTTGGAACGGCTGACGCTGGCGGCCCTGGGCTTTGCCGACCCCTATGCGGGCTCGGTGGTCATTCAAACCCCGCGCAAAAAATCACGCAAACGATGAGTGAAACCATACCTTCTTCGGCCCCGGCGAGCGCCCCGGCTGAGGACAAAGGCCCTGGCCTAATCGAACGCCTGCGCCGCCTGATCAAACCCGAGACCCCCGAGCAGGAAACTGTTCGTGAGGTCATCGAGGAGCTCATCGAAGAGCGCATCGAGGATCATCCCGGCAGCGACGCGCCGGTGATCGACCCCAACGAACGCCTGCTCTTGGCCAACGTCTTGAAGCTGCGCGATATGACGGCGGCCGACATTATGATTCCCCGGGCGCACATTGTGGCGGTCGACGCCGACACACCCTTCGACGAAGTGTTGAAGTTGTTGGTGGCCGATGGTCATTCGCGCTACCCGGTCTTTCGCGGACGCCTCGACGATGTGATCGGCATGATCCACATGAAGGATCTGGCCCGCGTCGTGGCCGAACATGGCAGCGCCGTGGCCTATGAAGGCGAAGAAGATACCGCCGCCCTGCCCAAGCTTGCCGACCTTTTACGTAAAGTGATGTTTGTCTCGCCCGCCGTGCGTGTGCTCGACTTGCTGCTTGAGATGCGTTTGAAACGTACTCACATGGCCCTGGTGGTCGACGAGTTCGGCGGCATCGACGGTTTGCTGACCATCGAAGATGTGGTGGAACAAATTGTCGGCGAAATCGAGGATGAACACGATTCCGACCAAGAGCTGGAGCTTTCACAAGCTGCGGATGGCGCGGTGAATGCCGATGCGCGGGTGTCGCTGGAAGATTTTGAAGCCAAGTTTGGCCAGGTCTTTTTGCAAGAAGAGCGCGCGCAAACCGACACCTTGGGTGGTTTGGTGATTCGCTTGGCTGGCCGTGTGCCGGTACGCAACGAATTGGTGAAACACGACAGCGGCGTGGAATTCGAAGTGATCGAAGGCGATCCGCGCCGCGTGCGCCGCGTGCGCATTCGCAACCTGCCAGCAAATCCCGCCGACACCGACGCGGACGGATGATCGCGGCGCTGCACACGCGGCTGTCGGGTTTGAAGACCTGGCAGCGTTTGGTCTTGGGTGTGGCGTTGGGCGCGGCAACGACACTGGCCATGCCGCCATGGCATTGGGTGGCGCTGCTGTGGATCACGTTTCCCTGTTTGTTATGGATGCTGGAAGGATGCCGCACCTGGCGCGCGGCCGCAGGGCTTGGCTGGGCCTTTGGCTTTGGTCACTTCGCCACGGGTTTAAATTGGATCGCCAATGCGTTTTATGTCGACGCCGATACCTTTGGCGTGTTTGCGATTCCCGCAGTGGGCGCGTTGTGCGCGCTGTTTGGGCTTTATGGCGCGGCCGTGACTGTGATCGTTCGGCGGTTGCCGCACGACCCCGATGCCTTGCCCTATGACCGCACGCCGACCGCAGCACTGCGTGCGGCCGGTTTTGGTTTGGCATGGATGACGGTGGAATGGATTCGCGGCTGGTTCCTCACTGGTTTTCCATGGAACCCCATTGGCTCGGTGTGGACGGCTTGGCCTGCGATGATTCAATCCACCAGCGTGATCGGAACGTTGGGGCTGGGATTGTTCACTGTTGCTGCCGCTAGTGCAGTCTCGGTGATCGGGCCAGCCCCGCGCACTCGGCAAGGCTGGTTGATTGCCGTGTTGCCAATCGCAGGGCTTGGCCTGATCGCAGCACTCGGCGCATGGCGTTTAGACGGCGCTAAAATCGAGATGGTGCCGGGCGTGATGCTGCGGTTGGTGCAACCTAATATTTCTCAGGCCGACAAATGGCGGCCGGGACTGCGCGACCAGCATTTCATGGATCACGTGCGCCTGAGCGCTGGCACCGGGATTGAGAATGTAACCCACGTGATTTGGGGCGAAGCGGCAGTGGCCTTTGCGCTTGATCGCGATGAGCCGCGCCGCAAACTAGCCACATCAATGATCCGCCCCGGCGGTGGATTGATCGCTGGCGCGCCGCGCGCTGCCACCGGACCAAACGGCATCGAGGATATTTTTAATTCCCTGCTGGTGATTGGGCCCGATGCGGCTGTGAAAGCTGTCTATGACAAAGTTTACTTGGTGCCCTTTGGGGAATATCTGCCGCTGCGAGGTTTGATTCCGTTTCGCAAACTCACCGAGGGCACGATGGATTTCAGTCCGGGCACCACCCGCACCACGATTTCCATCAGCGGCTTACCTGCGTTCAGCCCATTGATTTGTTATGAGGCGATTTTTTCAGGTGCCGTCACCGGCCCGCCTGCACAAGACAACCAACGCCCACAATGGCTGATCAACATCACCAACGATTCATGGTTTGGCGATAGCTCGGGCCCGCGCCAGCATTTGGCGGCAGCACAGCTGCGGGCGGTTGAGGAAGGGTTGCCCCTGATTCGGGTTGCCAATACCGGAATTTCAGCCGTCATCGACCCCTATGGCAGATGGTTAGGCAGCATCCCGCTCAATCAGCGCGGGACTCTGGATACACCCTTGCCAAAAGCCCTCGCGGGCCGGACGCCCTTTTCATGGGGCGGACAGGCGATTCCCTTATTTATTCTTTTATTAGGGGCGATTGGTACTGCCGCGTTTTACCGCCGCCAAGTGTTTCAATCCTAGGTTATGTGCTGTAAATTTCGCCTTAAATTGAGCCCTTACAATACTTTAGAGAGTTTGCGCAGGTCGCTGATCTGTGTCATAAAAGTAGTGGTGAGACGCCTTAGCACAACGATTGGTATATCTTGTGCGATACTCTGGCGGCTATATGGGTAGGTCACAACTTGAGGGAGGAGTCCCGATGGTATTGCCCCAAGAAGAAGAGATTGACGACGACGGAGCATTTTCCCGCTCGTCTCGCGGCAGGATGCCCTCGGGCAAGCCGAACCCGGTCGACGTGCACGTCGGCTCGCGGGTGCGCTTGCGCCGCACCCTGCTGGGCATGAGCCAGGATAAACTGGGCGAAGCCCTGGGCCTGACCTTCCAGCAAGTGCAGAAATACGAGCGCGGCGCCAACCGCATTGGCGCGAGCCGCCTGTGGGATTTAAGCCGCGTGCTTGATTGCGCCGTGCAGTTCTTCTTTGATGAGATGAACGACGCTACCCAAAGCTCGAGCCCGCGCAACCTGTCGGAAACCTCACGGGATATCGACCTGCCCGAGAGCGACCCCATGACCAAGCGCGAAACGCTGGAACTGGTGCGCGCCTACTACCGCATCAAGGACTACCACGTGCGCCGTCGGATCTATGCTTTGGCCAAATCCCTGGCCACCACGGAAGATATCGACGACGGGGCCGAATAACGTTTCATCTCGAAGCCTTTTTAAAACGCCGCCTTCTATTGAGGCGGCGTTTTAGTTTAGGCGCAGGCGTGACAAAGCTTCGGCGCAAACCCTTGCCAAACTTGCCAAACTTCGATACCCCCGCCTTCCCAATCGGCCGCCGGGCAATGCCACCCCACAATCCGGCTGCTTCTTCCAGACCTTAAGGAGGTTTCCGTGCCGAAGGGCCGTTACATTTTTACGAGCGAATCCGTCTCTGAGGGCCACCCTGATAAAGTCGCGGACCGCATTTCCGATTCCATCGTCGATGTGTTTTTGAAGGCCGACCCGCATGCGCGCGTCGCCTTGGAAACCCTGTGCACCACCCAGCGTATTGTGCTGGCAGGCGAAGTGCGCGGGCCAGCATCTATCACCAAAGATCATCTGATTGAAGCCGCGCGCGCGGCGGTGAAAGACATTGGCTACGAGCAAGATGGCTTTCACTGGAAGACCGCCGAGGTTGAGTATCACGTGCACGCGCAGTCAGCCGACATCGCAGTCGGCGTGGATGCGGCAGGAAACAAAGACGAAGGTGCGGGCGACCAAGGCATCATGTTCGGCTTTGCCGTGAACGAAACGCCTGAGTTGATGCCAGCGGCGATTCAATACTCGCATCAGATTTTGAAATCGTTGGCGGATGCGCGCCACAGCAAGGATGTGAAATTCCTGGGCCCCGATGCGAAAAGCCAAGTTTCGTTGCAATACGAAAACGGCAAGCCGGTCAGGGCGACATCAGTGGTTGTCTCGACTCAGCACACCCCGGACGTCGATCAAGAAACCATTCGTAACCTTGTGCGCAAGCATGTCCTCAACGTTCTGCCAAAAGGTTGGATGTGCCCCGAGGAAGATTTCTATGTGAACCCTACAGGCCGTTTTGTGATCGGTGGACCCGACGGCGACACCGGCCTTACGGGCCGCAAAATTATCGTCGACACGTATGGCGGTGCGGCCCCCCACGGTGGCGGCGCTTTTTCAGGCAAAGACCCAACCAAAGTCGACCGTTCGGCCGCTTATGCAGCGCGTTACTTGGCCAAGAATGTCGTGGCGGCGGGCCTTGCGGACAAATGTATGATCCAGCTGTCCTATGCCATTGGCGTGTCGAAACCATTGTCGGTTTATGTGGATACGCAAAACACCGGCAATGTGGATGAGGACAAGTTGTCGAAGGTGTTGCAAGAGCTGATGAACCTCAGCCCACGCGGCATCCGCGAGCACTTGAAACTTAATCGCCCGATCTATGCGCGCACGTCGTCGTATGGGCATTTCGGCCGCGAGCCCGATGGCGCAGGCGGATTTAGTTGGGAACGCCTTGACCTGGTGGGCGATCTCGAATCCGCATTCGGTGTCTGAGGCCTCTCAAGCACCACGCGTTCTGTATTACGGCAGGCGCAAGGGCAAGCCGCTTACGCCGGCACGTCAGGCTGTTTTCGACGCGCTGCTGCCGAAGCTAAAAATTGAACCCTCTGCGCCCGATGTCACGCTTGATCCGCGCACTTTGTTTCCAACGGCCAACGAGATTTGGCTTGAGGTTGGATTTGGTGCTGGCGAGCACCTTGCCGCCCAAGCACGGGCAAATCCAAACATCGGCATTATTGGCGCTGAAGTGTTTTTGAATGGCGTGGCGTCGTTAGTGCGCCATGTATCGGAAAATAATCTCAGTAATGTGCGCATTTTCAACGAAGATGTACGGCTGATCTTGCCGCGTTTGCCCGACAGCTCATTGTCACGGGTGTTCGCTCTGTTCCCCGACCCTTGGCCCAAGGCCCGTCATGCCCGTCGGCGCTTCATCGGTCCCGGCAACCTCGATCAGCTTGCCCGCCTCATGCGCAATGGAGCGGAATTGAGGGTGGCTAGCGACCACCCGGTCTATATTCGCTGGGCTTTGGAGCACCTTACGGCCCATCCGGCCTTTGGCTGGAAGGTTAAGGGCCCCGAGGATTGGCTAACCCCACCGCCCGATCACGTCACCACCCGCTATCAAGTAAAGGCTGGAAAAGAGGGCCGAAAACCGCATTTTTTATGCTTTTTTCGACGGGCCAGAGCCACGCCAGACACCCCGTAAAACCCGCTGGAGCCCTTGCAAGCTGCGGCGAATCACATTATATCCGTGCCCGTACTTCACTGTCAGACGACTGAGGAAGTGGCCCCACTCGGCCACTTTTTTTATTGCCTGAATTCAGGCGATTCGCGCAAACCGCCCGGCAGTGAAGTGGTTATTGGGATGTGACGTGGAACGCTTGCTATCGCTGGAAGAACGCGTTGCGCCGACCCTCGAATCCATGGGGTTCGAGATTGTGCGAATCGGTCTGACACGGGCCAGCGGCGATGGACACAGGACCCTGCAAGTGATGGCTGATCGCTTGGATGGAAGCCTGATTTCCATCGACGATTGCGAGACTATCAGCCAAGCGCTGTCGGCAATCTTCGACGTCGAAGACCCCGTGCCGGGGTCATTCGACCTGGAAGTTAGTTCGGCGGGCATCGACCGGCCGCTGACACGACCCAAGGATTACGATGCTTACGCTGGGTTCGAAGCGAAGGTTGAAACGAAACTGGCCATCAATGGCCGGCGGCGTTTCAAGGGCCTGGTGAAGGGATTGAGTGCGAGCGGCGAGGCGATGCTGGTGGTGGACGGCGCCGAAGTAAGTTTACCGCTCGATAATATCGCCACCGCGAAATTGGTTTTGACGAACGCGTTGATCGCGGCGACGGCCAAGGGCCGCCCGCAAACGAAATAGTAGGAGACACGGCAATGGCGCAAAGCATTGGCATGGCACGGCCCGAATTAGTTCAGGTCGCCGACACGGTGGCTCGCGATAAGAACATCGACCGCGAGGAAGTGTTCATCGCCATGGAGCAGGCGATTCAAAAGGCTGGGCGCTCGAAATATGGCCACGAGAAAGACATCCGCGCAGCCATCGACCGCAAAAACGGCGAGATCCGCTTGGCGCGTTACATCACCGTGGTAGATGTCGTTGAAGACGAAAACACGCAAATCACGTTGGATAAAGCCAAAAAGAAAAACCCTGAAATTAAAGTCGGCGAGGCGATCGTCGACCACTTGCCGCCAATCGATTTCGGCCGCATCGCGGCGCAAACCGCCAAGCAAGTGATTGTGCAAAAGGTGCGTGATTCCGAGCGTGCGCGCCAGTTTTCCGAGTACAAGGACCGCGTTGGCGAGGTCGTCAATGGCTTGGTCAAGCGGGTGGAATTCGGCAATGTCGTGGTCGACTTGGGCCGCGCCGAGGGCATGCTGCGCCGCGACGATTTGATTCCGCGCGAGCATTTCAAGAACGGAGACCGCGTTCGCGCATTCATTGGTGCGGTTCGTCAAGAGGCCCGTGGCCCGCAAATTTTCCTCTCGCGTACCGCGCCTGATTTCATGAAGGCCCTGTTCACGCAAGAAGTGCCTGAAATTTATGACGGTATTATTGAAATCCGTTCGGTGGCCCGCGACCCCGGCAGCCGCGCGAAAATCGCCGTCATCTCCAATGACTCATCCATCGACCCGGTCGGCGCGTGCGTCGGCATGCGCGGCAGCCGCGTGCAGGCCGTGGTCGCCGAACTGCAGGGCGAGAAGATTGATATTATTAATTGGAACGAAGACCCAGCGACATTCGTGGTCGATGCGCTGGCACCGGCCGAAGTCTCCAAGGTCGTGCTTGATGAAGACGCTGGCCGCATCGAAGTGGTGGTGCCCGACGATCAGCTCTCGTTGGCCATCGGCAGGCGCGGGCAGAACGTTCGCTTGGCCTCGCAATTAACCGGATGGTCGGTCGACATTCTGACCGAAGCCGAAGAATCCGAACGCCGCCAAGAAGAATTCCGCGTTCGTTCGCAATTGTTCATCGACGCGCTCGATGTTGACGATGTGCTCGCGCGCCTGCTGGTGGCTGAAGGTTTCACATCGGTGGAAGAGGTGGCGTTCGTGCCAGTCGAGGATTTGGCCGAGATCGAAGGCCTTGATGAGGACGTGGCCAACGAACTGAAAACCCGCGCGCAGACCACCATTGAGGAAGAAAACAAGAAAATCGAGAGCCGCCTTAAAGAGCTTAATGTGGCCGCCGATTTGACGGGCGCGAACATTGAGGGTCTCGACATCAAGAAGATCGTCGTGCTGGCCGAGAAAGGCATTAAGACATTGGACGATTTGGCGGATTTGGCGGGTGACGAGCTGGTCGAAATGCTGGCCCCTACACCCATGACGCTTGAGGCCGCCAACGCCATCATCATGGCCGCCCGTGCCCATTGGTTCCCGGCTGAGACAGCCGCCGAACCAACCACCGCCACACCTGGCGGGACGTGAGTTTTCAATAATTCAAGCCCGGCGGCTGAGACTCACCCCATGCCGCGTGAAAACAAAGTCCGCCAGTGCCTCGTTTCGGGAGAGTTGCTTCCGACCGAAACGATGATTCGTTTCGTGGTAGGACCTGAAGATAGCCTTGTCACCGATGTGGCCGGACGCCTGCCCGGCCGTGGTTTGTGGTTGAGCGCACGCCGCGATATGATAGAAACAGCCGCCGCAAAACGGCTGTTTTCCAAGGCCGCACACCGGTCTGTCCGTGTTCCCGACAATCTCGCGGACACGGTGTCGGAACTTCTAAAACGTCGTTGTCTCGACATGCTGGGCCTTGCCAAACGCGCTGGCCTGACGGCCATTGGCGCCGACCAGGTCCGCTCACAAGCCGCTGCCGGGCAAACGGCGGTGCTGGTCGAGGCGGCGGATGGTTCGGTGGCAGAGCGCGAGAAGATGATTGCTGCCGTACGCGACGCGCCCGTGATCGGCGCATTCGCCCGTCAGGATTTGGGTGGTGCGGTGGGGCGTGTCGAGGCCGTGCATATTGGATTGGCCGCGGGTGGATTAACCTCAGTCTTCGTGACCGAAACGGCGCGTTACGAAGGTGTGCGGACGAAAACAGCGCCCGCCTGAGCCACGAGATTGAGAACAAATGTATTAAGTTTTACCGGGACGATTGAGAGCAGAATGCCAAACGACACGACGACCGATACCAAAGCCAAAACCCCGCTAACGCTGGGCCGTGGCAAGCTTGGCCTGAAAAAGACCGAGGTTGAGACCGGGCAGGTCCGCCAAAGTTTCTCGCATGGCCGCTCGAGGGTCGTGCAAGTCGAACGCAAACGCGCGCGGAAGTTCGAGATCGGCGCCGACGGCAAGGTGCTTGAGGTTAAGGCGCCCGTCCCCACCAAGACCGAGGCCTTGCTTAAAGACTTGGCTGCCCATGGCAATCTGACCGATGACGAAAAAGCCCACCGCCTGAAGGTTCTTCAAGAGGCCATGAAGGCCGACGAAGAATCCCGCAAGATCGCCGACGAAGAAGCCGAGCGCCGCGCCATCGAAGAGGCTGCGCACGCCGAGGAAGAAAAACGCCGCGCCGCAGCGGAAGCCGAGCGCGCAATAACCGAACCAACCAAAGTACCAGGCAAAGATTCACATCACACCATCGCGCGCATTGTCACCGAGCAGCGCCCGGTCGCAGCCCCTGCTGCGGCGCGCGAGGTGATAGAAGACGATGAAGACGAGCCGCGCCGCAAACTCAGCAAGACAGGCCACAAACCGCCGCGCGCAAGCCGGGTTGAGCCGCGCCGCCGCGAAGGCAAACTGACAATCTCGGCCGCGCTAGATGCCGACGAGCGCGTTGAACGCGGCCGCAGCGTGGCGGCCATGCGCCGCGCGGTGGAGAAAGAAAAGCGCAAGTTGCAAGCGACCCAAGCCAAACCGTTGGAAAAGATCGTGCGCGACGTGGTGGTGCCCGAAACGATCACGGTGCAGGATCTGTCCAATCGCATGGCCGAACGCTCGGTCAACGTGATCAAAGCGCTGATGAAATTAGGTGTCATGGCGACAATCAATGAAGTGATCGACGCCGACACCGCCGAACTCGTGGCCCAAGAATTCGGACACAAGATCAGACGCGTGACCGACGCCGACGTCGAAGATGGCTTGAAGCTGGCAATCGACGATAGCGGTACACAAAAACCACGCCCGCCCGTCGTGACCATCATGGGCCATGTCGACCATGGCAAGACCTCACTATTGGATGCCTTGCGCGAAACCAATGTTGCGAGCGGTGAAGCCGGCGGCATCACCCAGCACATCGGCGCTTATCAGGTTATAACGCCGAAGGGTGGTGTGATCACTTTCATCGACACGCCCGGCCATGAAGCCTTCACCGCCATGCGCGCGCGCGGCGCCAAAGTCACCGATATCGTGGTACTGGTTGTGGCCGCCGACGACGGCATCATGCCCCAAACCATCGAGGCCATTCGGCACGCCAAGGCTGCGGCCGTGCCGATTCTGGTTGCGATCAATAAGATGGATAAACCCGGCGCCAATCCTGGGCGTATTCGCAACGACCTCTTGAATCACGAGGTTGTGCTTGAGGAAATGGGCGGCGACACCATGAGCGTCGAGGTCTCGGCGCTCAAGAAAACCAACCTCGACAAACTGGTCGAAATGATCTTGTTGCAGGCTGAGGTCCTTGACCTCAAGGCCAACCCCGAGCGCGCCGCTGAGGGCGCGATCATCGAAGCAAAAATGGAAAAAGGTGTTGGCCCCGTCGGCACCGTGCTGGTGCAACGCGGCACGTTGCGCGTGGGCGATATTTTCGTTGCGGGCGCCCAGTGGGGCCGCATCCGCGTTCTAATCGATTACAACGGCAAACAAATCAAGGTCGCACCGCCCTCGACCCCGGCTGAGGTGGTGGGCTTCTCCGGCGTTCCCTCGGCGGGCGATGATTTCATCGTGGTGGAAAACGAGGCGCGCGCACGTGAAGTTTCTGAGTTCAGAGCTCATAAGCTGCGCATCGCCGGTCAGGCCGGCAGCATTGGCGCCACAACGATGGAGCAGATGTTCGCTAAAATTAAAGCCGGCGAGGCCAAGGAACTGGCCGTGCTGGTCAAGGCCGACATGCATGGCTCGGTCGAGGCCCTCAGCGGCACGCTCGCCAAACTTGGCACCGACGAAGTGAAGGTCAACGTCATTCACGGCGCCGTGGGCGCCATCAACGAATCCGACGTGACGCTGGCCAAGGCTTCGAACGCGGTGATCATTGGCTTCAATGTGCGCGCTAACGCACAAGCCCGCGAGGTCGCCAAGCGCGATGGCATCGACATCCGCTATTACTCGATCATCTACGCTGTCGCCGATGACGTGAAGAAAGTGCTGACCGGCATGCTTTCGCCGACGTTCAAAGAAAACTTCATTGGCTACGCCGAAATCCGCGAAGTGTTCAACATCACCAAGGTCGGCAAGGTGGCTGGTTGCCGCGTCACGCAGGGCATCATCAAGCGTGGTTGTAAGGTCAGGCTGCTACGTGACAACGTCGTGCTGCACGAGGGTGACTTGGCGCAACTCAAAAGGTTCAAGGATGACGTCAAAGAAGTCCGTGAAGGTTTCGAATGCGGCATGGCGCTGGCCAATTACAACGATATTCAGCAGGGCGACATGATCGAGTGCTTCGAGATCGAGCGCGTCACCGCGACGTTGTAATTCGGATTTCACGACACAGGCCGAAGTGCCGCAGCAATGAGGTCCGGGAATTGTCATGCCCCGCCAACGCAACAACCGTCAACCGCCAGGACAACGCTTGCTTCGCGTTGGCGAAGAAATTCGCCACGCGTTGGCTGCCGTCTTCGAGCGCGAGACTTTCCGTGATCCCGCGCTGGCCAATGTCTCGTTGACCGTTACCGAGGTTCGCCCGAGCCCCGATTTGCGCCATGCCCGCGTTTATGTGGTGCCCTTGGGTGGTGGCGACCCCGCGCCGATCTTGGCGGGCTTAAAACGCGTGAAACCATTTTTACGCAGGCGCATCGCCGAGATGGTTCAAATAAAATTTTTACCAGACCTGGTCTTCACCGCCGACACGACCTTCGATCAGGCCGAGCACATTGCCACGTTGTTGCACCGGCCTGAGGTCGCGCGCGATTTAACGCGCGATGAGTCCGCGCGCGATTCATTGCGCGACGAAGAAGAATAAGACCAACGGGATGGGCAAGCGCCGGGGGCAGCCGATCCACGGTTGGATTGCGATCGACAAACCAGCCGGAATGTCATCGGCCGGGGTCGTGGCGCGCGTGCGCCGCCATCTCAATGCCGCCAAGGCCGGGCATGCGGGCACGCTTGATCCTCTGGCTACGGGGGTGATTCCCATCGCGCTGGGCGAAGCCACCAAGACCGTATCCTTCGCGATGGATGGCAATAAGACCTACGAATTCACTGCCCTCTGGGGCACGGCGACCGATACCGATGACCGTGAGGGTAAAGTGATTGCGACATCGGACGTGCGCCCGACTCGGGAGGCGATCTTGGCGGCTCTGCCCCGATTCGTAGGCGAGATCGACCAAATACCGCCGATTTACTCGGCCATTAAGGTGGATGGCGAGCGCGCCTATGCGTTGGCCCGTGAGGGTGCAGACATCACCCTAAGTTCGCGCAAAATAACCGTCTATTCATTTGATTTAATTGAAGAAAGTGAATTAGAAAGTGCCCGGTTCCGGGTCAAGTGCGGCAAGGGAACCTATGTTCGTGCCTTGGTTCGAGATTTAGCTAAAAGCTTGGGAACTGTGGGCCATATCGGTGATTTACGGCGTACACAATGCGGGCCTTTCAGCGAAACGGACGCAATTTTGCTGGATAAGTGGGAGGCCCTTGGGCATAGTCCCGCCGCCTTGGCGCACCTGAGGCCGGTTCGGACCGTGCTGGACGACATCCCGGCTCTGGCCCTCACCCCACAGGAAGCGCACCGCCTTCGCCACGGACAAGCTTTGGCTTTGTTTCCGGTGGCCCAGCGAAACCCCCAGGCCCAACTTGCACAGGGAATTCCTGTGCAAGCCGTGCTTGGAGAAACGTTGGTGGCGTTAGCCGAGGTAGGGAACGGCATGCTGCGAGCCCTGCGCGTCATGGCTTACGATTAACCGAGAGCTTTTCCCGAGAAGTGGTCTTCCGCTTGGCGTGGAAAAAGCGACCAACAAACAAGGAGACCCCGATGTCGATTACGCCAGAGCGCAAGCAAGCGCTCATCCAAGAGTATGCCACCAAAGCCAGTGACACCGGTTCACCCGAAGTTCAGGTGGCCGTTATTAGCGAACGCATCAAGAATCTCACCGAGCACCTTAAGGGCCACGTGAAGGATAACCACTCACGGCGCGGTCTGTTGGTGATGGTGGGTCAGCGCCGCCGCTTGCTCGACTATCTCAAGAGCATTTCGACCGGCCGCTACGATACCTTGATCAACCGGCTCGGTTTGCGGCGCTAGTCCGCAAGTATGCCGAACCCCGACGGCACAAGCCGCTAGCACGCTGCCCGCATGGTGCGGGACGGCGCGGTTGGCGTTGCTTGCATGCGGCAAACGGCGGGCGTTCGAGAATCTTTGTTTTTTGCCGCGCGGGACTGGCCTGGAAAGCCCTACCCGCACTACCCGCGTGATGCGACGGCGATGAATCGCCAAGCACCAAGCGGAGGATCGAAATCCCAGCCTTACGGACCTTCTCGATGGCGAGGCGGTCCCGACAGCAGGCTGGGCGCGCAATCCGGCGCCGGTCCATGACGGAAAAGGAAAACCGAAATGTCGATGTTCAAAACGTTCCGCAAAGAAATCGAATGGGGCGGACGCAAACTCATTCTCGAAACCGGCAAGATCGCCCGCCAAGCCGACGGCGCGGTGCTGGCCACTTACGGCGAGACCACAGTGCTGTGCACCGCAGTGGGTGCCAAGACGCCCAAGCCTGGAATCGATTTTTTCCCGCTGACAGTGAACTATCAGGAAAAAGCTTTTGCCGCCGGTAAAATTCCGGGCGGTTTCTTCAAGCGTGAAGGCCGCCCATCGGAAAAAGAAGTGCTGGTCAGCCGCCTGATCGACCGGCCGATCCGGCCGCTGTTTCACGAAAACTACCGCAACGAAACGCAAGTCGTGTGCACCGTGTTGTCGCATGATCTGAAAAACGACCCCGACGTTGTGGCCATGATTGGCGCTTCGGCCGCCTTGACGATTTCGGGCATCCCGTTCATGGGGCCGATAGGCGCGGCGCGCGTTGGCTATATCGAAGGCCAGTATGTGCTGAACCCAACGGGCGATGAGTTGAAAAACTCCGTGCTTGATCTCGTCGTCGCGGGCACCGCCCAAGGCGTGTTGATGGTGGAATCCGAAGCCAAGGAGCTGTCGGAAGACATCATGCTGGGCGCGGTCAACTATGGTCACGACCAGATGCAAGCAGTGATCAATGCGATCATTGAATTAGCCGAGCGTTGCGCCAAGGAGCCCCGCGAGCTCACGCCGGAATCTCCGGCGGTGGCGGTGGTAAAAGCCAAGTTCAAGGCGTTCGAGGCCGATATGGCGGCTGCTTACAAACATGTCGTCAAGCAAGAGCGTTATACGGCCGTGGGCGATGTGAAGAAAAAGGCCATTGCCAGCTTGGGCGATAACGCCGCCGAGATTGCGGTGGCTGGCGGCCTGCTCAAACATATGGAAAGCGACGTGGTTCGCAGCGCGATTCTTGAGACAGGGCGGCGCATTGACGGCCGCGACACGAAGACAATTCGCCCGATTGAGGTGGAAGTTGGTGTGTTGCCGCGCGCGCACGGTTCGGCCTTGTTCACGCGCGGTGAAACCCAAGCTTTGGTCACCACCACCTTAGGCACCGGCCAAGATGAACAAGTGATCGACGCGCTGGAAGGCGAATACATGCAGTCATTCATGCTGCATTACAATTTTCCCCCCTACTCGGTGGGCGAGGCAGGCCGCATGGGCAGCCCCGGACGGCGTGAAATTGGCCATGGCAAATTGGCCTGGCGGGCAATTCATCCGTTGATGCCAGCCGCTGAAAAGTTCCCCTACACGATTCGCGTTGTCTCGGAAATCACCGAGTCGAACGGTTCATCGTCGATGGCGAGCGTTTGCGGTTCGTCACTGGCGCTGATGGATGCGGGCGTACCGCTGGCGCGCCCCGTGGCGGGCGTGGCCATGGGTTTGATCAAAGAGGGTGAAAAATTTGCCGTGCTCTCAGACATCATGGGTGACGAAGATCACCTTGGTGACATGGACTTCAAGGTAGCAGGTAGCGAAAACGGCATTACCGCACTGCAGATGGATATCAAGATCACATCCATCACCCGTGAGATCATGGAGATCGCGTTGCGTCAGGCCAAGGATGGCCGCCTGCACATTTTGAAAGAAATGAGCGGTGGGCTAACCGGTGCACGTGAAGCGGTAGCCAGCCATGCCCCGCGCATCACCGTGATCGTGATTCCCAAGGATAAAATCCGCGAAGTTATCGGCAGCGGCGGCAAGGTCATCCGCGAACTGCAAGAAACCACCGGCACCAAGATCGACATCGAGGACGATGGCACGATCAAGGTGGCCTCGGCCGACGAAAACGCCACCAAGCTGGCCTTGCAGAAAATCCGCGAGATCGTGGCCGAGCCGGAGTTGGGTGTGATTTACACCGGTACGGTCGTGAAGATCATGGAGTTCGGCGCGTTCGTGAACTTCTTGGGCAAGCGCGACGGCCTGGTGCACATTTCCGAACTGGCGACCAGCCGCGTCAAGCAAGTCAGCGACGTGGTCAAAGAGGGCGACGTGGTAAAGGTGAAATGCTTGGGCGTTGATGATCGCGGTAAGGTGAAGCTGTCGATGAAGCGTGTCGACCAGGCCACCGGCCAAGATCTCGACGCGGCACAGCCCGCCGCCTAAGGCACGCCCACTCATACCCGCAAGGCAAGTCCGCCGTGAGCTTGACGATTCCCAAGATCATCGCTCACCGCGGCTCGCCGCGAGAGGCGCCCGAGAACACGCTGGCTTCGTTCCGGCAAACCAAGGCCGCGGGCGCGACATGGGTGGAATTCGATGTGGCCCTGACCAAGGATGCGCGGCCCGTGATTTTTCACGATGACGGACTTGAGCGCACCTCCAATGGGCAGGGATTATTGGCCGAAACTGATTTCGAGATCGTCAAACACCTCGACGCAGGCAGTTGGTTTGGAAACCAGTTCGCAGGCGAGCCGATTCCGACGTTGGAAGAAACGCTCGATCTGTTGGCCGAGTTGGGCCTGGGCTTTAATATGGAGTTGAAAACTGACCCGGGCCGGGAAGCAGAATTGGCAAAGATCGCCCTGCCATTGACGCGCGACTTATGGCCAGAGGCGTTAGCCGTGCCATTGATCTCGAGTTTTTCGCGTGTCGCCGTTGCGGCCGCCCGTGAGGTTGCGCCCGATTGGCCCATGGATGTGATTTACGATCGCATCCCGCCAGAGTGGCAGCGTGACGCCAAGACTTTGAATTTGGCCGTCATTGGGGCGAATCATAAGCACTTGACGCGTGAGCAGGTGATGGAAATTCGTGGCGCTGGGTTGAAAGTCAGCAGTTACACCGTAAATGAGATCGAACGGGCTACGACATTGTTTCAATGGGGTGTAGACGCCATTTTCACCGATGTTCCAGGCGAGATGGTGAGGCACTTCGGTTATTAAGACACGCCGAATCAACGCTGGCGCGGCCGTGCCAACTCAGGGTTTTCTTGGTTGGTTGCGGGATTGAGTTTATAATGGCGACTAAACAATAAGGACGCGGCCGTGAAGGCATTGAATTCAATTCTGATGTCGGGCGCTGAAGTGCTGCCCCTGATCGAGGGCGGCAAGGGCGTGAGCATCACCACCGGGGCTAGCTCTGGCGCATGGGCTGCCGCTGGTGGCGTTGGCACCTTCTCGGGCGTCAATGCAGATTCGTTCGATGACAACGGTAAAATAATTCCGCAACTCTATCATGGCCGCACGCGCAAAGACCGCCATGAGGAATTGGTGCACTACGGCATCGCCGGCGGTATTGAGCAGGCCCGCATCGCCCACGAGACGCGGGGCAACGCCGGCGCGCTGCATATCAATGTCCTGTGGGAAATGGGCGGGGCAGAGCGCGTGCTACACGGCGTGCTCGAAAAATGCCGCAACATCATCCATGGCATCACCTGCGGCGCGGGCATGCCCTATCGGTTGGGCGAAGTCGCAGCCAAATACGGCTTGTATTACTACCCGATCATTTCCTCTGGCCGCGCATTCCGCGCCTTGTGGAAGCGCGCCTATTATAAATTCGCCGAGCTGCTGGGCGGCGTGGTGTACGAAGACCCGTGGCTTGCGGGCGGGCACAATGGGCTTTCAAACTCGGAAGATCCGCGCAAACCCGAAGATCCCTATCCGCGCATTGTCGAGCTGCGCAAGGTTATGAACGAAGCGGGCTTGCAACGCACCCCGATCATCATGGCGGGTGGCGTGTGGTGGCTGTCGGAATGGGAACATTTTATCGACAACCCCGAAGTAGGTCCGATCGCGTTTCAATTTGGCACCCGGCCGTTACTCACCAAAGAAAGCCCGATCTCGGCGTTTTGGAAAAAGCGCCTGATGGAACTGAAAGAGGGCGATGTGCTGCTGCATCGCTTTAGCCCGACGGGTTTTTATTCCTCGGCCGTGCGCAACCCTTACCTCAACGAACTTGAGCAGCGCAGTGAGCGCCAAGTGCTGTTTTCGGTCGAGCCCGTGGGCGAACATACGGCGTCGTTAGATGTTGGCTTGCGCAAGAAAGCCATGTTCGTGACGCCCGAAGATAAAGCCCGCGCCGAGGCCTGGCGCGCACAAGGCTTCACCGAAACCATGAAGACCCCAGACTCGACGCTGATTTTTGTGAACCTCGAGGAGGCCGAAGAAATCCGCGCCGATCAAACCGCCTGCATGGGTTGCTTATCGGCGTGCGGATTTTCAAATTGGTCGCAGAATGAAGAGGGCACCACCGGGTACAAGGCCGATCCGCGCAGTTTTTGCATTCAAAAGACCTTGCAGAACATCGCCCATGATGGCGATGTGAATAATGAGCTGATGTTTGCCGGGCACAATGCGTACCGGTTCGGGCTCGACCCTTGGTACAAGAACGGCTTCATCCCCACCGTGAAGCAATTGGTGGAGCGCATCGCCAGCGGCTGGTGAATGCGGCGAAAGTTTATTCGCCTTCCCAATAGTCGATCGCCTGGTCCATGCGCCCGACAAAGCGCATCATCTTGGGCTTGCCGTCTTTTCCAGCCGATTTGTTGATCACGGCAAACTTGCCCGAATCGGGGTATTCCGCCCATTCCGGGGAGGACATGGTGCTGACGGCTAGGAATCTCAATTCTTCGCTATCGGATGTATTGACGATTTGATGGGCCGTTTCGGGGCCCCCCGCTGGACAGGCAATGACATCGCCCTTCTTGATCGCGTGGGTATCGGGGCCAATGCGAATTTGACCCGCCCCCTCGAGAACAAAAAACATCTCCTCATTCACCCGGTGATTATGAAACGGAAAGGCGCGTTTGCCGGGCGGTAGAACCGTGACGTTGTATCCCAATTTCTGAGCGCCGATCTTGGGACCGATGGCGCCAAGCTGGGCCTTAAATTTATCGCTGGCCTTCATGGCGCCTGGGTACTTAACGTCGTGACCGAAATCATCGTAGGTCAGATCGGCGATATTGATAATGGGGCGTGTCACAAGAAGCTCCGCTGTTAGCTTTTGGTTACTTTTGAAATCTTGGCGTATTCATGCTCAAGGATGGAATAGACCACCGTAGACCACCACTTGCCGCGCGCTTGCGCGACATCGCGCAGCAGTCCCTCGCGCGCCAGCCCAAGTTTTTGCATAACCCGTATTGAGGATTTATTTTCTGGGGCGCATTGCGCCAACACGCGGTGCAGTTTCATCTGGCCAAACGCCGCACCAAGCAGCACCTGACCCATCTCCGTGGCAAAACCTTGCTTCCAGAATTTGCGGGCCACACCAAAACCGATCTCGCCCTGGCGGTTGATGGGATCGGTGATGCGCAGGACCGCCTCGCCGATAACGGCGCCTGAGTCTTTGCGTGTGGCCGCGAGATAATAATTTATACGCGGCTTGATGGACTGCTCTTGTACTGCCCAAAGGATGAGAGCCGAGATTTGCGCGGCCGATGGCGGTTCGGTGGCGTGGTGTTCCCAATATAGATTTTCACAGACGTTTTCCGTCACTGCCAGCGTATCGGCCGTGGCGTACTCACGGATGATAAGCCGACGTGTTGTAATCGGCAGGGTCAAAACGGGCAGCATGGCCGGAGCGTTCATACCCCGAGCCTATCACGAGAGCGGCAATCGTCTAAAGAATCAGCGCGTGAGAAAGCGGGCGACAAAATCTTCGATCGCCGGTTCGGCCAAGCCTTTGGCCTTCAGATCGGCCCTGATCGCGCGCATATCCACGTAAGGATAGTTGTGCACGGCCGGTTGACGCGCACCCGCCACATCGATAATCCGGAAATCAAACGCGCGTTTGTCGCTTTTGAAAACATCATAGGCCAGGATTTGGTCGATCTCGTTATTGGGTGTGAAGGTCACGACCTTGGGTTTAATGCCGTAGAGTGCTTCGGGTGTTACGTCCTCAGCGGCGGCGATAATCAGCTCATCGCCCACTTGGCAGGTCCGTGCAGCCGCCCCATTGAGCACACAGCAGCGCGATCCTGCTTCGCCAAAAATCACATAGGTCGAGAGCCGCGCGCCGGAATTTTTGTTCCAGACCTCGACAAATTCCGTGGGGTAAATGCCCGCAGCCTCACAGTGCTCGGGGTCCAAGGTGATCGACCCGTGGTAGTGTAAATCCGCCATGGTGACGCGAAGGCCATGGAGCTTTGCGCGAATGACACGGGGCATGGGCAGGCTCTGGTTTTGTTGCGGTGCGAAATCGCATTGCAATATAGGCCGTATATTGAACTCGTCCATGCCCCCAAATGCGTGACTTGCCCGCAATTTTCCTTGGGCTTAATCTCCAGAGATAGAACATTTAAAGAACAGCCAATACGGTTCAATCTTGAGCGACTCGGCCCACCGCGCGATTCGGCACACACCTGCGGCGAAGCGAAACCGGTCACCCGAACGGCCCTGGAGCGGGGCCTTGGCCGGGCACGCCCTGCCCTTTGACCCGGCCGCGATCACCGCCGCCGTCACCCGTGGCATTTGCCGTTGGTTAGAAGACTCAGGTTTCATCACCTTGCGCGAATTTAAACTGGGCACCGGGCGGCGCGCCGACGTGGTGGGAATAAACGCCGAGGGCAGCATAGTGATGGTCGAGGTGAAAAGCACCGCGGGAGATTATCGCAGCGATACGAAGTGGCTGGAGTATGTGCCCTACTGCGATGCCTTCAGCTTTGCCGTGCCGCCGGAATTTCCCTGGCAGATTCTTCCCAGCGATTGCGGTGTGGTCATCGCCGATGCGCATTCAGCGGCTGTGGTGCGTCATGCCGTGCCAAAAAAATTACCCGCGGCACGGCGGCGAGCTTTGACGTTGAGGTTTGCGTTGGCGGCAGGACAACGGCTTTCGACGTTACTCGATCCGAGAATTTAATAGCTACCCGCACGCAAGGCCGACAATCCGGCCGAAATTATCGAGTTCGACGTTAAGGCGTTGAGCGCTGTGTTCTTGCGACATGCGATCACCTGGCCGAACCACGCGATAAGGCGCGGTCAGGCGCTCTTCGCGCAAGTATTGCCCGCTGATGGGCGCAGTCCCGCCTTTGAATACAAACGTCATGCCAAGCGCTGGCACAAGTACGTGTCCGCGACAGCCGACCAAATATTCGGGCAGGACGGGTTGGCGAATCACCGGAGCGGGAACGGTTCCCAGAATTGTCGATGTCGAAACCGGACCAGGCATGCCGGAAAAAATGGTGCCCGACGCATTACAGCCCGCAAGCACCAGGGCGAATATCGCACTGGCGAGGGGACTCAACATCGCATCTCGTTTGATGATGGTCATGGTTTTCAAGCCTTGAGTGCAGCGATCGTAGCCGTTGTTGAATAAGCGGGCAGCAATTCGGCCAGCAAGACCTTGCCGCCATATTTTTCGACGAGGTCGGCACCCACGACGCTGGTGCGGTCGTAATCGGCCCCCTTCACCAGCACATCCGGACGGATCGCTTCGATTAATGCCATAGGCGTCTCTTCGCCGAAAATCACGACCAGGTCGACATTGGCGAGCGAGGCCATGACGGCGGCGCGCGCCGCTTCGGATTGGACCGGCCGGCCAACGCCCTTTAGGCGGCGCACCGAAGCATCGGAATTCAAGCCTACAACTAGGCAATCGCAGGCCGCCCGGGCTTGATTGAGCAATGAAATATGGCCTGGATGCAGCAGGTCGAAGCAACCATTGGTAAAGCCGATTTTGCGGCCTTCCCTGCGCCAGACCGCAATGCGCCCGAGCGCGGTGGTCAGATCGACGCACTTGACCTCGGCCTGGAATAAATCAGAGCGTAGCAACGCCGCTGAGATATCTTGAGTTGTGGCCACGGCGGTGGAATGACGGCCCACCACTACACCCGCGGCTGTATTGGCCAAGCGCGCCGCATCCACAAGGGTAATTTTGGCCGCTAGTGCCAGAGCCAAAACCGCGACCACGGTGTCGCCCGCACCCGTGACGTCGGTGACTTCGCGTGTCTCGGCGGGCAAGTGCGTAACGCCGCCCTCAGCGATCAACGTCATGCCTTCGCCCGAACGTGTGACAAGCAAAGCACCTGCGCTGGTATCCGTCCTTAGCTTTTGCGCGGCGGCAAGCAAGGCCGCCTCACTGTCAATTGTGGTGCCTGTCGCCTCCTGCAGCTCGGCGCGATTAGGCGTGATAAGCGTCGCGCCCTTGTAGCGGGCATAGTTGGTTCCCTTAGGGTCGACGATGACGGGTATTCGAGCTTTGGCGGCAGCAGAGATAATGCGCAAGGCCAGATCACCGGCAAAAACACCCTTGGCATAATCCGATAACACGATCACATCGGCGGTCGAAACTTGGGATAGAGCTGTCTTGGCAAGGTCGGCTTCATCAGCGCTGGAAATGGCCTGCACCGTTTCGCGATCTGCGCGCAGTAAATGATGGCCGTCCATGCTGAAGAAGCGGTTCTTGATCGTGGTCTCGCGCTGTCGGGTCATCCGTAGGTAGGGTTCCACTGCCGGCATGGCGGCGAGCAATTCGGTCACCTCACGCCCAGCCCGATCATCGCCCACCAGGGATACAAACGAGACAGATGCCCCCATGGCAACAAGGTTACGCACGACGTTGCCAGCACCGCCCAACTCGCGGCTTTCGCGCTTGATGTGCAGCACCGGAACTGGGGCCTCAGGGGAAATGCGCCGGACCTCGCCATAAATAAAGCGGTCCTCCATCACATCGCCAACACACAACACCCGTTTACCCGCAAAACCAGCAAGTCCTGCGGCCAAAGCGCTGTTAGGTCGTTCGCCCGGGATAGATCGGCTTGTCATTGCTCTGTCGGCGCCCCAATGGCCTGCGTTTTTGTATGATCCATGGTCACTATGGCTTGACCATGGACTGTATGATTTCCCTAACCGAGACTATTTCTTAATCATTTCCAAGTAGTTACCATAGGTTGATGGGGGGTCTTTTAATGGCAATTGAGCCGTTTTTCGACCTATAGATTGCCTCTGCCCGCGAGGTTAAAGGTGCGGCGCTCGAAAATCTGGCGTGGGGCGCAATCGTCCCGGGCCAAAGTCTATCAGGGTTTATGAATACACAAGGCCCCAGAGGTTATCAGGAAGGATTGCTGGTCGACACGCTCGACCGCATGCGCCGCAATCCGGAAGGCCGCAAGGTTGTGCACCTGCGCTTGTCGCAGCTGATGCCGCACAACCGCACACCGGTACGCATCCGCATTCTCCATCGCATGTTCCGCAATCTCGAGAGCGGCCGCCAAGTACAACTATTTCCCATTGGCAACGACGACCTTGTCATCATCGTCAACGCTGGGGCACAGCGCGATGTCGCCAACACTTGCGAGCGAGTCCGCACCTTATTCGAAAGCGACCCCGTTACGCATTTGATCGAGGGGCAGCCGGATAAGTTTATCTTTTGGTTCGATCTGGGTTTGGATGCTGCGTTGGCGATTC
This sequence comes from Rhodospirillaceae bacterium, assembly GCA_009693785.1. Lineage (GTDB taxonomy): Bacteria > Pseudomonadota > Alphaproteobacteria > Rhodospirillales > Rhodospirillaceae. The sequence continues at coordinate 66,515 of SHWP01000003.1, forward strand.
ACACGGCGCAACAGTTGCGCCAGATTGTGCAAAAAATGCCGCCGCGCAGCGATCAACTTATGCCGGGGCTAACGCCTGTAATCTTGGACGATGTTCAAAAAAATTGGCCTTTGCCAATATCGTTCCGTTTATCCGTAACCAAGTGGCCGTACGGATTGATGCCCAAACCAATGCCGCAGCCATCGAGTTTTATGAATTTTTCCTCTCTGTCTCAGACATTCAAAAGGCTGTCGCGCCCAACATTAATTTGTTGAGCGAGCGGTGGCTTTTTCAAGATCTCAGCCGCACCATGGATCAGCGCATGCTCGAGGTGGTCGGGCGTGCGCCTCAGGTGCGCGGGGCGCCCGCCATTAGCTTGAACCTGAATCTTGAGACGGTTGTAACGCCAACATTTCAGAGTTTATCGAGCGTGTCGAAAAGGGCCAGAAAGTCATCGTCGAGGTTCAGGCCGTCGACGTTCTCACCAACCTGGCGCTTTATAACGATATCGATGCGGCACTCTCACTGATGGGCCACGCGGTACTCATCGATGGCCTGACGACGATGGCCCTGAGTGTTCTCGATATCGGACGCCTGAAGCCCGATTACGCCAAGCTAGTATGGTCGCCAGAACTGCTCAACACCATGGACCCAAAAGGATCGCGCTCGACCGCCATGCTCAAGCAGCTTGGCGGAGAGAAAATTGTGCTCTCGCGTGTCGATACCGCCGATGCATTGCAATGGGGATTGCGCATGGGAATCGGGCTGTTTCAGGGCCGGTTCCTTGATTCCTTCAGCAAACCCGCCCACCAGCGCAAACCTGGGGCCACTGGATAAAACGCCATGGCCGAATCCGACGCACCAAATTTCATGCTGACCCATCCCTTGGGCGAAAGCCACGAGGGCCGGTTCTTGCACGACCTGCGCGCCATTTCACAGTCACCCACCGATCATGGATTGCTGCGCTTGTATATCTCGCGCTTGCAGGCCTCGAACCGCGACGCGCAAGGCGCGCGGGCCGCTGAGACCGCCTTTGACGAACTAATGCGCATGCGCTCGGTTCGCCTCTATCACCTGCGTAACACCGACCTGATGGTGATGTACGAGCCCACACAGGTGGATGGTGTCGAGAAGTGCTTGATGAAACTTTTACGGCTATGGGGCGCGGACCCGCTGTTGGTCAGATTCAAAGCCGACCCCCGCAAGAACAAGCTGGCCAGCTGGTACGACATGGCCGAGGATTTTCCCAAGGTCATGAACTTCGCCGAACGGCAGGTCGGCGAGCAAACTGCCGCTGGTAAAACCTTGGCTGAACTGGTGGCCGAGCGGGAAGTGGCCAAAGCCAACACCGAGCGGGGCGTACCGATGACGCCCATCGGCCTTGGCCGCGCCGAAGAATCACTGGCCCGCGTTGATCTTTCGAGCTTTACCCGCCGCCAAGCGATCTGCGCGTTCGTCGAGGACGGCAAGCCCGAACCTGTGTTCACCGAAGTGTTCGTTTCTATCGCCGATCTGCGCGAAACCGTGATGCCAGGCACTGATTTTGCCGCCAACCCATGGCTGTTCCAGCGCATGACGCAAACGCTGGACCGGCGCGTGATGTCGCAAATGTCGCGCAAGGAAGATGAATCTTTGCTGCGTGATGGCTTTAGCGTGAATTTGAATGTGGCAACGCTGCTGTCGGAAGAGTTCTTGACCTTCGATGATAACTTCGCGCCGTCATCGGGCGATATCGTTCTGGAAGTCCGCCTCGAGGATATTTTTTCCGATCTCAGCGCGTTCACCTTCGCACGCGATTTCGTTCATGAACGTGGTTATCGCATCTGCATCGATGGCGTGACCTTCCGTACTTATCCCTATGCCGACTCTAACCGCTTGGGCGTGGCCTATTCGAAGCTGATGTGGTCGCCAGACATGGCCGCCATGATGGGCACCGAACGCGCCCAAAAGTTCAAAGACATGATCCGTGAACGCCGCCGTGGCCGGACCATTCTGTCGCGCTGCGACAATGACGCGGCCGTGCGTATTGGCAGCCAGCTTGGGATCACCCTGTTCCAGGGCCGCCATCTCGATACCGTGTTGCGCGAAAAATCCTAACCAAGCGATCTAAGGGTAGCCGTTTTTCGCCAGCTCTGTTGCCAGCAGGCACGCTTTGCTGCTTAATGTTGCCCTCAAGGGACCATGGCTGCGGCAGAGGTTGCGCTGCATCCGACAGAGCGCTTATCAAAAGCGCCACGACAAACTCGCTGAGCTGCCACATTTTACAACCGGCTGCCTGATACTCATGGGTGGCTGAATTGGAGATTCGAGAATGCCCAACATCCTGTCCCGCCGAACATTGATCACTACTGTTAGCACGTTGCCAATTATGGGCGGCATAGCACTCGCCGATGATGTGATGGATGCACGCCATATTATCGACGAATCCGCGATCACCGTGGAACGTGTGCGCCAAAGTCAAAAGACGACCGAGGCCATGGATAATTTTCTGCGTCAATCAAGGGGCGTGCTGGTCATTCCAAACTATTACAAGGCCAGCTTTATTCTTGGCGGCAGTTATGGCGATGGCGTGTTGTTGAAGCGCCAATCCCCAACTGCGTTCGGTGACCCATCGTTCTACCGCATGACTGCTGGCAGCATTGGGCTTCAAGCCGGCATGCAATCGGCAGAAATTGTGTTCATGATCTTGACCGACAAGGGCTTGGACGCGGTGCTCAATGATGAGTTCAAGATCGGCGCGAACGTCGGCATCTCCGTGGGCTCTTTGGGCGCGGGCGCGGAAGCGGCCACCACCACGAACATTGGTAAAGATATCGTCGCCTATTCGCTCAATGCCGGGTTGTTTGCCGGTGGCAGCTTCGAGGGCGCTGTGATCAAACCGCGCGAGGATTGGAATGCGGCCGTGTATGGCATGAACAATGATGACCCGCGCGTCATTGTGGAACGCAATCAATTGCAAGCCGCACAAACCCTGAAAGATTCGCTGGCTAAGAACGTATATCCGGCCCAGCCGCAGCTTCAATAAATTTAAAATTGCACGTCGGTGAAGGCGGACGGCGCGGCCCGCACGACCTCGGCGCCGTCGCGGGTAACTTGCATGATGGCAAAGCCGCGTTCAGATAACCCGTTTGGCTTGAAGCGGAAAATACCATCGACACCGGCAAAGCCCGAGGCGTCGGTGAGGGCTTCGGCGCGGAAGGGGTCGGTGCTGGCCGTGCGTGCCAAGACTGCCGCCAGAGCAATGGCATCGTAGCCATGATTGGCTAATGGCGGCGGGGCCGATCCATACGCTTGGCGATAACGATTGGCGAATTCACGGCTTGAGTCGGGGGCCGGTGCGGGAAACACGCCGCCTACCATGGCGGGCTCGCGGCCCAAACCGCGCGTGGCCCAGAGCATTGTACCCAGCAACTGAACCCGGCCCGGATCGATATCGAAGAATGGCAGCAATGAGGCGGCTTGCGTGAGCCGTGCGCCTTGTTCGGGAATAAACACGGCGTCAAAATCGACATCGCCGAGTGTTTCTAGGCGTTCGAGCCGTTTTAAGGCTAACTGCGAGACTTCATCTTGATTGGTCGATAGGGCGTTGCGTTGTTCTAACAATGCCGCTTGGCGGCGGTCGAATTTCGCGAAGCGGCGCACCACATCTTCTAAGTCATTGCCCGAGGGATCGAAGTACGACACTTGGGTCATTTGTGCGCCGGTGCCGGGAACAATGGCATTGAGCGAGTCCACAACCGATTGACCATAGATTGAGTCTGGCGCCAGCACCGCAAACCGAGACAAGCCACGGCTGCGGGCGTAAGCCACGATGTCGCGCACTTGCGCATCCACTAAGAATCCCAAAACAAATACGTTTCCGCCAGCCACAGAGGGGTCAGTTGAAAAGGCCACGACATTGATGCCAGCCGCTTGGGCCTGTGGGGTAATGGCTTTCACTTCACCGGCAAACACCGGGCCAAGGAACAACTGCACGCCCTGAGCGGCGGCCAGTGCAGCGGCTTGCGCGGCACCTTCGGGCGTGCCTTGCGTGTCATAAACCTGCAGCAGCAGACGATCATCGGCGACCTCGAACAACGCCAGTTGCGCCGCATTCAAAATGCCTTGCCCTGTGGGTTGGGCGGGGCCTGATAGCGGCACCAAAAGGCCCACACGCACCAAGCCCTCGGGGTCGACAAGCCGGCGTGGTTTGGTTTGAGCGGCAATGGCGGGCGCGGCGACCGGCGCGACCAACTGTGCATTGGGGCGGGGTGCTGGCACAGGTTTAGCGGCCTCAGTGCGTACGGGGCCCGTGGTTGGTTTTGGCACAGCACTGCGTTGGGCTTTAGGCGTGGGCCCAACCGGTGTTACATCTGCCGTGCCACAAGCCGACAGCGCCAGCGCGACCAGACCGGCACAGATCAACTTCGGGAAAATACGAACTCGGGACAACATGGGAACCGGCAAAGTTAAATCAGCGGCAGCACGTTCACATAGCTTATCGCATGGCGCAACGCCATCGGTGGAGGGCGCGCCAAAAACTGGCGTTCTTTACATTGTCGCCACGCCCATCGGCAATTTGGGCGATCTTTCCCCACGCGCGACAGCAACATTAAAACTGGCCAACACCATCGCTTGCGAGGACACACGGGTGACCGGGGGGCTGTTGCATCGGTTTAGTATTTCCACGCCCATGATTCCTTACCACGACCACAATGCCGAGCGCATGCGCCCGCAAATTTTGGCAAAAATCCGGGGTGGCGAATCAGTTGCCCTGGTCAGCGATGCTGGCACGCCGTTGATTTCTGACCCTGGCTATAAACTGGTAAAAGATTGTGTTGAAAATGGGATCAGTGTTGTGCCCATTCCTGGGCCTTCCGCCCCCTTGGCCGCCTTGATGGCCGCAGGGCTGCCCACCGATCGGTTTTATTTCGGGGGGTTTTTACCCAACAAAACCAAAGCCCGGCGGGGTGTGCTTGCGAGTGTAAAATCTCTCGATGCAACGCTGGTGTACTTCGAATCGCCTCATCGTTTGGGTGCAACGCTTTTGGACATGGCAGAAACTTTGGGAGAACGCCAAGCGGCCGTGGGCCGAGAGATCACAAAGCTGCACGAAGAATTTACTCGCGGCAATCTGATGACCTTGGCCGAGTTTTATCGTGAGGCCCAGGTGCGCGGCGAAGTCGTGATTGTCGTGGGAGCTGCGGAAGAATCGGTGCAAGACATTCCCATCGACATTGACGCCGCCTTGATTGATGCGTTGAAGACACTTTCAGTGCGTGATGCCGCCGATGCCGTTGCCAAAGCAACCGGGGCATCGCGCCGCGAGGTCTATTCGCGCGCATTGAAGGTCTCCAAACCTCACAATGGCTGACCTCTCCAAAGTTCAGCGCGGCCGTGAGGCCCAACGGCGTGGTCATCTGGCGGAAGTGCTGTGCCTCATTCGGCTTTGGCTCACGGGCTGGTGGGTCATCAGCCATCGCCTGACCCCGAAACGGGGCACGGGGTTGGGTGAAATCGACATCATCGCGCGGCGCGGGCGGGTTTTGGCTTTTATCGAGGTCAAAGCACGACGCAAGGACGCCGAGGCCCTCGAATCAATTAACCCCGCGCAGCGTCAACGCATTCAGAATTCCGCTACAAGCTTTCTAGCGCGGCACCCCGAATTCAATGAATACAGTGTGCGCTTCGATGCCATGGTAGTCACAAACGGATTTTGGCCAGGGCGCATTGCCGATGCCTGGCGGCCTGATTAGGTGCAACGCCGTGTTGGAAGCGCGCCGCGAATAGAGTAGAGATTCGACAGTACAAGGGATGCTGTATAGGCCGTGACCACCGCCACCGAAAACCGCACCGCGCTCAAACGCATCGCCGAGCAAGCCGATGAAGCCATTGACGTGGCCGAAGCGGCCTTGTTGTTTGCGTCGATGGATCAGCCCACGTCGGATTTGTCGTTTTACCGCGACCATGTTCGGGCGATTGCCGACGCGGTCAGCGATTATGTCGCGCAAAAAAAATGGGGCGATAACCTTGCCCCAGACGAGATGGTTGAAGCGCTTAACAGCGCGATGGTCGAGCAGTTCCGCTACGCGGGCGACGACGAGACCTATGACGATCTTGATAATGCAAACCTCATGCGCGTGATCGACCGGCGGCGTGGCTTGCCGGTCGCGCTTGGTATTCTTTACCTTGCCGCTGCTCGTGCCCAGAGTTGGGCGGCGGCGGGCTTGAATTTTCCTGGTCATTTTTTGATTCGGATTGAAAGCCGCGATGGGCGGCGGATTATTGTCGATCCATTCCACAAAGGGCGGGTGATGGGCGCACCGGAGCTGCGTGAGTTATTGAAAGTGGTCTCGGGCTCCAGTGTTGAACTTGAAGCAAGCCATTATCGACCGGTCGGTAATCGCGATGTGTTGATCCGGCTGCAGAACAACGTCAAAACGCGCCGGTTAGATAAGGGCCAAATCCAAGATGCGGTCGATGCGGTGGAGAACATACTGCTGCTCGCCCCCAACAGCTTATCATTGTGGCGTGAAGCTGGGGTACTCCACATGCGCGCCGGCCACTTGAAACGCGCCATCGAATCGTTCGACAAATTCGTGGCAATGGCCCAAGACAGCCCCGACCGAACTAAAATCGCCAAGGTCGTGCAAGAATTGCGCGAACGCATTAACTAACCGCCACTACTCTATCTTCTGCCCGCATTAAAGGATGCCGTGCCCGCGATGAGCCTAACCGTTGCCATCCAGATGGATCCCATCGAGTCCGTGAATATCAACGCGGATTCTACTTTTGTGCTGGCGCTTGAGGCGCAGAAACGCGGTCACAAACTTATTCATTACCTGCCAAAACATTTGTCATTTCGCGAAGGCAAGGTGTTGGCGCGAGCGCGTGGCCTTCAGGTGCGCCGCGAAATGGGCAATCACTACACCCTTGGCAATTTCGAAAGCCTCGACCTGACCAGCGTCGATGTGGTGTTGATGCGCCAGGACCCGCCGTTCGACATGGCCTATATCACCGCCACCCATGTGCTGGAGCACATTCACCCCAAAACATTGGTGGTGAATGACCCCGTGAGTGTGCGCAACGCACCGGAAAAGCTATTCGTCACGCATTTTCCGGGCGTGATGCCGCCGACTTTGATTTCATCAGACCCTGAAGAAATCAAAACTTTCCGAGCCGAACACAAAGACATCATCGTTAAGCCGCTCTATGGTAATGGCGGTGCGGGGGTGTTTCACATCCGCCCCGATGACGAAAACCTGAACTCGCTGCTGGAAATGTTCACCACTACCTGGCGCGAGCCAGTCATCGTGCAGCGCTACGTGCCTGAGGTACGCAAGGGCGATAAACGCATCATCCTGGTGGATGGCAAGGCGGTAGGCGCGATTAACCGCGTGCCTGCCCAAGGCGAGGCGCGCTCCAACATGCATGTGGGTGGCAGGCCTGAGAAAACGCAGCTTTCAAAGCGGGAACAGGAAATTTGCGAGACCATCGGCCCCGCTTTGAAAGAACGTGGACTCATTTTCGTGGGCATTGACGTGATCGGCGATTACTTGACTGAAATTAACGTGACTTCGCCTACGGGTATTCAAGAGATCAACCGCCTTAACGGCTCCGCACTTGAGTCGTTGGTGTGGGATGCTATCGAATCGAAGCTTTAGGATCGCGTGCCGTGGATCAAATTCCGGTCAATTCCGCGCAGCTTGAAAGGCAACTAAGCCAAGCCGTTGAGACGGCAATGGCGGTGGTTGCGACCTATGGCCTGCGGGTTTTGGGCGCCATCGCGATTCTCATCTTGGGGTGGATCGCCGCAGGCATTGCCCAAAAAGAAATTTTGCGCGGGTTTGGCCGCTTTAAGGGCGTGGACCAAACCATCGTCACATTCACGGCCTCTATCGCCAAATATGCGGTGCTCACGTTTACGATCATCGCGGTGCTCTCAAGCGTGGGCGTACAGACGACAAGCTTTGTCGCCGTCGTGGGTGCCATGGGTTTGGCGATCGGCTTGGCCCTACAGGGCACTCTCAATCACGTGGCATCGGGCGTTCTGCTGATTGTATTTCGACCCTTTCGCGTTGGCGATGTCGTGGAAACGGCGGGCGTGGCGGGCACGGTGAAGGCCATGACGTTGTTCACCACCGAACTGGCTAGCGCGGATAACGTGAAAATCGTCGTGCCCAATGGCGCGATCTTGGGCGGTGTGATCAAGAACGTAACTGGCCATGGCACCCGTCGCATCGATATCGACGTACCCGTAGCCCATTCCAGCGATATCAGTAAGGTGCTCGACATCGCGCGCGGGTTGGTTGTCAAAGATTCCCGCATTTGGTTGACCCCGCGCCTGCCGTTGCTGTGAGTAAGTTGACCGACATCGCTGTGACCGTGACGGTTCAGATATGGGTGAAACTCGAAGATTTGTTAATGGTGAAGGGTGATTTGATCCTCGGCTTAAAGCTGGGATTTGACCGCGAAGGCATTGCTTTCCCCACGCCCGTATTTGCCACCAAAAGCTAGGACATAACATGGATCCCGTATTGGAAATCCGGTTTAGTTTTGTAAGGCTGGGAATTTGTGCCCTGCTGGGGCTGTATTTTGTTACCTTCGGGATCCTGTTCGAGATCGCCGATACGGTCGATTTTCCGGGCCGTTTATTGACCGCGTTTTTCAGCCTTTGGGTTCTTGCCGCGATCTGGAAGCTGTTTGACCGCAAACCTGTGCTGACAGCCACCGAGGAGGGTGTGTTGGTACCGCGCTGGTCCAACGAGATCATACCCTGGGCAAATATCTCGGATATTTACATCACGGCCTTTGATGTTCTGCGCATTATCTTGCGCGATGAGGAGGTGGCCGATGAATCGCTACTGAACTGTATCAAGCTTTGGTTTCGCCGGAATGTTTTTGTGAATGGGAAAATTCAAATCAATTTGGTGTTGCGCGATGCCAACCAGCGTGAGTTGCTCGGCACCGTGTATGATTACCTCGATGCTTATTCGCCCGAGTAGTTCTTAGGGCCAATGAGCGCAACCGTCCGCACTGTTGCATTTTCGGGCATCGAGGTTCTGCCCGTCGAGGTGCAAGTGGCCATTGGCGGCGGGCTGCCAAATTTCACCATCGTCGGTTTACCTGACAAAGCCGTCACGGAATCGCGTGAACGCGTGCGCGCGGCGCTGAATGCGATTGGCCTTGGCCTGCCGCCCAAGCGCATCACTGTGAATCTGGCTCCCGCCGATGTGCAGAAAGAAGGCAGCCACTTCGATCTGCCCATTGCCTTGGGCGTGTTGGTGGCCATGGGTGTGGTGCCCATGGACGAGATCAATGGCTATGTGGCTTTGGGAGAGTTGGGGTTGGACGGCTCGATCGCTGCCGTGGCGGGCGTGTTACCTGCAGCAATAGCGGCCAATGGCGAGGATTGCGGGCTGATCTGCCCTGGCAGCCAAGGCGGTGAAGCGGCCTGGGCGGGCGGCAGCGGCATTTTGGCGCCGCGCAATTTGCTGGAGTTGATCAATCACTTCAAAGGCGCCGGCGTGCTAAATGCGCCTCAACCTGCGCCACTGCCCGAGGCCGTAAGCCTGCCCGACCTGAAAGACATCAAAGGCCAGGAAACGGCCAAGCGCGCGCTCGAAATCGCCGCTGCCGGCGGCCATAGTATTTTAATGGTCGGCCCGCCCGGCGCTGGAAAATCCATACTGGCCCAACGCTTGGCGGGGTTGCTGCCGCCCATGACCGCGCAAGAAGCCCTCGAAGTGAGCATGATTCACTCGGTGGCGGGACAGTTGGCAGGCGGAGCGATTTTACGCGCACGGCCCTTCCGCGATCCGCACCACAGCGCTTCCACCGCCGCGCTAGTGGGTGGTGGATCGCGCGCCAAGCCTGGCGAAATTTCATTATCGCATCGTGGCGTGTTGTTCCTCGACGAGCTACCAGAGTTCAATCGCCAAAGCCTAGAAGCCTTGCGCCAACCCTTGGAGACTGGCAAAGTGGTGGTGGCCCGCGCCAACAGCCACGCCACCTACCCGGCGCGTTTCCAACTGGTTGCCGCCATGAACCCCTGCAAATGCGGCTACCTAGGCGACGCCCAATTAGCCTGCAGCAAGGCGCCGCGCTGTGCGGAGGATTACCAGGGCAGAATTTCCGGGCCGATGTTCGACCGCATCGACATTCACATCGACGTGCCGCCAGTGGACCCATTGGATATGTCCGCGCCACCGCCGAAAGAGAACTCCGCGACTGTTGCAATTCGTGTTGCCAAGGCGCGAGAAATTCAGGTGCGCCGCTACATTGAGAACAACACGCCACATATTGCCAGCAATGCCGAAGCCGATGGCGAACTATTGGAGACCGTCGCCGCACCCAATGCCGATGGCCGCGCGCTGCTGACACAAGCCGCTGAAAAAATGCGCCTATCGGCACGGGGCTATCACCGCATATTGCGTGTGGCACGCACGATTGCGGATTTAGACGGTGCGGCTTCCGTTAAACGCCTGCACATCGCCGAGGCGCTGAGCTATCGGCGCATCATGCCGGGGCGCGGAATAAATTAGCCTTACACCGCAACCGTTTTCACATTGTAATCGAACAACCCTAAGCGCAATTCACCCGAGGTTTGGCCGCGCATGCTGACAGGATCGTTGGACTGATAAAGCTCGCCCTGTTTGCGCGAGTTGAGAAGCACCATGGTGGTGCGTTCTTTGCGGGCTTTTTCATATCGCGCGAGGGCCTCGTCGATAGTGGCCGAAGCCTCGAAGCAGCGGCCCAAAATGGCACCGTCCTCGAAACCCATGGCCGCACCCATGCCCAAAAACGGCAGCATGGGGTGCGCGGCATCGCCCAGCAAACTTACACGCCCCACGGTCCACTGCGGTAGCGGGTTGCGGTCAAACAACGCCCATTTGAATAATTTGCCGGGTGGCGTGCTTTTGATGATGGCTTGGGCATGCTTGTGAAAGTCGCCGTACACCGAGAGCATTTCATCCACCGTGGCGGGAATACTCCAGCCCTCTTCTTTCCACGCATCAGTGCGCGCGATGCCAACGAAATTCACCAGCGTGCGTTTGCGAATGTAATAGCGCGTGAAAATACGCCCGGGCCCCATGGTGGTGGCCGAGGGTGTGGGAATCATGTGTTCCAGAACAGGCGCGGCATCGACCACGCCGCGAAAGACCGATTGGCCGGTGAAGCGTGGGGGCCCGCCGCCGAATAATTTTTCTCGCACGGCCGAGCGCACGCCATCGCAACCGATCAACACGTCGCCCGTATAGGTTTTGCCATTACTGAACGTGGCTGTGACCGTGTCGCCCGCTTGCGTGACATCGGCAAAGGTGTGGCTGAGATGAATGGCATTGGGGTCATTGGCACGGACGGCGGCGGCCAGAGCGCCATGCACATCGGCGCGGTGAATTTGGTAATACTCAGCGCCATACTTGGCGCGAAAGTCGCTGTCACGCTGGGTGTAGTAGAGCACTTCACCGGTTTGATAGTGAAGACTTGCAGCCGCTTCTGGCCGGTCGCCGTATTGGGCCATGTAGGGGCCAAGGCCCACGTATTCCAGAGCGTGCGTCGCATTGGGGCTGATGGTCAGCCCCGCGCCAACCTCGCCCAGTTGGGGCGCGGTTTCAAAAACAGTTACTTTGAGGCCGGCTTTTTGCAAGGCCAGCGTGGCCGTAAGCCCGCCAAGACCTGCCCCAATTATCAAAACATGCGCGTTTTTCATGAGTCTTGGTGCTACCTGTTCCCCGGCTGCAAGTTAGGAATTGCCGTGCAGGGCGGCAATGCTCAATTCTTGGCTAAACCACGACGCGATCAGGGAGGCTCCCGTGATGCTTTATCGCCGCCAGATTTTGACCACCGGGCTTGGCTTTGCCCTGTTTGGGCGATCTGCGCACGCCCAAGGCCCCGTTACGGCCAAGCTCAAGCGCATCAAAATGGCGACCGTCAGCGTGCCCGATGTGGTGACGTCAGCGGCCTGGTACAGCAAGTGGCTCTCCTATGTTCCCCTAGGTGTGGGAAAGATTTCAAAGGAACTCGCCGCATCATGGGGAACGCCTGCCATGACTGGGCGCAAGCAGATCTTGCTGCAACCCGAGAGTGGCGCTGACGTGTTTATTCGTTTGGTCGAGATTGACCCGGTGCCCGCCTATAAACCATTGCTGGGCTACGGCTGGAATGCCATCGAAATTACCGTGCAAGATTCCGACGCTTTGCAAAAGTCGTTCGCCGGTAGTGATGTGCGCATTATTGGAGAGGTCCATGCGATTGGGCCAAATTCTCCTATTCGCGCCATGCAAGTGCTGGGACCAGGCGGCGAGGTGGTATACCTCACCAGCCACACGGGCGACCGCGCCAAATCAAATCATCCCGAGATTTCGTCGTTTGTGGATCGGCCCTTCATCATGGTGCTGGCGGGGCCCGATGTGAATGCCATGAAGACTTTTTATCGGGATGTGTTTGGGTTGGGTGACCAGGGCGATCTGTCATTGCCCGTGAACGTGTTGTCCGACGCCTTGGGAGTGCCTACCAATACCATGTTTAAATTATCGGTGCTGGTCTTGGCAGAGCGTGGCAACAAGCTTGAACTGGACGGTGTGCCAGCCCCGGCTGGCCCGCGCCCGCGCAACCCTGGGCAATTGCCGCCGGGTGTTGCCATCACCAGCTTTTCGGTGGCGTCATTGGCAAGTATCGATGCGCCATTTATCACGCCACCCAGGGTTTTATATGCCAAGTCGCGAGCGGCAAGCTTCGTGGGTCCGGCGGGCGAGCTTGTCGAGTTGATTGAAGATCGTGCTTAAAGTCAGGATGGTTGCTTTCGCCATGACTTCGCCACACCATGCAGTCATCTTGCGTTGCCTGCACATCAGATTGCGAGTTGCTCCGTGAAAATGTTTTTCTGCTTAAGCATCGTTGCGGCTTTGGGTTTTGGAACGGCGCAAGCCCAAATGCAATTAACGCCAACACAAAAACCGCTCTCGGCGGAGCGCTTGGCTATGCCGTTGTTTCCCAGCGGCTGGCAGGACGTGGCCACGAACCGGGGCAATATCGAGGTGATCGACTACGTGCCCAAGGGAGAAACCGTGGTCGCCTGGCGCAATCGCATCACGCTTGAGGTTTATCACGAACTGAACACCCTGCCGCTTGATGCGCTGTACCGGCGCGCCGAGGGGCAAAATCGCGATGTTTGTGATGGCGCAATCGTAGGGAAGTTTCAGTCGGGTTTGAACAACGGTTTTGCCAGCGCGTTCTGGACGCTGGGATGCAAACGCCATCGCGAAAGCGGCATGGGCGAGACACGTTATTCCAAAGCCATTCAGGGCGGCGACCGGGTTTATATTCTCACCCGGGCGTGGCGCACGCCAGCCTATGGCGATGAAGGCCCGGCCATACCACAACGTTTGCTTGAGGATGCTGTCGCGTTTTTAACCACAACAGTGGCCTGCACCGATGGCGATACCAACCACCCGTGCCCCACATCAACGCCGGCCAAATCAGAAGAAAAAAATAACTCTGCCTAAGGCCGGGCAAGTACGCGCCCCAGGGGCCTACCGCCAAACACGTGAAAATGCAGATGCGGCACTTCTTGTCCACCTTCAACGCCGGTGTTGGCGCAGACACGGTAGCCTGAGTCTTTCACGCCCTTGATATCAGCCACTTTCACGATGGCGCGCTGAAGAGCGGCGATCTCGGCGTCCAAAGCTTTCTCGATAAAATCTGTCATGCAGACATATTTGCCCTTCGGGATCACCAGTGTGTGAACAGGCGCCAAGGGGTTGATGTCTTCAAAGGCCAGCGTGTGCGTGTCTTCGTAAACTTTTTTGCATGGGATTTCGCCGCGCAGAATGCGGGCAAAAACGTTGTTGTCATCATAGATCATCGTGAAGCCCGATTAACTATTGCCGTTTTTCTTGCGCTGCTCTTTGACAGCTAGGCCCGAAGTTCCGAAACGTTTTTCGAGTTCTTCCCAAACCAGTGGGGGTTTGACACCTTTTGCGGCCCACAACACGAGCAGATGATACAGCACATCCGCACTTTCGCGCACCAAACGTTCTTGGCTTTCCGACACAGCGGCGATGGCGGCCTCGAAGGCCTCTTCGCCAAATTTTTGCGCGATCTTTTGCGTGCCCTTGGCAAAAAGGCGCGCGGTGTATGAGGATTCGGGGTCGGCCGATTTGCGGCCCTCAATTACCTCGAACATGTCCATCAGAATTTTTTCATTTGTTGGCATATGATTCTCCACCGCGCATAACGCGGTTGGTGTTTAGCGTACCGGTAACCCGGCTTGGCTCAAATGAGCCTTGGCTTGGCGAATCGTATATTGACCGAAGTGGAAGATGGAAGCGGCAAGTACGGCCGTGGCGTGGCCCTGGCGAACCCCCGCCACGAGGTGATCCAGGTTGCCCACCCCGCCCGAGGCGATGACCGGCACCGTGACCGCATCGGCTACTGCGCGCGTAAGCGGAATATCATAGCCTGCCTTGGTGCCATCGCGGTCCATGGAGGTAAGCAGGATTTCCCCGGCACCATTTTCAACCATGCGTTTAGCCCAGGCCACTGCATCAATTCCAGTCGCATTGCGCCCGCCATGAGTGAAAATTTCAAAGCGGTCAGGGGCGGTTTGCTTGGCATCCAGCGCCACCACGATGCACTGGTTGCCGAATTTTTCGGCCGCTACTTTGACGAATTCGGGGTTTTTCACAGCCGCTGTGTTGATGGATACCTTGTCGGCGCCCGCCAACAGTAATTTTCGGATATCCTCGGTGGTGCGCACGCCGCCGCCCACGGTCAGCGGCATGAAGCATTGCTCGGCCGTGCGCGCCACGACATCGAACAATGTGTCACGGTTTTCATGGGATGCGGTGATATCGAGAAAACACAGCTCGTCAGCGCCCTCGGCATCGTACAGTTTTGCCTGTTCGACCGGATCGCCTGCGTCTTTAAGGTCGACAAAATTCACGCCCTTGACGACACGGCCGTCTTTGACGTCGAGGCACGGAATGATGCGAACTTTGAGCATGGGCGCGATGACCTTTCGCGCCGGGGAATGACACAGGCAGGTTAGGCTTTCAACACATCAATGGCGGCTTTAATGTCGAGCCGGCCGTCATAGATGGCGCGGCCCGCGATAACGCCCGCAAGGCCAGAGCCCTCTTCGGCCTTGACTGCCAAGATGTCGGCTAGCGATGACACCCCGCCCGAGACGATCACCGGGATGGGCACTGCACGGGCAAGCGCCGCCGAGGCTGAAATATTGGGCCCGCCCATGACGCCGTCGCGGTCAATGTCAGTATGAATCAAGGCTGACACGCCCGCGTCGACAAACCTCCTGGCCAGATCAATGACAGAAAGGTCTGAGGTTTCGGCCCAGCCCTCCGTCGCCACCATGCCGTTGCGCGCATCGATGCCCACGGCGACGTGGCCTGGGTAGGCCTTGCAGGCTTGACGCACCAGTTCAGGTGTCTTGACGGCAACAGTGCCCAAGATAACACGTGTGATTCCCGCCTTGAGCCAGGCTTCAATGGTGGCCATATCGCGGATGCCACCGCCCAGTTGCAGCGGAACCTTGGCGGCAGCAACGATCGCTGAAACTGCGGGCGCATTGAGAGGGCGGCCCGCGAACGCGCCGTTAAGATCGACCACATGAATCCACTCTGCCCCCGCTTCGACAAAGCGGCGCGCCTGATTGGCGGGATCATCGTTGAACACGGTGGCTTGGGCCATATCGCCTTGACGCAACCGCACGCAGCGGCCGTCTTTCAGGTCGATGGCGGGAAATAGAATCATGGCTTCCAGCCCAAAAAGTTGGCGATAAGTCTCAAGCCCGTGGCCTGGCTTTTCTCCGGGTGAAATTGCGTACCCACCATGTTGTCGCGGCCAACAATAGCGCTGATGGACCCTCCGTACTCAACTGAGGCCAATTCATGGGCCTTGTTTGCGCAGCGCAGATGATAACTATGCACAAAATAGGCATGACTGCCTTGTGTGATTCCCGCCAAAACAGGGTGTTGGGATTGTGTAATGCGCAGTTCGTTCCAGCCCATGTGAGGGATGCGAAATCCTGTGCCGCCGGGGCCAAGCTCGCCGCCATTGGCGGGCGGCGTCAGCGCCACGACATCACCCGGAATCCAGCCAAAGCCTGGCGTTTCATGATGCTCAAGCCCGCGTGTGGCCATGAGCTGCATGCCAACACAAATGCCAAGAAATGGTTTAGCCTTTCCGATCACGGCCTCGGTCAAAGCAGCCACCATGCCAGACACGGCATGGAGCCCGCGGTGACAATCTGGAAACGCGCCGACGCCTGGCAGGACGATGTGATCGGCCTTGGCAACCACATCAGCATCGGCGGTCACGGCAATAGCCGAAGCGTAGCCCGCCTCGCGTGCGGAACGTTCAAAGGCCTTGGCCGCCGAGCGCAAATTGCCCGATCCGTAGTCAATAATCGCCACACTCATGACAGACTTTTGCAGCGGCTAAAGACTGCCGCCCAGCACACCCTTGGTTGATGGCACCGCGTTGGATTTGCGCGCATCGATTTCCACCGCCTGGCGCAAGGCGCGTGCCAGTCCCTTGAAGCAGGATTCGACGATATGGTGGTTGTTCTCGCCGTATTTGTTCCAAACGTGCAAAGTCGCACCGGCGGCCTGGGCAAAGGCCTGAAACCATTCCTTGAAAAGCTCGGTATCCATCTCACCCAGTTTGGGCTTGGTGAACTCCACCTTCCAAATCAGGTAAGGCCGGTTGGATAGGTCGATGGCCACCTCGGAGAGCGTTTCGTCCATGGGAATCGTGGCTGAGCCAAAGCGGCCGATGCCCACGCGGTCCCCCAAAGCCTTGGCGACGGCCTCGCCAATGCAGATAGCAACGTCTTCGGTGGTATGGTGAAAATCGATGTGCAGGTCGCCCGTTGCTTCGATTTCGAGATCGACCAGGCTGTGACGGGACAGTTGTTCCATCATGTGGTCCAGAAACCCAACGCCCGTCTTAATCCTGTAAATACCCGTTCCATCAAGGTTGAGCGCGACCCGAATCTGGGTCTCTTTGGTCTTGCGTTCGACCGAGGCACGTCGGGACATGGGGGGCGGAGTCATGGCGCGAACCATTTGTAGTGGAATTGTTTTGTGTCGATATCAGAATCTGCCGGGCGCGGGCCTTTTAACAGTTTGAAACAAAAGGAGCCACTATCGCTTTTATATCCGTACCTTATGGGCTAGTTTTCCTCGCCTTCGCTATGTGACCACAATCGAGTTCTATATTGGAAATACACCTGCTGCGTGAGTATCATGTTGAGCGACACCGGTGGCTAAATCAGCTAAAATCAATTCTTGGTTCTAACTGAGCAACACCTCAACAAAATCAAATAGGTATGAAATTGCAGTGATCGCAATGAAACCTCGCGGCAGAGGCCGGCAACCTAGTGCCGGGGGCGGGGGTCCAGCCCCTGTCGATATTCACGTCGGAAAACGCATTAAGCTGCGCCGTACGCTGCTTCATATCAGCCAGGAACAGTTAGCTGGTGATGTGGGCGTGACCTTCCAGCAAGTCCAAAAGTATGAGAGCGGTCATAACCGGGTAAGCGCGAGCCGTTTGTTCGATATTTCGCGGGTGTTGAGTTGCCCGATCTCGTATTTCTTCGAAGATATCAATGAAGATACCACGGGCGAGCGCCGCACGCCGTCGGCGCGAGCGCCGGAAGGTTTGAGCGAAGAGGCCGAAAGCTATGAGAATGACCCAATGCAGCGCACCGAGACGCTGGAATTGGTGCGGGCGTATTGGCGGCTTCACAACGCCGAACTGCGCCAGAATGTGCGCGATTTGTTGAATAACATTTCGCGGCGCGACGTCTAAATACCGCGTATGATCTATGGATTGAGGCGATATCCGCCAGGTTCGGTCATCAGAATCTGAACCTGGTCGGGATTTGGCTCGATCTTTTGCCGTAGCCGGTAAACGTGTGTTTCCAGCGTATGGGTCGTGACGGCGGCGTTATAGCCCCACACTTCGCCTAACAGCGTTTCGCGCGATACGGTCTTGTTTCCCACCCGGTAGAGATATTTCAAGATCGCCGTTTCTTTTTCAGTAAGGCGGATCTTTTTCACTCCGTCGCCAACCATAAGCATTTTTGCCGCCGGTTGGAATTTATAAGGCCCGATCACGAAAATCGCATCGTCAGACTTTTCATGCTGGCGAAGATGGGCCCGGACACGGGCAAGCAGCACCGCCATGCGGAACGGTTTAGTGACGTAATCGTTCGCCCCGGCCTCAAGTCCTGTAATGGTGTCATCGTCAGAATCAGCCGCGGTGAGCATGATGATCGGCGAGCGGACGCCCGCGCCGCGCAGTTGCTTGCAGACATCGCGCCCGTCCATGTCAGGCAACCCGATATCGAGCAAAATCATGTCGTAAACCGCCGCCTTGATTTGCTTGAGCGCGGCGGCCCCGCTGATGGCTTCGTCAATGACGCTAAAATCCTGCTGGGCGGTTAATTGGTCTTTGAGCGCCTTGCGCAAAAGCTCGTCATCTTCAACGATCAGGAGGGTGCGGCCAGTGGACATGGGCGTGGAACGCTACCTTGAAGAAGGGCGGAAAGCTTGGTCGATGCTAGGTCTAGCATGGAGAGAGATTCATAATCAAAACGAAGGGGTTAACGACATCTCAGAGTTAGGCAAAAGGCCAGGACATGCATGGCCCATTGGCTAAGTCGGGAGTATATAAAACCCCCATGAGCAGCCAAGCCCACGAAAAAATGCCCCCCATGGCCGCATCGACAGCCCCATCCGAGCTGATGGAAAGCGTTGAGCGGGCTTTGGCTGAATTACGCCGGGGCAGCGCCGTAGTGATTATTGGTGCAGGCGAAGCCGCCTTAGTCAGGGCGGCAGAAACGATCGATGTTTGGCCGCTGCCTTATTTTTCGAGACCGGGCGTGGGTGAGAAATGTTTGGCCGTGACCGGCCGCCGCGCTGCCATTTTGGGTTTAAGTGATGGCGCGGCCCGCACAGTTTTGCTGACGAGTAAGGACGAATGGGCATCCGAGCGCATTGAACCTCTCATCAACCCCGAGGCTCAGGGGCCGGTTCCCCCACATGGCGTGAGCGCTTCTCCAGCAGCAACGGGGAGTGCTGCCGAAGCAGCGATCCGATTGATGAAGATTGCCCGGCTGCTTCCTGCGGCATTGATCGCGCGCTTAAGCGCCGATGACGCAGCAGCTTGGGCCAAAGCTAATGGACGGTGGGCCGTCTCAAGCCAAGCTATCGAAGCATACGAGCGTACCCAAGCCGAGGATTTGCGTGCTGTGAGTGAGGCGCGGGTGCCTTTGGCCGATGCGGAGCATACACGCATTGTTTCATTCCGCTCGCGCGATGGCAGCGCCGAACACTTGGCTATCATCATCGGCACGCTGGACACGGCCAATCCGGCGCTAACACGATTGCATTCGGAATGTTTTACCGGCGATTTGTTGGGCTCGCTGCGCTGTGATTGCGGCGAACAATTGCGTGGGGCCATTCAGTTGATCGCCAAAGAGGGTGCGGGTGTGCTGCTTTATTTGGCGCAAGAAGGGCGCGGCATCGGGCTGGTCAACAAACTGCGTGCGTATCGTTTGCAGGACTTTGGATTCGACACCCTTGATGCCAATGAGCAGCTCGGGTTTGATGACGACGAACGTGTGTATTTACCTGCCGTGCAAATGTTGCGGCAGTTGGGAATCTCGAAGGTACGATTGCTCACGAACAACCCTGCCAAGGTTGGAGCCTTAGCGCGCCACGGCATCGTGGTGTCCGAGCGCGTGCCCCATGTGTTTCCTTCTAACGAACACAATCGCGGCTATTTGCTGACCAAAGCCAAACGCGGCGGACATTTGCTTTAGCTCACGCATCCGAATCCGCGCGCCAAACTTGCAACATTGGCCCGGCAAGTCTTGCCGATGGGAGCAAATCCGCTTCCTCATAATCAACATAACCCATTGATTTTGTTTAATATTTTATTGGCCTCGTTCTTGCGTGCTTAATCTCAAAAGCGAAAACGCAAGGCCATGACTTCCATCGGACAAATAGCTGCTTCACCAGCATCGCCGTTGCTTCACCGCACGGCCCCTCAACGCGCCATTGAACGGCCCGTGTATGACCCAGTGCTGGCCGAGTATGCGCGCAGCCAAAACCAGCCGGTCGAGGAAATCACGGTTAGCGCCCCCAAGGCCGATGACGAGGCCTTCAGTTTTTGGGATGTGCTTGACCTGATCAATCCGCTGCAACACATCCCCATCGTCAACACCATCTATCGTGAATTAACCGGCGATACGATTAAGACGCCTGTAAAAATCATTGGTGCAACGGTGTTAGGTGGGCCCATCGGGTTCGCCGCCGCCATGATCGACAGCGTGGTTGAACAATCCACCGGCAAAGATGTCGGCGGTCATGCCATGGCGTTGTTGAAAGACGACACCGCGCCCAAACCCGAAACCTCCCTTGCCAAGGCTGCGCCCGCGCAGATCACGCAGATCGCCGCCAGTAACAGCCGCGAATTTATTCCCGACGACCCGGCGATGGCGATGACTTCAAAATCATCGGTGCCAAGCGAAGCCGAGGCGTTCGTCAAGACCGCCCAAATCGCGGCTCAAGCCAATGTGTTTCCAACATTCAAGCGTACTCAGCCGGCTCGAGCGGCCCAAGCACAGCAGGCAGAACAGCCAGCTGGCCATATCTCGGCTTTGAATGCGCAAACTCGATTCATGCCGATTAAGCGCGACGCAAGCGAGCGGACCTTGGTCGCAGCCACACAACGCGACGGCGATGCCACATCGTTGGCCGAGCTTAAGGCCCGGGGGCGCGTCACCACATCCGCCATAGCCACCGGACGGCCTGTGTTGGCCCCGGCTAGCCTAGCTGTTGCCACGGCGGCGCAAACCAAAAACAGACAGCCCGAGACCGACAACGATACGCCCGCCGCTTCGGCGCAAGAGGCTTTTGCTTATGGCCGTAACGTTGCGAGTGCAGGCAAACCGGCCGAGATGCCCGCCTGGTTCGATACCGCCATGCTTGGCGCCATCGACAAATACAAGGCCATGCAACAGGTTCAATAGACCGTTGCCGCGTGATCGAGACACGACAGACAACACCCGTCGCGATATATTGGGATCAACATGAACTTGATTGTTGTCCCCGATCCCAAAAACCCATCCCGTGGCGTCGTGACGTGTGGAGCCAAAAAATTCCTATGCGCGTTGGGCCGCAGCGGAGTTTCCACGGCTAAGCGCGAAGGCGATGGAGCCACGCCCGCAGGCACATTTCCAATCAGGCGGCTGCTCTATCGCGCCGATCGTGGCCATCAACCCCTTACGCAAATACCCGCCTTGGTTATTGAACACCACGACGGCTGGTGCGACGCGCCAGACGATCCCAATTATAACCGCCCGGTCCGGTTGCCTTATGCCGCAAGCGCAGAGAATTTATGGCGCGATGATGGAGTATATGACCTGATTGTCGTCATTGGTCACAACGATGCGCCCGTCGTGGCCGGGTTGGGCGGTGCCATTTTTATGCACATTGCCACACCCGATGTTGCGCCCACCGCCGGATGCGTGGCGTTGCCGCACGAAGATTTATTGAGTGTCTTATCGGCGCTGGATGCAAATTCGACAATCACGATTCAAGCGCGCTGACAGATTTACGCGCACCGAAAATCGCCGTGCCAACACGCACATGAGTGGCCCCCAAGCGTACTGCGATTTCGGCATCGCTGCTCATGCCCATACTGAGTTGAGATAAGCCACAGCGCCCGGCCAGCTCACGCAAAAAAGCAAAGTGCGGCGATGGCTCGTCACTCACTGGCGGAATGCACATTAAGCCTACGACCGGCAGCTTAAGGGTGTCACGGCACAGCGCCACAAAGCTTTCTGCCTCGGCCGGATCAACCCCAGCTTTCTGCGGTTCGCGCCCAGTATTGACTTGAACAAAGCACGACAGGGGTCTGGCTTGTTGGGGGATTTCTTCGGCTAGTTTTTCCGCTAGTTTGCGCCGGTCAAGCGTATGAATGACATCAAACAACTCAACCGCCTCGCGCACCTTGTTGGTTTGCAGGGGCCCGACAAGGTGCAGAACAAAATCGGGGTGTGCGGCCTTGAGTTGTGGGAATTTATGTTGCGCTTCTTGAACGCGGTTCTCGCCAAAATTCCGCTGGCCTGCCGCAAGGGCTGCTTCAATTGCTTCCCGGCCATGGGTTTTGGAAATGGCGATCAAGGTCACCGAGGACGGGGCGCGATGAGCCGCGCGCGCAGCCTTGGCCAGCGCCTGACTTACACTGTCAAGCGCGGCGGCAATATCGTGCGGTGCGTTTGGGCTTAAAGACACAGAGGTTGGTGCGAAAGATGATGATGTTGCTATGATGCCCTGATGTTAAAGCGTCTCTCAACTGCTGTTGCGGGTTTGGTCAAAAAATCACGCGCGAAAACCGCGCGCCGCGATTTACCCTTGCTGTGGGTTATGAGCGATATCGCGCGCCTGCCAGACCCATCGAGTATCTTAACCTTCCTTCCGGCCCATAACGCTGTAATCGTGCGCCATCCCCACACACAAGAGCGTCGCGCCTTAGCGGAGAGGCTGAAACCCCTATGCCGTAGTCAGCGTATAAAAGTCTTAATCTCTGAGGATTGGCGATTGGCAGCGGCGCTGCGCTGTGACGGCGTGCATATGCCAGAGCGCGCCGTTAATCAGGTTCGCCCCGGATTGCGGTTATGGAGAAAATCAAAGCGGGCTTTGCTGACCACATCGGCCCACGGACCAGAAGGGATTTTAAATGCTGGAAGGATTCGCGCTGATTTGGTTTTTCTCTCGCCGGTTTTGGCAACACGCAGTCACCCCGAGCGTGTACCGATCGGTCGCATCGGTTTCGCCAAGTTAGCGCTGCGTGCGCGCTGCCCGACCGCAGCCTTGGGCGGCATCACGCTAAGATCAATAAGAACATTGAACGGCACGCGATGCGCCGCCATTGGCGGCATTAGCTTCGCGCTGGAAAAAGCGGGGGCTTAGAATCGCAACTGCACGCCGACGCGCGCACCCGTGCCTTGCGGAGTGCTGGCCCCCGGTGAGGCCGATGCAACGCCAGGGCTGGCCAGGCGGCTGCCGGTGAAAGCATCGGCATTAAACCGAATCCAGGGCGCAACTTGATACATGCCGCCTAACATCCACTGTGTCGTATCAATGTTGCGGCTGGTGAACGCAGGAGCGTTATCGCCTATCGAATAGGTCAGGCGCAGATCAAACCAGCCGACGCCGTATCCAAGACCAGCTTGCCAAGATCCCGATGACTGAAAGTTACCAGCAAGTGTGGTGTCATTGGCGCCAGCAAAGCCGCCCGCAACGTAGAGGCCCGCATAACCCACCGATGCGCCAAGATTGAAGGCAGTCCTTGGTTCGGTGGTGAGGAAAACAGGCCGATCGGCGAAGCGCGCGAACACGCCAACCTCACTGCCGTAAATCGAGGTTGAATATCGCGCTGCAAAATCCTGACTGAGCCCGCCCGTACTCAGCGTCACGTAGGTCAAGGGATCGGTTGCCGCGACCGGCAAGGTCACCATACCGTAGGTTGGGCTGAGCGTGCCGATGGTCAGGTTTCCGCTTTGATCGGCGGTTCCAGTTAGGCGCGTGTCTTGGGCGTGCACCGGCCCGGCGAATAACGCCGCTATGCTGGCTATCCCAACCGCTGTTTTGAAACGCGTTTTCATCGGCAACTTGCGCTGATTAACCTTTGTGGCGTTAGCCTATCTAAAGGCCTGAGGGTCTTCAATATAAAGCCGTTCTTGGCGCTCACGTTGCGAAACAATGTGACAAATAACCCACAATTTACCCCGAGTCGGGGCCCATGTGTTGCAGGAATGCCCTGAATCTATTGCATATTTATGTCATGGCACATCACGTCTGGGTCTGACGTCGATGGATATTGCGCCCCGGAACGACTCGACTGCTTACTTTTGGGGCTGGCTCATCTCGGCCAGGGGCACGTAACTGAGTGGCGCCGGTTTGAAATTCTCAGCCTTGGCCGGATCGCCCGAGCCCGTATAAGCCGCCACATCTGGAAACGGATAGATCGGCCGTGTTTTAGTGATCTTGGCGGGATCGAGCGGGAATCCTTTTGCGCCCGGATGTCCAATGGCATCGCTGCGCCGTGCAGCGATTAATGTGCCCGGCGTTTCGTTTTTCTCAACCCAATTTTCCATTGCGCTAATCCAATCGACCGTGTCGACGCCAACACCACCGCGGCAGTGATCCATCCCTGGAATCAGATAGAGCTTCATGAACTTATCGGCCTCAGTCTTGCCGCCCGCAACGCGTGAGGCTTTTTCCACATAGTCAACGAGCGGGCCTGCATCGAGCAAATCGTTGAGGCCTTGGTACACAATCAACTTTCCGCCGCGGCGTTGAAAATCGGCGAGATCGGGATTACTGGGCGCTTGCAATTGGCCCTTGGTGAACAAGCGCGGATAGTCGCGGTCGAGATCGAAACTGCGCGGCGAATATGTGGGGCCCGGATCGTAATCGAACCACACATAGCGCAAGCGGTCCTGCGCCATGGGTTCGAACGTCACGTTGGCGCCTGCCTTGTCGCGAATATATGGCGCCCAATTCATTTCAGCGCCTGGTTGAACGCCTGGCGTGACCCGCAAACCGTTCTTCAAAAACGCGCCGCGATAAATGCGCTCGGCCGCCGCGATTTGATTCGCATTCAGGCATTGCGAGGCATCTTGGCCTGCTTTGCATTTCAAAACCGACAAATCGGGTGTGCATGACCACGGATCATTAATCACGCCATCGGCTAAGCCGTCCTTGGCATCGCACTGCGCGACGACAGCTTTGTTCAACGCCGCCAAATGTTCGCGGCCCATGATGGCGCGCCCGTCTTTGTCCATGTTGGCCAGCGTGCGCCAAAAGATGTTGATATAGGCTGGCTGCACACCCGCTGGCGCACCTGCAATGATGCCATCGAATTGCCACGGATAACGTTGCGCGATGTTCAACGCCTGACGCCCGCCGGTGGAACAGCCGCGCCAATAGGACTTGCGCGGGGCTGTGCCCGTGTAGGCCTCGACAATCGCCTTAGACGCCAGCACGGCCTTGTGGGTGCCGCGATAGGCCAGGTCCAATTCACCTTCGATATTGTTGTAAGCCCATTCGCCCGAGCGGCTGACCAGGTTCACCGTCTCGTCGGAAAGGTCATCGTCGGGGTGCGGAGCTGAATGGCCCGTGTCGGTCACGGCCACCGCGTAACCGCGCGATAGCGGGTCGTTGGCCGCTTCGATGGTGCGCACGCCGCACATGGTGCCGCAGCCTTCGAAATGAAACTTTCCGTTCCATGCTTTATCGGGAATTCGCAACCGGATGCCTACTTGCGGGGCGACATAGCCACGCACATCGCAATAGGCCGGAAGTTTTTCCGAGGCCGGAACAAAAACCGTATACGTGATGTGCGTGGGCGCATCGGGCAGCGCGGCAAGATCGAGCTGCGTAATGCTTTTGCAAGCCGCTTCGTCGGCGCGTGCTGGCGCGTTTAGTGCGAAAGCAACAAGAGCGGTGGTGAGGATGATGTTGCGCATCGGCGGCTCCGGTCGGTTGAATAGAATGATCTAGCCGTCCCCGCGCGTTTTAGTCTTATGGGGCTCGGCGTTTTTTTCGAGAAATTCGACGATCATGCCCGCGATGTCGGTGCCGGTGGCCTCCTCGATGCCCTCAAGACCCGGCGTAGAATTGACTTCCATCACCACGGGGCCGTGGTTGGAGCGCAGCATGTCGACACCGCAAACATTCAAGCCCAAAATCTTTGCCGCGCGAACGGCGGTCGAGCGTTCTTCCGGTGTGATCCTTATGGTCGAGGCCTTGCCGCCGCGATGCAAGTTCGAACGGAATTCGCCCGGCGCGCCGCGCCGTTGCATCGAGGCCACCACCTTGCCACCAATGACAATGGCGCGAATATCGGTGCCTTCGGCTTCTTTGATGAACTCCTGAACCAGAATATTGGCTTCCACGCCACCAAAGGCCTCGATGATGCTTTTGGCCGAGGATGGGGTTTCGCCCAGCATCACGCCGATGCCTTGGGTACCTTCGAGTAGCTTGATCACCACCGGCGTGCCGCCGACCATGCCAATGAGGTCTTCGGCCTGGTTGGTAACATGGGCAAATGCCGTAACTGGCAAGCCGATGCCTTTGCGCGAGAGCAACTGCAAGCAACGCAGTTTGTCGCGCGAACGGCCGATGGCGACCGATTCGTTGAGCGGATAAACGCCCATCATTTCGAATTGGCGCAACACGGCCAGTCCATAGAACGTGATCGAGGCGCCAATGCGAGGGATAACCGCGTCAAACCCCACAAGGCTGCGGCCCTTGTATTTCACCTCGGGCCGGTGCGAGGCGATGTTCATGTAACACTTGAGCGTATCGAAAACCTCGATGTCATGACCGCGTGCACGGGAAGCAGCCACCAAGCGTTGGTGGGAATACAAACCGGCATTACGGGCCAACATGGCGAATTTCATCGCGTGTTCCCCATAACGGGGCCCTGAAATCGAGGCTCTTGTGGTGCCGGCGATGGGCGCCAGCCCATCCCGCCGGGGATGACCTTACCGATTGGCCCCCCTAAGGCAAGCCCCCATGAGGCCAAAGAATTGAGGATTCACAGGGCGTTAAGAGAAATAACCCCTAGGAATAGGGGGTCGGACGTGGCCCCGATCAACGAGCCTTACGACGCCGGGGTTTCTTCTTCTTGCGGATCACAAATGAACGGCCCGGATCGACCAAATAGCGCCGCCGCAGGGCCTGACGACCGAGCAGCATGCGAAACCCCATGTCGTCGCGGTTGGTTAGGGTCAGCTCGATAGGATAGCGCGACTTACCGATCTTCAGGGTGGTGCGGATGACTGGGCGTTCTTCGCGGCGGCCGCCCGAGTCGGTAACCGTGCGGTGATCGATCACTACAGCGACACATTTGACCTCGGGGCGGCTTTTGCGTTGCAGCGGGTGCAAGAAAAACCGCACGTAAGACGCGCCATCTTTGGTGAAGGGCGTGACGCGAAACGCATGCAAGGCCGAGGTGCGCGCACCCGTATCAAGTTTCGCCTTGATCTTATCCACCTTGAAATCAGGCAGCCGCACCCATTCGCGCCAGCCGACAATTTTCTTTTTCGCCCGGCGAATTTTGAAGGGCGGCTTTTCAATCTTCTTGGGGCGCTTGATGACCATCATGTGCTGATGAACGTTTGAACCAGCGATGCGGTGGCAATGATTTTTCCATCCACCTCGCGTTTCAGCCGAACCTCGACAAAGGCTTGGCGTGCCCCAGACCCAATGATTGTTGCCTCGGCGATCAATGATTCATTGGGTTTCGCTGCTCGCAGAAAATTCGCCGACATTTGAGCCGTGGCAAAATTGCGCTGTCCGCACCCAAACCACGTTGCTGCACCAGCCGCATCGTCTATCATCGCTGTCAGGTAGCCGCCGAGCAGGGTACCGTTGGCGTTGTTCAGGTCTGTGGGGGGCATGTAGCGAAGCGTGGCCGCGCCCGTTTGATCGTCGATGGCCAAGACTATTCCGCCCAAGATCTCGCGGCTTTTAAAACTCGGAAGCTTTGTGACATCAACGACGGTCATGGTTGGCGGCAAGCCTTGTCATAACCGGCTTTCAATTCCGTCACGAGATCTGCCGCCGAGAGAATGGATTTTATCGCCCCCACACCTTGACCGGCCGACCATATATCACGCCATGCTTTGGTTTCTTGGTCTGCAGAGCCGCGGCTATCGAACTTTTTATCAGCCCGAGTGCCGAGCTGCGCCGGATCAAGGCCAGCCTTGACGATGCTGGGCTTGAGGTAGTTCGCGGGCACGCCGGTGAAATGCGCCGTGCAGATAATGTCTTCCTCGGTCGTCTCAACCAGCATTTGTTTATGGCCTTCGGCAGCGATGCTTTCTTTGGTAGCGATGAAACGCGGGCCCACGTAGGCAAATGTGGCCCCCAACACTTCGGCGGCGCGCACGCCCGCACCATCGACGATGCCGCCGCCCAAGACAATGGGGCCAGAAAAAACTCGCGCACTGCCGGCACGAATGAGAACGCAGTAATGGGCCCGGTGTGGCCCCCAGCACCCGCCGCCACCAGCACTAAACCATCGACGCCTGCGGCAACGGATTTCTTGGCATAGGCGACAGAATTGACATCCGCAAAAACTAAACCGCCATAGGCATGCACGCCTTCGATCACATTGGCAGGAGTACCAAGCGCCGTAATCACGATCTCAGGCTTATATTTCATAGTCATCGCCAAATCATCGGCCGCACGGGGATTAGAGCGATGCACAATTAAATTCGCCGCCCACGGCGCTGGCCTGCCGCCCGACGCCTTGAATTCATCAAGCTCACGCACGATGCGTTGAAACCATTGTTCCAACACTTCGCTCGGCCGCGCATTGAGCGTGGGAAACGAACCGATCACGCCCGCTTTGCAGGCAGCAATAACCAAGTCAGGCCCCGAGACCAGAAACATCGGTGCTGCGATGACCGGCAAGGCCATGCGTGACTTGATACTGGCGAGCTTGGCCGCAACAGAACTTGCATCAACCATGACGGCGCCTGAGTTCAGTTTTCAATACTTTGCCTTGCGCACTGAGAGGCAGCTTCGTCACGACGACGATGCTTTTAGGAATTTTGTAAGGCGCGATTTTGCCACGGCAGCGCATTAGAATTTCTGCCGTATCAATTGCCGCCCCTGGGCGCAGCACAATCACGGCCCGGCCAACCTCGCCCCAGGTCGGATCTGGAACGCCAATGATGGCAACGTGGGCGATCTCTGGAAAGCCGGCCATGAGGTTTTCAATTTCGACGGGATAAACATTTTCTCCGCCGGAGATGAACATATCCTTCTTGCGGTCCGCGACATACAGCAGGCCATCGCTGTCCATGTGGCCCATATCGCCCGTGCGGAACCAGCCGTCGATGAAGGCTTCAGCGGTCAGCACTGGCTGTTTCCAATAGCCGGGTGTGACGCCGGGGCCCTTGAGCTGAATTTCACCCACCGTGCCTGAGGGCAGTTCATTGCCGTCGTCATCGGCGATACGTAACTGCATGAAGATCTGTGCGCGGCCTACAGCGCCTGGTTTAGCGCGCGCTTCGGTGGCAGTAATGGAGGTTACTCCAAAGGCCTCGGTCATGCCGTAACCTGGTACAAGCGCAAGCCCCTTGGCGGCCCAAGTGTCCATGAGGTCTTCGGTTGGCGGCGCCCCGCCAACACCAGCCGTTCGCAAGCTTGGGAATTTTACGCGCGCAAACTTTGGGTGTTGCGCCATGGCGATAAACTGTGTGGGAACCCCAAGTGTGTGCGTGACAGCAAGGTTGGGATCGGCAAGCAGATCTAAACAGGCCTCGGGTTGCCATTGGCCCATCACCGCCAGAGTTCCACCCACATGAAGAGTTGGCGTGGCGAACGAATTTAAGCCTGCGGTGTGAAACAATGGCGCGGCGGTGAGCGTGACACAGCCCGGACCAAGACGCGCGCTGATCGAAGACTGCAGCAGCATGGTCAGCGTCATGCGCCAGGTACCGATAACGCCCTTGGGGCGGCCCGTTGTGCCCGAGGTATAAAGCAACACGTTCAAATCATCGAGCGATTGGGCGGCGAAATCGAGCCGTGGCGGGCTATCTGCAATCGCGCGTTCGTATTCGGAATGTGAATCACCGGGTTTGCGCCGTAAAACGGGTGTGTTTTTGCAATCAATGGAGTGGGCAAACTCTTCATCTATAATGATTAGTGCCGGTTCTGCGTCGTTGAGAATCTCAGCGAGCTCTGGCGGGGCAAGCCGCCAATTGGTGAGCATAAAAGCCGCACCTAGCCGCCAAGCCGCAAACATCATTTCGTAGATGTCGGTGGAATTGCGGGCCACGATCATGACCCGGTCTGAGCGCTTGAGACCCAGCTTGGTCAAAGCGCCTGCGAGGCGGCTCACGCGTTCAAACATTTGCCGGTAAGTAAATCGCCGTGATGTTGCGAGATCAATCAGCGCCAGATGATCGGGATAAATTTTGGCGGCGTGGCCCAACCAATCCGTGATTAACGGCTCGAACGCTGAGGGGGCGGCCGTCATTTCAGAATGCGAGCTTTGCGCCACCCAGCATACCAACACCATCGGTTTGGGCGCCGCGGAGATCGCGCTGTTCGGCGTAAAATCCGGTCAGGCCAACAGTGATCCCAGGGCCCAAGCGATATGAGCCCTGAAGGTTGGTACGATTCACTTTTTCCTTGGCCGCGCTGGTCGGGGCGATGTCGCGCTTTGCGGTGAAATAGTTGGCTGAGATTTTGTATCCGGCGATGCCATAGAGCACGCCAACCGCCCAGGACTTTTCATCAATATCAAGCGCGGATTGCAATTTGGCGTAGCTGCCTGCGATGTCCCAACCGCCGTAAGAGACGCCCGTATGAAGATTATAACCTTGGTTTTTTCTACCAACAGCCGGTGTGAGTGGCGGTTGGGATTGGAAGTACCCCCCGGCAACGCGATAACTGCCGCCCCTGAACTTTCCCTCGTAGCGTCCGGAAACATCAAAGGCATCGTGTTCGACGAGCCTGCGGTCGAAGGGCCCCTCTGCGTCGCTGACTGAGGGGTGATAGCTCACGCCAAACTTAACACCGGGAATAATGCCTGGGGTTTCGTAAGTTATTCCCAAATTATCGCTGACGTAGCGTTTGAATGTGAAGGCGTCTTTGACCGTTGCCCGGGTTCGGGGACGGATGACATCGCCGATGACTTCTTCGTCCGTTGTCAAAAGCGCCTCGGGTATCGGCTCGCCGATCATGGCGGAATTAATGCCTTCTTTCTCGCCAATGCGCAGTTTTCCTAAGCCCGAGATGATATCGATATAAAGTTCATCGGCGTTTCGGTCATTACGCGCTTCGGTTTCCAATTCAATCACACCGCGAATCTCGATGCCGTTATCGAGAATCGTCTTGCCATCGAAATACACCTCGGCATCGGTGAACATGCCCGTAGAGCTAAGGCGTTCGCCCGATACGTTGTCTTGGTCGGCGATGAAGAAATAATGGCGCAGCTTTCCCCCGACACTGAGTTTGATGGGCTCGGCGGCTTGGGCAGGCAAATATGCCAAGGCCCATACCGAGATCAGCGCGGTCGTGACAAAGTGAAAATGCCGCATCGCCAGCCTGTTCAATCCAAACGTGGTTGAGCATATGGCACGGTCACGGCCCGAAATCAAAGTGCTCAAAGAAAAAGATGCGGCTTTTGAGGCCGCCTCTTGGGGGCCCTGCTGGGAATTGGTAAACCAGCAGGGTTGGGGGGGTTAAAGCTCAGGCCAGCGATTGGGCCTGCCCGAAACCTAAGAAATCCGTTGGCCGTTTAAAACATGACCTGGAAGCGCCCGCCAATGGCGTCCATCTTCAGGCCAAGCGGAACGGGTGTGACGATGGTGGCGGTGCGCGGGTTCTGCTTTTCGAAATCGGTATGGATATAGTTGAACTTCCACAGCATGTTCGAGTTCCAGTACCAATTCAGCCCGAGGGTGTAATTGGTCTGCTTGCCGCCATTTACGGAATTAAAATTCGCCACGTTGGTGGCCAAGAGCGTCGGGTCGAACTGATCGGTCAGGTTGGCGACGCTGATGCGCGCGGCGAATTCAAGGGCGCCCAGCTCACCACTCTTCAGAGGATTAAACGGCTTGGTCGGATTCACACCGCCGTAGCAGCCACAATTGGCCGTGTAACTGCGCCGACCGCCAATCGTGTAGCTGATTTGGGCATAGCCGGTGTCAAACTTCGCCTTGGTCTTTCCGCGGCGATCAAAGGTCATTTTAAAGTATTCGCCTTGATAGAAGAGGCTGCCGAACGTTGCCGCCGTTTCCACGTTGTAAACATTTGCACCGGTGACCGGATTGGCCAAAGTGCCCAGCGCCCCGGTGTTTAAAATGTTGGTTGGATCAACACGCAACTCCGCCCGGTCGCTAAGCGTGATGGAGTTTGCCGTGCCAGGACCACTGTTCGGAATATCGAAGATCTGAGCAGCGCCGATGCCAACGTGAACGGTCTTCTGGGGATCGTTGACGATGTTGTAGGTGGCGCGTTCGTAAGCACCGAAAGAACGCCTGGTCAGCGCATGAGTGGTGTTGGGTGTTGAAAAGGTCAAGTACGCGGCAACATAGTAATTGGGCTCCCACGTGCGAATGCCGGCTGCGGCTCGCGGATCGCCCGCGGTGAAACTTGAAGCCAGAGTTGAGGGCGTGCTGCGCTCGATGAACAAACTGTCGTTGGAGCTGCTGGCTTCTTCCAACACAAATTGATTGGCCATATAGCCAGCCTCGATGATCGTGTTGCGGATCCCGGTGTAACCAATCGACGCTGTGTTGATGGTCGCAGAGCCGTCGGTGGCGCCACCTGCATCGAGGATGATCGAATAGGTAAAGTCGTTAAGCGCCTTGCCCGTCACGCCGAGTCGGGCGCGGCGTACGTTGACCCCGCCCGTAAGTCTGCCGCCAGCCACTGTACCGGGGCCTGTGGTTCCTTGCGGCTTTTGGTTGATGTAGCCACCAAAGTCGAAGTGAAGCCGACCCGTCGGTGCGATCGTCCAGGCATTGTCGGCGCTCGATAGTGTGAAACGATGCGTTCCAGATTCAGCCACCTTTGGGCTGGCTTGCTGGCTCGTTTTTTGTTTTGCTTCTATGGCTTCACGGGAAACGGTTTCCCAGGCAATGGCTTGTTCGGCCGCGGCCAGTTTGTCTTGCAATTCACGAAGTTGGTCTTGAAGTGCTTGCATCTGCCGGGCCAGCTCTTGGGTGCTCTCGGCCGCCCGGACTGGAGCGACGGCAGCGGCCGTCGTGGCAATCATTAGCTTCTTCATCAAAGGCTCCTGGATTTTATTGTCTCGTATGGCCTGGCCGCGTCGCGGTGAGCGGGTTCGCTAGGGCTATTTCCCCAACCGCGGCGAACCATATGAACACCGTGTTACGGTTTTCGGGTCGGATTGGTGACGGTTTGATGACATGGCCTGCGACCACGGCCCGGGGCTGAGTGCCGCCACAATTAAAAACTGCGCTGAACTATGGGCTTAACAGGGCTTCGCAAGGCCCTAAGCGTTGGCTATAACAGCCCGCCCCGGCGGCTTTGCCCGCTCTGTCTTAGGCCTTGAGGACATGACCTTGAACGTGAGCGCGAAGATGAATTCCAGATTTTTTGTTGTTGCCAGCGCGCTGTTTGCCTTGGCTTTGAGCGGTTGCGGCAGCGACAAACCTGCCGACACCTACCGCACATCACCCGAATACCGCAGCCAAAACCCAACCGAGGCGGCAAAAGACGACACCGTTTTCAGCAAAGGTGGCCTTGGCATCAACCTGTTCGGCGATGACAAAGAAGGCCGCGAGGGTGCGGTGGCAGTAAACGCCTTTTTATGGCGCGCCTCGCTCGATACCGTTGCTTTCCTGCCCATCGCTTCGGTCGACCCATTTGGCGGCGTGATCATTTCAGATTGGTACGCGCCGCCCGAAACGCCCGAAGAGCGTTTCAAAGTGAATGTTTACATCCTGGGCCGGACATTGCGCGCCGATGGACTGAAGGTGTCGGTTTTCCGTCAAACTCAGGGTGCGCAAGGAAACTGGGTTGATGCCGCCGTGGGTGCCGATGTGGCGCGGGAGTTCGAGGACGCCGTGTTGACGCGTGCGCGCCAACTTCGACTTCAAGCGGTTGCCGAAGACAAAGGTTGATCGGCGCGCTGTTGGCGTTGAGGCTTCAACCTAACCTCTGCGAAAGCGGGAGAATATAAAAGGCGCGCGTTAGACGTATCGCCTGATGCGTGGGGATTTAGAGAATGGCTGCCGTTGAAGAGCGCTACAACGTCCGCGAAACCGAGGCGAAGTGGCAAAAAGTTTGGACCGAGCGCGGCTGCTTTAAAGCCGAGGCGAACTCCAAGAAATCAAAATACTACGTGCTTGAGATGTTTCCCTATCCATCGGGGCGCATTCACATGGGGCACGTGCGCAATTACACGCTTGGCGATGTCGTCGCGCGCTTTAAAAAGGCGCAAGGCTTCAACATCTTGCACCCCATGGGCTGGGATGCCTTTGGCTTGCCCGCAGAGAATGCGGCCCTTGAGCGGGGCATTCACCCCGGCAAATGGACACGCGAGAACATCAAGGTCATGCGCGAGCAATTCATGCCCCTGGGCTTGTCGCTCGATTGGGAGCGCGAAGTCTCCACCTGCGAGCCGGAATATTACAAACACGAACAGAAGATGTTTCTGGATTTCGTGAAGGCGGGGTTGGCCTATCGTAAAGAGTCCTGGGTGAACTGGGACCCGGCGGAACACACGGTTCTCGCCAACGAGCAAGTCATCGACGGCAAGGGCTGGCGCTCGGGCGCGGCCGTTGAGCAACGCAAACTCAATCAATGGTTCCTGAAAATCACGGCGTTTTCGGAAGACTTGCTGCAAGCCCTCGACGGGTTGGAGCGTTGGCCCGACAAAGTGCGGCTAATGCAAAACAATTGGATCGGCCGCTCCGAAGGCGCCCGGGTATTTTGGCCGTTGGTAAATCGTAATGCCGTACCACGCGGTGAAAGCCTGGAAGTCTTCACTACCCGGCCCGACACCCTTTTCGGCGCATCGTTTTGCGCAATATCGCCCCAGCACCCCTTAGCCGCGAAATTAGCCGAGACCGACAGTGCCTTGGCTGCGTTCATCGCCGAGTGTGCCCGCGCGGGAACTTCAACTGCCACCATCGAAGCAGCAGAGAAGATGGGCCACGACACGGGCTTGCGTGCAAAGCACCCCTTTGTCGTGGGAGTGCCAGTGCCCGTATATGTGGCAAACTTCGTGCTGATGGAGTATGGCGCGGGCGCGATTTTTGGCTGTCCCGGCCACGACCAACGTGACATGGAATTCGCCCGCAAATATGACCTTGCGGTCAAGTGCGTGGTGGCGCCCAAGGGCGAAGACGCCGAAACCTTCGCGGCAAAGCTTGAAGCAGGCAGTGAAGCCTTCAGCGATGATGGCCTAGCGATCAATTCCGAATTCTTGAACGGCTTGGCCGTGACCGAAGCCAAGCGCGCGGCCATTGCCAAACTCGATAGTTTGAATCTGGGTAAGGGTACAGTGCAGTACCGCCTGCGCGACTGGGGTGTCTCGCGCCAACGCTATTGGGGCTGCCCGATCCCGATTATTCACTGCCAATCGTGCGGCCCGGTTGCAGTGCCCGATGCACAATTGCCGGTGAAGCTGCCCGATGACGTCACCTTCGATAAGCCGGGCAATCCGCTCGATCGTCACCCCACGTGGAAGCACGTCAATTGCCCCACGTGCAAAAAACCGGCGCAGCGTGAGACCGATACCTTCGATACGTTTATTGAATCGTCTTGGTATTTCGCGCGCTTTTGCTCGCCCACGGCTAGCGATAAGCCGTTCGATAAAGCCGAGGCCATGCGTTGGTTGCCGGTCGATCAATACATTGGCGGCGTGGAGCACGCAGTGCTGCACTTGCTCTATTCGCGATTCTTTACCCGCGCAATGCAAGCCTGCGGCTACATCGACCTGAAAGAGCCATTCGCCGGTTTGTTCACCCAAGGCATGGTTTGTCACGAAACCTACCGCGCGGCCGATGGGTCCTGGGTCGAGCCCGGCGATGTCCGTAAGGACGGCGATAAGGCCACGCGCGCTTCCACCGGCGCGCCCGTGAGCGTGGGCCGCTCGGAAAAAATGTCGAAGTCCAAAAAGAACACGGTGGACCCGCAACGGATTATCGACACTTTTGGTGCCGATGCGGCGCGGTTATTCATGCTGTCGGATTCCCCACCCGAGCGCGATCTGGAATGGACCGATGCGGGCATCGAAGGCGCCTGGCGTTACATCAACCGGCTTTGGCGGCTGGCAACGATCGCGCGTGATATTCCAGCTACGGCTCTGCCAGCCTTTGAAACGCTGGCGGCGGGCACGCAATCGGCTTTGCGCCAATGCCACAAGACAATTCATGCCGTAACCGAAGACCTTGAGCGTTTTCGTTATAACTCTGCTGTGGCGCGCATACGTGAATTGTCCAACGCCATTGAAGATATTGACCGTTCGCAACCGGGCGGCAACGCGGTATTCCGCTTTGGTGTGGAGATTATTGCGCAACTCATCAACCCCTTGGCGCCGCACATTGCAGAAGAAGCTTGGGCGACCCTTGGCCATACAAAGATTCTCGCCGATACGCCCTGGCCAAGCCATGACGCGGCCCTGATGGAGGACGACGCCTTAACAGTTGGCGTGCAGGTGAATGGTAAGCTGCGCGGCACCATTTCGGTGAAAAAGACCGCCGATCAAAAAACCTACGAAACTTTGGCCCTGGCCATTCCGGCCGTGCAAAAGCACCTGGATGGCAAACCGCCGCGCAAGGTGATCGTGGTGCGCGAAAAAATCGTCAATATCGTTGCGGGCTAAGGAATCGTTTCAAACGCCTCAACCAAGAATCCGTTTGGTGCGGTTATGGTGATCGCGTTGCGCGGGCCTAAATCAGGCAAATCGATGCGGTTATATGATGAAAATTTGAAACCCGCTGCTTTGGCGCGGGTGGCAATGGCATCTACGCTGGTGGTCGAAAAACTCCACATGGCCATGCCGCGATTGGGTGGTGCGGGGGGCGCGCCGGTTCCCGCTTCGGTATCCTTGGCGGCGTATTCGGCAAGTGCCACGTGGCCGTTCTTCGCGCCCTTGGCGTAAATCGTGGCAAAGCGGAACGGCACTTCGTAGGCACGCCACATGCGGTCGGTGCGGACTTCATAATCGAGCACGTCGACCAAGAACTTCACCATGGCGTCGATACTGGCAACAACTTGGGTGCCATAGGCTGGGCCGCCGCGCCCAGTGATGGTGTCGAGGTCGCCCACTTGGGCCATGCCGTCGCGCCGCGAAATAGCAATGGCGCGTAAATATTCTGGCCCATTGAATGTGGCTTCCAGAACGTTATAGGGCGTACCGTCGGATTTTTTCAGCGGAAACCGTTCAATCTCCGGCGTGGCGCGGGTAAACCCAAGGCCCAGCACATGTTTATCCCACGCCGTCACATCGGTGGTGGGAAAGCCCATGCCATAGGGCCCCAGCTCTTGCCGGCTCCAGCTTTTGCGGATGGCGGGCGTTGGACTAGCCGTGACGATAACGCGAATCTGCGTGGCCAATGGCACCGTGGGGCGGCGCAACATGTGCATGGTCCATCCGATACTATCGGGAATGCCCCATGCACCGTTGAGTGCTTTACGCTGGCTTGCATCAATGGCGATGGGTCCGCTGAGTTCCATGCCCAGCCCATCGCGATACATTTTAGCCAACGCTGGCAAATCCGGCGTGATGATCGTGACCGTATATAGCGGCCCCGTAAGACCGCTCTCGGTTGTTTTGGGCATGATGTGATCGGGGGCGCCCTGTGCAATCACCTGAGGTGCCCACGCAGAGGAGGCAACTACACTTGCGGTAGAAATAAGAAAATTGCGGCGTTTCATATTTGGGACTCCTAAGGACCGAGCGGTCGCGATGGATTTGAGGTTACCCGATTATTGTAAACCGCCAAGGCCCTCTCGCGCGCTTGGTCGAGGATAGCCTGATCGGGGTGACCCGCATCGAGCTTGCCGGGCCAAAAAATACGGTCGGGCCGAAGTGTGTTGTCGAACATGTGTTCGGTGAGCGGTGCAATGCGCGGGGTCGCGCCGTTTTTTTTCAGATACATCAGTACGAAATAAAGCGCAGCCTGATCAGCCCCCCAGCGCAACCTGCCTAACCGCCACATCTCGGCCAAATAGGCTGCGACAAGTTTGGTAAATCGTACACCCGCTGCTGTTGTAGTGACGCCAACGGCGCTAGCCTGAATATGGTTGTTAGGTTCAAGCCTGCCGGGTTGGAGCCATAAGCCCAGTTCGTGGTTGGCTAGCCCATCGAACATCGGAGCGGGATCGCGGTTCAAAAGCATATCCGCATCAAGTTGCCAACACCCCCCGGGATAAAGCGGCGCAAACTCAAGAAGGCGAGCGAATCGCATGGCGTGGGCATAGATGGGACGTTGTGCAACGTCGATTCCGGTTGTCTCGGTCGAGATTGTGAGGGGAGTTTCATACCAAGAGCAAAGCCGTGCATGCTCGCGTTTCAGCGCGTCTTCATCGCCATCAAAAACGTGCGCGTGCAAGCCAATGCCGCTGAGTTTGTCTGCGCACGATCCAATCAAAGGCTGCACGAAACGTTCGAAGTAGACCGGATCGCAGCCAACAAAAAACGAGCGCGTGGGTTTGTGTTGCGGCGAGGCCACCAGCCGCGTTCGTGGCAACCCAGCGAGAACATCGGCTTGTGTTTTTTGATCAAGGCTGCGGTAAAAGTCCTCGGCTAAGGTATAAGACATCGTCACTTTATCGGGCGATGTGGCTCGCACAGTATTCAATACCGGCTCGGCCTCCCACATCCTGCCCGATAACAAGAGCGCTAGAAAATACATCGCGCTTGCATCGGCCCGCTCTGGTGCGGCGCGATACCAAGACTCCGCGTGAGCGCGCCAGGCCTCGATATCTTTGGTCACAAATCGTAAGGATAAGTCTTCGATGTCCAGTGCGTGCGATACAGCCGCGCTGGCCGCGTGGCGCTGCTCGATTTCCAGTAACGGAAAATAAAGCTGATATAGGTGAACAAGACTCGCAGTTTTTTTGGGCCCACGATCAATGGCCGATTTTATGGCGGCAATCGTATCTTGGGGGTTTTTCTCCCGCTGAAAGTGGAAAAATTTGTAGGCGGCCCTGAGAGCGTCGGGATCTCGGATAAGAACCTCCCGATAGGCGCGCGAAGCCGTTTCAAAGTCGCGCGAAGCCTCAGCCATTTGCGCCAAAAATTCCCACTCGCCGGGCGAGCCATCGGTGAGGGCAAGCGATTGCGCCATGGATGAGGCAGCTACCGCAGGCTTATTGTTGGCCGCATAGATGCGCGCCAAAAAGCTAAGGTTTTGCGCGGTGGGGTTTAATTCTACTGCCTTACTCGCATAGGGCTCGGCATTTTGCGGACGGGCTGTGCGGTACAGCACGTGCGCCATGAGAAATATAAATGCGGAATTGTCGGGGGCTGAGATTAATGCTGCGGAAAGCTCGCGTTCGGCATCAGCCCAGCGGCCTTCGTTGACTGCCAGAGCGATGGCTGGGGGCGCGGAGAGCGTGGGTGGGCTGGGTATGGTCATGAGCCGGCTCAACGTATCATCGCTGCGGCTTGACACCCAAACCGGATGTGCGATGCAAGCGGCATGATGTTCTCTCTCAAGCCCAAATCTCCTCGTCGTATGTTCCTGTTGGGAGGCGCAACCCTTGCTTTGTCGGGCTGCGGGTTTCGCCCGCTTTATGGCCGTTCGGGTGTAGCCGCCAGCCCCGATGTTTTAAATGCATTGGCGCAAACCCGCATTCGGCCCATCGCCGACCGCAGCGGCCAGCGCTTGAGGCAGATTCTGAACGAAAAGCTTTACAGCAACGGCCCGGCAGAACGCAGCCGCTACGACTTAGAAGTAACCCTTAC
Source organism: Rhodospirillaceae bacterium (assembly GCA_009693785.1). Classification (GTDB taxonomy): domain Bacteria; phylum Pseudomonadota; class Alphaproteobacteria; order Rhodospirillales; family Rhodospirillaceae. The sequence continues at coordinate 105,989 of SHWP01000003.1, forward strand.
CAAACAAACCATCGAGCTGGGCGTGCGCCCCGATTCGACCACCTCGCGCGCCAACCTGGTGTTCACGACTGCATTCGCCATTTATGACGGCGGCGCGCGGGCCTACGGCGACAGCACGCAAGCAGTGGTGAGTTACAATATTTTGGATGATCAATTCGCCACGGTTGCCTCGCAGGCCGATGCCGAAGACCGCGCCCTTCGCCAGTTGGGCGAGGAAATCAAAACCCGGCTTGCGGTCTATTTCGACCGGCGCTTGCGGCCCAAATCCGCGGCACGCTAAACCCCGTTCATGAAAATCACGGCCAACCGCGCGGATTCATTCCTCGCCAAACCCGACAAGGTGAAGGCTGTGCTGTTGTTCGGCCCCGATGGTGGTTTAGTGCGCGAGCGCATGAACGCCCTGACCAAGACGATTGCCGGAAGCTTGGATGATCCTTTCCGCGTGGCTGAGTATTCCGCATCTGTCTTGCGTGATGATCCGGGCCGGTTGGGTGATGAGGCGGCCTCGTTAAGTTTTGGCGGCGGTCAGCGGGTGGTGCGCTGGCGCGATGCCGATTCCGATGCGCGCCTGGAAACCACCGTGGCCAACGCCTTCGAGGCGTTTTTTGAAAACCCCGTGGGCGATGCGCTTTCGATTGTCACCGCTGGCGATATCGGCGCGCGGGCCAAGCTGGTGCAGGTATTTGAGGCCAGTGACATGGCCGCCTCTATTGCATGTTATGCCGACGACGCACGCACACTCGAGGGCGTAATTCGCGAGACACTAAAATCCCACGGCGTTAGCGCCACGCCCGACGCTTTGGCGTGGCTGGCCGATCGCTTGGGTGGCGACCGCGAGGTCAGCCGCCGCGAAATCGAGAAGCTTGCCATGTACAAGGGCGGTACAGGCACCATCACCGAGGACGATGCTCGCGTCTGCGTGGGCGATAGTGCGGCGCTCGATATGGACGATCTGATCTATGCGGTCGGCGATGGCGATCATGGCACAGTCCTGCGCGTGTATGGCCGGTTGATGGGCGAGGGCGCTTCGCCGATCACCATACTCAATGCGGCGGCACGGCATTTTTTACGCCTGCACGAAACACGCGGACGCATGAATGACGGCAAAAGTTTGGACGCGGCCATGATGTCATTGCGTCCGCCGGTGTTCTTCATGGTCAAGGCGCGGTTTCAAAATCATGTAAGCCAGTGGTCGGAAGGCCTGATTGCGCGGGCTATCGACATATTGAACGAAGCCGAGCTGCAATCAAAGTCCACCGACTTTCCTGCGGAAGCCATAACCGAACGAGCCTTGATGCAGATTGCCCAGGCCGGATCGGGTGCAAGGCGAGCGAGATAAGGGCAGGTGAGATGACAAAGGCTATGCACACACGGCTGCGGAAAATTTGCTTGAGACTTCCTGAAGTCAGCGAGGCCTTAAGCTTCGGGAATGTTGCCTTCCGCGCGGGAAAGCGGCCTTTCGTGGTGATGGACCACTATAAGGGCCTAGATTGCATTTTCATCTATGTCGATCCGGGGCGGCGCGATGCGCTACTGCGCAATAAGCGCCTTTTCAAAGCGCCTTACGATCCGCGCGAGAAGGGCCTCTGCCGCACGCTTGAGAAAATAGATTGGACCGAGATGAAGGGTTTGATTCTCGACAGCTACCGGCAGGTGGCCTTGGCGCGCATGCTCATGGCCCTCGAGGCAAAATAACTAAGCCGGTACCGTAAATCCCGCCTTGCGGATAGCTTGTTCCAACTGCGCTTGGTTGATAGCGCTGGCATCGAATTCCACAGTCACGCGCTTGTCTTCCATTGAAGCCTTGGCGGTACTGACGCCCGCTTGATGGATCAGGGTGCGTTCAACGCTTTTCACACATCCGCCACAGGTCATGCCTTCGACCGGAATCACGATTTTGTTCATAATCATCTCCTTGGTGTGATTTGGATTTTAATCCGGTATCGCCCTCGGACGCCAGCGTTTGAGCAGCAACGAATTCGACACCACGCTGACACTCGACAGTGCCATGGCCGCCCCCGCCAAAGCGGGTGTGAGAAAGCCAAAGGCTGCCAAAGGCACGCCAATCAGGTTGTAAACAAAGGCCCAAAACAAGTTCTGGCGAATCTTACGCCATGTGGCGCGGCTAATATCGAGTGCGGCTGGAACCAACGCCGGATTGGGCCGCAGCAGCGTGATGCCTGCCGTGGCCATGGCCACATCGGTGCCGCTGCCCATGGCGATACCCACATCGGCCGTGGCCAGTGCAGGTGCATCATTAACACCATCGCCAACCATAGCGACAACCACGCCAGCCTGCTGCAATGCGCGAATGTCGGTGGATTTGGTTTCGGGCCGCACACCGCCGCGCACATCTTCAATTCCAACCGCCTGCGCGATGTGCTGCGCGACAGCTTGGCTGTCGCCACTTAGCAATATTGTTTTGATGCCTTGTTGCTTGAGTGCGCGAACGGCGCCTTCGGATTCCTGACGCGGCTTGTCAGCTAAACAAAAGACAGCGTGGATCTCAATATTAACCACAAGGACGATCACTGAATACGCGGCATTGGCAAAGGAGTTCAAGGCGGCCGTGGCAATGCCGCTTGCGTTAACAAACGCGGCATTTCCCATGAGCACCGTCTTGCCATCAACGCTGCCCTCAATACCAAACCCCGTGTGGCTTTTGAATTTCGCCACGGCGCGCTCTTGCGCACCACGACTCTTTCCAAAAGCAATGATCGCCTTGGCGATGGGGTGCTCGCTGGCGGTTTGAATCGACATGGCGATGGATAAATTTTCCAACTCGTCGCCGTGTACATTGTTGAATTGCGCAAGGACGAGTTTGCCTTGGGTCAGCGTGCCGGTTTTATCGAAAACAACGGTGGTGACTGCGTGGGCGCGCTCCAGGGCTTCGATGTCCTTGATCAGAATGCCCGCGTGTGCGGCCGCCCCCATGCCCGTCACCAACGCTGTGGGCGTGGCCAGGCCAAGGGCGCAAGGACATGCAATCACCAGTACCGAGACCGCCGCAACGAAGGCCTGATCAATCGTACCGCCCGTAAACACCCACGCTAAGAACGTGACAATGGAGATGACAACGATAATGGGCACGAAAATGGCGCTGATGCGGTCTACCAAGCGCTGAACGGGCGCTTTTCCCGTTTGAGCGTTTTGAACCAGCGCGACAATTTTGGCTAGGGTGGTGTCCGCACCCACCGCCGTGGCGCGCACGAGCAAGCGGCCCGTACCGTTGATCGCACCGGCAATGACTTTATCGCTCTTGGTTTTTTCAACGGGCAGGCTTTCGCCCGTGATGAGCGCTTCGTCACACTCACTGGCGCCGTCCTCAACAAGTCCATCGGTGGGGATTTTTTCGCCCGGGCGAATGATAATGCGATCAGAGATTCGAACTTGATCGATGGGAATTTCAGTTTCAACGCCACTTCGCACGACACGCGCGGTTTCGGGCCGCAGGGCCATGAGCGAGCGGATTGCCTCGGTCGTGCTCCGCTTGGCGCGGGCCTCAAGCCATTTCCCCAACAGGATCAGCGTAATGATCACCGCCGAGCCTTCGAAATAAAGTTGGCCCGCGGCCATGTCCGCGCGCGCCGTCACCAGATAGAGCGAATAGAAATAGGCTGCGCTCGTGCCAAGCGCGACGAGGACATCCATGTTGGCCGCACGCGCACGCAAGGCGCGGTAACTGCTGGAATAAAACCGCGCGCCTAAAATGAATTGCACCGGCGTTGCCAACGCCAGTTCCATCCATGGCGAGAGGTGAAAACCAAAACTAAATGTATGGGCCAGCATTTGTGCGACGAGTGGTAGCGTGAGCACGATGGAAATTGGGAGCGCTCGTCCATCGTTGGACGCGAGCTCGAGCGTGCTGTCATCGTTTGCAATGGTGGCGTCATAGCCAGCATCGCGCACGGCGGCGATTAATTGTTGCGGTTGAGTGCGCGCGAGGTCGAAGCGCACATCGGCACGTTCGAGCGCCAGATTGATCGTGGCATTGGTGACGCCCGCAACCGCACTCAAGGCTTTCTCCAGGCGAGTCGCGCAGGCTGCGCAAGTCATGCCGGTGATCGCCAAGGCAACCCGAGTCGCATTGACGGAGGGATGGGAACTGGTTGGGCTAAGCTGATCCATTGTGGTGTTCGCCAGGCCTCAAATCTGAGGTAGGCCTTGATACACCTTCCATTTACTGGAAGGTCAATAAGCTCATGTTACTGTGTGGTTTATATGAGATAAAATATATAAAAATCATACGTTTATTGTTAATTCCAGCCCAAGGCTACAATGCTGCTTTGGCAACGTCTTCAGGGGTAAAGACCCTTTTTAGCTTCCAGGGGGCCTTGCTGCCCTTACGCGGTGGGGACAGCGCTAAAAGCTCGCAATTGCCGGTTCGCACTGCTGCCTCTTCGAGCGCCCAGCGGCGCACCGCCAAAAAAGTGCCGCCATGGGCAACGATCAGGACCGGGCCGGGGTGTTTTAAGCACTCGTTGAGCGCAGCCAATGAGCGCTCGATAAAATCTTCAAACAGTTCTCCACCAGGGATTTCCCCGCCGGCCACCCAGCTCTCGCGCCACGGACCGCTGGGATGGCCCTCATAAGATCCGAAGTTCGATTCCTTCAAACCATCGACATTGACGATAGAAGTGACAGAGGTATGTGCGGCGATGATCTCGGCTGTGTTGCGCGCCCGACAAAGAGGACTTGTGCAAATCGTCACAATATTTTTCTTGGCAAGAATTTGCGCAGCTGCCTCGGCTTGAAAAATTCCCACAGGATTGAGTGGCGTGTCGGTTTGGCCCTGCATCAATCGCAGCTTGTTCCAATCCGTCTCGCCGTGTCTGAGAAAATAAAAGGCCGCACGGGTGAGCATTTGTCGCGCCCGACCAAGGTTACCGATGCGTCGCGCCTGCGGCGCCGACCTCGTCAGCCCCGTGATCTTCATGGGCAGCCGGGCTTGGTGCTTCGGCCCCGTGATCTTCCGAGAAATGTCCGGCGGGCTTCAACGATTCTTCAATCGCATTGCTCAAACCAAAATCATCCATGATGTCAGGCTTTTCTTTTTGTTCCTCGCGCCCGACTGCGCCTGCTGCGCCCACATCGTTTGCGGCCGGGTCTGTATAAGGCGCCGTGTGGTCGTCTGCGGCGCGCGGCTCTTCGCTCTCATCAAAACCCTCACGTTTCAGCAGCTCTTCAATATCAACGGTTCCGGGGTCTCTTGCGTTGTCTGCTTTCCCGCGCTTGCCGCCGGTGGATAGCCGTTTGACGATGTCATCGAGCTGTTCAAGGTTTGCATAGGCAATAGCGACCCCTCCGCCCTTGCCGTCGAAGCTGATGTCGACGCTGTAGCCAGTTGCGTTTTCCAGCGTTATTTCCAGCGCCCGCGTGTCGGCATCTTTTTCGGCGCGCAACATCACGCGTTTTGTTTTGCCATGGCCTTTGGCTAAGCGTTCCGATTGGCGCACACTTAACCCGCGCCTTGTAATTTTGTGCGCGAGCGCTTCGGCGTTTTTCAAACCGACCAGTGGCTTTGCTTGCCCAGCGCTGAGTTTTCCGTCGTCGATGAGACGCAACACACCATCGGGCAAATTCAAAAGCCGCAGCAAGTTGGCCACGTGTGTGCGGCTCTTGCCGACAATCTCGGATATTTCTTCTTGCGTGTGCGCGAAGTCATCGATGAGGCGTTGATAGCCGCGCGCTTCTTCGGCGGGCGATAAATCTTGCCGCTGCAAATTTTCGATCAGCGCGACTTCAAGAACTTCTGAATCACTGAGTTCGCGTACCAGCACGGGAACGTCGTGCACTTGTGCGCGTTGTGCCGCACGCCAGCGCCGCTCGCCCGCAATAATTTCGTAACGTCCCGGAGTGTTGGGATCGGGCCGAACCAGCAGCGGCTGCAGAATTCCTTTTTCTTTGATCGACGCGGCTAGTTCATTGAGCGAGGGCTCATCGAAATGCTTGCGCGGCTGTAGTGGCGAGGGCGTCAGAACATCGACGGGAAGAGTCGTGGCAGATTTTGTGCTTGCTGGTGCGGACGAATCGCCATCGCCGTCTTGCTCGCCGAACAGTGCATTGAGACCGCGGCCTAGCGTTTTGCGTTTGGTGGTCTCTGCGTTCATCCCGCCAGAACCTGCTCGCGTTTGAGAACTTCACCGGCGAGATTGAGATACGCCTGCGCGCCCTTGGATTGGAAATCATAGAGCAGAATCGGCTTGCCGTGCGAGGGCGCTTCGGAAATGCGAACATTGCGTGGAATTACAGTTGTATAGACCTTGTCGCCGAAGTAACTGCGCACATCGTTCTCGACCATTTCCGAGAGATTGTTGCGTTTGTCGACCATAGTCAGAACGATGCCCTGAATTTCCAGCGTTGGGTTATAGCCCTTGCGGATGCGCTCAATCGTGCGCACCAAATGGCTGATGCCTTCAAGCGCCAAGAACTCGGCTTGCAGCGGGACCATGACGGCATCGGCCGCAACAAGCGCGTTCAATGTCAGCAGCCCTAGGGATGGTGGGCAATCGATCAACACAAAATCGTATTCGCTGCCCTGCTCGGCGAGCGCCATCTTGAGCCGGGCTTGGCGGTTTTCAACATCCACCAGCTCTAACTCTGCGGCGGCCAAATCGACGCCCGATGGAATGATAAAAAGATTTGGTACAGAGGTGGGAACAATCGCTTCTGAAACTTTCTTCTCGCCCATCAGCAAATGATAGGTATTTACGGTGCGATGTTTGTGATCGATGCCAAGGCTGGTGGAGGCGTTGCCTTGGGGATCCAGGTCGATCACCAAAACCTTTTTATTTACGGCAGCCATGGCCGTGGCCAGATTAACCGCCGTGGTTGTTTTACCTACACCGCCCTTTTGATTGGATACGGCCAGGGTGCGCGGCCGAGTTGCCACGACAATCTGTTGGGCTTGAGGGGGCTCGTACTCAGACAGAGTTGACATTGCTGACCTCGCGCACGCGCACCACTGAACCAGATGGATCAGAACGGCTAGGCCGTAGATCCACCTGCATTCTCCACATTTTGTGTGCCTGCGTCAATTCAGCGTCTATATGTTGTCCCTTAAGGAATAGGCATATCGTTTTTGGACCTAGAAATGGCTGGGCCAGGGCCAATAGCTCTGGCATGGGGGCCAGAGCCCGAGCGGTTATCACATCGACTGGACCGGGGGTGACTTTCTCGGACCGTTGGTTCAGGATTTGGGCGCCTGCCTGACTGACGCGGGCCGCCTCTCTGAGGAAAGCCGCCTTTCGGGCATCAGACTCCACCAGCCGCACCCCCCTCACGCCCATGATGGACAGGACCAAGCCTGGGAATCCAGCGCCAGAGCCTAGATCGACCAGTGATGAACAATTCTGGGGAATGAGGGGATAAAGCTGGGCGGAGTCAAGGATGTGACGCCGCCAGACATCCGGCTCTGTGGTCTTTGAGATAAGGTTGATCCGCTTATTCCACGTCAGAAGCAGGGCGACAAAAGTTTCGAGTCGCTCAATTGTTCCACGTGGAACATTTTCTGTCATTCTGAGCTGATCAGGCCCGTAATGTTTTGGTTTCGAGTCGCTCAATTGTTCCACGTGGAACAATTTAGGCGACAGCAGCTGACGACCTTTGAGATTCGCCCCTATCTTTAGGGCTCTTCACATATCTCAAAAGGGTGGTCAGGGCGGCGGGGGTAACCCCAGGGATGCGGGCAGCGGCACCAAGGGTCGCGGGCCGGGAGCCTGATAGCTTAAGTCTGACCTCGGTCGAAAGACCCCCAATTGCCGAGTAATCTATGCTCTGCGGCAGGACCAGAGACTCGTCCTTACGGAAGGCCCGCACATCAGACTCCTGCCGCTCCACATAGCCTCGGTAGCGGACGTCGATCTCAAGCTGCTCAATAACATCTGCTCGGGTTCCGGTCAGACTCGGCTCTATGGCTGTTACCCTTTCCCAGCCATGGCCAGGCAGGGCCAATACGTCCAACAGGCTCCGGCGCACGCCGTCCATATTCACCGCTACACCCAGGGTCCCAAGCTGCTGGGGAGTGAAGGTGGTGACGTTCATTGTCTCTCGTGCTTGGTCGAGGGCGTTCTTCTTGGCTTCAAAATGCGCCACACGCTCCGGCCCCACACAACCCGCCCCTATGCCTTTATCGGTTAAGCGCTGGTCGGCGTTATCGGCCCGAAGCAAGAGCCGAAACTCGGCCCGCGACGTAAACATTCGGTACGGCTCAGAAGTGCCTAGGGTCGTGAGGTCGTCGATCATCACGCCGATATAGCCCTCGGAGCGATCAACCGTAACGGCCTCACTTCCAGCCGTGAAGCGGGCAGCATTGATCCCAGCCACCAGGCCCTGGGCCGCAGCTTCTTCATAGCCAGTTGTTCCGTTGATCTGGCCCGCAAAGAACAACCCGCCAATCTTCAAGGTCTCTAGGTTTGGCTTTAATTCGCGGGGGTCGACAAAGTCGTACTCGATGGCATATCCGGCCTGTAGAATGGTTGCTTTCTCAAGGCCCGCAATGGTCTGCAAGAGCTGGCGCTGTACGTCCTCAGGTAAAGATGTTGAGATTCCGTTTGGGTAAACTGTGTGGTCGTCCAACCCCTCGGGCTCCAAGAAAATCTGATGACGCTCGCGATCAGAAAATCGAACGACCTTGTCTTCGATTGATGGGCAGTACCGAGGCCCGAGGCTTTTGATCTGCCCATTATACATCGGCGCACGATGTTTATTGGCAAGGATCAGTCGATGGCTTTCCGGAGTTGTATAAGTAATGCCGCAGTTAACTTGCGGAACATCTATCTGATTGGAAAGAAAAGAAAAGGGCTCTGGGGGATCATCTCCCGCCTGAAGCTCAAGCCCCGCCCAATCGATAGTTCGGCCATCAAGACGCGGCGGAGTGCCGGTCTTCAGCCGCCCAAGCCTAAACCCAAACGATTCCAGCGTGTTAGATAGCCCAATGGCGGGCGCTTCGCCGACCCGCCCGGCCGGGATGCGCTGTTCACCGCGATGAATCAGGCCGCGCAAAAAGGTGCCCGTGGTCAAAACCACAGAGCCGCACGTAATGCTTTCGCCTTCGGCGGTGACCACGCCAACAATGCGCTCACGGGCTTTATCGAGAATCAAGTCCTCAACTGCAGCGGCCCTAATTTCCAAATTCTGCTGTTCAGCCAATATGTTCTGAATCGCAGTTTTATAGAGTTTGCGGTCTGCTTGGGCGCGCGGGCCGCGTACGGCAGGGCCCTTCGAGCGGTTCAAGACTCGAAATTGGATCCCTGCCCGGTCAATGGCCTTGGCCATGATGCCATCCATGGCATCGATCTCGCGCACCAGGTGCCCTTTGGCTAATCCGCCAATGGCAGGATTGCACGACATTTGCCCCAGCGTGTCAGTGCGATGCGTAAGCAGCAGTGTTTTCGCACCCACGCGCGCAGCCGCGGCCGCAGCCTCGCAGCCCGCATGGCCACCACCCACAACAATGACATCGTATGAAAAGCCCGCCGTCATGATGGCGCGGATATATCACGAGCCGGTATGTCGTGACGAATCAGAATTAAGCGCGCGGATTATTTCCCGATACAAAACTCGCGAAACACCACGTCGAGGATTTCTTCCACATCCACACGGCCCGTGATGCGGCCGAGGGATCTGGCGGCGAGGCGCAAATCTTCTGCGGCCAGCTCGGGAAGTTTTGCAATTTGACTACGCGATAGCGCTTCGCGGCATTCTTCCAGCGCCTTGCGATGACGCGCTCGCGTGATCGCCGCCGACGCGGTCATGTCGAATCGTGCTTTGATCATCGCCTCGATGCGCTGCAAAAGCGCGGGCATGCCAAATCCGGTTTTAGTTGAAATAAAGTGCGTCGGGCGCATGGCATCGGCGCCATCGAGTTCTACTTCGCGTTGTTGATCGAGCAAGTCGGCTTTGTTGATAACGGCAATGGTGTTGGCATCCACTAACGTTTGGGTCGTGGCATCACGCGTCGGATATGTCGCGCCATCAAACAGCGCAAGACGAATGTCGGCGTTTTCTGCTCGTGCGCGGGCGCGGCGAATGCCCTCTTGTTCGATATCATCACCAGCTTCGCGCAAGCCTGCTGTGTCGGCCAAACTCACGGCAAAACCACCGATGTCCATATGAACCTCGATGATATCGCGCGTGGTGCCGGGCTTGGCTGAAACAATTGCCGCTTCTCTTTTCACAAGCGCATTCAACAGGCTCGATTTACCCGCGTTGGGCGGCCCGACAATGGCGATAGATAATCCTTCTCGAATCCGTTCGCCGCGCCCGCCATCATCAAGAAACCCGCCAATGGCGCCTTCTAAATCGCGCACCTCGCCCCAAACTTTGTCGGCCACATCGGGCGGCAGGTCTTCGTCGGGAAAATCGACCACGGCCTCTAAGTGCGCCAGCGCTTGCACGAGCCGGTGACGCCAGTCATCCGTCAGCTCTTTCAAGGAGCCGCCCATTTGTTTCAGAGCTTGGCGCAATTGTGCGCGGCTTTCTGCATCAACCAAATCGGCGAGTGCTTCGGCTTGTGTGAGGTCGAGCTTGTCGTGCTCAAACGCACGGCGGGTAAATTCACCCGCTTCAGCGGGGCGCACACCGCCGATTGCGGCGAGGGCGGCCATCACGCCATCCACCACCGCACGCCCGCCATGAAGATGCAGCTCGGCTACATCTTCGCCGGTAAAGCTGCGCGGGGCGGGAAACCAAATCACCAAAGCGTCATCGAGCAGCTCTTTTGTGATGGGGTCGATCAATTTCACACGCGTGGCCCGGCGCGGCGGAGGCGTCTTACAGCCCAGGCGGCTTAACGCCTTGCCCGTCTTATCGCCCGAGATGCGCACGACCGCGATCCCGGCCCGGCCTGGCGCTGAAGCCAGCGCAAAAATTGTATCGGCGCTCATAGGCGCATGAACCGCACTGTTTTCAGCTTCTTTGCAGGATTATGAGCCCGTCGTGCCCTTGGTGAACTGCGTCCAAAAAGCTTTTTGCATTTCTGCCAGGTTTCCCGGAAACAGGGTTTTCATCACGCTTTCTGGGCCCAGCGTTTGGGCGGCCTTGTCCATGGTCGCTTGCATCTGTTTCAAGGCGGCCTCTTGCATCGGCGCGATGTTGGGCAGGCCCAAAATGCCCGGGCCTCGTCGGGCGTGCAGTCGACGGTGATGTTCACTTTCATGGCGGCAGTCCTCCACGATGGATTGGAATTGGTCTTGCTTTAGCCCAAGGTTAGGCATTGCCGTCCGCGCTGTCCACGCATCAGGTCATGTCAGAATCACGCAATCGCCTTGGGTCCGAGACCAGCCCCTATTTACGCCAGCACCAAGCCAATCCAGTGCATTGGTGGGCCTGGGGTGATGACGCCTTTGCCGCCGCACGCACGCAAAACAAGCCAATCTTGCTTTCGGTGGGATATGCCGCCTGCCACTGGTGCCACGTCATGGCGCATGAAAGCTTCGAAGACCCCGCCACGGCCGCGCTGATGAACGCGCATTTCATCAACATCAAGGTCGACCGCGAGGAGCGCCCCGATGTGGATGCTATCTACCAAAAGGCCCTGGCGGTGATGGGCGAAAGCGGCGGCTGGCCGCTGACCATGTTCATCATGCCCGATGGCCAGCCGTTTTGGGGCGGCACCTATTTTCCAATATCGCCGCGTTATGGCCGGCCGGGGTTTCAACAAGTTTTGACCCAGCTTTCACGGGTATGGGCCGAATCTCGCGATAAAATTATCGAGCAGGCGGATGGCTTGACCGCCGCGATAACCCATCGCTCGGGCGATGAGTTGCGTGACGGTCTGTCGATGGAATTGTTGGATAATGCCGCCGACCATTTGCTGGAATTTGTCGACCAAGAGTGCGGCGGATTGTCGGGCGCGCCAAAATTCCCCATGCCATTTGTGTGGGAGTTTGTCTGGCGGGCCTATCGGCGCACCGGCGATGCGCGTTTAAAGTCCGCCGTCACGCTTACGCTCGATAACATTTGCCAGGGCGGTATCTACGATCATCTCGGTGGCGGCTTCGCACGCTATTCAACCGATCCCCGCTGGCTCGCGCCGCATTTTGAAAAAATGCTCTACGACAACGCCCAACTGATCGGCCTGTTCACGCTCGTCTGGCAAGAGGCGCGCAAGCCGCTTTATGCCGCGCGCATTGCCGAGACAATTTCCTGGCTTGAGCGCGAGATGGTCGGTGAAAACGGCGCTTATGTGAGCGCTTTCGACGCCGACTCAGAGGGCGAGGAGGGGAAGTTTTATGTTTGGACTGAGGCCGAAGTCGACGCCGCGCTGGGCTCAAACTCCGCCTCGTTCAAAAAGGCCTATGACGCGACACCGGCCGGAAATTGGGAAGGTCACACCATCCTCAATCGCCTGAATACGATGGTTTTTGATGAGGCAGAGGACAAAACCCTTGCGCCGGCGCGCGCCACGCTTCTCAAGGCGCGCGAAACGCGCATTCCGCCGGGCCGCGATGATAAAATTCTTGCCGATTGGAATGGTTTGGCCATTGAATCTTTGGCGCGCGCGGCCATGGCGTTTGACTGTGGCGATTGGCTTAATATCGCAACGCGCCTTTATACGGCGGTTGTTTCAACAATGGCCTGGCGTGATGCAGCAGGCCGCGATCGTTTGGGCCATAGTTTGTGTGGCGGTGTTTTACAGCGCGTCGATCTGCTCGATGACTACGCCAACATGGCCAACGCAGCACTGATGCTTAATATGGCGGCCGGCGAGCCCCGATATCTGGCTGATGCCGAGCGCTGGATTGGTGTGGTGAACGACTTGTTTTCCGACGATACGGGCGGATATTTTTTCACGCCATCGGATCGCGCAGATCTCATCGTGCGTACCAAAACCGCCCATGACTGCGCGCAGCCCTCGGGCAATGGCGCCATGGCGTTGGCGCTCGCGCGGCTGTATGCGCTCACGGGCATCGAGACATATCGAACACAGGCGGCGCTTATTACGCATACGTTTGCCGGGGAGGCCTTTAAAGTTTTCCCCCACGCCGCAACCGTATTGAATGGCTTCGATCTTTTAACCAATCCCATCAGCGTCGTGATTGCCGGACGGCGTGGCGATGCCAAGACCGATGCGTTGATTCGTGCTGCGTGGTCCGTCTCGGAAGCAAATCTCGTTCTCATGGTTATGGCCGATGGCCGGGCGTTGCCTGCCGCTCATCCCGCCCATGGAAAAATGGCCCTTGATGGCCAGGCGGCTGCTTATGTATGCCGGGGGCTCACATGCTCGGCGCCCGTTACCGATCCGGCAGCGCTGGTAAAATTACTGTCGCCAGGACATTAATTGATGGCCCAGCTCTCATTTCACTCGCCGGTTGGCGATATCACCGTATGCGAAGAGGCCGGTGTGGTTGTGTCGGTCGACTGGGGTTGGGCGCGGGACAACCAATCCACACCCCTGTTGCGCAAGGCCAAACAACAAGTTGATCGCTATTTCGATGGCGTGCTGGAAGAGTTCGACCTACCGCTCGGCCCGCCCGGAAGCGAGTTTCAGAAAAAAGTCTGGCGAGCGATGGTCAAAATTCCTTATGGCCGCACAAAAACTTATGGCGATTTGGCCAAGGCCCTGAAGTCTGCTGCCCGCGCCGTGGGCGGGGCCTGTGGTGCAAATCCCATTCCGATTATTATCCCCTGCCATCGTGTTCTGGGTAGCGGCGGTGCGCTCGGGGGCTATTCGGGCGATGGTGGGGTGGATACAAAGGTCGCGCTACTCAAACTTGAAGGCGCGTTGTTAAGGGGGATTTGATCATGGCCAAAGTCATTGTCTGCCGCGAAACCGGCGGTCCCGATGTGATGCGGCTTGAGAACGTCAATGTCGGCGAGCCTGGTGAAGGTCAAATCAAACTGCGCCAAACCGTCGCGGGCGTAAACTTCATCGACACCTATCACCGCTCGGGGCTCTATGCCATTGCCAAGCCCTTCACGCCGGGCATGGAGGGGGTTGGCTTTGTCGATGCCGTTGGCCCGGGCGTGGCCGACATCAAGGTGGGCGACCGCGTGTGTTATGGCAACGGCCCCATTGGCGGCTATGCCGAGGAACGCTTGATTCCTGCTGCAAGCGCGGTGAAGGTTCCCGCAAAAATTAAAGACGAGCAAATCGGCGGGTCTATGCTGCGTGGGCTCACGGTATGGTACTTGCTGCGCAGCCTGCATCAGGTCAAAAACGGCGATGCGGTTTTATTTCATGCCGCTGCCGGTGGCGTGGGGCTGATTTTTTGCCAATGGGCTCGGGCCCTGGGTGCCACAGTTATTGGTACGGTCGGCAGCAAAGACAAAGCCGATATCGCGCGCGCCAATGGTTGTGCTCACACCATTTTATATAAAGACGAAGATTTCGTCGCCAAGGTGAAGTCACTCACTGGCGGCAAGGGTGTCTCTGTTGTGTACGACGGCGTGGGCAAAGACACTTTTTTCAAATCGCTCGATTGTTTGGCCAAGCGCGGCTTGATGGTGTCGTTTGGCAATGCGTCGGGCCCGCCGCCGGCGATCGAAGTTGGCGGCCTAGCCTCGCGCGGTTCGTTGTTCGTCACCCGCCCCGCCTTGAATGACTATGTTGGTGCGCGCGCCGATATGGAGCGGGCAGCCAAAGAGTTTTTCGATGTGGTGCTCTCGGGGGCGGTGAAGCTTGAGGCCGGTCAGCCCTTTAGCCTTGAGCAGGCCCCCCATGCACATAACGATTTGCAATTGCGGCGCACCACCGGCTCGGTGATCTTGACGATTTAAACAAAAAGG
>SHWP01000026.1 GCA_009693785.1 Rhodospirillaceae bacterium
TGGTGGAGCTGGACGGAATCGAACCGACGACCTCTACAATGCCATCGTAGCGCTCTCCCAACTGAGCTACAGCCCCGGCACCATCATTCTCATTTTACTCCGGCGCGTTTGGAGCGCCCCGCTTAGATATCAGCCTTAGATATCAGCCTTAGACATCAGCTCTGCCGTTGGCATTCGTGTGTGGCAGAGTTTTTAGATCTTGGCGAAGATAAGAATTCAAGTTCTTCGCAGCAAGATCAAACGCAATGAATATTACGCTGGCTCGTCCTTCTCGACGACCACTTCCACGTCTTCGTCATCCTCGCCCAAGTCCGAGGTGTCCTCAATCACGTTCTCCGCCTCATCATCATCGGCGGCGGCCTCCACGTCATCGGCGGCTTCGAGTTTCTTTTCTGGCACGGGCGCGACAACCGGCGCGGCTTGCTTGGCGCGATCCTCCGAGGGGCGGCGGGTACGGAAGACTTGCGGGCGGGTATTCTTGGCGCCGCACTTGGGGCACACGGCTGGCTGCTTGTTGAGGTCGTAGAACCGCGCCCCACAGCTTTCGCAGGTCAGCTTCATGCCTAAATCGACTTTACCCACGTGATCCTCCGGAAATCCAGCAAATCGCCCAACGCCAGAAAACGCCGCGATTGGCGCGGCCTGCAGTAGGGCGGCGCAGGCATTTGCCACTTCGGGGCAGTGAAGTCAAAGGCTAAAAATCAGCGTTTTTCCAATATGTTAACGGGGGGTTTTTGAGGCCCTACCTGTGGAAATCAGCTAGGCCAGGGTTCGGGCCCTGTGCTATCAGGCCGCTTTAGAGCACACATGTTAAGCCCCTCACAGCGTCCCTCAGTCATGCCCCACGCCGAGCTGCCCGCAACACCCCTCATAGCCGCCAAAGCGCGCCCGCTTAGCGGTGTGGCGCGTGTGCCGGGGGATAAGTCGATCTCCCACCGGGCTCTCATCATGGGGGCCTTATCGGTGGGCGAGACCGCCATTTCGGGCCTGCTCGAGGGCGATGACGTGCTGCGTACGGCCGCTTGCATGGGCGCCCTTGGGGCCACGGTCGAGCGCCGCGAAGGACCCAAAGGGGCCACCTGGCGCGTCTGGGGCCGGGGCATCGGCGGGCTGGTGGAGCCAGCCGACGTGCTTGATATGGGCAATTCGGGCACCGGCGCGCGCTTGATTGCAGGGCTGCTCTCGGCCTATCCGTTTTTGTCGGTCATGACCGGCGATGCCTCGCTGCGCCGCCGTCCCATGGACCGGATTATCCAACCGCTGAGCCAAACCGGGGCAGCCTTTCACTCCCGCGCGGGCGGCAAATTGCCCATGGCCATTCGCGGCACATCCATGCCCATGCCACTCACCTACGATAGCCCCGTGGCCTCGGCCCAAGTCAAGTCGGCGGTGTTGTTGGCAGGCTTGCATGCACCCGGACGAACAACGCTCACCGAGCCCGCCGCCAGCCGCGATCATACCGAGCGCATGTTCAAACATTTCGGCGTCGAGGTCGATGCAGGGCCGCTCAAGGCTGGGTCGTCCGCATATAAAGTGTCGATCATCGGCCAGCCGGAGTTGTCGGGCCGGCCCATCGTTGTGCCGGGCGATCCATCTTCAGCCGCATTCCCCGTGGTTGCAGCCTTGCTGGTGTCCGGCTCGGAGATTGTCATCGAGAATGTCGGGCTTAATCCCCTGCGCACGGGCCTGTTCGATACGCTGCGCGAAATGGGCGCTTCGATTGAAACGCTCAACCAGCGCATTGAGGCTGGCGAGCCAGTAGCGGACCTCAAGGTCAAAGCGAGTGTTCTCAAGGGCGTGAGTGTTCCCGCCGCGCGCGCGCCCTCGATGATCGACGAATATCCTATTCTCGCCGTGGCTGCGGCTTGCGCCGAAGGCGAAACGCGCATGGAAGGCCTAGCCGAATTGCGCGTGAAAGAAAGCGACCGTCTTGCCGCCATGGTGAATGGTCTTGTGGCTTGCGGTGTGGATGCGCGCGCCGACGGTGACACCATGATCGTCAAGGGCAAGGGCAAGCCGCCCAAAGGCAACGCCACCATTGCCGTAAACCTCGATCACCGCATCGCCATGGCGTTCTTGGTGTTGGGCCAAGTCAGCGACCACCCCATCGGCATCGATGATGCCTCGGCCATTGCCACCAGCTTTCCCGATTTCGTGGTGTTGATGAGCAAGCTTGGCGCAACCTTGCAGACGTCCGCCGACCAATGAATTCCAAGCCAAGCGTGATTGTCGCGATTGATGGCACGGCGGCCTCGGGCAAGGGCACCTTGGCCAAACGGCTGGCGGCGCACTTTAAATATGCCTATCTCGATTCAGGCTCGCTCTACCGCGCGATTGGTGTGGCGGTGCTGCGCAAGGGCGGCCAGCCCACCACAGAAGCCGATGCGGTTGCCGCCGCCAAAACGCTCGATATCTCGCAGTTCTCACCCGAGGATTTGCGCACCGAAGCTGCCGGTGTCGCCGCCTCGCAGGTGGCTGCCATCCCGGCGGTGCGCGCGGCCATCTTGCAGTATCAGCGCGACTTCGCCCATCACCCCTCCGGTGGCCAGGCCGGGGCGGTTTTGGATGGCCGCGATATCGGTACGGTGGTGTGCCCGGATGCCCAAGCCAAAATCTTCGTTTCGGCCAGCCTTGATGTGCGAGTCCAACGCCGGATCAGGGAGTTGCGGGGAAAGGGTGAGTTGGTTATAGAGGCGCGCGTTCGTGCCGACCTGGAAGCCCGCGACGTTCGGGATAGCTCCCGAGCCGTGGCCCCCATGAAACCGGCCGAGGATGCCTGGCAGTTTGATACCAGCGCCCTTAATGCCGATGAAGTCTTTGATTTAGCAAAGAAATTCGTCGCAGACAGAATCGCAAAAACTGCGGTTTAGAAGCACAGTTAGGTTAACGGCTGGCCCGGTCGGGATTGTTCAGGGCGCCCATTACAGCGACTCGGGGGGTTAGCCCCGGGCTTGGATGACCGGAGGCATGGTGCCAACGGCGTCCGCAAGACCGCCGGACCCAACCGGTGGCCAGGATCAGAACATCGAAAGGAACGCCCATGGCTGCCTCAGCCGCTGCGGTGAAAGAAGATTTCGCCGCCCTCCTCGAAGAATCATTTGAAAAGAACGACAGCATTCAAGGCACCGTCCTGCATGGCACGGTGATTCGCATCGACGACGACGCGGCGTTGATCGACGTTGGCCTCAAGTCCGAAGGCCGCATTCCGCTGAAGGAATTCGCGCGCGGCGGCGAAGAAGTCGAGATGAAGGCGGGCGACCGCGTCGACGTGTTTGTCGAACGTTACGAAGACAGCGAAGGCGTGATCATTCTATCGCGCGATAAGGCGCGCCGCGAAGAAGCCTGGAACACGCTCGAAAGCCAGCACAAAGAAAACACCCGCGTTGAAGGAATTATTTTTGGCCGCGTCAAAGGCGGCTTCACGGTCGACCTCAATGGCGCCGTGGCGTTCTTGCCCGGCAGCCAAGTCGACATCCGCCCGGTGCGCGACATCAACCATTTGATGGGCAGCCCGCAGACCTTCCAAATTTTGAAAATGGATCGCGCGCGCGGCAACATCGTTGTCTCACGCCGCGCCGTGCTGGAAGAAACCCGTGCGCACGAACGCTCGAAGCTGATGGAAGACCTGCGCGAGGGCCAAGTGCTCGACGGCGTGGTCAAGAACATCACCGACTACGGCGCGTTCGTCGATTTGGGCGGCGTCGATGGCTTGCTCCACGTCACCGATATTTCGTGGAAGCGCGTCAATCATCCCTCCGAGGCGCTCTCGGTTGGCCAACAGCTGAAAGTCCAAGTCATCCGCTTCAACATGGAAACCCAGCGCATTTCGTTGGGCATGAAGCAGCTGGAAGCCGACCCGTGGGAAGGCGCGATTGCCAAGTACCCCAAAGGCCTCAGGCTCAAGGGCCGCGTCACCAACATCACCGATTATGGCGCCTTCGTGGAGCTGGAAGCCGGTGTCGAAGGTTTGGTGCACGTCTCGGAAATGAGCTGGACCAAGAAAAACATCCACCCCGGAAAGATCGTCTCCACCAGCCAAGAGGTGGACGTGATGGTGCTGGATGTGGATCAGGAAAAGCGCCGCATTTCGCTTGGCCTCAAGCAATGCATGGACAATCCGTGGTCCTCGTTCCACGAGAAGTTCCCGGTTGGCACCGTGCTCGAAGGCGAGATCAAGAACATCACCGAGTTCGGATTGTTCGTGGGTCTCGACGGCGAGATCGACGGCATGGTCCATCTCTCCGACCTGTCATGGAATCAAGAAGGCGAGGTTGCCCTCAAGACCCTCCAAAAAGGCCAGCGCGTTAGCGCCAAGGTGCTCGATGTGGATGTTGAGAAAGAGCGCATCTCGCTGGGCATCAAGCAACTCACCGCCGATCCGATGGCCGAAGCCTCGGTTGGCCTGCAGAAAGGTCAAATCGTCACCTGCGTGGTCAAGGAAGTGGTCGAGCAGGGCCTCGAAGTCCTGATCAACGGCAGCCTGCCCGGCTTCATCAAGAAGAACGAGCTGGCCAAAGAGCGTTCCGAGCAGCGCCCCGACCGCTTCGCCATCGGCGAGAAGGTCGATGCCCGCGTCGTTTCCATCGACACCAAGACCCGCAAATTGACCCTGTCGATCAAGTCGCGCGAGGTCGAGGAAGAAAAGCAGGCCATGGCCGAGTTCGGCTCCACCGACTCCGGCGCCTCCCTGGGCGATATCCTGGGCGCGGCCATCAAGCAGAAGCAAAAAGAAGCCGCCGACAAGACCGACGAATAAATCCGGCCTTTTCGGGGCCCCAAAGGCCCTCTACAGCGGGCACCCCAGCCGGGGTGCCCGTTTGCGTTTGCGGCCAATGCCATGGAAAGCACTGACTTTTGAGGGGGTTAGGCTTGACTCTGGCCCGCCTTGCCCTCAATCTTAGTCTTACCCTGTTGATGTTGCGGCGTTTTTGCTGCCGGGCCCAGACAGGTGGGGGAGCTGCCTATGACCAAGTCCGAGCTCATTGCCCAGATTGCCACGCGCAATCCGCACCTCTATCAGCGCGACGTCGAGCGCATTGTCACGAGTATCTTCGATGAGATCTCCAAGGCCTTGAGCCGCGGCGACCGCGTCGAACTGCGTGGCTTCGGTGCGTTCTCGGTCAAGCATCGCGACTCGCGCGTGGGGCGCAATCCGCGCACCGGCGCCTCGGTGGCGGTCGCCGAAAAGGCCGTGCCCTACTTCAAGACGGGCAAGCAACTGCGCGACATGATGAACGGCTAACGGCCCAGCCCCGTTCCCTCCTTTTTCCAGGGCCTTCCTTGCGTTTTATCAACACCCTCATCGCCGTTGTCGTGGCGGTCGTGGTTGTTCTGTTCGCGGTGTCCAACCGCAGCGTCGTGATTGTCGAGCTATGGCCGTTTCCGGTGCGCATCGAAGCGGGCCTTTACGCCGTGATTTTGTTCGCGGCGCTGCTCGGGTTTGCCGCCGGCGCGATTGGGGCGTGGATGGGCGGCGGACAAACGCGGCGCGATCTGCGTGCGGCTAAACGCCGCCAGCGCGACATGGAACAAAGCCTCGCCCGCATGAAAGAAGATTTGGCGGCTGCCCGTGCCAAGGCCGAATTATCACAGCCCAAGGTTTAATGCTTAAAGCCTTCGCCGCTGCCAAAAGCGGGAATTGTGTGATAAACCCTGCGCCATCATGACGCCCGCAGCCAATCTTCGTAATCCGGTTTTTTGCGCCCTCGACACGTCCGATTTGGGTCAAGCGACGTCGTGGGCGGCAACGCTGGCCGACACCGTGGGCGGGGTGAAACTGGGCCTTGAGTTTTTCAATGCCCACGGGCCCAAGGGCGTGGCCGAGGTGATGCGCGCTTCGGGCTTGCCGCTGTTTCTCGATCTTAAGTTTCACGATATTCCCAACACCGTGGCCGGCGCGGTGAAGTCGGTCGTGCCACTCAAGCCCTTCATGATCAACGTTCATGCCAATGGCGGGCGTGCGATGATGCAAGCCGCCGCCAAGGCCGCCCACGAGGCCGCACAGACTCATTTGGTCGATCGTCCGCTGGTGATTGGTGTAACCGTGCTGACCAGCATGGACGACAATGACTTGCGCGAGGTCGGTGTGAGCGAAAGCACGCTCGATAATGTCCGCCGCTTAGCCGAGCTGGCGAAAATCTCAGGCCTTGATGGCGTGGTGTGTTCGCCCCATGAGGCAGCGGCATTGCGCCGCGATCTGGGACCCAACTTTAAACTCATCACACCGGGCGTGCGTCCGGCATGGGCTGCGGCCAACGATCAAAAGCGGGCGATGACGCCCGCCGAGGCCGTGGCGTCAGGCGCTGATTATGTGGTGATTGGCCGGCCCATCACCGCCGCGTCCGATCAAGCTGCTGCCGCCAAGCGCATCGTGCTGGAACTGGCCGCTTAGTTTTAAAAATTATTTTCGAGAGTTTTTCGTGCCCATCGCCGTCAAAATTTGCGGGCTCACCGACCAGAAGGCCTTGACCACAGCCGTGGATTCCGGCGCGGCCTACGTTGGCTTTGTGTTTTTTCGCCGCTCGCCCCGCGTCATCAGCGTGGAAGAAGCCGCCATGTTGGTGTCATCACTGCCGCGTTCGGTGATCTCGGTCGGGCTATTTGTCGACCCGACCGACCAGGAATTATCGCGCACACTCGCAGACGTGAATTTGGGCATGATTCAGCTCCATGGCGCTGAGACGCCCGCCCGTGCGTCCGCCATTCGCAAAAAATACAATCTCCCGGTCATGAAGGCCCTGGGCATTAGCTTGCGTGCCGATATCATCGCTGCGGGCGCTTACGAAAATCATGTCGACTGGCTGTTGTTTGACGCCAAACCAGGGCCTACGGCGACCCGGCCCGGCGGTAACGCGCAGGCGTTTGATTGGACCTTGATGCGTGCTTATTCCGGCAAAATGCCCTGGATGTTGGCAGGCGGGCTCACGGCCAAAAACGTGGCCACGGCCATTACAGCCTCGGGCGCACGGGCGGTTGATGTGTCCTCGGGCGTGGAGACGCGACCAGGTGTGAAAAGCCCGGCCAAAATCCGCGCCTTCATAAACGCTGTCGGTGCAGTACCGATTCGTTAATGCTATCCCATTGAAAATAAGGTCTTTATAGGCCTGTCTCGGTGCTTGGGTTCGTGGGGCCAGCGAGGTATAAATCCGCCCTCCCTCGACCTCTGTTTCACATCACAACGTCCCATGGCCTTCGTTCAACCGCCCAACACCTATCGATCTGGCGCCGACGAGAACGGCCATTTTGGCATTTTCGGTGGCCGCTACGTCGCCGAAACCTTGATGCCGCTGATCCTTGAGGTCGACAAAGCTTATACGGCGGCCAAGGCTGATCCAAAGTTCCAAACCGAACTCACCCACTTCAACACGCATTATGCGGGCAGACCCAGCCCGCTGTATTTGGCTGAACGCCTCACGGCACACTTTGGCGGGGCCAAGGTGTATTTCAAACGTGACGAGCTCAACCACACCGGCTCGCACAAGATCAACAATTGTCTCGGGCAAATTCTGCTGGCCCGGCGCATGGGAAAAACGCGCATCATCGCTGAGACTGGCGCAGGCCAGCATGGCGTTGCCGCTGCCACCGTGTGCGCGCGCTTCGGCCTGCAGTGCATCGTCTATATGGGTGCGAAGGATATCGAACGGCAAAAGCCCAATGTCTTTCGCATGAAGTTGCTGGGCGCTGAAGTGCGCCCGGTCAACAAAGGCACCGCGACGCTGAAAGATGCCATGAACGAGGCGCTGCGCGATTGGGTCGCCAACGTCGATACCACGTACTACCTGATTGGCACCGCGGCAGGCCCGCATCCGTACCCCACCATGGTGCGCGATTTCCAATCGGTGATCGGCAACGAAGTACGCACACAGCTTCAGGAAGCCGAGGGCCGTCTGCCCGACACGCTGGTCGCTTGTATCGGCGGCGGTTCAAATGCGATTGGATTATTTCACCCGTTCCTTGATGACAAAACCGTGCGCATCATTGGCGTTGAAGCGGCGGGCAAAGGAATTTCAACGGGTGCCCACGCGGCCTCCATCACCGGCGGTGGGCCGGGCGTATTGCACGGCAACCGCACCTATTTGCTGCAAGATGCGAGCGGGCAAATCCAAGATGCCCACTCCATCTCGGCAGGGCTCGATTACCCCGGCATTGGCCCCGAGCATGCCTGGTTGCACGAGATGAAGCGCGTGGAATACGTCTCGGCCACGGATGATGAAGCCTTGGCCGCTTTCCAACTCTGCTCGAAACTTGAAGGCATTTTGCCCGCGCTTGAGCCCGCGCACGCACTTGCCCATGTGGGCAAGGTCGCGCCCAAGTTGCCCAAGGATCATTTGCTGGTGATGAATCTGTGTGGGCGCGGCGACAAGGATGTGTTCACCATTGCCGATGCCCTCGGCGCAAAGATGTGACCGGCGCGCCAATGTCTCGTATTGCCGCGCGCTTTGACGCGCTCAAAACCCAACGCCGTTCGGGCCTGGTGACGTTCATCACCGCGGGCGACCCGGACATGGCCACGTTTCAGACAATCTTGAACGGCTTACCCGCCGCCGGGGCGGATCTGATCGAAGTTGGCATGCCGTTTTCCGACCCCATGGCCGATGGCCCCTCGATCCAATTGTCGAGCCAGCGCGCGCTGAAGCACGACATTGCGCTCAAGGATATTTTTGCCGCTATCACGGCGTTCCGTAAGTCCGACGCTGCCACGCCCATTATTCTCATGGGATATTACAATCCGATTTACCGCTACGGCGGCGAGAATTTTTCCAAAGATGCCGTTGCTGCCGGGGCCGATGGTGTGATCATCGTCGATTTGCCGCCCGAAGAAGCCGATGAACTGTTGCCTGCCTTGCGCAAGCACGGCCTCAACATGATCTTCCTCACCGCCCCGACATCAAGCGATGTGCGTTTGCCAACGATTCTGAAGAAAGCCTCAGGCTTTGTGTATTACGTGGCCGTGACCGGCGTGACCGGAACAAAATCAGCCGATGCGTCGGCTGTGAAGTTGGCGGTTGACCGGCTGCGCCGTCATACCAAGCTGCCCGTGGCCGTGGGTTTTGGCATCAGGACACCCGACCAAGCCAAGGCCATTGGCGCACATTGTGACGCGGCCGTGGTGGGTTCGGCGATTGTCGATGTGATTGCTGCTGGGGTCACGCAAGGCAAGCCTAGCGCGGCCCTGGCCGCCGATGTGCACCGCTTTGTTAAGGATTTGGCCTCTGGCCTGAAGTAAAATAGGCTTTGTTCGCGCCTTATTGGCGAGGAGATCAGACCGATGAATTGGCTAACCAATTTCGTCCGGCCCAAGCTTCAAAAGCTCGTGCGCCCCAAAGAGGTGCCCGACAACTTGTGGCATCAATGCCCCAAGTGCAGCGAAATGATTTTCCATCGCGAGTTGGAAAAAAATCTGCGCGTGTGCGTGCACTGCGGCCACCATCTGCGCATGCCCGTGCGCATGCGGCTGAAAATGTTGTTCGACAACGAAACCTGGACCGAGATCGAGCAGCCCGTGGTCGCCGCCGATCCGCTACGCTTCAAAGACCGCAAACGCTATTCCGAACGCCTCAAAGAGGCCCAAGCCAAGACCGGGCTGAAAGATGCTGTGGTGGTGGCTCATGGCGCCATGGGGGGCATCAATGCCGTCGTGGCCGCTTTCGAGTTCGATTTCATGGGCGGGTCCATGGGCGTGGCCGTGGGCGAAGCCCTGACATCAGCGGCCGAACTGGCCTGCTTGCAAGAATCACCGCTCATCGTGCTCCCTTCCTCGGGTGGGGCGCGCATGCAGGAAGGCATTTTGTCGCTCATGCAAATGGCGCGCACCACGGTGGCTGTCGACAGGGTGCGCGACAAGGGCTTGCCATATATCGTCGTGCTGACCGACCCCACTACCGGGGGCGTCACGGCTTCCTTCGCCATGCTGGGCGACGTGGCGGTGGCTGAGCCCGGTGCCATCATCGGCTTTGCCGGGGCACGCGTGATCGAGCAAACCATCCGCGAAAAACTGCCCGAAGGGTTCCAGCGTTCAGAGTACTTGTTGGAACACGGCATGGTGGACATGGTGGTGCACCGCCATGAATTGCGCACCAAACTGATCCAACTCATCGGCTTGCTGCTTCATAAAAACCCTGCTGCCGATGTGGTGAACATGACGCCCTCGGCGCGACGCCGCAAACCCGATGGCGAGCGCACTACCACACCGCCCGACCCCACCGTGCCCGACATGAGTTTCGACGACCGGTAGGAGTTCCTCTTATTGTCACCCCCGCGAACGCGGGGGTCCATGGGTACCTCAGGTGCGGTCAGCGTTTAAAAATGGATTCTCGTTTTCACGGGAATGACACAAGAAGATGACCGACACCGTCGCCGATAGCCCCGATGTGCAGCACGCACTAGAGCGTTTCACCACGCTCTTTCCCAAGCTCATCGACCTGTCGCTAGGCCGGATGACGCGGCTGCTGGCAGACCTGGGCAACCCGCACGATAAACTTCCCCCCGTGATTCATGTGGCGGGGACCAATGGCAAGGGCTCGACCATCGCGGCCATGCGCGCCGTTTTGGAATCGAGCGGTCATAAAGTTCATGTCTATACCTCGCCCCATTTGATTCGCTTCGCCGAGCGTATCAGGCTCGTGGGCAGCTTGATCGATGAAGGGCTGCTGGCTGAACTCTTGCGCCACGTGGAAGAGGTCAACGCAGGCAAGCCCATTACATTCTTCGAAGTCACCACGGCCGTGGCGTTTCTTGCCTTTTCGCGCATCCCGGCTGACGCGGTGCTGCTGGAAACGGGCCTTGGTGGCACCTTCGATGCCACCAATGTTGTGTCCAAACCGCTCGTCACGGTGATTACTTCGATCTCGATGGATCACATGCAATACCTGGGCGATACCTTGGCCAAGATTGCCCAGGAAAAAGCCAACATCATGAAGCCGGGCGTGCCTTGCGTCAGTGTGGCGCAAGATGCGGCGGCGGCTGACGTGATAAGCGCCACTGCCCAACGTGTGGGCGCATCCCTCAAGGTTCAAAACCGCGATTGGCACATTGAGTCCGGCGAACGGGGCGGGCTGCTCTTTCGTGGCGAGAGCGAAGTGTGGAAAACGCCCGAACCGAATTTGCTGGGCCGACATCAACACCAAAACATCGGCGCGGCCTTGGCGGCCCTCGAACAGGCAGGCTTTGCCGTGCCGTCCTTCGCCCTCAGGGGCGGTATGCGCAACATCGATTGGCCCGCACGCGCGCAACACCTCAAAGCGGGCCGCCTGGCCGCGGCGTTATCATGGGCGTGCGAGTTGTGGCTCGATGGCGGCCACAACGAGGGCGGTGGGCAGGCACTAGCCGCGCTGATTGACGAACACTGGGCCGACCGTCCGCTGCATGTGGTGGCCGGGATGCTTACCACCAAGGCGGCCGAGGATTTTTTGGTTCACCTCGCTCCCCGCGCGGCATCGTTTACATCTGTTCCAGTGCCCGGCCATGCGGCCGCCTATACGCCGGTTGATCTTGCCACTGCTGCGGGCCGGGTGAAGTTCACCAACATCTCGGCGTCTGACTCAGTGCCCGCAGCGCTTGAGCGCATCAAGTCGATTGGCACCGGGCGGTATCGCGTGTTGATTTGCGGCTCGCTGTATCTGGCGGGGGAAGTGCTGAAGCTAAACGGGTCCGCTCAGCGGTCCGAAAGTTTCTGAGTTCGCGACGGTATTATTATACCGTCAATATTTTTTCATGCCGCGCCGGTATGATGCAATGCAGCGCATTTCGCACTGCGTCATACCGCTGCTGAATAAAAACACCGCGGCAGTATAATGCCAGCCTGATAAAAAACCTGTTATAACAGGCGGAACAGGCGATCATACCGTTGAAACACTTGTGCACCGCGTCATACCGCAGCGGTGTTAGTTAGATGTCTAAACATTGTTCCACGTGGAACAATTTAGTGCACCGAGCATGATCAATTCACCGATGCCGCCGGTATTTCGTCTTGGCTAGGTTCTGGTCGCGGCCCGCCGCATTCGGTGTCGTCGATAACGGTGATGTGAATCCACAGCGAGTTCAGGCCCGTCTTGGTGATGGCATTGACCCGCGCGCACGTGCCCTGGGGCACCAGGCCCTTCACGCCAGCGTCGCGGTCGAAACCGAACCATGTGCTAATGACTGAATAGAATGGGTAATAGGGCTCGGGGCGCAGATAAACATTGCCCTCTTTCTTGCGCACCAGCACGCCCTTGTCGATGCGCGGCGACTGATCATTCGGCAGCAATCCAAATTCAAAGGCATCGGGGTCGGCCCGGTCGCCCAGCAGGGCCCAGCCGTGCTTGCGGTCAAAGCGGTAGCCCGCGGTGTCATCGGCGCCAAAGAAGAAGAAAAATCCGATCACGGCCACCGAAACGATCACAGACAACGAGCTCACGAATTGGGCAATCTCGTTGATACGCCGGATGGCGGGGGGCAGGGGGCGGAGGTCTTTGGTGGGCATGGCGGTGCTGTGGACCTTAAGCCTCGACGCCAATCACGCCGATCTCGATGAGCTTATCGAGCCATACGTCATCCAACGCCTTCAGCCGTTCGGCCAGGAATTTGTCGATTTTGGTTGGCGATAGTGTCTTGCCGCCGATCACCACATCACCAGCCTCGGCTGTCAAAACCTTGCGTGCGCTTGCAATGCATCCAGCCATGCCTTTATCGACCAAGGCCAATAGCAAGATGGCGTCTATATTGGGCATCTCGATGCCCGTTCCTGCATGAACCGTGGCCAGCGGAATCTTGGGCAGCTTGAGGCCCAGTTCCTTGATCATGCCGCGATTGATGGGCGGGATTGAATATTTCTTGCCGCGGTTTGCGGCCTCGGTTTCGCGCGCAAAGCTAATGACATCGCCGCCTGCAGCCATCAGCCGCGCCGCATCGACTCGCGTCAAGGGCGCCATCGCTTCGACGCCGCCGATTTTATCCATATTGGCGATGCTCACGCCGCGTTGCGAGACGGCCTTGAGCAGCGTCTCGAAGGGTTCGCCCTCGTAGGACAATTGTACATCGCCAAAGGCCACGGCCTTGTCGATCAACTGCAACGGTTTCAATGTGCCAAAGACCTGAGGCATATTGATGTCGAGCCATTCGTGCTCTGACTTGATCGACTCACCCTTCACCCACACGTCGCGCCGGAACGTCTCGTTGCGGATGAAGTCGCGCTTGGCTTCCAACTCGGCGCGGCTTGTGATGTTGCGGAAGTCATCATACAGCGACTGGGGCACGGCCAAATCGACCATATTGAGGAATACAGTCGCTGAGCCCGCAAAAGTCAGCCCACGGGCCTCCATCATCGCGCGCAGCTCGGCGAAATAGAACGCGCGCAGGTGCTGGTTAAAATATTCATGGGCCATGTAACGCGGATCAAGCTTGGCCATCTGCTCGACCGCTTCGGCCAAAGCCGGGTTATCGCGGAAATATTTCACCTGGGCGTCTTTCAGCTTTATCACCCAAGCCAGGCCGATGCGCGCGCGTTCGAGCGTGCTCACATCGTCCTTGGTCATGGAGTAGATCATGTTGCGCAAGGGGATTTTCGCGCTCCAGCCCGGCATGGCATTGCAGCCCGTCAGCAAGAGCCCGCCAGGCTTGAGTCGCTTGGTTGCGTCGTCGAGAACGGCATTGCGGGTTGGCTCATCGATCCAACTCAAAACGCCGTGCATGACGGCGAAATCCAGTGGGGGAATATCGCCAGGCTTTAAGTCGGCGAACCCCTTGCACAGGAATGAGGTGTTATCGAGGCCGCCGCGCACCGCCAAAGTCTCGGCGGTCAGCACATGCTCGCGTAGAAAGTCCACGCCGTAAAACATTGCCTGCGGAAAACATCCAGCCAATATGTTGGCGGTAATACCGTTGCCGCAGCCGTAATCACACCAGGTGAATTCGCCATCAATCGCGCGCGGCCGGAAGCCGCCGGTCGCAGCCGTCATGTTGATATGGGCGGGGGAATGATCGCCGTAGAACTCGGCGACATAGGCAACGTCGGTGACATACCCGCCGGTTTGTGTGGTCATGAAGACCCCTTAAGTGTGCTGCTGCGGCGGTTTTAGCAGCCGAACGGCTGGAAAAGCAAAGCCCCGTTTTTTAAGACGGGGCTTGCGGCGTTCGATTCTGAAGATGGCTCAGATCGACTGTTGAACCCATTCGGCCAGCTTGCTCTTGGGCAAGGCACCGACCTTGGTGGCGGCGAGTTTGCCGTCCTTGAAGATCATCAGGGTAGGAATACCGCGCACGCCATACTGCGTGGGCGTCTGTGGATTGTCGTCGATGTTGACCTTGGCGACAGTGAGCTTGCCGTCCATCTCCTTGGCGATCTCGTCCAAGGAGGGCGCGATCTGGCGGCACGGGCCGCACCATTCGGCCCAGAAGTCCACCAACACCGGCCCTTGGGCCTTCAGCACGTCGGCCTCGAATGACGCATCGGTCACATGTTTCATAGCTTTGCCTTTCTGATCGGCGCTCGAAACTGCGCCGCTAGTGATTGTACGATGGGGGCAATCTAGGAAGCGGACCGCAGAGCGTCAAGGCGCGCTATCGCCCAAGCGAATTTGTGCGGTAATGCGCTCGAGCGGCGTATACGCGCTTACATCTGCAAAGAGTAATGATGAAAACGCATGGTTTTCATGCATTATTGTTCGGGCGGATGACACGGCGGCGGCGTTCAACTGCGCCAGGTTAGCGTCATGCTTTCCAAGGGGTTGGCGCGCGCACGCCCTTCGGCCTCAGCCGCCAGCCACTCTTTTTTGAGTCGAAAATACCAGCGGGTTTGCATGTCGGCATCGCGGATCAGCATGGTGCTGGGGTTAAATTTCTGCCCATCGACCATGTCCATCACTGCCAAGCGGTCTTGCTCCAGAAACCGCCGTGCCACCATGTAACCCAAGGGCTTCAGCAGCGCCCCGCCCGGAACGTTCCAATACATGACATGGTGAACCATGGTGCGTGTCGCATTGATGGGTGTGCAGGCCGTCAGGCCGCAGTACTCGTAGCGCCCGGTGGTGGCGTGCTCGATGCGTACCGAAGGCAAGGTGTAGGTAATCTCGGTTTCCGGCGCGCCGCCCAGAAACAACCGGTAAGCACGCGAGTTACTCGACGCGCGATGGCGGTCCATGCGCCAGCCAAGGTTGCCATTCAGATTAACCGGCGAAAACGCTTTGTGTTTTTCGTGAATACTTTTTTTGGTCCGCCACAACGCCGAGCGATGCACGAAGGCACCATGGGCGGGGTCCATCAAGCCTGACACCGCAAGGTCGATATTGCAGTCGAAGATTGCCGAGAGATGCAGCCCAAAACGCTCGCCAATGGCAGGCACCACAGGTACGGGCGGTGGCGTAACCGATGCATCGCCAATGAATACCCAAATGTTTCCCTGCGTTTCACTGACGCGATAACTCTGCGCATGGATATCGCTGGGCTGCGGGCGCTGGCTTGATGTTTGTGATGGAATGGCCGTGCAGCGTCCATCGGTGGTAAACCGCCAGCCGTGGTAAGGGCATTCAACTTCTTTGCCGTCGAAGGTGCCGCGTGAGAGCAATGTGCCGCGATGGGGGCAGGTATCGAGCAGGGCAAACACGCGCCCCTCGCTATCCCGGCCCAGTAACACGGGCTCGCCCAGCATTGTCACATGAGCCGTGGTGCGGCGTCTCAAGGCATTCCCCGGCAAGGCGTAGTACCAGGCGTTGCGCAACATTACGCCGTCGGTGCTAAGGCGCTCGGCAATATCGGCTTCACTATTCATCGGTCAATGCTGAGGGTTTGCGAGCGCAAGATCAAGCCGCCACCGAGGTGATGGCGCCATCAAGCATCGCGGCAGGAAGTTCCATGGTGTAGGGGCCATCGGTCCACAGCAAGACGCAGCGCACCTGATGGGCAGGATAGATCCGCCGCAAAAGGTCTCGATAGACCGCCATTTGGAACACATAACCCGAATCAACCCGTTCGAGTGTTTGCGGTGGCGGACGGTTGGTCTTGTAGTCGATGATCCACACCTCGGTGTCCGTGATGGCGAGCCGGTCAATCTGGCCCGAGACGGCGTGCCGCCCCACCAATCCTGTTACCGGAACTTCCGCGAGCGAACCCGGGCTGAACAGGGGCTCAAAAGCGGGTGTATTCAAGACATTGAGAGTTTCAGTAACGATGGCCTGCTGAGCTTCTACCGCCAATTTCCATTCTGGCCGCTCGACCAGGGCTCTGGCGGCTATCTCACGCCGCTCTATGGGCAGATCGGGCAAGGTTTGCAGCAAACGGTGAATGATGATGCCGCGCTGAAAGCGATTTTTTTGGTCTTCGGCCAGGGGCGATATGACTGCAGGCTCGGCGGCTGCGGCCCGCGAAGGAGCCAACGGTTGCGGTGGATCTCGCTCGGGTGGGGGCAGCGTGATAGCCCACTGCGGCAGGCTTTTGATATCCGCGATGGCTGGTGCATGTACCTCGGCTTTTGCGGGCACGCTCTGACTGTTCTCAAGAACCAAAACCTCGGCAGTGGATGTAACCGCATTCTCTGCAAGGAAAGCATCAGTGAATTGAGAAGCCATCGGTTCAATGGCCGCGCGGATCAAGCTGTACCAATGACCATCGGCCGAGGCGCGTTTGTTTTCCCAGCCACAGATATAAAGCCGGTCTTCGGCCCGCGTCATGGCGACATAAAGTAGCCGGCGGTATTCTTCGAGTTGGCTTGCCTTGGCTGCCTCGCGCAACTCACCCGATATATCGTCGGCATCCGTAGCCGATGGCACCCAAAGCGGCGCTGGAATAGCCTCGTTGGTCCACAGCACGGCATCGCGTTGTGTCGGGGCTTGCATCGTATCGGGCAAGAATACGATGGGTGCTTGCAAGCCTTTCGCGCCATGCACGGTCATGATTCGAACGGCATCGCCGCCGCCTTGCTCAAGGTCGCGCTTGATCTCGATTTCGCCTTGCTCGACCCAGTGCAAAAAAGCCTGCAGCGATGGCGGGTGATTTTTCTCGTATGCTAATGCCAGCGCCAAAAACTCATCGATCGGGTCGTCCGCATCCAAGCCTAAGCGGCCCAGCGCCTTGCGCCGTCCATCACAGGCCACGATGACATGCGAGAACAACGTGAATGGCGAGAGGTAGTCGACCTTAGCCAATAGATCTGCAAGTTGGCGATGCGCCTGGCCGTAGCGGCTGTCCGAGCCTGCATGGCTGCTTAATGCTTCCCATAGCGATTTGTCGCCACGCGGATGGGCCAGGTCGAAAAGCTCCTCTTCCGTTAGGCCCATCAGTGGGCTCTTAAGAATGGTCGCCAGGGTCAGGTCATCGCTGGGTAGTAATAGGAATTGCCCCAGGGCGATCAGATCCATGACCGCCAATTGTTGCGGCAAGATCATGCGGTCGACGCCCGCGACAGGAATATCAAGCGCCTTGAGTTGACGGACTAACTCATCGACAAACGATGTGCGCCTGCGCACCAGCACCATGATATCGCCCGCCTGAATGGGCCGTCCGCGTGCAGGCAATATCTCGGCGGCAGAGATCATCCGGGCGATACGCCGAGCGATCAGGGCGGCCAAGCGGTTCTGAGGTGAATCGCCACGCACGCGTTCCACAGGCGGTTTCCATGGCGTTGGCTCATCGGCGTTGAGGGGGATCACCGGCGGCCACACCTCAACCCGGCCAGCATGGCCCACGCGCGCGGCGATATGGGCGATGGTCTCTTCGCTCAGTGCCACACCCTCACGTGCGGTGGGTAGGCCAAAAACAAGATCGACAGCCTTCAGCACCGACTGCGTCGAGCGGAACGAGACGTTCATTTGCACATCTCGCCAGCCGCGCTCCGCTGCGACGATCTTCTCCGCAAAGGTTTGCCGCCAGCGATTAAACCCCGTGGGATCAGCGCCTTGAAATGAGTAGATCGACTGTTTGCGGTCGCCCACGGCGAAAATTGTGCGCGCGGGTGTGGTTTGCAATTCCCGGTCCTCGAAGCGGCCTTCGCCCGCGAAAAACTCATCTGTCAGTGAGGCGATGATGCGCCATTGCTCGGGGTTGGTGTCTTGAGCCTCGTCGATCAAGACGTGATCGAGCCCGCCATCGAGTTTGTAGAGCACCCAGGCTGCCACACCTGGCCGCTGCAATAATGCCAGGGTGATTTGAATCAAATCGTCATAATCAAGCAACGAGCGCATTTGTTTGTAGGCACCGTAGGCGCGCAAGATGCGTTCTGCGATGCATAACAAAGCGCCTGTAGCCTCGGCGGTGGTTAGCCGCGCCAGCCTTTGGCTGATGGCCAATAGGCGCGCAGCCTCTCGCTGCATGATGCGCAATGCATCCGGGTCGGCCTTACAAGCGGCTTGGGTTGCTAAATTTTTATCGGCCCGGATAGTCCCGGCTTTGGTCAAAAAATGCAGGGCATAGTCATCAAATAAATCGATGCGCCGTTGTGGCTCGGCGAGCCATGTATGAATTTCAGCCGCGCGTTCTTGGTCGCCCCTCGAGCCCTTGGCCAAGGCCGCTGTGGCACGCCTCAGTGCGGCGCCGTCGAACGCCGTGTCATTACATGCAGCGCGGCGAATGCTGAGTTGATCGTCGTTCAGGCTTAAGCCAAGGCGTCCACGCATCGCGGCGACAACGTTCGTCAAACCCCGCTCAGTCACGCCGCCATGGTGCCTCAATAATCGTTCGAATTTGGCGCGATGGCGTGCGATCTCGGCAACAATGTCAGGAAACCGTGTCTCGTGAAGCCGGCCCGTCATATAGGCCAGCGCTTTATTCAATTCTGTGTCATCGGCATTTCCGCTTGCGATCACACGATCACGGCCTTCTGCTAAGGCCTCGGCTGCGGTGCGCTCGTCCATCAGCTCGAACTGTGGCGATACGCCTGCCTCTACCGGGAATCGCCGCAGCAACGATTGGCAAAAAGCGTGAATGGTTTCGATGCGCAAACCGCCCGGTGCGTCCAGTACACGTGCGAACAATTGCCGTGCTCGCTTCATATCCTCAGGCTCGGGTGCCCGCGCCAGGAGTGCGGTGATGTCAGTGGCCAGTTTGTCTTCGGTGTCGGTGACCCATTCGCCCAAACGTCCGGTAACACGGTTGGCCATTTCGGCAGCTGCCGCCTTGGTGAATGTGAGGCAGAGAATGCGCTGCGGGGCCGCACCTGCCAGCATTAGGGCCAGCACGCGGTTGGTGAGGACGGTGGTCTTGCCAGAGCCAGCAGAGGCCGACACCCAAGCGCTGGCCCTGGGCTCGATGGCCTGGCTTTGGGCACGTTCGGCGACCGCTATAGCATCGAGCGTAGCGGGGGACGTGGTCATGCGCTGTTATCCTCCACCGAGGACCACTCCTTGACGCGTGCGAGGTGTTCATAATCGCTATAGCGCGGCGCAAATGCGGGATAGGGGCGAGCCTGATAGGGCGTATCAGGCCTATCGTAGGCTGCGATCAAACGTTCGGCGCCATCGCGCGCTTCTTGGGCGATTGTGGTTGCGTCGGCCTTGACGATTGCTTCCGTGGCGCCATCATCGCGGCCATGCAAATGCCAGAACGCTAATTCCCCGACCGACACGGCGCTGATATCTGGGAAACCGTGCTCCAGCACCATGGCCGCCTCAAGGGGTAATTGCGGTGCGAAGCCTGCCAGCACTTCACGGGTCGAAGGCGGCGCGCCGGTTTTGTAGTCAATGATTGAAGCGTACCCATCGGTTTTAAGGTCGATCCGGTCGGCCTTGGCCACGATCTCGAAGGGCCCGGCTGGTCCACGCAGCATCAAACCGCCCTTTTTTTCGACGAACGAGTCTTTGATCTGACCACGCCGCAGGTTTTCATGGTTCACGAACCACCGCGCAATGCGCTGGAAGCGCGGCCACCAAAATGCGCGGATCGCCGGGCGTGCGGTCGCGGCAGCGAATAACCGCTCGCCAATCGCGAGTAAGCGCTGCTCATCGGGCTCACCACGCTTGGTTTGAAGAATGAACTCCTGCAACGCCCGGTGAACCAGCGTACCGTAATCGGCCGCCGAAACATCAGCATCGATAGGGTCGAGCGCATCTAGCCGCAGGATATGTCGGGCATAGATGGCGTAAGGGTCACGCATCCAGGTCTCGACTTGTGTGACCGACAACCGCCGTGGCCGCGCCGCGACCGGCGGGCAAGGCGCTGGCGCGGGCCAGGATTTCACGCTGGCGGGGCGCGTGATCGCGTGAGCAAATTCCAGCCAAGGTACCGCGTTTGTTGGCAACGTTAATGCGGCAGCAGCGATGACTTGATCAAGGCGCATCAACCAGCGCGAGGGCACTGTCGGCGTGCCCTCAACCTTCGCTGCCCGCGACAAGATCACGCGCGGTCCACACATTGCTTCGCCGATATCGTGTGCGGCTAGGCCAATGCGCCGTTCAGGGCTGGGTAATCCGCAGCGCTCACGCATCGGCCGGCTCATCCACGGATCGGGCGCGGGATCGGCGGGCCACGTGCCTTCGTTGAGCCCAGCGAGAATGATGGTATCGAAGCGTTGTAATCGTGCCTCCAAAGGCCCCAGAATCGATAACCGCGGATGCTTGCCAAAACGTGGCCGCACCACGCGGCCCTTCAGTAGAGCACCGAATAATGCTGGATAGGCCCGGGGCGCGATGACGGGCAGCGCATCACAGGCCAAAGCGAGTTCGGCCACGAACGTCGCCGCACTTTCACCATCCTCACCCGCCCACAGCCGCAAGGGGCCAGCCGTATCGTGCGTGCTAGCCAACACCTCGGCACAGCGCATATGAACATCAAGCAAGTGTGCCACGCTTGCTGTAGGAGACGACATGGCTTGAGCCAATTGGATGCAGCAGCGTTCGAGGGCTTTGAACCAGCCCATCACTTCGTCACGATGATCCTCAAGTTCGCCGATCAGTTCGCGCAAAACGTCAAGGCCCGGAGCCGGGCGAGGGCCGCGTAAAAGTGCGCGCTCTGCAAGCCGTGTGATGTCGCGAAACACAACTGGATCAATGCCGGCGGCCGCAAGCGGGTGTTTGCACACGCTGAGTAAGGCTAAGGGAGCAAAGTCCGACGCCACCATTCCGGCAATCAGGCGCAAGAACGCGCCAACGGGAGTGGCCTCAAGCTCGCTGCCCGCAGAATCATCGACATTGATTTGCCAGCGCTCTAATTCACCGGCCACGCGCCTGGCGAGGTCGCGGTCTGGGGTGACCAGGGCGCATGTCTTGTCGGGCGCCTCAAGGGCCTCGCGCATGGCCATGGCAATGGCCCCGGCTTCCTCGCGCGGTGTCGGCGCAAGAATACGATCGATTCCCGACAAGGCGTTGGTGGGCAGGCGAAGTCCGGTCCAGCGATCTGTCGTTGCTGCGGGTCGCATGAATTCCGAGACCAGGCGCAAACGCGGATGGTTGCGCACCTCGGGGCAGCCAGGCCAAAGGCTGACCGCATCGCGTCCAACCTCAAGGCGCTTCAGAAGATGCTTCAAGCCATATTGCGGGTGGCATTCATCAATGTCTTCCCAAGATGCGTCGTCAAGCGGCTGGTCAAGACCAG
Organism: Rhodospirillaceae bacterium; assembly: GCA_009693785.1. Taxonomy (GTDB): domain Bacteria; phylum Pseudomonadota; class Alphaproteobacteria; order Rhodospirillales; family Rhodospirillaceae. The sequence goes on from SHWP01000026.1 coordinate 21,496, forward strand.
GTAGTACGACACACCCCAGTGGCAGCCGCGCAATGGTGTCCAGCAAGTCGGCTGTTGCGGGAATACTGCCAGTAGAGCCAGCAGCAACGATTGGCCCAGAAAGCTGTCCGGCCATGGCTCGCCACGCCTTGGCTTGGGCCGCGAACACGTGATTGCGATGATCGACCGGGTCAATGCAGCCCTGCTCAGCAAGAATTTTTGGCCAGTTTTCGGTGACGATGTCGAGGAACTTGAGTGTTTGCTGCCAATGTTCGGCATAATCGTCTGGTACGAGGTCTTTTAGACGTTCGAAAGACACGTTTTCAGTTTGCATGCGGTCGATCAAGCGCCCCAGTTCGGCGGCCAGCGCCACGGCCTGATCATGAGTGACGCCGTCGCGTTGAAGAATCATTTTAGCCAGCAGCAACTGCCGCCGTAGTGCATCGATGGGTGGGGGAATATCAGCCCCGGGTACGCTGGGTGCCGCGAACCCAGTCAGCAGGGCTTCTTCATCATCAAGATCATTGAGGGGAATGAGACGCGGCAACAGTACCGGTGCGCCTGCGCCTTGGCGCAGGAATGCCTGCCGGAGTGCCCGGCACGCCCGCCGCGTGGGCATCAACACCGTCATGCGCGCCAAAGATAACGGCTCGCCGCTCGCATCGGCCTTCAGGCCGGTTGCCAAAGCATCGACAAAGCTCTCGGTCGATGGAATCGTGAATACCGCCGCCTGGTCTGGCTTTTTTTGCAGGCGCCATGACGCGATCGGTTTAGCCGGGGGTGATGCGCTCATGCGCGCGAAGATACACTGGGCAGCCCAAGCCTCAAATGCGCGAGTTTCGCCTCGGTTTGGCCGATGGCCTCGGGGGTGCCCACATGGAACCAATCCCCATCCTGCACCGCGCCGCGCAAACGCCCTGTCCCGATCAAGCGTGTCCAGATGCGATTCATTGAGAAGGGCTCGATACGCTCATGGGCGAAAATCTCGGGGCGCAGCAATTGAATACCCGCATAGACAAACGGAGCCGAGGCGGCATTGCCGCGCCGCCGCAAGCGCCCGTCTTTTTCAACAAAAAAATCGCCGGGGCCGTCAAAACCATGCGTGCGTTCGATTGGATGCAGCAGCAATACCGCGTCGGTCTTGTCATCGAGCACTGCCAACAGACGGGCTGGTGCAGTTATGCTGGCGCCTACGGTGAAGGCGTCGGTATTCGCCGCAAAGAACGGCTGTGGGCCCAGCATGGGCAAGGCCTTGACGATTCCTCCTCCGGTTTCAAGCAATCGCTCTGTCTCATCAGAAATCGTAATGGACAGTTTGGAGCGTTGTTTCAGATGTGCGCATAGGATTGGCGCGTGGTGATGGACATTCACAACAGCTTTGGAGGTTCCCGCGGCAACAAACGCATCAAGCGTCCAATCAATCAGCGCTTTGCCTGCGACCATGATAAGCGGTTTGGGCAGAGTATCAGTGAGCGGACGCATTCGTGTGCCCAACCCAGCGGCTAAGATCATGACCGTATCGACAGGTACAGTCATGTGGAGGGAACCGTGCGTAAGTCGACGGGCATGTGGGCGCCGAACCAACTCTTAAGGGCGGCCAATGCAGGATCGCTCAAGCACTGGTCCATGTAACGCCAAAGGCGGGGCATGTGCACCAAGTAAGCAGGCTTATTGTCGCGCAATTTGAGCCGGGCAAAGGTGCCGATCACGCGCGCATGACGTTGGGCGGCCATCACCGCCCAGGATGTTGCGAAGGCGCTGCGGTCAAGCTGAGGGAACGCGGCCAAATACCGCGCTTTCATGTCGGCGACCAAGCTTGCATCGATGTCACGCCGGGCATCCTCAAGCAGAGACATCAGGTCGTAGGTAATGGGCCCGGCGACTGCATCCTGGAAGTCGAGAATCCCGCAGGCCTTCATGCCTGCGCGGCCAAACAAGCCCAGAAGATTATCGACATGGTAATCGAACAGCACCAACGAGGTGGGCACCTGCCAGGCCTTAGGCAGAATGGCGCGCCATATATCTTCGAACGAACGCCACGCCCGTTCGGGCAATTCCGGCGCACCGATCAAGGGTCTGTACCACACGTTGATCCGGCCAACCTCTTCTAGCAGGCGATGATCGTCATAAGTTTTAACGCCCTCGGGGATCACTTGATCGCGTGGAACCTGATGCAATGAGATCAGCGCATCGATAGCCAAAGCATAGAGCTTACGTTCATCGTGTCCGGCTGACAGCAACCGCGTGTAGGTGTCATCGCCCAAGTCTTCCAGCAGCAACAACCCCGCTACTTGATCTTCTGCCAGGATGGCAGGAACCGAGAAGCCCAAGCGGTGAAGGTGCCGTGCAATGCGTATGAACGGGCGCACGTCTTCCCGCAGCGGCGGCGCATCCATCAAGACAGCGCGGCCTTTCAGGCCTTCAAGCCGGTCGTATTTGCGGAAAGACGCATCACCAGCCAGCCGCCATCGTTTGGCGGTTGCCCAGCCGGTCTTTTGCAAGAAGGCTAGAATCTGGTCTTCGCGCGAAAGCGTCATCGGGCGCTTAAACCTTGAGCCGGTTGTTGAGCCGTTCGCGCCACTGACCGTTTCCATCCATGCTGATACGCCGTGCCGTGCCGTCTAGCGCGATGGACATAGCCAATCGCGAGGCCGGCAGCAAACCATCTAATCGTTCTGGCCACTCGATCAAACAGATTGCGTTGCCAAAGGCTTCTTCAAGGCCCAGTTCGAGCGAATCTTGCGGCTTGTTCAGCCGGTATAAATCGCAATGCCAAACGGGCCCCTTCGTCGTGTCGTAGGTTTGCACCAGCGTAAAGGTTGGGCTTGGTACTTCGACGGGCGCTTTCATAAGGGCCTGTATAAAGCCCCGCGCAAAAGTCGTTTTACCAGCGCCGAGCCCTCCCGATAAAGTGAGGACATCGCCGGGCAAAGCTAATTCAGCGATCTGCGCGGCCAAGCGCTCGGTTGCGTTTGCCGTTGATGTTACCACTTGAGTCAAGTGCGCCATTGAAACATCAAGCCCCACGCGCGGTTTGGGCTGGAGTATCGCCACATGGTAGCGACCAGGTTAAAACCGTATGGCCATTGTCGAAGGCATCCGTGAGTGCATCGTCTTGAGAGCCAGCCATGCGGCGGCCAAAATCAACCGCGATGCGCGCCGACACAACATCGGAAATACGCTCGCCATCGAAAGAGATCTGAAATTCAATGCGGTTTGCGTTGCGCCACACCGCCAAGCGCACAACCCCGCTGCCCGAACAATCGATGGCCGCGCCCACAAGTAAGAATAGGGCAAGCTTCAAACGTGCTGCGTCGCTGACGATCCAGCCCGCTTGTTTTGCGCCTGTCACGGTCAATTCGATATCGCGCGAACTTGCCGCAGGTTGGAGCAGGCGGACCAACCGCTCGATAAGGCCGGCAATGTCAATCGCATCCAGGCGAATAGTATGGTTTTCAGCATTCGCACGTGTGAGGTCTGTGGCATCAGACACGAGGTCCGCTAAGGACTTTGCGAGCGTGGATAGCGTGGCGGTCTTGGGCGTGGCCGCAGCCAGTTCGCCAATCTTGGCAAGGTCATCGCCGAGCACAGCAAAAACACGCAGCGCAATATCTGACTTTAGCCGTTCGCTAGCTGCCACGGCCTCGCCCTTGGTGCGTAATTTTTGCGCGGCCCGCTCGGGGGCGGATACGTCGTTATAACAAAACAAGACGCCGCCATCGGGCAACGGCACCGTGACGAACTCTATGACCGAACCTTGTCGGCGAACGACACGGCCTTGTTGAATCGAGCGTTGTTGTTCGGGATCAAGGGCGGCTAGTAATGTCGCGCGGTGACGCGCAAAGACGCTGTCTTCATCGAACATCTCCTTAAAGGCATCGACCAAGGCATTGAGTTGCGGCCCTTCTTCCAGCGCAGTGGTGTTCAACTCCCACATGTCGGCGAAGGACGGATTGGCGAGCCGCAAGCGGCCGTCGGCGCCAAACACCGCCACTGCTTCTTGAAGGTTGTCGATGGTCTCGCGCTGAACTGCGATCAGTGTGTTATAAGAACGTTCCAGGGCGAGTTTGTCGGTGACGTCTTCGTACGTCATCAACAGGCCGCCCATGGGATGTGGTGCAATGGTACGGCGCAGCGTGCCGCCGTCGGGCAGATGCAGCACGTCTTCTAACGGTTCTAACAATGAATTGAAGCGCGCAAGTTCTTTGTCTTTAAAAGCTGGGAAATCTGCCACTTCCGGCAAGCGCCGCTGATTGCGCATGGCATCGAGAACCGATCCATAGCCAGGAGCTTCGTTGAGCCAAGCCTGATCGAGTGTCCACAGCCGGGCAAAGGCTGCATTATGAAATGCCATGCGCGTATCGGGGCCGAACACCGCGATGGCCGTGCCCAAACGTTCAAGTACGTCGGCTTGAGCAGCGGCCTCGCGCCTTAATCGCGTTTCAAGTTCTTCTTGGCGAGTGATGTCGTAGGCCATCCCTGCAGTGAGCCTCCCCGTTCCATCCGACAGCAGGGGTGTTTCGGACTTTGCGCTGGCGCGATCTGACGGGTTGGCATTCGAATCTTGCCGCATGGGCGCCTCGGTCACCTCCATCAGGCGGCGTGAGCCATCGATCACCATATGAAAGGGCGCCCTGCGTGTTTCCGCTGCGGCACGGGCGGCGGCGGCCAAGGCGCGGGCCTCCCGGACAGTAACGCGGGGCGCAATTTCGCGGCCGCGGGCGACCACATCCGACGCATCTTTGCCATCGACGGCCGAGACATAGGCGTTGTTGCAATAAATCAGCGAAAGGTCGTCATCGCGCACCCACACGGGAACATCAAGGCTATCCAATGCGACCTTCATCAAAGCCGCCTCGCGCTTTAGCGCCGCGGTCTCATCCATCAAGGCTTCAACGGCGACGGCACTTTCGGTGATGTCACTCATCCAGACAACGTCGACCAAGGTATCGTCTGCGGTGCTCATCGCGCGAATACCGCGCGCATCGATGCGACGGTTCGTGCTGGTGTGCATGAGGTCAAGACGGAACCCAATACCATCATCAAGCAGCCGCTGTACGGCCTCACGGAGTTTGTCTTGCGAGGGGCCATCGAACCCTTCGACCACCTCGGCATAGGATGTCTCTTGCCCGCGCAAGAGGTCGAGCAGAACGGCCAGACGTCGAGAGCAACGTGCCTCGTTCGGTGTGGCATTATCGGCGTCGCGAAACCAAGCGATGTAACCTTCCGGTGCCGTATCGAGCGCTGCAGCCAGTGTTTCTTGAGCACGAAGCGCGCCATCGCGTTCAATCTCGGCGCGCTTCCAATGCTGATATTGCCGCCATAACACCGCCGTGACGGTTGGAACCAGCACAGCGATGGCGATGAGGCCAGCGATTAGCGGAAAATTGACATCGTCCATGCGGCCAGTCGTGCCCGAGCCTAGAGTCTTGGGTTGTTGGCAGCGCGATGCGCTACCCGGCCCAAGGTGGCCGCGAATGCCGCTAAGATCAAGATTCTTTAGGCGGCCCGGTGTTTAGTAGCGGTAGGTCTCGGGCTTGAAGGGCCCCTGCGCCTGGACACCGATATAGTTGGCTTGTTTCGCCGAAAGCTTGGTCAGCTTAGCGCCAACCTTGGCAAGGTGCAGCTCAGCCACTTTTTCATCAAGGGTCTTGGGCAGCACATAGACCTTGTTCTGATATTTCGCGCCATTGGTCCACAGTTCGATCTGCGCCAGGGTTTGATTGCTGAACGAAGCGCTCATTACGAAACTGGGGTGGCCCGTAGCGCAGCCCAGGTTCACCAACCGGCCCTCAGCCAACAGCAGAATGCGCTTGCCATCGGGGAATTCAATCTCGTCCACCTGGGGCTTTACGTTGTCCCACCTGAAGTTCTTCAACGCCTCGACCTGAATTTCGGTGTCGAAGTGGCCAATGTTGCACACAATGGCTCGGTCTTTCATTTGGCGCATATGATCGACTGTAATGACGTCGAGGTTGCCTGTGGCGGTAACAAAAATATCCCCCGTGGCGGCGGCGTCTTCCATGGTGGTGACTTGGTAGCCTTCCATGGCGGCTTGCAGCGCGCAGATCGGGTCGACTTCGGTCACCATCACGCGGCAGCCTGCTTGCCTAAGGCTTGCAGCCGAACCTTTGCCCACGTCGCCAAAGCCGTTCACGACGGCGACCTTGCCTGCCATCATCACGTCGGTGGCGCGCCGGATGCTATCGACCAAGCTTTCGCGGCAACCATAAACGTTGTCGAACTTCGATTTAGTCACGCTGTCATTGACGTTGATCGCCGGGAAGGGCAGGCGGCCATCCTTGGCCATTTGATACAGCCGGTGCACGCCCGTGGTGGTTTCTTCGCTCACACCTTTGATGTTCGCCAAGGCTTTTGAGTACCAGCCCGGCTTGGATTTCAGCCGCGCCGCGATGGCTGCGAACAATATAGTTTCCTCCTCGTTGCTGGGCTTGGAAATGACCTTGGGGTCTTTCTCGGCCTGCGCGCCCAACACCAGCAGCAGCGTTGCATCACCACCGTCATCGAGAATCATGTTGGCGGTGCCGCCATCGGACCACTCGAAAATTTTGTGAGTGTAGTCCCAATACTCTTCCAGGGTTTCGCCCTTAATGGCGAATACGGGAATGCCTTTGGCGGCAATGGCAGCAGCAGCATGATCTTGGGTTGAGAAGATGTTGCACGATGCCCAACGGATATCCGCGCCCAGGTGCTTCAAGGTTTCGATCAGCACGGCCGTTTGGATGGTCATGTGCAGCGAGCCGGCGATGCGCGCGCCTTTAAGGGGCTGTTTGGGGCCATATTCGGCGCGAATGGCCATCAGACCAGGCATCTCGATTTCGGCGATATTGAGTTCTTTGCGGCCCCAGGTGGACAGCGACAGATCTTTAACTTTGTAATCGTCGAAGGGCATTACAGGCTCCAAAAGGCAAAATATGCTGAGAAATCAATGGTGGCCAGACAGTTAAGCCGCGCCGCAGCCGCCAGGGTGGGGGCGTATAGCAAGCCGCGCTGGGCCGCGCAATCCGGGGCTTTGACCTGAATCTACCCTACTTCGAGAGTTCGGCGATCAGGTCCTTGAGCCGATGTGGGTCGGATTCGCTGGTGATCCGCCTGACCCGCCCGGAGATGGCCGATAAATTCATGCTGAGGATGCGCTTTTTGACGCGCGGTAGGTTGGCGCCGGCCATGGACAACTCGGTGATGCCAAAGCCCAGCAACAGGGGCGTTAGCCGGTCGTCGCCCGCGATTTCCCCGCAAACTGACACCGGAATGTGAGCCGCCGCCGCCGCCTCGGCAGAGAATTGGATCAGCCGCAAGACCGCCGGATGTAGCGGGTTATACAGATAGGCCACCTGTTCATCGGTGCGGTCGATGGCCAGCGTGTATTGCGTCAGATCGTTGGTGCCGATGGCGAAAAAATCGGACTCGGCAGCCAGTGCATCTGCAGCCAAGGCCGCACCCGGAATTTCGATCATCACGCCCAGCGGCGGCAACGGGTCGGAGAGCTTTACGCCCCGGCGCTTTAGCCGCGCTGTGAGGAGGGCAAGTATTTTGCGTACCTCGCGGATTTCATCGACAGTCGAGACCATCGGCAACAAAATGCGGACCGGGCCATAGGCGCTTGCGCGCAAGATCGCCGACAGTTGCACAAGAAATATTTTTTTCCGTCGCAGCGAAAACCGAATGGCACGTAATCCCAACGCGGGGTTAGGGCCAGCTTTCATGCCCAATGCCGCGCCAAGTTTGTCTGCGCCAACGTCAAGCGTGCGGATGGTTACGGGCTTGCCATCCATTTGCCGCACGACCTTGCTGAGCACATCAAACTGCTCTTCTTCACTCGGCAGATCGGGCCGGTTCATGAACATGAACTCGCTGCGGAAAAGGCCTACGCCCTCGGCGCCTGCGGCCAATACGCTTTCGATCTCAGACGGCAGTTCGATATTGGCTTGCAGCTTGATCGCTACGCCATCCTTTGTGACGGCAGGGATCGAGGTCAGCTTGAGAAGCGATTTTTGCTCGCGAAGCAGCTGGGCTTTGCGGCGGCGGTAGGTCGCCAACGTCTTAGATGAAGGCTGAAGGATAACGATACCCTTGATGCCGTCGACGACGATGGCCTGTCCATTGCGCGCCTGAGTCAGAATGTCGTCTTGAGCGACAACAGCAGGTAAACCCAATGAGCGTGCAACAATAGCCGTATGGCTTTCCACGCCGCCAACCAAGGTGACCAAGCCAGCAACGTTGCCAGGGTCAAGTGCTGCCGTGTCGGCGGGTGAAAGTTCGTCAGCAACAATTACAGCGTGGCGGGGAAGGGCCGAGAGCGCCCGGTTTTTCTTGCCCGTCAGGCTTTCCACCAATCGCCGGCCGACCTCGCGGATGTCGTCAACGCGCGCGGCCAAATAACTGTCGTCCATTGTGGCAAAGGCTTCGGCCATGAGGCCGATCTCCTTCATCACGGCGGCCTCGGCATTGACCTGATCTGTTGCGATCCGTTTTTGCACGCCTCGAATCAGGCGCGACCCGCTGAGCATCTGGTGATAAGCGTCGAGAATGTAGCCGACCTCTTCGCCCGCTGCGCCCGCCATCCGTTTGGCTTCGGCTTGCAACGTCTCAATCCGTTCACTTGCCCGCGCGGCTGCTTCGAGAACCCGGTGCTGCTCGCTACGTATTTTTGTGGCTGGGATACGTATTTCGCGAACATGAAAACTCGCGCGGCTATCGTGCCGGTGGACAACGCCAATGGCCACGCCCGTACCCACGGCCATGCCCGCGAAAACTTGTTCTGCGGCTGATATTGATTTGCGTTTATTCTTCATCGAATTTATTTGCGACCAAATTGCATAAGGCGTCCATCGCCGCAGGCGAATCCTCACCCGAGACAGTAATCTCGATCGTCGTTCCCTGAGCCGCGGCCAGCATCATCAATCCCATGATCGATCGCCCGGACACTTCGACTTCGCCACGGCGGACCATCACTTCGGATTCGAACTGCTCGGCTGTTTTGCAGAATTTTGCTGCCGCCCGGGCATGTAAGCCCTTGCTGTTGCAAATCTCAGCGCCGCGTCGCAACACCCCACCCATTACGCGTGACTATTTTTCTTGACCTAAAAAAGCCGAAGCGACGTTGATGTATTTGCGCCCCGCGTCTTGGGCCTGAGACACTGCGGTCGCCAAATCCTCGCTGCCGCGCACCGATGCAAGCTTGATCAACATTGGGAGGTTGACCCCGGCGATAATTTCGACTGGCGCACTCTCCATAATCGAGATGGCTAAGTTTGACGGCGTGCCGCCAAACATATCGGTCAAGACAACGACGCCCGAACCGGCGTTGACTTTTTCAACCGCCTTCACAATGTCCTGACGGCGCTGCGCCATGTCATCGTCGGGTCCGATACAAACGGCGACAACCTGTGCTTGGGGGCCAACGACATGCTCCATCGCCGCAACCAATTCAATGGCGAGGCGGCCGTGTGTGACCAACACCAATCCAATCAAGGGCTTTGTTTGAGGCATCGCGCTGGCGCTACCGGTTATGTCTATCAGCAGGATTGTCAGTGTGGAATTTGTGGAAGGTCACGATGACGGATATCAATGGGGCCTGGCCGCTGTCGAAACCAAGCCGCTAAGCGTTCTACCATATACACCGAGCGATGTTGGCCACCGGTACAGCCAATGGCAATGGTGAAATACGACTTTCCCTCGCGCTCGTATAGGGGCAATAGCTTGTCTAGAAGCGTTGACACATGCTCAAGAAACAGACCTGCAGCAGGGTCTTGATCGATAAAGGCGCCGACCGCCGAATCGCGCCCCGTCAAAGATCGTAGCTGAGCTTCATAATGTGGGTTCTTGAGAAAACGTACATCCAGTACGATGTCGGCCTCACGAGGCAGGCCATAACGGAAGCCGAAGGACATCAAGAAGACCTGCATACGCTTCAGGCCCTTGCTGCCAAAATGGCCTTGCACGATACGCTTCAGATCGGTAGGGGCGAGGCGGCTTGTGTCGACCAAGACATCAATGCCTGGGCGCAGCGGCGAGAGCAGGCGACGTTCCGTCTCTATGCCATCAGAAATCGGCCGCTCATGAGCTAACGGATGGGGGCGGCGTGTTTCGGTGTAGCGTTGCACCAGCACGTCAGTATCGGCATCAAGAAAAATTACCGCAACGTTCTTGGCTGTTTGCTGGCGCAAGACATCGACAGTGCCAAGCAATTTCTTAGCATCGAAGTCACGCGTGCGGGCATCGACGCCAACGGCAATCGAGCGGTCTTCTTGAGCAGCGACTATGGCGTGTATGAGGGCGACAGGAATATTATCGACAGTTTCGAAACCCGCATCTTCAAGGGCCTGCAATGCGACGCTTTTGCCCGCGCCCGAAATTCCGGTCACAATGACAAGACGTGGGGCGGCAGTCTGGGTTTGCGATGTCGGCGAAGTCGCGGTCATGTTGTTAGTCTAGCACACCGGGTTGGGTGTTCTCTATTGGGTCAAGCGAGCGCCAGTGGCCAATGTTCGCAGGGCCATTCGCACTTTATCAGCCGCGGAAACTGTGAAGGGGTCAAGCTTAAGCCAAGGTAGCGCGATGTTTTCCACGACGGTCGTGGTCGTTTTGGGCAATCGTTCAATGTCAGCGGGTTTGCAAAGATCGACAATTAACCCAACGGCGACTTTTTCAATATGCGGCAAGGTGACAATGCCAAATCCGCGGATTTCGAGTTTCCCGGCGATGGTCGTGGGCGGCGCGGCCATTAACCGGCCGTGTTCGACGGTGATCTCGCAATAGTCATCTGAGACAAGCTCTGCGCCTCGGTCAATCAGCCGTAAGGCCAAATCGGATTTGCCCGTGCCCGCAGCGCCGCGAATCAGAACGCCCGTGCCCGAGAATGAAATGCAAGTCGCGTGAAGATGAATCATGCATTGAGCGTGAAATGCCTTGCCATTGCTGTCAATGGCAGCAGCAGTGCGCAGATTTTGACTTATGCGGCGGGCAAACGCACGGTGAATCGTGCCCCGGTTTGCCCTGGCTCTGTTTCCCTGCGGTTAGCGGCAATGACTGTGCCGTGATGAGCCGCGATAATTTGCATCGAAATTGACAGCCCAAGCCCAGAGTGAGTGCCAAATTTTTCGCTGTCAGGCCGCTCGGAATAAAAGCGTTCAAAAATCGCCTTTTCCTTGCCATTAGGAATGCCGGGGCCCTCATCCAACACATCAACACAGATTTTCCGCCCAGCGCGCTGTCCGCGAATAGTGATACGCCCGCGTGCCGGGCTGAACGACACGGCATTTCCGATCAAGTTACGAAACACTTGCGCCAGCCGCCCCTCAATTCCTGCCACGAGCAAATCTTCATCGCGCTCAACCTGCAAGACAACCCTGACAGCGTCGACATCGTCCGTGGCGTTTTGCACCTGTGCCAAGGCACCCAGAAGTGCTGCAAGCCTGACCGGCGCCATTTCTGCGCGCGAGAGTTCGGCATCCAATCGGGAAGCATCAGAGATATCCGAAATCAATCGATCTAGCCGGCCAACGTCGTCAAGGATGATGCCCATCAACTGTTTCTGTTGCTCTGGGTCTTTTACGCGGGCAACGGTTTCAACCGCGCTGCGCAGAGAGGTAAGCGGATTTTTGATTTCATGGGCAACATCGGCGGCAAAGCTCTCAATCGCGTCCAAGCGCTGCCACAACGATTCCGTCATTTCTCGCAATGCGCCTGACAGTTCTCCAATCTCGTCGGAGCGCGCGGTCAGGTCGGGAATGTCTTGCCTCCGGGTCTTGGAGTGGCGCACGCGTTCAGCGGCTTCAGCCAAGATGCGCAATGGCCTGCCGATGGTCCTGGCAAGATAAGCCGAGGTTAGAATGGTCAACCCTAAGACCCAGCCGAACATCGCCAATATTGATCCGCGGACTGCGAATAGGCGCTTGTCGACGTTGCGCCCATCACGCGAGACCAAGATCGCCCCGACGATTTGCCGGTAAAATTGGACTGGCACCGCGACCGATAAAATTTTCTGCCGGTCGGCCCGAAGCCTTACCGCAGAACCGGTCTCCCCTGTCTCTAAAGCTTGATTGAGTTCGCTGTAATCGGAGGCTGACGGAGTAGCGCGCTCGATATAAGGCTCCAGGCCGCCGTCAAGGCCAAGGCGGCCTGCGGTCGCATCAAAGGCTTGACGTAATGATCGTCCGAGCAAGCCTTCATCGACGGGGGGCAAATCAATGACCTGCACCTCTCCGCCCGGGCCTTGAAGCAATCGGCTATCAGCAATGAGATTTCCGTCACGGTCAAACAGGCGGGTGCGTAGCTGTGCAAGACCAGCAAGGCGGCGCACAAGTTGCCGTGCGGTGTCGGGCTGAATGATGCGCAGATTGCCGGTTGGGGTAAAGGTCGGGAAATCAGCGTTCTCGGTTTCGACGACGACGGCGCCTTCGCCAAGGGATGCTGCGATCAGTTCGCCCTGCGTGCGCAAGGCCTCAATCTCAGTCGCAATCAGTGTGTCTTCGTACTCATCAAGAAATAACAAGCCAAGCACAAGTAGCACAGGTGCGGCCAGATTGACGGCCAGAATCCGCCGGGTCAGGGGTGAGAATAGGCCGTGCGGCCGTACCTCGTCCTGACTTGGAGCAATGATCCTGTGATCTGGGTCGGCCCGCACGCATGTCCCCTAAGGGGAATTCCCACGAACTCCCCAAACCCCTCCGCGCTGGTGAGACTGCCGGAGGATTAATTACGCAGCTTCTGTGTATTTGTAGCCGACGCCGTACAAGGTTTCGATATGCGAAAAATCCTTATCGACCTCGCGGAACTTCTTGCGTAGCCGCTTGACGTGACTGTCGATGGTGCGGTCGTCGACGTAGATGTGCTCGCCGTAAGCCGCGTCGATCAACTGATCGCGGCTTTTAACGTGGCCGGGCCGCAGGGCCAAGGCCTGGATGATCAAAAACTCCGTGACCGTAAGATTCACGGGCAATGTTTTCCACGTACACAGGTGTTGGGCGGGGTCGAGTACTAATTCCCCACGTTTCATGGAGCCTGCCGACAATGCGCCATTGGCAGCGGCTTTCTGGGCCTCACCGCGGCGGAACACCGCGCGGACCCGTTCGATCAAAAGTCGTTGCGAGAAGGGTTTCTTGATGTAGTCGTCTGCGCCCATCCGCAGTCCCAGAAGCTCATCAACCTCATCGTCCTTTGACGTCAAGAAAATCACCGGCATCGATGATTTTTCACGTAACCGCTGCAACAACTCGATGCCATCCATACGCGGCATTTTGATATCGAGGATCGCAAGGTCGACAGGGTCGGCGAGAAGGCCCCGCAATGCGTCCGCACCGTCGCGGTAGGTCGTGACCTTGAAGCCCTCGGTCTCCAGAACCATGGTGACCGAAGTTAAGATGTTCCGATCGTCGTCGATGAGGGCAATGTGATTCCCCACGGATGTCGTCCTTTTCTAGCCAAAACCGCGGCGATTCGCGGTTGCCACAATTCCACAGGTGCATTGTGGCGAAATTCGTACAACCTCGCGGCGGCGCTGTGGCCGCCTCGCAGCGTATATAATATACAGGCAAATCCAGCCCTTAATCACGGCTTTGTCAGATCGTTAAATTCCCTCCATGTCCGACGCGCTCATCGAACCCGACGTTTATTCCAAACGCCAGCTTTTTGGCTTGTTTACTGGCCTTGCGGCCTTTGGTGTGTTGGTGTTTCTGCCCCCACCCGAGGGCATGTCCGACAAGGGCATCGATGTCGCCGCTGTGCTGGCTTTAATGGCAATCTGGTGGATTTGTGAGCCGGTGCCTGTCTATGCCACGGCGCTGATCCCTCTGGTGCTTTTCCCCCTATTGGGCGTGATGGAGATCAAAACCGCCGCCGCGCCCTACGCTAACCCCACAATTTTTCTTTTCATGGGCGGTTTCATGATCGCGCTAGCCATGCAGCGCTGGGGGCTCCATCGCCGCATTGCCTTGACGATCTTGTCGTGGACGGGAACTGGGCCACGCCAGCTCGTCGGCGGCATTCTGGCCGCGACTGTTTTCATCAGCATGTGGATCAACAACACATCCACGACACTGATGATGTTGCCCATCGCCATTTCGATCTTGCCGCTGATGCGACGCGAAGGCGTAGATGAATCGCGTCATTTCGAAACAGCCATGGTTTTGGCGGTGGCCTATGGCGCCAGTATCGGCGGGCTTGGCACGCTAATCGGTACCGCGCCCAATGCGCTGCTGGCGGCATTCATCCAACAAACCTATGGCATAACAATTTCTTTCGTGGCGTGGATGATGGTGGGCATTCCAGCCTCAGTCACAATCGCGTTTCTGTGCTGGGTGTTACTGTGCAGGGTTTTATATCCGCTGTCTGCGACGCCGGTCCTTGGTGTTGAAGAATTACTAGCAAAGGATCGCGCCACACTTGGCCCCATCAGTACGGGCGAAAAGATCGTAGCTGGGGCATTTCTGGCCGCAGCTGGTTTGTGGATCAGCCAACCCTTACTCGCCTCATTGGTGCCAGACTTGAAACTCTCCGATGCCGGAATCGCTATGACTGTGGCGTTCGCGCTGTTCGTGATTCCGGTCGATCTCAAACGCAATGTCTTCGCGTTGAATTGGGAATGGGCCGTCAAGCTGCCGTGGGGGTTGCTGGTCTTATTCGGCGGAGGGTTGAGCCTAGCGGATGCTGCTGGATCTTCGGGCTTGGCAGAATGGGTCGGCGCGGGCCTGGTGTCGTGGTCGACTGTGCCGGTGTGGGTCATGATCGCCGTATTTGTGGCGATGATCGTATTTCTGTCGGAAATTGCATCGAACACGGCGGCTACGGCGGCATTGTTGCCCGTGCTCGGCACGGCAGCGCTTGCCATGGGCGAGAACCCATTGTTGTTGTGCATCGCAGGCGCCATGGCGGCGAGTGGTGGCTTCATGCTGCCAGTAGCCACGCCCCCGAATGCTATTGTCTTTGGAAGCGGTCACGTTACGGTCGCTCAGATGGCCCGTGCCGGGTTCTGGCTCGACGTTATTTGGATTGTCGTCGTGAGCGTGGCGGCTGTTACTTTGTTGCCCGTCGCCTTCGACATTTCTTATGGCGTGGTGCCGGATTGGGCGCTCAAGCCAAGCAGCCGCTAATTCATTTTTGCAAGTATCAGCCGGGCGCTCTGATGTTCGATTGAGTCTGCATCGCACGCCATCAAGGCTTCATTGAATTGATCGCGGGCTTGGGGCGTGTCGTCTAAAATCAGTGCCGCATGGCCCAAATAAAACCGGGCCTCACAAAGCTGAGTGGCCTTGCCACGAGCTTGGTCGAGCACTGTTTCCGCCGCAACTTCTCCTAAGAAAAATTGCAACACTGAACTAGGCCAAATACGCGAAGTGACAGAGTTGGCCATGGCTGCCAGTTCAGCGCGCCCGTCCTGCTTGGTCCTGCTTTGGGCGATGAAGCGCCAGAGCGCATTTTTAATATCGGATTTCTCTGCGCGATCAGCCGCCGCCACAAAATCTGCCGTTGCCTCGAGAAAATTCTCCATCAAAAACCGGACTTGCGCTCTTTGAATACGAAACTCGCGTGATTGCGGTTGTCGACCAAGCGCCGTGGTCAGATCGGTCTCTGCCATGGCGAAGTTATCGAGCATCGCGTAGGCACTGGCGCGGGCAGACAGGGCATCACCGTCGTCTTTTTCATGCATGAGGGTGGCTGTGAAATCCGCAATGGCGTCGTTCGGATTCTTGGTATGCAAATATGCTGTGCCGCGAAAATAATGCCAGTCCGCTCGCGCGGGCTGGATTTCAAGCAATCTTGAGAAATCGGTGATGGCTTGGGTGTGATCACCACTCTGCAAGGCCGCGACGCCGCGCGCTTCCAATGCCGAAAGATCACCCGGCTGTAGGGCGAGCAACGCCGAGTAATCAGCCATGGCGGCTACATAGTTCTCGATGCGCCCATACGCTGTGGCGCGGGCGCGAAGCCAGCGTGCATCATGGGGCTTTATTGTCAGGGCGTTGGTCAGGGCCACAGTTGCTTCGTCAAGTTTACTGGCACGTAACAGGGCTTGGCCGAGTTGGGCATAAGCATCCGCGTCGCGATTGTTAAGGGCGACTGCTTGACGAAGTTCTCCAATAGCGTCTTCGATTTTATTCTGAGCCAGAAAGTATTCGCCACGGACCCGAAATGGCCCGCCATCCCGTGGATTGAGGCGCCGGGCTTCCCCTAAATCGGCAATGGCTTGATCGGCCTTACCTTGTGCCAATCGTAGCGCGCCGCGCCTTACGTAAGCATCGTTCAGGCCTGTGTCTGCCGTGATGGCCGCTGTGGCATCGGTCTCCGCGCCGGCAATATCACCGCTGGTTTCGCGAAGGCGTGAACGCGCGAGCAATGCGGTCGTGTCGAGCGGTGAAATCATAAGCCCGGCATCAAGATCAGATAACGCGCGCGCAACTTCGTTTGTTGCAGCCAAAGCATCCGCGCGGGCAAACAGTGCTAGTGCCCGGGTGCCGTTGGCAAGCGCCTCATCGGCAAGCAATGTAGTGCAGTCCTTGATCCTAGCGGTGGGCGCAGTATCGGCAGTAAAGCAGGTGCTTGCGGGCGATTGAGCAAGGGCCGCGAGGCTCGCCAAAAACATCAGGATGAGTGAAGGATAAACGATAGCTCCGTTTAGGCTGTGCTTTAGATGACAGCCGGACCCCGCATTAGCGCCAGTGGAGTTGCTCAAGCAACACCCATTAGACCAGGCTGAAAAACTCAATGATTACACCGTCGGGCGTGCGCACAGAAAAAATTGTCGTCTCACCATATGGCGCCAACGTGACAGTCGTTGGCGTTGACCACAGCTGACCGCCGCGCTGCATAATGCTGTGCGAATGGGCCTTGGCATCGGCAACTGGAATTCGCAAGGCGAGAATGCCCAGGTTCGGCGGTACCGCGCGCGCGGCCAAATCCCGCCCTGAAAAACCGTCCCACTGTACCAGCTCTACTTGGGCATAGGACCAAGCGTTAGCTGCATCTTTGCCACCAGCAGCGATGGCAACATTTTTCGGCAACACACCGACATAGTTCTCTGGCATGCCAAAGTTATTACAATTCAGCCGCAGGGTTCCTTCAAACCAAGGAGTCCAGCCAAGAACGTTTGCGTAAAAATCCCGTGCAGGTTTGATGGCCTGTACCATTTGCTGGCCGTTGAATGGCGCGCTGACCTTGGCATAACGCGGTGGCGACGGCGGTGGCGGTATTTTCGGGCAATAGAGCCCGAAGTTCACGCCATCCCATGCGCGCAAGACGACATTTCTGAGGGTGCGGCCCTCGAAGTGCATATCGACCGGGTCGTTATAGGCCGACCAGCCCAACTCTTGTGCAGCGCGAAACGTGGCATCGGTGTCGCGCGCGTAACACAGCAGCGAAAATACGCCGCCTGTATCCCACCCCATCGCGCTGGAGCGGATTTGTACCTGTTCAGCGCTGCTAAATTTAATGAGCCTAATTTGGCGCGTATTGTCGTCTATGTTGGCGAGAACACACTCCTCGGCGCTAACGCCAGAAGCCAGATGCCAGACACGCAATAGCCGGGCATCGACGGCACCTCGCGATACTTCGGACCACCCGAACAGATGAGTAAGTGCAGCGCTCCATTTATCGAGGTCGCGTACACTGATAATAGCCCCATGCCATGCGCCCGTGAGTGGCAGGGTCGTCATAGGTTAATGCGCCTCGTCCCAATTCTGGCCCGTGCCGGTGTCAACCACCAAGGGCACGCTAATATGCGCGGCTTGCTCCATCACCTTTTTAACCAATTTGGTTGTGGCTTCGACCTCATCATTGGGCACTTCGAAGATCAGTTCGTCATGTACCTGGAGCAACATATCGGCCTTGAGTTTGGCTTTCTTGAGAGCATCAGGTAGCCGGACCATGGCGCGCTTGATGATGTCAGCAGCTCCGCCTTGGATCGGCGCGTTAATGGCTTGGCGCTCGGCAAAGCTGCGGACCGCGCCGTTTTTGTCGGCGATGCCTGGCACCCAGCAGCGCCGCCCAAATGGGGTCATGACGTAGCCAAACTTTTTTGCTTCGTCCTTCGCGCGCTCCATATAGTCGCGAATTTCCGGGAATTTGGTGAAGTAGGCGTTGATGAACGCCTGCGCCTCACTGCGCTCAATCCCTAAATTCCGCGCCAACCCAAAGCCAGAGATGCCATAGATAATGCCAAAGTTGATGGCCTTGGCGCGGCGGCGAAGCTCGCTAGTCATATCTTTCATGGGCACGCTAAACATTTGCGAGGCCGTGGCGGCATGAATATCCGCGCCGTCCTTGAAAGCTTGCTTCATGCCTTTGATGTCGGCGACGTGCGCCACAAGGCGCAGTTCAATTTGGCTATAGTCCGCTGAGATAAGCGTTTTGCCTTTGGGTGCAATGAAAGCAGTGCGGATCTTGCGGCCTTCTTCGGTGCGGATTGGAATATTTTGCAGATTCGGATCATTCGACGATAACCGGCCCGTTGAAGCGACGGTTTGTGAATAGCTGGTGTGTACGCGGCCCGTTTCGGGATTGATCGTTTCCACCAAAGCATCCGTGTAGGTACTTTTGAGTTTCGACAGCTGCCGCCAATCCAACACGCGGGCTGGCAAGTCGTGGCCCTGAGCTGCAAGCTCATCCAGCACGTCCGCGCCCGTTCCATAGGCTCCGGTTTTGCCTTTTTTGCCACCAGGCAGGCTCATGCGTTCGAACAAGATTTCGCCAAGTTGCTTTGGCGAGCCGACGTTGAATTCTTCCCCCGCCAGCTTATGAATTTCCTGCTCGAGCTTGACCATGCGCTTGGCAAAATCTTCGCTCAATGCGCGCAGCACTTTTGCATCAACCAAAATGCCTTTGCGTTCCATGTCGGCCAAAATGCCGATCAATGGGCGCTCAAGAGTCTCATAGACAGTGGTTAGATGCTCTTCACGCAGGCGCGGCTTGAGTAGGACGTGAAACCGGCGCGTAACGTCAGCGTCTTCGGCTGCGTAGGCGGTCGCCTTGTCGAGAGGAACTTGATCGAAGGTGATCTGGTTTTTGCCGCTGCCACAAACCTCAGAGAATTTGATGGTGCTGTGATTGAGATGTAATTCAGACAACTCATCCATGCCGTGCCCGTTCTTAGCGCCGTCCAGCACGTAGGAGATCACAATAGTATCGTCGACCGGCGTAACTTCAAAGCCGACCCGGTTCAAGATATGCATGTCGAATTTAATGTTGTGCCCGACCTTGAGCACCGATTCATCGCGCAGCATGGGCCCGAGAATCCGCACGGCGTCTTTCAAGATGACTTGTTTCGGGCGTGGCGCTGCATCAAAAGCCAACGAGCCCTGTTCGGCGATTCCCGCGCCATGTTCTAAGGGAATGTAGCAAGCTTCACCGGCTGAAATGCACAGCGAGATTCCCACAAGCCTGTCGCGCATCGGATCAAGGCCCGTAGTCTCAGTATCGACGGCTACCCAACCGTTTTGCGTTGCTTTATCTGCCCAGCGCTGTAGCGCCTCGTTGGTTTGTATGCACTCGTACTTGCTACGGTCGATAGCGGGCATCGCCGACGGCCTGGAAGTGGCTATGTTGGCGACAGCTTCGGCTTTCGGTACCACAACCTCAGCCAGGCGTGGCGATGTGGTTGCAGCATTCGCACCCAGTTTGGCCGACACCTTGGCCATGAGGCTTTTGAAGCTTTGCTCCGCGAGGAACCCAACCAACGTGTCTTCGTCGGGCGGATTCCAAACCAGGCTTTCAAGTGGCACGGTCAGGGGTACGTCATCTTTCAACGTGACAAGCTGGCGCGAGATGCGGGCCAAATCTGCATAGGCCAGCAAATTCTCGCGGCGTTTGGGTTGTTTGATCTCGCCAGCCTTGGCCAGCAGCGTGTCCAAATCACCATACTGGTTAATTAGTTCAGCCGCGGTCTTGATGCCAATGCCAGGAACACCAGGCACGTTATCGCTGGAATCCCCTGCCAACGATTGCACATCGATCACTTTATTTGGCGGAACCCCAAATTTCTCCATCACCTCGGCTGGGCCGATGTTGCGGTTCTTCATGGGGTCGTGCATCGCAACACCCGGGCGCACCAACTGCATCAAATCCTTGTCGGCGGAAATGACCACGACATCGATACCTGCTGCCGCGGCTTGCTTGGCGTAGGTCGCGATCAAGTCATCGGCTTCGAAGCCTTCCATGTCGATGGCAGGTACGTTGAAGGCCCGCGTGGCGTCGCGAATGATCTCAAACTGCGGAATCAATTCGTCGGGAGCGGGCGGCCGGTGGGCTTTGTATTCTTTATAAATTTCATTGCGGAAGGTTTTGCGCTTGGCATCGAAGATGACCGCGATAAGTTCTTCGACGCTTGTATCGCGCAGGTCGTCAAGCAGCTTCATCATCATTGATGAAAAGCCATAAACGGCGTTGACCGGGGTTCCGTCGGGCCGCGTCATCATCGGCAGGCCGTGGAAGGCGCGGAAGATGTAACCCGATCCGTCGATCAGGTAGAGCCGCCGTGGCTTGATTTTGGAAGCGGCCATGGGCCGGGCCGGTCAATGCCCGTGGGCAGAGGCCCCAGCTTTTGCACGCTGATCGAGTTCGTAACGCCGCCCGCAATAGGGGCAATCAAGATGCCCAATCTCAGGCTTGATTTGCAGATATACCCGGGGGTGGCCCAGCGCGCCGCCACCGCCATCGCAATTGACGTGCGTTGTGTCCACCTTGATGGTTTCCACGGGTTCGGCCATGGCTGTCCTCATAATTTCGAATAAGCGCTTACTTAAGTTTATGCGGCGGCGGGTTGGGCTTTTCAAGCACTGTCATGAGCTAAAACTCGCTTGTTTCGTTGCATTGACCTGGCCGCATGCTCGGTTTAACCATGGCCGCCGTTCGCTGAACGAGTGCCAATTTTATGCCATCGCCCGTATTGCCTGATTTTGCCGTTAATATCCAAAACCTGAATAAGGTCTACGCTGGGTCGAATAAACGTCCGCCAAAGCAGGCCCTTTTCGATATTACCCTCGCCGTTCCACGCGGCTCGTTCTTCGGTTTGCTCGGCCCCAATGGCGCAGGTAAATCGACCATCATCAACATCATGGCCGGATTGGTGAAGCGGACCTCGGGCACGGTCAAGCTATGGGATTACGACATTGCGAGCCACGAACGGCAGGCGCGCTGTGCCATCGGCGTGGTGCCGCAGGAGCTTAACCTCGACCCATTCTTTACTGCACGTGAAGCACTGGAGTTACAGGCGGGTCTTTATGGGGTGCCCAAAAATGAGCGGCGCACCGAAGAGATCTTGAAAGCAGTAGGGCTGCTCGACAAAGCCGATGCCTATTCGCGGACGTTATCAGGCGGTATGCGCCGCCGTTTGTTGGTGGCCAAGGCCATGGTCCATACACCACCAATATTAGTGCTTGATGAGCCGACAGCAGGCGTGGATGTGGAATTGCGCCAAACCCTGTGGAAGTACATTCGCGAACTGAATTCACGAGGCACAACTATCCTACTCACCACGCACTACTTGGAAGAAGCCGAAGAGCTGTGCGATCAGATCGCCATTATCAATCATGGGCGTGTCATTGCGAACGACACGACCGCGAATTTACTCAAACAGCTCGATAACAAGGCGGTGACTTTTGTATTGGCGGCCCCGATTGAGGCAATTCCCGAAGCGCTTGGGCGATTCCACGCGACCTTGCCTCAACCCAGCGAGATTCATGTGAATTATCGGCCTAGCTCATTGGCCGTCGGCGAGATCATTGATGCAGTGCGTAACGCTGGCGTAACCATTGCGGACATTCGTACACATGAGGTCGATTTGGAGGACATCTTCCTTCAACTCACGCGCTCCACGCCTCCACAAGCGGCGGCATGATCCTCCGCAAGATGAATCTCTTTCGATTCTTCCCTGTTCGGTTTCTTTCGGTAGTCGTTTGTCTCGCCTTCATATCGGCTTGTGCACCAGTCATTGCCCCGCCCGGGCAACAGCCCTCGGAGCCGAGGCTGAATGGCGAGGTTTTTGTCACATCAGACGGGTTATCGCTTCCGGTTCGTCGATGGCTGCCAGACCAGCCGCCCAAAGCGGTTGTGTTGGCACTCCACGGATTTAACGATTACGCGAAGGCATTCGATAAAATTCCAGCCAACACGCTTGGCACTGGCCCGTTTCTCGCCAGCCAGGGCTTCGTGGTCTATGCCTATGATCAGCGAGGCTTCGGGCGCGCCCCCAATGTTGGGTTGTGGCCCGGCGAGGCGGCGTTGATTGGTGACTTCCGAGACTTTGCACGCGTGCTTCGCCGCGCCCACCCCAATATTCCTGTGTATGCGCTGGGCGAAAGTATGGGTGGCGCAGTGATTATGGCTGCTGTGGCTGATGCGCAGCTCCCGCTTGTCGACGGAATCGTGTTGGCTGCTCCGGCAGTTTGGGCGCGATCGACCATGCCGTTTTATTACCGCGTGGCATTGTGGTTGGGGGCTCGTCTTGCGCCTGGCTTAAAACCAAGCGGGCGTAGCCTGGGACGGCAAGCAAGCGACAACATCGATCTGCTACGCGATAATGCCCGCGATCCACTTTTCATTAAGAACACGCGGCTTGATGCCATTTATGGAATCAGCAATTTGATGGACGCTGCGCTCGAAAGCGCACCCAAGCTCGATATTCCAACGCTCTACTTGTATGGGCAGAATGACCAAATCATCCCAAAAGCGCCAACTCTGCAGGCCGTGAAGGCGTTTCCAAATCAAGGCGATCAACTCCGTCTCATCTATTACCCCAAAGGCTGGCACATCGTTTTGCGGGACAAACAGGCCCAAACGGTGCTGGGCGACGTGGCGGCGTTTCTTGATGCCCCCAAGGGGGCGTTACCTTCGGGTGCGGACAAGGATGCCCTGGCTCGCATGAGCGCCGCCCTGGCCTCGGAATAGGCCATTCTTGCGACATCCCAGCCCAATTGTTCTCAGGGCCTTGATGG